>JABSQV010000006.1 GCA_013215565.1 Myxococcales bacterium | reverse complement strand
GGCCGAGGACAGCCTGAGCTTCGAGGGCCGCTGGCACCGCGTGACGAAGGCGGGCATCAAGCCACGGCCCGAGGCGACGATTCCGATCTGGCTCGGCGGCATGGCCGAAGCGGTCATCGACCGTGCGGCCCGGATCGCGGACGGCTGGATGCCGCTCGCGGGTCCCAACGACGCGTCGAAGCAGGTGATCGAAAAGCTCCATGCCGGCATGGAGCAGGCCGGACGCAAGCCCGAGGATTTTGGGATCCAGGCGCAGGCGCAGGTTCGGGGCGGCGATCCCGACCGCTGGCGCAAGCACGCCGGGGCCTGGGAGCGGCTCGGTGCAACGCACCTTGCGATCGCGACCATGAACGCCGGACTCGAGACGCCGGAGGCGCACATCGACGCAATCCGCCGCTACCGCGAGGCGCTGAGCTAGTCGTGGGAGAGATCGGACTCTACGAAGCGATGAGCAGTTGCCGGGCCGTGCGCCGTCACCGCTCCGACGAGATCCCCGACGAGGTCGTGCGCCGCCTGGTCGAGGCCGCGACCTGGGCGCCGACCGGGGCCAACAACCAGCCCTGGCGCGTGATCGCGGTGCGAGACGCGGAACTCAAGCAAGGGCTGCAAGAACTCTATCTGGGCCCCTGGAATGCGTACGAGCAGAGCGCGCGACGCGCGATCGATGGCCTCGAGGGCGAGTCGCGCGCGAGCCAGGAGCGCGGGCTCGCGGCGGCCACCCACCTCGCCCACCACATGCATCGCTCGCCCGTGATCTTCGTGTTCTGCTTCAACCCCGAGCGCATGGCGATCACGGATGCGGAACAGCCGCGCCCCTCGGTCGTCGGTGGGGGCTCGGTCTATCCCGCGGTCCAGAACTTGCTGCTTGCCGCGCGCGGCGAGGGGCTCGGCTGCGTGCTCACGACGCTGCTCTGCATGAAGGAGCCCGAGGTGCGCGCGTTGCTCGAGATTCCCGAACCCTGGGCGACCTGCGCGTTCGTACCCGTCGGGGTTCCGGCGAGCCGCGGCCACGGTCCGCTCTCGCGCCGTCCCCCGGAGAAGATGGCGTTTCTGGACCGCTGGGGCGCGCCGCTCTTCTAGCCGGGCCAAGGCCGTCCGCGCCTAGGGATCGATCAGGCGCCCCTGTGCGTCCCGAAGTTCGGGACCCTCCACCCGCGCGCGTCCGTCTCCGAACTTTGCGTCGCGCTCCTCGAGCGCGCTCTTGAGACCCTTCTCCATCGAGGTGCGTACGAACTCTCGCGCGCTCGCGGCGAGGTGGCCGCGCGCGTCGTTCTCGGCCGCGAGTCGCTGCAGCGTGCGCGCGCCCATCAGTTCGAGCCCGACGTTGATGATCCGCTTGTTCGCGGCGAGGAGATCGCTGTCGATCAGGGCCAACCGGTCGAGCAGTCCTTCGACCTCGGCTTCGAGCAGGTCGGCCGGAACCGATTTCAGCACCAGGCCGATCCGGGCCGCCTCGGCGCCCGTGATCGTGTCGCCGGTGAGCAGCAGCCGCTTGGCCCACTGCGGTCCGGTGTTGTAGATCCACATCTGGTTCGGGAGCGAGCCGAGGTCGCGCGCGGGCGGAAACCCGAATACCGCATCGTCAGCCGCGATGATCATGTCGCAGAGCAGCGCGACGTCGGTGCCGCCCGCGAGACAGTAGCCGTGCACCTGTGCGATCACGGGCTTGTGCATGTCGAACAGCACCATGCGCAGCCGTTGCTGTCGCTCGAGTTGCCAGGTGTCGTCGTCGAAGCTCGTGGCGCCGCGGCGGCGTCGCTTTGGCGCGGGCTCCGACCCGCTGCGCTCGCGACGCGGGCGCGGCGTCAGGTCGTAGCCCGCACTGAAGGCTCGTCCCGAGCCCCGGATGCACACGGCGTGGACCTCGGGGTCGTCGTCGGCCTGCCAGAGTGCTTCGTTCAGTTCTTCCAAAAGCTGATTCGAGAGTGCGTTCAGCTTCTTGGGTCGGTCGAGCGTGACCCGGGCGCGCCCGCGTTCGACCTCATACCGGATCTCTTGAAAATCACTCATGCAGGCTTCCTCCCGTTGCTGGGGGCGCTAGTTCGAGGCCTCGGGCGGCGCGCCGTTCTGGAGCACCCGGAACTGGCGCTCGGGCGCATCGCAGCTTTCGTAGCCGGCGGCCTCGGACCGCCGGAGTTGTGCGCCGTCGGGCGCGAACTGGACGATGTAGGACTTTCGCACGCCGTCGCTCCGGTTCGGTCCCGTTCGGTGCGGGGTCAGGCTCGAAAACACCACGATGCTCCCGGCACGCGCCGGAACCGGGACCGCGCCCTCGGGCTTTTCCAGGCAACACCAGCCGAGATCCGTCATCCAGTGCTCGAGGGTCCCCCGCCGGTGAATTCCCGGAACCACCCAGGGACAGCCGTTCTTCTCATCGGTGTCGGTCAATGCCACCCAGCAGGTCAGGTACTGCTGGGGTTCGATGAAGGTGTAGCCGTTGTCCTGGTGCCACGGGAACTCGTCCTGGGCTCCGGGTTTCTTGTACACGGCCTGGTCCCAGTAGAGGCGCACGTCGGGCCCGACCAGGTCGTGCACGAGATCCCGGAACACCGGACCCGCGCAGAACGCGCGGCAGCGCTCCGAGCGCGTGACCATGTGCGTGGTGAAGGTGATCTCGCCCGAGCGGGCGATGAAGAGCTTGCCGTCTTCGCGCGTGGACAGAAACTTTTCGACCTGGGCCTCGATTGGGTCGATCTCGGCCTGCAGTTCCTGGATCGTGTCGGGGTCGAAGGCGTCTTCGAGCAGGAAGAAGCCGTCGCTGTCGTAGCCACTCGCCTGCTCCGAGCGCAGCCTGCGGTAGGGTCCGCGGGGTGGGGCCCAGTGGAACGCGCGGTTCAGGGGATGCAGGGCAGGCGGCGACATTTGCGCGGGGCAGTATGCCTGCTGAGCCGGGGCCTATGCCAGCGCCTCGGTTCGGAGTGTTGCGAGCAGTCCGAAGTGGTCGGAGGGCCAGACCTCGCCGTCGGGCTGGTTGCAGACGACGCGGCAGCTCTCGGGGAGGCCGGTGCCGTCGCGCTTGGGTGGGCCGACGAAGATGTAATCGATCCGGCGGTCGGGCTCGAGCGCGGGCCGCGCGTAGGGATTGCGGTTGCACCAGGTGCTGCCGTCGCTCCCGTCACCTGCGTGCACGAAGCTGTCACGCAGGTACATGCTGCGGCCTTCGAGCGACTGCAGACCCGTGACGTAGCGGATCTCAGCCGAGTCGGGATCTGCGTTGAAGTCGCCGACCAGGATCGGCGGGAAGCCGCCGCGCGGACGCCGCGCAATCAGTTGCGCGCAGAGCGTGGCGACCTGCCGCTCGCGCACGGCCCCGTGATGAAGCTTCCAGTTGAGGTGGGTGCAGGCTAGCTCGATCGGCCCGATGGGAGCGTCGATCGTCGCGAAGAGTCCGATCCGCCGCTCGCCGTCGCCGCTTTCGGGAAGCCGGAGTTCCTCGGAATCCGCAATCGGAAAGCGCGACGCGATCGCGTTGCCAAAACCGGTGCCCGGGTGTTTCCAGAAATCCTGGGCCCGCGCGTACACGCTGTGGTACCCGAGGCCGTCGAGCAGCATTGCGAGCTGATCGACCGAGTCACCTCGCAGCACCTCCTGCAGCCCGATCAGATCGGGGTCGAGTCGTTCGATCCAACTCCGGATCCGTTTCGCGCGCTCCGACCAGGGTCCGTCGTCGTTCCAGATGTTGAGGGTCAGGACACTGAGTGGCATCTGCGAGCGCTCCCACAGGCGCAAACGGGATCCCCGCTCCGCCTCACGCCATTCTACCGGGAGCGCGCCCGCGCGGGGCCGCCGGGAGTGGCGTGGCGCTGTAAGATGGGGGATGCGCAGATTTCGGCTTCTCGCGTCGTGAAGGCGAGCCCGGAGCAACGGAGGGAGTGGCACCGGAACGGCTTCTTCGTGATCGAGCGCTACGCGGGGAGGCCGGTCCTCGCCTCGATGCTCGAGCGCGCCGTCGAGATTTCGCGTGAGTCGGGCGGCGCCGGAACACTCGGCTCCGCGCTGATCGTGCCGGAGCAGGCGTTGGTTGCGCGCGCGACCACCCCGGAGGAGGCGGTCTCCAAGGTCTTTCGCGTACACCGGGACGAATCGGTCTTTCATGCGTTCTGTACCGAAGCCGGCCTGGTGGAACTGATCGAGGATCTACTCGACTCTGAACTCGAGTGCTTCCTGTCGCAGTTCATCTTCAAGCGGCCCGGTGCGCTCGGGCAGCCCTGGCACCAGGACGAGTTCTACTTTCCGTTCGACCGCGGACCGCAGGCCGGGGTCTGGCTCGCGGTGACCGAGGCCCGGCTCGACAACGGACCGCTGTGGGTCCTGCCCGGCTCGCACGCCGGGCCGGTGCACCCCGCGGTCCGGGACCGGCGCGAGCATGCCAATCAGGCCTACGTCGAAATCGTCGACCTGGACTTCTCGGGCGAGGTCCCGGTGCTGCTCCAGCCCGGAGACCTGCTGATCTTCCACGGCCGCCTGATGCACCGCTCCACCGACAATCGCTCGGGCGACATGCGGGCCGCCATGGTTTACCACTACACGGAGCGCGGCACCCGGGACCACACGCGCGAGCGCTTCGGGTTCGAGAGCCCCAACACCGACTTCATGCCGGTCTCGAGCCGGGGTCCGCTGGCCGCGAGCTGAGCGGGTCGGTGCGGGCCCGCCCCGCGAACTGGGCGCACTGGGGGCTGGAAACCCCGAGGCCGCTCGGATATGGTCTCGCCCGCAGAAGGAGGCCTGACGTGGTGACCGAAGACGGCTCAGAGACAAAGACCCAGAGCCCCGAGGCCGCAGCTCCCGAGGCTGCAGCCGCCGAGACCGCAGCTCCCGAGGCGGCAGCTCCCGAGGCGGCAGCTCCGGAGGCGGCAGCTCCGGAGGCGGCAGCTCCGGAGGCGGCAGCTCCGGAGGCGGCAGCCAGCGAGGCGGCCCCGGAGGGGGAGCCGACCAGCGGCATCCGGGCCAAGCCCCCGTCCCGCGCCAAGCGGCGCGCCCGGGCCAAGAAGCGGAGCTTCGGCGGCCGCAAGGTTTCGCGACTGGTCACGGACCGGGACCTGGTCGTCGACTACAAGGACGCGAACCTGCTGCGTACCTTCCTGACGCCCGAGGGCAAGATCCTGCCGCGCCGGATCACCGGCAACAACGCCAAGCAACAGCGCAAGCTCGCGCGCGCCATCAAGCGTGCCCGCCACCTGGCGCTGCTTCCATTCGCAGGCCAGGAAAGCTAGCTCGNACGCAGCCCCGGCCGTTTCCCGGGTTCAGGCCACCCGCGCTGCGGGAGTCCATGGCGCGCGCTTGCGCGTTTCTCGAGGAGAGATGAATGGCGGCCCGCATCCGGATCGGTCGGTACGAGAACCCTTACCTGACCGTCGGCTGGCAGCGCGAGCCCCCGGCCGGAACCGTCTGCGAGACCTTCCAACTGGCCACCCAGGACCGGGCGCTCTGCGACGGCTGGCTCTACCGCAGGGGGGGCGAGGACAGCGTCGTCTGCGTGATGCACCCGCGCGCGAACTTCAGCCACCACTACGTGGTCCCGGCCCTCGTCGAAGCCGGCTTCGCGGTCTTCTGCCAGAACAGCCGCTGGGTCGGAAACGACGCGACGCTCGTGCACGAGGTGCTGCTGCTCGATGTGGCGGCCGGTGTCGGGGCGATGCGTGAACGCTTCGACCGCGTCGTGTTGCTCGGGAACTCGGGGGGTGGCTCGCTCTACACCTTCTACCTGAGCCAGGCGCTCGCGCCGGCGGGCGAACGGCTCGTGGATACGCCCGCCGGCGATCCCTTCGACCTGAATCGCTTCGAGTTGCCGCGGGCCGATCAGATGGTCTACCTGGCGGCGCATCCAGGCGAAGGCTTCTTCTTGCAGACCGCGATCGACCCGTCGGTCGTGGACGAGAGCGACCCGGTCTCGTGCGATTCGGCACTCGACATGTTCGATCCCGCGAACGGCTTCGCCGAGCCTCCGGACCCCAGCCACTACGCGCCCGAGTTCGTGGCGTGCTACCGCGCCGCGCAGCTGGCCCGGATCGACCGGATCGACGCGCGCGCCCGGCAACGGGTCGACCGCCGCAACCAGGCGCGCCGCCGCGCCGCGTCCGGGGGCGGCGCGTCCGACCGGCGGAGCGGCGTCGCGTCCGAGTACCTGGTGATCTACCGGACCGAGGCCGACCTGCGCTGCACGGATCCCGCGCTCGATCCCTCGGCCCGCGACTACGGATCGCTCTTCACGCGCCGGCCCGATCTCTCGAACTACGGTGCGGTGGGCTTCGCGCGCGTACTGACCCCCGAGGCCTGGCTCTCGACCTGGTCCGGCCGGGCCTCGCGCGCCGAGATTCCCGAGACGGGCGCGCGGATGACGCTTCCGGCGCTGGTGCTCGGGTACACGGGAGACAACGGGATCTTCCCCTCCGACACGGAGCGGATCGCGGAGGCGCTTGCGAGCCCCGACCTGGAACGGGCCTGGGCCGACGGCGATCACTACGGGCTCCCCGCCGAGCGCGGCCGCGAGCCGGCGCTCCAGACCGTGATCGACTGGCTCCGGCGCAAGGCCTGAGCCGGCGCGTTCGGAAGCGCGGGCCCGAACCCGGGCCCGGGGGAGCGTCAGAGCCTACTCTCTGGGCGTGGAGGGGACACATCCCGCTCTGACCTGGGTGGTCGCGCTCGGCGCCGGGGTGCTGGCGCAGTCGCTTGCCCGACACCTGCGCCTGCCGGGCATCGTGGTGCTGCTCGGGTTCGGAGTGGCACTGGGCCCCGATCTGCTGGGCTGGGTCGAGCCGCGCGCGCTCGGAGAGGGGTTGCGCTCGATCGTGGACCTCGCGGTCGCGGTCATCCTGTTCGAGGGAGGTCTCAACCTCGAGATCTCCCGGCTGCGCCGGGCGCAGACCCCGCTCCGGCGTCTGGTGACGGTCGGAGCGCTCTCGACGCTGGTTGGCGGGACCGCGGCGGCGAGTTGGATTCTCGACTGGCCGCTGGTGCAGGCGGTCCTGTTCGGGAGCCTGGTGGTGGTGACCGGTCCGACCGTGATCGGACCCCTGGTGCGCGAGTCGCGGCTGCGGCCCCGCGTGAGCTCGATCCTGGAAGCCGAGGGCGTGCTGATCGACCCGGTCGGCGCGATCCTGGCCGTGCTGGTGCTCGAACTCGCGTTGTCGCCGGAAGCGGCCGCGAGCGGCGCGACCGATTTCCTGCTGCGCCTCGGGCTCGGCGCCACGATGGGGGCGGCCGGCGGCCTGCTACTGGTCGGCCTGTTCCGAATCCGGGGGCTGATCCCCGAGGGCTACACCAACATCCTGACGCTCGCCTACGTGTTGCTGCTGTTCCAGGCCTGCGAGCAAATCCTGGAGCAGAGCGGGATCCTGGCCGCGACGCTGGCCGGCGTGGTCGTCGGGAACTTCCGGACCCCGGTCAGCCGCGCGTTGCGCGAGTTCAAAGAGGAACTGACGGTACTCCTGATCGGGCTGCTCTTCGTGCTGCTCGCGGCCGACGTCCGGCTCGCCGACGTGCGCACGCTCGGGTGGGCCGGGGTGGGGGTGGTCGCGGTGCTCGTGCTCGTGGTGCGTCCCCTGGGCGTGCTGCTCTCGACCGCCGGGAGCTCCCTGACGCGGCGCGAGCGCTTGCTGATCGCGTGGCTGGCGCCGCGCGGCATCGTGGCGGCCGCGATCGCCTCGGTGACGGCCAACGCGCTCGAAGCGCACGCGCTTCCGGGCGGTCCGGAACTGCGTGCGCTGGTGTTTCTCACGATCGCGGGAACCGTCCTGCTCGCGGGCCTGACGGCCGCGCCGGTGGCGTCCCTGCTCGGGCTGCGCCAGCCGCGACGCAACGGGATTGCGATCCTGGGCGCGCAGGGTCTGGGGCTCGCGCTCGCCCGCGAACTGCGCCGGGCGGAGCTGCCGGTGCAGTTTCTGGACTCGAACCCGCAGAGCAGCCGGCGCGCCGAAGAGGCGGAGTTTCCGGTGATCTTCGGCAATGCCCTCGATGAGCGCACCCTGCAGCGCGCGCGACTCGAGGCGGTCGGGAGCGTCGTCGGGCTCACGGCGAACGAGGCTCTGAACGGCGTCTTCGTGCGGCGCGCCCGCGAACTCTTCGGGGTTCCAGAGCGCTACGTCGCGCTTGCCAGTTTCCAGGAGGGGATCACGCCGGAGTTGCTGCGCGACGACGATGCGCGCGTGCTCTTCGACTCGCCGCACGACGTCGAGCGCTGGGACGTGCGCTCGCACCACGGAGAGATGACGGTCGAGCGTTTCCGATTCGAACCGCCCGAGCCCGAACCTGCGGCCGAAGCGTCGGAGACGGCAGCGGGCGCCGGGGAACGCTACGTGCTGCTCTGCATCACGCGCGGGACGCGCACCTTTCCGATGTACGCCGGGCTCTCGCCCGAGGCGGGCGACGTAGCCGCGATTGCGCTGCACACCGACGAGCAGGAGGCCGCCGTGGGGAGCTTGCGTGAACTCGGTTGGATCCCGGAGGACCCGGAGTCGGAGCCCTGACGCATCGCGAAGCCTTCAGCCGCGGCGGGACTTTTCGATCTCGCGCAGTAGCTGCTCGACCCGGTGACGCAGGTCCGCCATTTCTTCACGCATGCGGACGATGATGGCCGCGCCCGGGACGTTCACCTCGAGCTCCTGCATCAGGTTGTAGGCGACGCGGGTCCGTTCCAGCATGCGTTCCGAGTACTCTCCCTCGGAGCTGGTCGGGGCGTCGCCTTCGATCACGTCTTCGCGCTCGAGCGCGACCAGGAATCCCTCGTCGACTTCGAGCAACTCGATCAACTGCCTGCGCGTGTAGTAGGTCGTCATCAGCTGTTCTCGAGATGAGCCCGAAGATTCTGCTCGGCGTAGAGCGGTTCGATTTCGCGCGCGAGCTCCTCGAGCTTCGCCCGCGCTTCATCGTCGAGTTCCGAGGGAAGCGCCAGGGCGAGTTTCAGGTACAGGTCCCCACGCTCGCCCCCGGGCTGGGCCGCGCCCTTTCCGCGCAGGCGGAGCTTCCGGCCGTTCGGCGAACGCGGCGGGATCTTCAGCTGGACCGGGCCGTCAGGCGTCGGGACCTCCACCGAGGCGCCGAGTACCAGTTCCGGGAGCGTGACCGGCAGATCCACGAACAGGTCCGGTCCTTCACGGGTCAAAAACGGGTGCGGGCGGACACGCAGCGTCAGGTAGAGATCGCCGGGCGGCGCTCCGTCCACTCCCGGTTCGCCCTGGCCCGCGAGCCGGATCTTGGTTCCCGACTCGGTGCCGGGCGGAATCCGGATCCGCAGCGCGCCCTTGCCCTCGAACTGGACCCGGACCTCGTTGCCGAGCACGGCGTCGAGGAAGTCGACCGGGATCTCGCCCGACGCGTCGCGGCCGCGGGCCGGGCCGCGCGCGCCGGGTCCGGCGCGCCCCCCGAACAGACCCGAGAGCAGGTCGTCGAGGTCCATCTGCGAAGTGAACGATTCGTGGTAGGGACTCCGTTGCGCGCCCCGCGACCAGCGGGAATAGGCGCGGGCCTGATCCGGATCGAAGCCCTCTGCCAGGCCGCCGCTCCCGAACTCGTCGTAGCGGCGGCGCTTCTCGGGGTCCTGCAGGATGTCGTTGGCGAACGCGACCTCCTTGAAACGTTCCTCGGCCTTCGGATCGTTCGGGTTGACGTCGGGGTGGTGCTGGCGCGCGAGTTTTCGATACGCGCTGCGGATCTCGTCTTCGGAGGCGCCGCGCGCCACTCCGAGAATTCCGTAGAGGTCCTTGTTGTCCATCGCTTCCAGCCCTTCCGGAGCGCATGGTACAACGCCGGAGCCCCGGTGCGGACGGGCTATGCTGGGGTCGGCATGAGCGACGGGCAGAACAGCCTCGGCGAGCGGGACGTGGTCGTGGTCGGGGGCGGCGTGGTCGGGGTCGCGTCGGCGTACTTCCTGGCCCGCCGCGGTGCCCGGGTCAGCTTGCTCGAGCAGGGCGAACTCTGCGCGGGCGCATCCTACGGGAACGCGGGCTGGATCTTCCCCAGTCACAGCACTCCGCTGCCCGCGCCGGGCGTACTGCGCCAGTCTCTGCGCTGGCTGTTTGACCGCGAGAGTCCGCTCTACGTCAAACCGCGCCCGAGTCTCGAACTCGCCCGCTGGCTGCTGGCGTTCCTGCGCGCGAGTACCGAGGCCCGCGCCCGGCGGACCTTCGCGCTCAACCGCGAGCTGAGCCTGGCGAGCCACGAACTCTACGCCAAGCTCGTGCCGGAACTGGGTGTCGAGGTCGGCTACCGCCAGCTCGGTCTGATTCTGGCGTGTCGGACCCGGCGCGCGCTCGAGACTGCGCTCGCGGAACTGGCGGTGCTCCGAGAATTCGGCGGCGAAGGCCGCCGGCTTGGGCCCGAAGAGCTGCTCGACTTCCAGCCCGCGCTCGCGCCCGGGCTGGCCGGCGGCGTGTACTTCCCGGCCGATGCACACGTGAGCCCGGCCGAGTTCGTGTGCGCGCTCGCGGCCGAGGCCGCGAGGCTGGGCGTCGAAGTACGAACGCAGACGGAAGTGCTCCGGATCGAGCGTCCCGGTGGCAGCCGCTCGCGCGTCATTGCGACGCGCGGGGAATTCGCGTGCGACGAACTCGTGCTCGCGGGCGGGGCCTGGTCGCCCGGGCTCGCCCGGCAACTGGGTCTGCGGCTCCCGGTCCAACCCGCGAAGGGGTACAGCGTGACGGTGCGCCGGCCCGACGGCGTCGGAGACGTGCCCGTGATGCTCTCCGAGGCCAAGGTCGGGGTCACGCCGCTCGGCCCGCTGCTTCGCTTCGCGGGCACGCTCGAACTCGCCGGCCTGGATCTGTCGATCCAGCAGCGCCGCGTCGACGCGATCCTGCGCGCGGTGTGCAACTACCTGCCGGGCCTCGTGCCCGAGGGCGGCATCGAAGAACTGGAACGCGTGGAGACCTGGCGCGGGCTTCGGCCGCTCACGCCCGACGACCTGCCCGTGATCGGGCGAGCGCGCGCGTTGCCAGGTGTGGTGATCGCCACCGGCCACGGCATGAGCGGAATCTCCCAGGGTCCGATCACGGGTCTGCTGGTTGCGCAACTCATCGCGGGCGGACCGTCCGCGCTTGACCTCGCCCCCTTCTCGCCCGATCGCTTCTAGCCGGGATGCCGCCGACCGCGAGCCGTCCCGCGGTCCTGCACAGCCTGCGGCCAGAAACTCCAGCCGTGCCCGGGGCCTACCGGTGCGCTGCGCGACAGCATCCGCGCCCGATGGCCTGCAACTTGGAGGCGATCACGCTCATCCGTATTGAGCAGCGCCGTTCCGGGTGCGATGGACTTTCCGGATCCCGTCGCCGTCGGCTGCAGATCCGTTAGGCAGCAGGGAGCTTCCCGATGACCCCCAACTCGGATCCTCAGCGCCGCCTCCGCATGAGCCTCGCCGGTAACGCGGGCTTCTCTGTTCTCTCGGGGCTGGTCTTCGCACTGGGGTCCTCGGCTGTGGCGTCGGCCATTGGCCTGCTCGGCTTTGCCGCCAGCATCGGCTGGCTCGCCTCTCGACCTACGATTTTCTTGCCGGTCGCCATGACGATTGTGTGGTGCGACCTTGCCTGGGTTGCCGGAACGATCCCGGTTGTGATGGCGGGCGTACTGAGCGGAACCGGAAACATCGCCGCGGTAGCGGTTGCTGCCGTCGTACTCTCTTTCGCGTTGCTGCAGTACCTGGGCATCCGACGGGTTCGTCGATTGGGCGCAACTGGCTGACGGGGCGCCGCGGCGGACCGCGGTCGATGTTGCGCTCGTTTCGCCCGTCCGCCTTTAGGCGGAGGGGGCGTCGGTCCGCGGAAAGTCGTAGAGCTTGGCCGCGGTCTCGTATGTGATCTTGCGCCGCAGCGCGTTCGGAAGAGGCTCGAACATGCTGTCGAGGAACTCGTGCGAGTCGGGCCAGAGCCCGTCCGGGTGCGGAAAGTCCGAGCCCCACATGACGTTGTCGCGACCGAGCCGGTCGATCAACTCCAGGCCGACCTCGTCCAGTTGGAAAGTCGCGTACATCTGGCGTTGCCAGTACTCACTCGGCTTCATGCGCAGGTCGAGATTCTGGAACTGGTCCTCCCACTCGTAGTCCATGCGTTCGAGCAGGTAGGGGATCCAACCGAGCCCGGACTCTCCGATCACGACACGCACGCCCGGGTAGCGTTCGAGCGCGCCGCTGAAGATGATCGAGGACACGTGGGTGGCCATGCTGAGCTGGAAGCAGCTAATGTGCGAGGCGAGCCAGCGCAGGTACTGCTCGCGGCCCTTCACGAAGCTCGTGTCGACGTGGCCCCCGATCGTGTGCATGTGGACGGGCAGCCCCGTCTCCTCGGAGGCACGCCAGAGGGGTTCCCAGTCCGGGTGCCAGAGCGGCTTCATCTTTTCGGTCACCGGCAGCTCCACACCTCGCAGGCCGAGCGTCCGGCAGCGTTGGACTTCCTTCGCCGTGGCCTCTGGTGAGTCCTGCGGCAGGATGCCGATCATGGCGAAGCGCTCGGGCCGCGCGCGGCAGAAATCCGCGGCGAAGTCGTTGTAGATTCGGACCATCATGGCCGCGATTTCGTCGTCTTCGGCGCGCTGGGAGGCGCCCAGGATCCCGTAGATCACCTCTCCCTCGACGCCGTCGCGTTCCTGGTCCAGGATCCGCAGTTCGGGATCCGCGGTTCGCATGATCCCGCGCGCCTGGTCTTCGTAAAGCCCCGTGGACGCCATGCGGTCGGCGCGGTGGATCTGGCCTGGCTCGTAACGCCGTCCGGCCGATCCCATTCCCCCGTAAAGGCCGAGCCGCGTCCCCTTGTGATTCACCCAGAACTTGCCGTCCTTGGCTTCGATCACGTGAGGCATTCGGTCGCGCAGTTCCGCTGAGGCGTTCTTCGTGAACAGGTCGGGCGGACAGACCGGGAGGTCGATGTGGCCGTCGGCCGAGAGGACGGGTTCGCTCATGCGGACGTTTCCTCGGGGGCAATCGAGACCTCGAGTACGCCGTCGGCGATCCGTTTTTCGATTTCGACCTCGCTCAGGCCCAACAACTCGGCCGCGATCTCGCGCGTGTGTTCGCCGAGGGCGGGCGCGGGGCCGATGATCTCCTCGGGGAGTTCACTGCCGCGGAAGGCCGGTCCCTCGAGCACGAGCCGTCCGATCGGGGGCTGTTCGATCGGGCGGTGATAGCGCCGCTCGGCGAGGTGCGGATCCTCCATCTGGTGCCGGGGGTGCTGTAGTACGCCCGCCGGGATGCGCGCGGCCTGAAGCGTGTGCATCAACGCGATCGGCTCGTACTCCACCGTCCACTCTGCAAGATGTTGCTCGAGTTCCTCGCGTTCCGCGATGCGGCCCGGCCCGCGGTCGAAGCGGGCGTCACATGCCCAGTTGGGCTCTCCCATGACCTCGCGCAGCGCTTGCCACTCCGCGTCGGAGCGCACGTTGATCGCACACCACTCGTCTTCGCCCGCACACGGAAAGGCGCCCCAGGGCGCGCCGCGTTCGCTCGTATTTCCGAGCGGCCGAAGCGAGCCGGGCTCGAGGCTCTCGCGCGCCAACCAGTCTCCGAGCAGTCCGATGATCGCTTCGAACTGCGCGGCCTCCACGTGAAGCCCGCGGCCGGTCCGCTCGCGCTCGATCAGACCCGCAGTGACGCCGAGCGCCCCGAAGCGGCCGACCAGGTGGTCGGGATGGACGTTGGTCGAACCCGCGGGCTCGTCCGCATCGTCGGGGTGGTTCCAGAGATACTGGAGTCCGCTCAGCGCATGCGTACTGGGACCGTAGCCGATCCAGTTCTTCCAGGGTCCGCGCGACCCCGCGAGGTGGCTCGAAAAGTAGACGATACGCGGATTGAGTTCGTGAAGCGTCTTGGGCCCGAGGCCGAGCCGGTCCATCACACCCGCCCCGTTGTTCTCGATCACGACGTCCGCGCCTTCCGCCAGGCTTCGAACCAGCCGCAGACCCTCTGCCGTCTTGCAGTTGACCCCGAAGCTACGCTTGCTGCGGCTCGACGAGGCGAAGGCCGGGTTCATCTCTCCCGCCAGGATCACGCGGATGAAATCGGGTGCCGTGCGGCTCTCGATCTTGATCACGTCCGCTCCGTACTCGGCGAGCAGGCGCCCGACCTCCACACCGACCGCGCCCACGCCGAAGTCGAGCACGCGGAGCCCCGCGAACGGGTAGGGGGTTGGCAAATCGGCCCGGACCTTAGGAGACGGAACGCTGCGTTGGGGAGCGGTGGCGCTTGGGCCCAGGATCTCGTCGTCGTGCTCGCCGATCCCTGGAGCGCGCAAACGGGGCCCCATGCGTTCGCCGTCCACCTCGAGGAAACCCGAGGCGATCTCGGCCGAGACCCCGGGCAGGATTTCGAGGGTCCGAAAGGTCTTGCGCGCGGTCGTGTGCTCGTTTGCGAGCACCTCGCCGGGCTCGAGCAGCGGCGTGATCGTGATCCCTCGCCTCTGTGCTTCGCGCGCGGCGTCCACCTTCTTCTGGTCGAGAAAGAAGGCGCCGAGCACAGGGTCGATGCTGTCACGGTTCATGAGCCTCGGGATGAACTGCTCGTACTCGGGATTGCGAAGCTCCTCGGGATCGCCCATCCAATCGAGCATCGCGTGCCAGTGGCGGGGGGTGAGCAGGATGATGCGCACCCACCCATCCGCGCAGCGGTAGAGTGGATAGATCCCGGCCCCGGCGCGTCCCCCCACCTGACCCGACTGGGAGAAGCCCGGAAGCGACCAGTCCGCGAGGTTCGCGACCGCCTCCTGAACCGAGAGGTCGATGTGTTGCCCGCGTCCGTGGCGAAGCCGCTGATAGTGGGCCAGCAGGGTAGCGAAGGCGGCCGTAACCCCGGCCGCGTCGTAGGCGAGCGAACCGGGTGCGACCAGGGGCGGCCGATGGGCCGCGCCCGCACGGTGCATCATGCCCCCTGACGCAAAGCCGATCATGTCGGTGCCCAGGTAGTCGCGGTGAGGGCCGGTCTGTCCGAAGTCCGTGATCGAGGTGAGCACGAGGCCTGGGTCCTCTTCGAGCAGCGCGGCCGGGGCTGCGCCCGCGGCCTCTAGGTGCCCGGGCGCGAAGGACTCGATCAGCACATCGACGCCCCGGACGAGCGCGCGCAGGCGCTCCGATCCCCCCGGCGCGTCGAGGTCGAGCGTAACCCCGCGCTTATTGGCGTTTCGGAACGCGAAGTAGAGGCTCTGGCCGCCGCCGGGCTCGAAGGGAGGCAACCGCCGGGACGTCGCGCCCTCGGGAGGTTCGCCGCGCATCACGTCGGCGCCGAGGTCGGCCAGCAGGCGTCCGCAGAGTTCGCCCTTCTCGTCGGCGAGATCGAGGACGCGCAGGCCTTCGAGCGGTCCGGGTCGGGTCTCGGCCATGCGCCGACCATACGCGCGTGGGGGACCCGGGTTCAAGTATGCTCTCGCCCGGAGGGAGGGGGCCGATGTCGAGGCCGCTCGTCGCAATTCTGGCGGCTGCCGCGATCGTGGGCTTCGGCCCCGCGCTCCAGCCCGCGCCGGCACGCGCCGACGAAGCCGTGGCGTTCGTGGGGGCGACCGTCTACCCGGTGAGTTCGGATCCGATCCCGGACGGCGCGGTTCTGATCCGCGACGGTCGCATCCTGGCGGTTGGGCCGCGGGACCAGGTCGAACTCCCGGAGGACGTCCGCGTTCACGAACTTGGCGGGCGCGTGATCATTCCGGGCCTGGTCGACACCCACTCGCACATCGCGCTCTCGGGCCGGCCGCTGGTGGCCGCGAACCGCGGGACCACCGAGGCGACCGACCCGGTGACCCCCGAGATGCGGGCGATCGACGGGATCTGGCCCGGAGACCCCGCCATTCGCATGGCGGTCGCGGGCGGGGTGACGACGGCCAACATCATGCCGGGCTCCGGAAACGTGGTCTCGGGCCAGACCGCGTATCTGAAACTCCGCGGTTCGAGCGTGGACGAGATGCTGATCAAGGGCGCCGGGGGGCGCCCGCTGCCGGGCGGCATGAAGATGGCGAACGGCGAGAATCCCAAGCGGAGCTACGGCTCCCGCAAGAAGGCGCCCATGACGCGGATGGCCATCGCCGAACTGGAGCGCCAGCTCTTCGTCGACGCACTCGAGTACCGGGCGAAGCAGGAACGCTACCTGGATCAGATCGCGCGCGGCGACGAGACATCCCGGCCGGCCGTGGACCTGGGCCTGGCGCCGATGCTCGAGGTGCTCGAGGGCCGCCGGATCGTGCATCACCACACACACCGTGCGGATGACATCCGGACCGTGCTGCGGATCCAGCAGGAGTTCGGCCACCGCGTCGTGATCCAGCACGGGACCGAGGCCTACAAGCTGGCGGACGAGCTCGCGCGGCGCGGGGTTCCGGTCTCGGCCATCGTGCTAGACGCGCCGGGCGGCAAGCACGAAGCGATCGAACTCGACTACCGGGGTCCGGCGATTCTGGAGCGCGCCGGCGTGAGCGTGGCGCTTCACACCGATGACTACATCACCGACTCGCGGCTCTTCCTGCGTTCGGGAGGTCTCGCGATTCGGGGTGGGATGAGCGAGGCCGGGGCGCTGCGTGCGCTGACGCTCACGGGAGCCGAGATGCTCGATCTCGCAGATCGCCTCGGTAGCCTCGAGCCGGGCAAGGACGCCGACCTCGTCGTCCTCTCGGGCGAGCCCTTCGCGGTCCGAACGCACGTGCTCGAGACCTGGATTGACGGCGAGAAGCAGTTCGATCGGAGCGACCCCGAGGCGCGCCTCTACCAGACCGGGGGCTTCCAGGTCTCGGACCGCTATCCGCGCGGGGTGGTGCCGTGAGGTTCGTGGCGTGCGCGCTTGGGGCGGGACTCGTGCTGCTCGCGCTGCCCGGCTCGGCCGTGGCGCAACCGCCGATCGCGATCGAGGCAGAAACGCTCTACACCTCGGGGCCGCAGGGCACGCTCTCGAACGGCGTAGTGCTCGTGCGGGACGGCCGGATCTCCCTGGTCGGCCCCGCGGCCGAGGTCGAGATCCCGGACGACGCGCTCGTCTACCGGGCGAAGGTCGTGACGCCGGGCCTGATCGATGCGCAGTCGACGGTCGGGCTGAGCGGTCTCTACAACGTACCCGCCGATCAGGATCACGACGAGAAGAGCGGCCCGCTGCAGGCCGGGTTGCGCGTGATCGACGGCTTCAACCCCGAGGAGCCACTGCTCAGGTGGCTGCTCGCACACGGGGTGACCGCAGTGCAGGTCAGTCCCGGAGAGGCGAACCCGGTCGCGGGCCAGGCAGGGGTCTTCAAGACCTGGGCACCGCCCGGAAGTGGCGTCTCGGAGTTCGAGCTGCGTTTCCCCTCGGCGCTGGTCTTCAACCTGGGCGAGACTCCCAAGTCGACCTACGCGGAAGCACGGCGTGCGCCGACCACGCGGATGGGAACCGCGGCACTGATCCGCGGCGCGCTCACCGAGGCCGGAGAGTACATGGGCAAGCGCTCGGCCGCCTCGCGCGCGGGCTCGAAAAGGGGCGGTGAGGGCGCACAACCCCCCGAGCGGAGCCTTGCGAACGACGCGTTCGCGCTCGTGCTGACCCGCGAGATCCCGGCGCTGTTCGTGGCCCGGCGCGAGGACGACCTGGAGACTGCGCTCCGTCTCGGCGAGGAGTTCGGGCTCGAGCTTCAGCTCGCGGACGCGACCGAGGGCTATCTACTCGCGGACCGGATCGCGCGTGCGGGTGTGCCGGTGCTGGCCGGCCCGGTCATGGAACGCGTCGGGCGGCTCGAGACCATGAACGCGAGCTTCGAAAATGCGGCCATCCTGGCGGCGGCCGGGGTTCCGGTGCTGTTTCGCTCCGGTTTCGAGAGTTACGTTCCGAAGGTGCGCGTGGTGTTGTTCGAAGCCGCGATCGCGGCCGCGAACGGCTTCGGATTCGACGAGGCGCTGGATGCGCTGACCTCGCGCGCGGCCCGGGTGCTCGGCGTCGGGGACCGGATCGGCTCGCTCGAACCCGGCAAGGATGCCGACCTCGTGCTCTTCGATGGGGATCCCTTCGAGTACCGCTCGCGGGTCGAGCACGTGCTGGTGGGGGGCGAGCTTGCCTATTCGCACGAGCGGCCCCGGACTCGCTAGACGAGCGCGAGCGCGAACAGGGTCGAGATCGCGATTCCGAGCACGGCCGCCGCGCACGCGAGAGGCAGCTGCGTCCGCACGTGGTCCATCAGGTCACAGCCGGTGAACATGCTCGAGAGAATGGTCGTGTCCGAAATCGGCGAACACTGGTCGCCGAAGACCGCGCCGCCGAGCACCGTGCCGAAGCAGATGGAAACGTAGGCCGGATCCGGATTGAGCGCGTACGCGAGCGGCATCGCGATCGGGAACACGACCGCGTAGGTGCCCCAGCTGGTACCGGTCGAGAACGCGATCGTCATGCAGATCAGGGCGAGAATCGCGGGCAGCGCGGCGTAGGGGAGCGCAGCCCCGACGAGATTCACGACGAATCCGGCGGTGTCGAGGGCGGTCGCGACCTCCTTGAGGGTCACGGCGAGCGCGAGCACGATCGCCCCGATCGTCATGCTCTGACAGCCCCGCACGAAGGCCGTCATGATCCGTCGGAGCCGCATCCCGCGCAGCCGCGCGACGACCATTGCGGAGAGCAGCGCCGCGAGGAAGGCCTCGTTGATGCGAAAACTCTGGGTGGCCAGGTAGGGCAGGATTGCGATCGAGAGCAGCACCCCGATCGGGATCACGAAATCTGCCAGGCTCGGACGGTAGACGGCTTCCACCTGGGCCGGTTCCGGCTCGGCTTCGACCACCCACATCGGTTCCGCGTTAGGCGCATCCAGGGCGCCGGTCGAACGGGAGCGCTCCCGCGCGCGCTGCATCCGGCGGCCGATCCAGGGCAGCCAACCCAGTGCGAAGAGCAGCGTTGAGAGCACTGCGAGCTGTGCGTAGAAGTTGTACGGAATCGAGTTGATGAAGAACGCGTAGGCCTCGGTCTCGGTCTGGATCAGCGGGATCGTGCCGATCACCAGCCCCGACACGTAGAGCGGCCAGGCGTTGAACGGGATCAGGGTCGCGACCGGCGATGCGGTCGAGTCCACGACGTAGGAAAGCTCCTCGTGGCTCACGCGGTAGCGGTCGGTCACGGGCTTCACGGTGGTGCCCGCGAGCACGGTACTCACGGTGCCGCCCTGGTGGAAGAGCACGCCCACCAGCCAGCCGAACAGCAGGCTCGAGCGCGGACCTCGCGCGATCCGCCCGCCCACGGTTTCGGCGAAGTGCCGGGCGCCGCCCGTCGCCCCCCACATGCCGACCAGCCCGCCCAGGCACCAGAGATAGATGATCAGGATCTGGGCGAATGAAGCCGATCCGATTGCGGGTAGCAGGAAGCGCGAGATGAGATTCAGGTCCTCCCAGTCCCCGGTCCGCGAAGCCAGCACCAGGCCGCCGCAGGCGATGCCGGCGAACAGCGACAGAATTACCTGGCGCGTGGCGAAGGCCAGCACGATCGTCACTGCGGCTGGAAGAATCGAGAGCCAGTCGGGCTCCACACCCTGAGGCATGCGGGCTACTTTAGCGGACGCTTTGGCGAACGCGGCTCCCGGGCGGGATTTCTGGGTCTTCGGCTACGGCTCTCTGGTGTGGAGGCCCGCCTTTCCGCACCTGCGGCAGCGGCCTGGCTACATCGAAGGCTGGGCGCGCCGCTTCTGGCAGGGCTCGACCGATCACCGGGGTGTACCCGGTCGGCCGGGCCGCGTGGTGACGCTGGTCCCGGAGGCCGGGGCCCGGTGTTGGGGCATGGCCTACGAGGTGGCGGCCGAGCGACTGGCTGCGGTGCTCGAAGTCCTCGACCACCGGGAAAAGGGTGGCTACGAGCAGTTGCGCACGAGCCTCCACTTCCCCGGCCGGGAGTCGGGAGATCCGGCGCCCGATGCCCTCGTTTACATCGCGACTGCGAGCAATCCCAACTACCTGGGACCCGCCGATCTCGAGGCGATCGCGTCCCAGGTGCGCGGTGCTTCGGGACCGAGCGGCCCGAACTCCGAGTACGTGCTGCGGCTCGCTTCCGCGTTGCGCACGATCGGGGCCCGGGACGAACACGTGCTGGCGCTCGAGGCGATCCTGCTGCGAGCTTCCGGCTAGGAAGCCTGCGCGATGGCTTCGTCGAACGAGATCCCCTCCGCGATTCGGACTCGCTGCTGCATCACCTGGCGTGCGCGGTTCAGGCCGAAGGCGCCCGTGAACCGTCCCTCGCGGCCGTACAGGGCCAGGAAGCGCCCCTCCGCGGGAGATCCCTGTACGATCCGGAGCTCGTCCTCACCCGAGACGTGCCCCACCATCTGGAGTTTGAGTTCGTACTGATCCGACCAGAAGAAGGGCACGGGCGCGAACGGCGCGGCCTCGTGGTCCTCGCAGAGCAGTCGCAGACCGGCCGCGGCCCCCTGTTCGGCCGCATTGGTCCAGTGCTCGACGCGCATCTCGGTCGAGAAGAGTGGATTGTGCCAGCGCGCGACGTCGCCCGCCGCCGCGATGCCGGGGACGCTCGTGGCGCAGGTGGCGTCGCACACGATGCCGTCTCGGAGTTCGATGCCCGAGCTGCGTAGCCAGTCGGTCTCGGGCGCGACCCCGATGCCGACCACGGCGAGGTCCGCCTCGATCAGTGTGTCGTCGTCGAGGCGCACGCGCTCCAGCCGGCGCGCGCCTTCGAAGCCCGCGACGCCGACACCGCAGCGCAGGTCGACCCCGCGGTCGCGGTGCGCGTCTGCGAGCCAGCGGCCGAGCTTGGCTCCGATGGCGCGGCCCAGCGGAACCGGGAGCGCTTCGAGCATCGTCACGTCGAGGCCACGTTCCCGGCAGCTGGCCGCGACCTCGGCTCCAATGAATCCGGCGCCAACCACGACCACGCGGGGCCCCCGCTCGAGTGCGGCCCGGATCGCGAGTGCGTCGTCGAGAGTTCGCAGCGTATGGATGCCGTCGAGTTCGGGCGTCCCCGGCAGCCGGCGCGGCGAAGCCCCCGTCGCGATCAGCAGGCGATCGAAACCGAGCCGTTCACGGCCGTCGAGTTCGAGTTCCCGCGTGGCGGTGTCGAGTCCCGTGGCGCGCACCCCGAGCCGCCAGTCCACCTCGAGTTCGTCGTAGCTCGCAGGGTCCCGCAGCCGGGTCCGCTCGGGTTCCCACTTGCCCTGCAGAATTTCCTTCGAGAGCGGCGGCCGGTCGTAGGGCAACGCGGACTCGGCGCCCACCACCGAGATCCGGCCGTCGAAGCCGCGGCGGCGCAGCGTCTCGACCGCGCGGAGGCCGGCGAGGGAGGCGCCCACCACGGCGATGTGACCCGGTGTCGGCACTGTTCAGCGAGGGCCACGGCCTGGGCGCGGCGTTGTCCGGAGGCTCGGGATTGGTACCGAGTCATCCGGGGCGGCGGTCGGGTTCTCGGTCAGCATGACCACCCAATGCTAGCAGCGATCAAGCATCCGGTTCGGGGTGTGCGACCGCCGGGCCACGGGTGCGAAGGTCGAGATCCAGGGCCTCCCGTTCGAACAGGGCCTCGATCTGCGCGCGAAGCGCCTCGGCTTCTGCTTCGGGGAGGTCGCGCGGTACCTCGATCGGCTCCGCAAGCCGGATCCGAATCCGGCTCAGCGGCAGCGGAATCTGCATTCGGTCCCAGCTTCCGATCTCGATTCTCCAGCGTGCCGAGATCAGGACGGGGACGATTGCAGCGCCCGCGCGCTGGGCGAGCAGGAGCAGGCCGGGCTTCACCACGCGTGCCGGACCTCGTGGTCCATCGACCACGTGCCCACCCAGCTCGCCGTCGCGCACCGCGCGCACCTGCGCGAGCAGTGCCCGCACGCCGCCGCGGGAGCTCGAGCCACTGACCACGTGCCAGCCGAGGTCCTCTGCGACCCGCCGCATCCGTTCGCCGTCCCGGCTTTGACTGATCATGATCACCGGGGCGTAGCGCCGGAAGTACCAGACGCCGGGCAGGATCTGCTGGTGCAAACCCGCGATCACGATTCGGCGCCCCGCGTCGAGCGCGCGCCGGACGCGCTCCTCGCCCTCGACCTCGAAGCGCAGCGTATGGCCGTAGAGCCGGAACAACCCGGCCCCGACCCGGGTGATCAGCCAATCGAGCCAGTTGGCGCGCCCGCCCGGGTCGTCCACGCGCGCGAGTGTACCGGGCCCACCCGGCCGCTGCCTGCCGGCACCGCGCGCAATCGCACCCCGGCGCGGTCTGCGCGAGCCCCGGGTTTCCGGTGCGTGTCCGGGAGCCGGGATTGCGGATCGAGGCCGGTCTCAGCCCTCCGGGGCCGGCGCGCGCCCGGCGTCCCCGGCTTCTCCGAGCGCCTGCGTCGGCGGGGGAATGCTCGCTCCGGGCCCGGCAGAGTTCGCGGGATACCTCTGGAAGGTATTGGTTTAGAAGGAGAATTCCGCTATTCTTCGAGGTCTTCCGGTGCGCCGCCGAGCTGGTTCAGGCGCTCGGACCCGCACGCCGAACCGGCGGCCGGCGACGGCACCGGGCCCGGCGGCGCCAGAGCGGGTAAACTGGAAGTCTGCGAGAGCGGGTCGCCGGCTGCGCCCGCGGGCGGGTTTCTCGGATCGCCACCGGGGGGTGCCCGGGTCGGCTTGTATCCGCACCCGGCGCTTGCGGTGTCGGCAGCAGCGCGACAGACCTGGGAGAAGAAGGGGACGATGGGGGAGTTCGCAAAGCTAGAAGTCGACGGCAAGACCTACGAGTTTCCCATTCTCGAGGGAAGCGAGGGGGAGCGCGCGATCGACATCGGGAAGCTCCGCGAGCAGACGGGATTGATCACGCTCGATCCCGCCTTCAAGAACACGGGGAGCTGCGCGAGCGCCGTCACCTTCATCGATGGGGAACGCGGCATCCTGCGTCACCGCGGCTATTCGATTGAGGAGCTGACCGAGAAGAGCACCTTTCTCGAAGTCTCCTATCTCTTGCTCTACGGCGAGTTGCCGGGAAAGACGGAACTCGAGCGCTGGGTCGAAGAGATCCGCTATCACACGATGCTCCACGAGGATCTGAAGCGGCTCTACGACGGCTTTCCGAAGGCCGCGCACGCGATGGCCGTCTGTTCGGCAATCGTCAGTGCGCTTTCGACCTTCTACCCGATGGATCTCGACCCGATCGACGACGACCAGGTTCGGCTCTCCACCGAGCGGCTCATCGCCAAGCTTCCGACGATCACGGCTTATTCCTACAAACACCTGATGGGCCAGCCCTTCCTCTATCCAGACAACCGGCTTTCCTACGTCGGGAACTTCATGCGCATGATGTTCGCGACGCCGTGCGAGGTGTACGACGTCGATCCTGTCGTCGAGAGGACGCTCGATCTGCTGCTGATGCTGCACGCCGATCACGGCCAGAACTGCTCGACGAGCACGGTTCGGCTGGTCGGAAGCTCCAGGGCGAATGTCTTTGCGAGCATTTCGGCTGCGATCAACGCACTCTGGGGTCCGCGGCACGGGGGCGCCAACCAGGACGTGATTCGCATGCTCTGGGCGATCGAAAAGGAGGGCCTGAGCGCGAGACAGTTCGTAGATCGGGCCAAGAGCCGAGATGACACCTCCCGTCTGATGGGCTTTGGCCATCGCGTGTACAGGAACCACGACCCGCGGGCGCTGATCATCAAGAGCCACGCACATGAGGTGCTTCGGAGCCTGCGCCATACGAGCAAGCTGCTCGAGATTGCGATAGATCTCGAGCGAATCGCGCTCGAAGACGACTACTTCATCGAGCGCAAGCTCTTCCCCAACGTCGACTTCTACTCCGGCGTTATTTTCGAGGCGCTCTCGATCCCGATGAATCTGTTCACGGCGCTGTTCTCGATGGGCCGGCTGCCCGGCTGGATCGCTCAGTGGGTCGAGTACCACTCGGAGCCCGGAAACGCGATCGGCCGCCCGAGGCAGCTGTACATGGGCGCGAAGCACCGCCCATACGTTCCGATCGATCAGCGCTAGGCGGCGCGCGGGCCGGTGCGCCGGGGAGGGAGAGCGGGCGCGATGCGTCGGGCGCACTGGGGCGAGCGCGGGATCGGACTCGCCGAGGTGAAGCCGGGGCCGCTCCCTCGGGACTGGATCCGCTTGCGGATCGCGGCCTGCGGCATCTGTGGCAGCGATCTTCACTTCTACCGGCGCGACTTTCCGCCTCCCGCGATGGCGCCCGGACACGAAATGGTCGGCTACCCGATCGAGGCTGCGCCTGGCCTCGAGGACGGCCTCTACGCGGTCGAGCCGCTTCAGCGTTGCGGGCGCTGCGCGTTCTGCGCGGCCGGAACCTACAACCGCTGCCCAGAACTGCGTCTCTTCGGGCTGGCCGCCCACGGCGGCCTGGCGGACTTCGTCGACGTTCCGGCCTACACCGCGTTTCGGGTGGACCCGGAGCTTCCCCCCGTCGTCGCGTCGCTTGCGGAACCCCTCGCGGTCTGCGTGCACGCGACCGAACTGGCCCGGCTCGAGCCTTCGAGCCGCGTGCTCGTGCTCGGCGCGGGGACGATCGGATTGCTCTCCGGAATCCTCGCCCGGGACCGGGCCGACCGGGTTGCCGTGACGGCCCGGCACGCGCACCAGCGGGAAGCGGCCCGCCATTTCGGCCTCGAGGTCCTCGAAGAGAGCGAACTTCCCGCCTGGGCGGCGGAGCACGCGCCCGATGTGGTGCTCGAGACCGTGGGAGGCCGGGCCGACACGCTTCAGCAGGCCCTGGTCAGCTGCCAGGCAGGCGGCCGGATTGTGGTCGTGGGCGTGTTTGGCGGCAACCGGGAGATCAACGCGCTCGCACTGATGATGAAGGAAGTGACGCTGCTGGGCTCGAACATGTACGCGCGGGGCCCGCGTGGTTCGGACTTCGGGACCGCGGTATCGCTGCTTCCGCGGCTGCGCGAGGAACTGGCCCTGTTACAGACCCATCAGTACCCGCTCGAGGAACTCGGAAAGGCCTTCGAGACCGCGAACGACAAGCGGAGCGGCTCGATCAAGGTGACGCTGATACCGTAAACACGTCGCGGACCAGCCCGATCCGGTCCCCCGTGAAGGACCCGATGTAGAGGTCCCAATCGACCTGCAGTCCGACGGTGCCCGCCCCCATCGGTGCGCCCCGCTGGTCGACCAGCGTCTCGCGCTCGAGGGTCTCGGGGTCGATGGCAATGATCGAGAAGGGCGCGCCGCAGGTGCCTTGCTCCACCTCGCCGCACGCGATCGCGTCCGAGATCGAGAAGTTGTGCGACGCGACCAGGATGCGGCCGTCATCGGCCCAGGTCAGGTTGTCCGGGTGCGGCACGTCGACGTGTATCGGCTCCTCGGATCCATCCAGAGGGACGCGCACCAGCCGGTTCCCCAGCCAGGAAGCAAACCAGATGTATTTCCCGTCGGGAGACGCGACGATTCCGTTCGGGAAGCTCTCGTCGGTCCCCGGGACCTTGCGCCAGCCCCGCTCGGGCTTCCACTCGAGGACGTAGCCCGTATCGGCTCCCAGGAATCCCTTGAGCAGATTCCAGTAGGTTTGGCGCGGTCCGCCCGGCTCGTACATGTGGGTCAGCACGAAGCCCCCGTCGGGCAGGAGTGCCACGTCGTTCCCGAGTGTCCCCGGCGGTAACGGCACGCAGCCGCGCCAGTGCAAGCTCGGGGGCCTGACTGCCGGGACCGCCAACTCGAAGATCTCGACGGCTTCGCGGCCGCCGTGATTGACGACCAGCATGAGCGCGGTGTCACCGCTCGATATACGCAGGTCCAGGCCGTGGGGCGCGAAGGCCCGCAGGGGCGGCCCCGAACACTCGGGAGAGCCCCACTGGGGCCGGACCCGCTTGAGCCAGTCGCTCCTGCCGGTCGGCGGGAACAACTGAACGGCTGGACCGTCGGGGCGCTGGATCGCGATCAGCGAGCCGTGGTCCGCGTTCGGCTCGGAGCCCACGTACTGGCTCGCGATCAGCCACTGACGCCCCGGGGCGAGTGCCAGATCTTCCGGATTCTTGAGACCGCAGATCGGCTCGATCCCGGCCGCCGGGCTGCAATCCGTGATCGGCGGTTCCGTGCCGCACGCTGCCAAAAGCGAGAGCGCGGCTGCCACCCAGAAGGACCGTTGCATGCTGCGGGGATGATAGCGAAGCCTCGGGGTCAGCAGTGCCTCCTGATATGCTCCGGCCGTGGCAAAGGCCGGCCCGAATCCGCTCGAAGCCGATCGCATGAGCGGATACCTGGTGTTCCTGTTCCTGCTGCTCTCGAGCGCGACGCTCTTCGAGGGCTTCGATTCCGGGATGCTGAGCTTCGCGGCGCCGGAAACGCGGGCGACCCTCGACATTGATCTGGAGCAGTGGGGCTTCATCAACGGCTTCACGCGGCTCGGCATGATGGGGTCGTTTCTGTTTCTGCTCACGGCCGACCGCCTGGGTCGCCGCCAGGTGATGCTGATCACGATCGTCGGATTCACGGTCGCCAACGGGCTGACCGCGTTCGTCACGGACAAGTACCAGTTTGCGCTGCTGCAGTTCGCCGCGCGGCTCTTCCTGACCGCGGAGTATTCGCTTGCCGTGATCATGATCGGCGAAGAATTTCCGTCGCGCATGCGGGGTGCGGCGATCGCGATCCTCACGAGCCTGGCCACCGTGGGCGTGATGCTGATCGCCAAGGTACAGCCCTACCTGCTGCTCTCCGAGGGCAGCCCCGGAAACTGGCTTCACGACTTTTCAGCAGGCATCGTCGCGACGGGCCAGGGGCTGGTCGGACTGGAGGCTGACGGCGCGAACTGGCGCGCGCTCTACCTCCTCGGCCTGTTCCCGCTCGTGGTCGTGTTCGGACTGCGCATGGGCATGCGGGAGACCCGGCGTTTCCAGGCGGTCCAGCTGGAGGGCGAGGAGACCGGCGGGGCCGCCTCGGTCCTGCGTGCCGGTATCCGGTCGTTTCGCGTGGTCTGGGGTCCCCGGTACCGGCGGCGAACCGCGATCGTGACCCTGCTCTGGAACTGTGTTCACCTCGTGACGGCGCCCTCGGTGGTGTACTGGGTGATCTTCGCGCGCGAGGACCTGGGCCTCACGGCCTTCCAGGTCGGAGACATCGTCTTCTGGGGCTACGGCGGCGGCGTTGCCGGTCACTTCGTCGCCGGCTACCTGATCGAGCGGCTCGGGCGCAAGTGGACGTGTTCGGGTTTCTACTTTCTGGCGGCGTTCTCTATCTATCAGCTCTACCACGTGCCCAGCCTGAGCGGCCAGTACGTTTGGATGATCGGCACCGTGTTCTCGTTCGGGGCGGCGATGACGGCCACGCATGTGTACGCGTCTGAGCTCTTTCCGACCGAGATCCGGGCGACGGGCTACGGCTGGACCACCAACCTGCTGGGGCGGATCACCGAGGTGGTAACGCCGGTCCTGATCGGGGCCCTGATCGTGCCGCTGGGCGGCATTCCGAACGCGATCGCCGTGGTGGCGATCGGTCCGGTCGTGGGGGGTCTGCTGGTGCTCGCGTTTGCACCCGAGACGCGGGGGCTGACCCTGGAACAGATCCAGGAGCAGCTTTCGCCGGGAGCGGAACCAACTCCGCGGGATCGCGCGCGCGATCCTGAATGAAGTCGGAGCCGTGCACATGCTGGCGTGCGGGCTGGTCGCCGCGAAGCGTGCTGCCGCGTGTTCTGCACCGGTGCAAGGCGGCGTTTGTGACACAATGCGCGCATGGAGGAACTCGCGGCGCGGATCGCGCGCTACGTCGGCCGGTGCATTCCCGACGCCGACGAGGTCGAGGTCAAGGAACTGGAGCGCATCCACGGTGGTGCCTCGCGCGAAACCTACCGGCTCCGGGTCACCTTCCGGCAGGCCGGCTCCTCTCAGCAGCGTCGCCTGATTCTGAGGCGCGACCCGGCCGGCAGCCTGATCGAGACCGACCGCGCGACCGAGTATCGGGCCTACCAGGCATTTTATGGTACCAGCGTGCCCGTTCCCGAGCCGCTCTGGCTCGAGGAGAGCGGGGAGTGGCTCGAGCGTCCCTTCTTCGTGATGGAAGAAATTCAGAACTGCGAGGCGAGCCCGGCCGCGCTGCTCTTGCCTCCCTACGCCGAACATCTCGAGCGGATTGGCGAGCAGAAGTGGCGGATCCTCGGAGAGATCGCAGCTGCGGACCCGGTGGCCCTGGGGCTCTGCACGACCAGCCAGTTGCCCGCCGCGGAGTCCTGCTGGGAACGGGAACTCGGACACTGGGAGCAGGTGATCGACGAAGATGAGTTGTGCCCGCAGCCGATTGCGCGCGGCGCGATCCGCTGGCTGCGGCGGAACCCGCCGGCCGCGGCCGCGAAGCTCTGTGTGGTGCACGGCGACTACCGCACCGGGAATTTCCTGGTGGCCGCCGACGCCGAGATTCGCGGAATTCTCGACTGGGAGATGACGCATCTGGGCGATCCGCTGGAGGACCTGGCCTGGTCGATCAACCGCATCTGGTGTTGGGCGCGAGACGACCGGGTGGGCGGTCTGCTGTCGCGCGAGCGGGCGATCGCGATCTGGGAGGAGGCCAGCGGCCTCCGCGCGGAACCCGCGGCCCTGCGCTGGTGGGAACTCTTCGCGAGCGTGAAGGCCTCTGCGATCTGGATCTCGAGCGGCCGCGAAATTTCCGACGCAAAGAGCAAGGATCCGGTGCTGGCCTTCACTGCCTGGTGGCTGCCGAATGCACAGGATCGGGTGACGCTCGAGACGCTGGGGCGGTTCTCGTGAAACCTGATGTCGATCGCGTGCTTCAGCTGCTGTCGGAGACGCTGATGTTCGACCTGGCGCCGAAGCTTCAGGATGGCTACGCGCAGAGCACGGCGCAGATCACGGCGATGTTGCTCACTGCAGCCACGGAGGAGTGGGACCGTGGGGCGCAGCGGCGCTTCGACGAGAACGCGGCCATTCGCGCACTCTTTCGCGAGGCGCTCGGCGTGGTGGGGAAGCCGGCACTGCGCAGCGATCTCGAAGCCAGCTTGAAGCCCTCCGACGCGAACATTCGGATCTCTGCGCTGGAGAGAGAGAACAACGAGCTGAGGCGCGTTCTGATTCGGCTTCACGCGCACGTCGAGGAACTCGAAGGGGAGGCTGCGCGGAGTCTCGAAGACGGAATCTGGGCGGAGCTGCTCGAATCGACCGTACGGCGCAAGATCTCGATCGCGCCGTTCTAGGAGAGGAAGCATGAGAAACAACGTCGGCATGATCCTGAGCAAACGGGCGCACCTTTCGCCCGAACTCGAGGGGTACGTCGGGGTGGAGACGGGTCGCAGGTTCAGCTACGCCGAGCTGAACGAACGCTCCAACCGTGTGGCCAATGCGCTTCGGGAACTCGGCGTGAAGAAGGGGGACCGCGTCGCGTTCTTGCTCATGAATTCGGTCGAGTTTTTCGAGTCCTTCTTTGCCGTCGCGAAGATCGGAGCCATCAACGTGCCGCTCAACTGGCGGCTGGTGCCGGACGAACTTGCGTTCATCCTGAAAGACAGCGGGGCGACCGCGCTGCTCTACGGCGAGGAATTCGCGGACGCCGTCCTCGATCTGCACGGGCGCGGCGCCGAGGGCACCGACATTTCGAAGTGGATCCACGTCGGAGAGGATGAGGCGCGGGGTGAGTTCTCGAAGTCCTATTCGGAACTCACCGACGCCGCCTCCACGGACGAGCCCGAGATCGAGGGCGAGGACGAGGACGAGCTCTACATCATGTACACCTCGGGCACGACGGGACTCCCGAAGGGGGCCGTCCACACGCACGAGACCGCGATCTGGGCCTGTCACACGATGGTCGCCACGGCCGACATGCGTTACCGCGACCGCTACATCGTCGCGCTGCCGATGTTCCACGTCGGTGCGCTGACTCCGCTCACCGGGAACGTCCACCGGGGAGTCACGAACTGCGTAATGCGGGCTTTCGATCCGGCTCTCACCTGGAAGACGATCGAGAGCGAGCGGGTCACGGTCATGCTCGCGGTTCCCGCCATGCTGAACTTCATGCTGCAGGTGCCCGAGCAGAACCGGGGTGACTACTCCACGCTGCGATGGTGCATGAGTGGGGCGGCACCGGTGCCGGTCTCGCTGATCGAGACCTATGCGAAACTCGGCATCGAGATTCACCAGGTCTACGGCCTGACCGAGAGCTGCGGGCCCGCCTGCCTGATCAGCCCCGAGCAGGCGATCGCCAAGGCCGGTTCGACCGGAAAGGCCTTCTTCCATACCTCGGTCCGGGTCGTAAACGACCAGGGCGAGGACTGCGAGCCCGGCGAGATGGGAGAGGTGATCATCGCGGGCAAGCACATCATGAAGGAGTACTGGAACCGCCCCGCGGAGACGGCCGATACGATCCGGGATGGCTGGCTCTACTCGGGCGACCTGGCTTCGATCGACAAGGAAGGCTTCGTCTACATTCAGGACCGCATCAAGGACATGATCATTTCGGGCGGCGAGAACGTCTACCCGGCCGAGATCGAGAACGTGCTGCTCCAGCACCCGAAGCTGGCGGACGCAGCCGTGATCGGACAGCCGAGTGCGCGCTGGGGCGAGTCGCCGGTGGCCGTGGTGGTCCGCTCGGAAGAGGTCGAGCCGGCCGCGATCCTCGAGTACTGCAGCGGCAAGCTGGCGCGCTTCAAGCTGCCGAAAACCGTCGAGTTCGTGGACGAGATCCCACGCAACCCGTCGGGCAAGATCCTGAAGCGGCTCCTGCGCGAGCAATTCCCCGGACCGGCTCCGGAGTAGTTCGGGGGTCCGGTCCCGCGGCCGGGCCGCGCCGCTCATCCTCCCTTGGCGGATTTTACCTTCGCGGCGAGCTTGGGTACGAACTCGAACAGATCCTGGACGACGCCCAGATCCGCGATCTCGAAGATCGGTGCGTCGGGGTCCTTGTTGATCGCCAGGATGTAGTTGGAACTCTTCATGCCGACCAGGTGCTGGATCGCGCCCGAGATTCCGACTGCGACGTAGAGCTTGGGCTGGACGAGCTGTCCGGAGCTTCCGACCTGGTATTCGTGTGGAAGCCAGCCAGCGTCGACGACCGGGCGCGAGGCTCCCATCTGGGCGCCGAGCGCGTCTACCAGGGGCTTGAGCACTGCGTCGAAGTTCTCGGGCTTGGCGAGTCCGCGACCGCCCGAGACGATGATCTCGGCCTTGCTCAGGTCGTGCCCGCCGGCCTCGGCCATCCGGATTTCCAGGAACTCCGAACGCGGCGGGGCGCTGTCGATCTCGAGCGGCTCGACGCTCCCGCCGTCGCTGCCCTCGTAGGCGGCGGTCGCACCCGGCTGTATCGTGGCGATCCGGGGAGACCCGGTGATCCGGAAGCGGCCGTTAAACTTGCCGTTGAACAGGCGACGCGTGAAGGCGAGTTCGTCGCCTTCGTTCTCGATGTCGAACACGTCCGTGATGATCCCGGCATCCAGCGCCGCCGCAACCTTCGGAGCCACGTCCCAGCCCGAAGGCGTGTTCGAGATCAGGACCAGGTCGGGGGCTTCGGCGCTGACGGCGCGCTGGATCGCGTCTGCCCAACCGTCGCTGTTGTAGTTCGCGAGCTTGGGCGAGTCGGCGAGCAGAACCTTGCCGCCACCCTGCTTCGCCAGGGTCTCGGCCTGGCCCGAGACCTCGCTTCCGATCACGAGCGAGACGAGTTCGCCTCCGAGCTTTCTTGCCAGCGCGACGAGTTCGAGGGTCGCCTCGCGCAGGGCGCCATTCTGGATCTCCGCGACGATGAGTGTCCTGGCCATTGAACCTCTCCGATTCCGTTCCGTGTGGGCTGCGAACTCCGGCTAAAGGAGCCCGAGTTCCTTGATCTTGGTGACAACCTGGGTCGCGATCTCGTCGATCGAACCCTCGACGATCTCGGCGCCCTTTCCCCTCGGGGGCAGGAAGATCTTTTCGAGTGTGACCTTGGGCGCGACGTCGGACGCCTGCAGTCCCAGATCGGCCAGGCTCTTGGTTTCGAGGGGCTTCTTCTTCGCCTGCATGATCCCCTTGAGGGAGGCATAGCGGACGTCGTTCATGCCCGTCTGGATCGAGAGCAGGCAGGGGCGTGGCAACTTCACGACCTCGAGCGCCCCGCCCTCGAGTTCACGCTCCGCGACGATGTCGCCGTTCTGCTGCGTTTCCTTCACCACCGCTGTGACATGCGGCAGCTGGGTCAGCTCCGCCAGCATCGGGGGTGTGAGCGAGTAATTCGTGTCGTCCGCCATCAGTCCGGTGAGGATCAGGTCTGGCTGTTCCGCCTTCGCGACCGCCGCCAGCGCCTTGGCGATTCCGAGCGAATCGGTACCGGCGAGGGCGTCGTCCCAGACCAGGATCGCCCGGTCTGCTCCCATGCCGAGCGCCGTGCGCAGCGCCTGAATCGCGCGATCCGGTCCGATCGACAGAATCACGACCTCGGCCTCGCCGGCGTCCTTGATCCGGAGCGCCTCTTCGAGCGCGTAGGTATCGTAGGCGTTGATCTCAAACTTGATGCTCTCGTCCTGGATCCAGGTCTCGTCGGAACTGATCTCCAGGCGGGCATCTTTGTGGGGCACCTGTTTGACGCAGACGAGGATCTTCATGTGCAGCGGTCTCCGTTGAAGTTAGGCGCAGCCGCGCCGGCGGGGGGACATCGCGGGCCGCACCATACGACACCGGGGCCCGGCCTTCAACGGGTGCGCCTGCGCGGCGCAGAGGCCGGGCCGTGCCCGGCCGCGCCTAGTACCCCATCAGCTCGCGCCACATTTCCTCAGTCGGAACGCGCAAATACGGGTTGGTGGCCAGTTCCTGCCCGATCGTGCTCTGGGACTCTTCGGAATAGTGGTGACCCGGGTACAGTACCGTCTGTTCCGGCAGCCCGGCGAGTTGCCGCAGACTCTGGTGGAGCTGGGCCGGATCCGATCCGGGCAGGTCTACGCGCCCGCAGCTGCGGACGAAGAGCGTGTCACCCGAGACGAGCGCGTTCCGCGCCAGGAAGCACTGAGAGCCGGGCGTATGGCCGGGCGTGTGCAGGAAGCGGATCTCGACATCCCCGAGCGTGAGCGCGTCCTCGGAGTCGACCCGTTCGAGGTCCGACTCGGAAACGCCCGTGACCTTCCGGAGCCCGTCGGCCTCGTGCTTGTTGATGTAGATCTTGACCCCCTTGCGTTCGAGCAGCGCCGCCACGCCCTCGATCTCCTGGCCCATCATGTGGCCACCGCAGTGGTCGGGGTGGTAGTGGGTGACCAGTACGGCCTTGAGCGTGAGCCCCTTCTCATCGATGCGTTCGAGCAGCGGGTCGATCGCCCAGGCGGGGTCGACCAGGGCGACTTCGCGGGTTCGCTTGGATCCGACGAGATACACGAAATTCTGCATCGGGCCGCAGAGCAGCTGCTCGATGTAGAGGTCGTCCTGCGTTTCCACACTATCCTCCAGCCGAAAGCTCGCCGGGGTCCCAGGGTAGCCGGAGCGGGGCGGCGGAGGCCAGCAGCGCTGAGCCGCCGCCCGCCTAGCCCACCGAACGCAATAGCTCCAGCAGGGGCTCCCGCTGCATGAAGCCCCGTGCACGTGGCCACTGGAGCGTCTGCCCGTTCGGATCGATGAAGACGAGTGCGGGCAACCCGGTGACGCCGAAGCGCGTCAGGAGTTCCTGGGTTCCGGGATCGAGCTTCGTCGCATCGACGCGCACGATCACGAAGCGTTCCAACTCCGCTGCAATTTCGGGGGCGCGCAGGCTGTGGCGGTCGAGGCGTTTGCAGATCGAGCACCAGTCTGCGTGAAAGCTGATCAGCGCCGGGCGCGCGCTGCGGCGGGCGTCGGCCAGCGCCGCGTCCAGATCGGTCTGCCAGTCGAGTGGCGGGCCCGCGCTCGGCCACGGGAGATCGCCGAGCGAGAGCGCAAAGGCCGCGGCCAGAACCCAGAGGAGTCGGCTCCGAGGCAGACGGCGACCGGCCGCCATCACTCGATGACGCTGTGGATGAAGCTGTCGACCCTCTCCAGGATCTCGGCCTGGATCTCCTCGGGTGTACGCTGGCTCGCCCGTACGAGTTCCATTGCGTGGTTGGCGTCCTGGATCACGTGCAGCTTCGTGGGAGCACCGATCTTGCGCAGCAGTTCCTGCAGGCGCTCGATCCTGCAGGTCGGGTCGCGCGTTCCCTGCACGAAGAGCATGGGACAGATGATCCGGTACACGGCACCCGGCTTCTGCTGCCCGGGCTTGCCCGACGGGTGGAGCGGAAAGCTCAGCAGCACCAGGCCGTCCGCCTTGACCCCCTGTGCCACGACCTGGCTCGCGACCCGGCCGCCGAGGCCGATGCCGATCAGAACCAGGTGGGCGGGCGTCTCCTCGGCTCCGCGCAGCAGTTGCTTCAGCGCCGCCCGGTAGCTGCGCTCCAGCATCGGCAGCGGGTCTGGCCGCTTCTTCCCGGCCTCGACGTAGGGAAAGTTGAAGCGCAGGCACAGGTAGCCGCGTTCGGCCAGACGTTGGTGCAGCACCTTGACGAGCTCGCCGTCCATCGAATCCCCGACGTCATGCGAGATGACGACGCCCACGCGGCGTCCCGTAGGCCACCACTGGGGCACCCCGACGACGGCTGAGACCTTCCCGGCCTCTCCCACCGGGATCTCTACGGCGTCGAAGCGTGCCGATGGCTCCTTGGGGGCAGTTCTCTCCACGGCGGCTTCCTTATACCATACGGCCGGTGTGCGGCCTGTTTCTCGTCGGAGCGCTGCCGCTGGCGGCGGTCGCCTGAAATGCTCAGACGATCGGCTTCTTGGGGTCTGGAGCTCGCCGGAGCATGCCCCTGCCGAGGAGATTGCGCCCGAGCGCCTGGCGGAGCGGAAGCTCGAATACCGGCCTGGAGCTGGACGAGGTCGCTTCGGTGTACCACGGGAGTGATCCCGGCTCACGCGGTCGGAAGCTCGAAGAGTCTGCCCGGATCAGTGGCCGGGAGCGAGCAGCTCTGGCCTCTGCAGAGCCAGGCAGTAGGACGTCCCTCGAGGGGTTCACGGGCCTCCAGCCATGCCGGGTCGAGCCAGCCGGGCGCCGTGTCGCGGCCCGTCGCGACCACGGCGGCGTCGGGGCCGAGCCGGGCCCGAGCGCGCTGCGCGAGTGCCTGCGCTGGCTCGGATTCGGGGTCGCCCAGGATCAAGCACAACGACGGTGAAGTCTCGTGGAGCGCCGCGGCACGCAACAGCGTCGGAAAACGCACGGGCTGTCGGGTGGCTTCCGGGCCCTCCCGCGCGAGCCCGGCCGCGGCCACGCTCGCAAAGTCGCTGCGGCCCGTCAGGGAAGCGAGTCGAACCAGTCCGAGCAGCGCGAGACCGGACGAGGCCGGGGTCGCGCCGTCCGGGTCGCTTCGGGGACGCAGGGGAAGGTCCTGGCTGTCGGCCGGGGCGAAGAAGAGTTCTCCGGTTTCGGTCGTGTAGAAGCGCTCCAGGATCGCCTCTGCGATCCGGATCGCGGCCTGCGCGTAGTGTTCCTTCCCGCTTGCGCGGTAGAGGTCGAGCAGGCCCGCGAGCATTCCGGCGTGGTCGTCGAGAAAGCCCGGAACCCGGCCCGCGCTTCCGTCGTAGATGCGCAGCAGTCCGGACCCGGGCGCAGCGAGCTTCTCGAGCACGAAGTCGGCCGAACGCTCTGCGAGCCCGATCCAGTCGCGTCTCTCGAAAACGGCGCCCGCGGTGGCGAGACCCCCGATCGCGTAGCCGGTCCAGGCCGTGATGCGCTTGCGGTCGGTGGCCGGGCGCACGCGCCGGCCGCGCGCCTCGAGCAGTTCGGCGCGCGCGCTGGCAAAACGGGGGCGGTCTCCGGCCAGCCCATGCGCAAGCACGCTCTTGCCGGTCCCCTCGAAATTCCCGCCGGGGGTCACCCCGTAGGCGAGACAGAATTCCCGCCCGCGCTGCTCTCCCAGCACGGCTACGATCTCGTCCGGAGACCAGACGTAGAAGCTTCCCTCCCGGCCTTCGCTGTCGGCATCGAGACTCGCGAAGGGGCCTCCGTCATCTCCCAGGGATTCGCGTTCGAGCCAGGCGATCGTCTCTGCAACAGGCCACTCGAGCCCCGGATCCCGGGTCTGCCGGTAGGTCTCCGCGTAGCATCTGAGCAGCTGGCCCTGGTCGTAGAGCATCTTCTCGAAGTGCGGTACGGCCCAGCGGGCATCGGTGCTGTAGCGGTGAAAGCCGCCGCCGAGCTGGTCGAAGATCCCGCCGCGCGCCATGCGCCGGAGCGTCAGCAGCACCTGATCGAGCGTTCCGGCCGGCGCGACGCCGAGTTCCTGGGCGAGCAGCAGCGCATCCAGGTTGGTCGGCGTGGGAAACTTCGGGGCGTCTCCGAAGCCGCCGTGTTCCCGGTCCGCGCTTCTGAGCAGCGCGACGCAGAGCTGGTGGAGATCCTGAGCGCCGGCCGTCGCGCCGGATTCCGGGCCGGGACGCGCCGTGAGCGCCTCGAGGATCTGGGATGCGTTCGCCTCGACCCGTTCGGGGTCCTCGCGGAAGACGCGCGCGATCCGAGTTACGAGTTCCCGCCAGGAAGGGCGCCCGTGGGCGCGGTCTGGCGGGAAGTAGGTGCCGCCGAAGAAGGGGCGCCCGTCGGGGGTGCAGAAGACGTTGAGGGGCCAGCCGCCGGAGCCCGTGAGCCGGACGACCGACTCCATGTAGATCTGATCGACGTCGGGGCGCTCCTCGCGGTCGACCTTGATCGAGACCAGTTCCTGGTTCATGAGCGCTGCGGTCTCGAGATCCGCGAAGGATTCGTGTTCCATCACGTGGCACCAGTGGCAGGAGGCGTAGCCGATCGAGACCAGGACCGGACGCTGTTCGCGGCGCGCCCGTTCCCAGGGCTCGGGGCTCCAGGGATACCAGTCCACGGGATTGTCGCGGTGCTGGCGAAGGTATGCGCTGGTCTCGTCCGCGAGTCGGTTCGACACGTTCAGCTCAGGTCGGGCGGTGTGACCGCCTCGAGCCAGGCGCGGTAGTCGCCCGAGAAGCCGACCCGCCGCTGTTGCGCTCGAACCCGGTCCAGCAGCTTTCGCGAAGCGTCTTCCGAAAGCGGTTCGAGTTCTTTGACCTCGTCGCTGAGGCGCAGGTACTTCTCGATCATGTGGTTGCCCACCGCGCGCGCGTGCTTGCGCGATGCGACGATGTTGCCCTTGCCGGTGACGACGTTTCCCATGCTGAACAAGCTCGGATAGTCGTCCAGAAGCCCGAGCTCCCGGTCCTTGAATGCGTAGAGTTCACCCTTCTGCGCGATTCCGGCGAGCGGCTCGGGAACGCTCCCGATCGAACTCACGATGGCAGGAGCACGGACCTCGAAGGTCTCGTCTCCGATCTGGACACGCCCGTTCTCGACCCGGGTGCGCGCGAAACGAAGTCCGACGAGCTGGTCGCCTTCTGCGATCAGGCCGACCGGCGCGCAGAGCGGCTGGACCTCGAACAGGTACTTCTCCTGTGCCTTCTTGAGTAGACGTTGGCGGGCATTCGCGATCTTCTCTCGCACCTTGTCGTTCGCGGCTTCGGGGAACTCGACCAGCGGCATGTCCTCGGGCCGCCGGCGGTAGAAGAGCGTGCAGCTCCGGATCTCGAGATCCGGCCAGCTGAGACCGTGCTGCGCGAGTTGTTTCGGAATTCCCTTGACCTCGAGTTCAGCCAGATTCTGGTCGATGCCGCGCTCCTGAAGGGCCCGGAGCGTGAGTTCCAGTTGGATCGCCTTGACGACGTCGATCGAGGCGAGCCCTCCGCCGATGACGGCCATCCCCTCGAAGAGTTCGTAGCGTTCTCCCTGGTAGTCGCGCTCGCGGAAGTGATTGAACCAGTAGATGAAGGGGTTCTGGTAGATGAGTCCGCGCCCGACGAACGCGTCCGCACCCTCGATCGGGAGCGGGCGATCGCTCCAGGCCCCGTTCGCGAGCACGACCGCATGAAAGCCCCACTCGTCGGTCAACGCTCGGAGCTCCAGGTCCCGGCCGATCTTGGTCTGCGGCACGAACGCGACGTTTTCGTTCTCTAGCTTGGTGTCGATCGCCCGATACTCCTTCTGACGCAGGTTGGTGTGCCAGCGCGGGAGGCCGTCTTCGATCTTGCCGTAGGGCCTCGCGTTCTGCTCGAAGACCACGGACAGGATCCCGTTCGCGGAGAAGATGCCGGCCGCTTCTGCGCCTGCGGTCGCGCCTCCGATGACGGCGATGGCGTACGGATGGAAGCTCACGCCGGGATTCTAGCTCAGCGCCGCGGCCGCTCTGCTAGCCTGCGGGCGATGGATCGAGCCGACCCCGAGCGCGCGCGGGTGCGCCCTGCGTCGCGCACGATCGTGGCCTCGGCCTACGGCGTGGAGCCCAGCAGGCTGGCTGCGCAGGTGGTCGAATTTGGCCGCCGCGAACGACTGGTCCGCGCCGGCCGGATCTTCTTCCCGCTGCTGGGCGGGGCGCTGCTCACGCTGCCGATCCCGGCGCTCCATCTCGCGAGCGTGCCCGCTTTCCTGCTCGCGGCCCTGCTGCTGGGGATCCGGAGGCTCCGGGAGCGCTCGCGGGTCGAGCGGCTGGAGGGCCCCTGCCCGGCCTGTGGAGGGGAGCCCGACTGGCCCTCGGGGTCGCTGCGTTTCCCGCTCACCCGGCCCTGCGCGGAATGCGGAGAATTCGTCACGCTGGAACCCGAGCGAGGCGCTAGAATCGCGCGCGATGAGAGACTGGACGGTTCGCGATAGCACCGAACTCTACGGCATCGGCCACTGGGGCAGCCCGTACTTCTCGATCGGGGACGAGGGGCAGGTGCAGGTGCACCCGCACGCGGATGGGGGGCCGGCGCTCGATCTGCACGGCCTGGTCCAGGACATCCGCCGCAGGGGATTGCGCACGCCGCTGCTGATCCGCTTCTCCGAGATTCTGGCGAGCCGGGTGCGCGAACTCGCGGGCTGCTTCGAACGCGCGATCCAGGACTACGCCTACCAGGGCCGCTATCGCGGGGTCTATCCGGTCAAGGTCAATCAGCAACGGCGCGTGGTGGAGGAGTTGGTCGAGTTCGGCCGGCCCTACGGCCTGGGACTGGAAGTGGGGAGCAAGCCCGAGCTGCTGATTGCGCTGGCCCACCTCGATACTCCCGAAGCCCCCATCATCTGCAACGGCTACAAGGACCGGGGTTACATCGAGACCGTGCTGCTGGCGCAGCGGCTGGGCCGCTACCCCATCATCGTCCTCGACCGTCCGAACGAACTCGACCGCATCATCAAGATCTCGACCGAGCTCGGAATCCGCCCGCACATCGGCGTGCGTGCGAAGCTCTCGAGCCGCGGCGCTGGCCGGTGGGCCGACTCGTCGGGCAACCGCTCCAAGTTCGGGTTGGCGGCCTCCGAGATCGTGGCTGCGGTCGAACGCCTCCGGGCCGACGACATGCTCGACTGCCTGGAGTTGCTCCACTTCCACATCGGCTCGCAGATCACGGCGATCCGGTCTCACAAGGAGGCCCTCGGCGAGGCCAGCCGGATCCTGGTCGGCCTTCACGAACTCGGTGCGCGGGTCCGGATCTTCGACGTCGGAGGTGGCCTGGGCGTCGATTACGATGGTTCTCAGACCAGTCTGCACTCCTCGATGAACTACAACACGCAGGAGTACGCGCACGACGTGGTCGCGGCGGTTCAGGAGGCCTGCAACGAGCGCGGGATCCCGCATCCCGACATCGTGACCGAGGCCGGGAGGGCGCTCGTGGCTCACCACTCCGTACTGGTGTTCGATGTACTCGGGGTCGAAAGGGTCGCCCGGCTGGCCGATGTGCCCGCGCGGCAAGAGACAGACCATCGCGTTCTTTCGGAACTGCACGAGGTTTACGCTCAGATTTCGCAGGAGAACGCACTCGAGTCCTACCACGACGCGGTACAGCTCCAGGAGGAGGCCACGAGCCTATTCAGGCTCGGATACCTCGACCTCGGGGGCCGTGCTCGTACCGAAGAAATCTTCTGGAGTTGCTGCCGATCGATCCTTCACGCCGTCCGCGGCATGGACTACGTGCCCGAAGACCTTCAGGGACTCGAGCGGGCTCTGGCCGATACCTACTACGGAAACTTTTCGGTGTTCCAGTCGCTGCCCGACACATGGGCGGTGCGGCACCTGTTTCCGATCATGCCCATCCACCGGCTCGATGAGCGTCCCACGGAACGCGCCATTCTCGCGGACCTCACCTGTGACTCCGATGGGAAAGTGGATCGGTTCATCGATCGGGCGGACGTCCGCAACTGTCTCGAGCTTCACGAGCCGGGGGATCGGCCCTACTACATCGGGGTGTTCCTGGTGGGCGCGTATCAGGAGACACTCGGCGACCTGCACAACCTCTTCGGCGACACGGATACCGTTCACGTCCACGTCGATCCCGACGGGCGCTACCGAATCGATCACGTCGTGGAGGGGGACACCGTGGAGGACGTACTTTCCTACGTGCAGTACGATCGGCGGGTGCTGGTCGAGCGGGTGCGGCAAGCGGTGGAGGCTGCGCTGCTCCAGGGCCGGATCACCCTCGAGGATTCGGCGCTGCTCCGGAGGCGTTACGAACAGGCGCTATCGGGCAATACCTATCTGGACCAAAACGACTGAGGCGATCGACATGGAACTTCAAGACGCGGGTGCCGTCGTCACGGGCGGGGCCTCGGGGCTGGGACTGGCGACCACCCGCGAGCTGATCGCGGCCGGCGCCCGGGTCTGCATTCTCGATCTGCCCCGATCATCGGGAGAAAAGGTGGCGGCCGAGCTCGGCGAGCGCGCGCTCTTCCAGCCGTGTGACGTCACCGACGAGGCTCAGGTCGAGGCGGCCGTCGACCGCGCGGTTTCCGAGTTCGGCGCCGTGCACATCGATGTGAACTGCGCCGGAATCGGCTGGGCGCAGCGTACCGTGACCCGGGACGGACCGCACCCGCTCGCGCCGTTTCAAAAGGTCGTCGAGGTCAATGTTTACGGCACCTTCAACGCGATCCGCTTTGCGGCGGATCGCATGAGCCGGAACCACCCGAATCCCGGGGGCGAACGCGGCGTCATCATCAACACCGCATCGGTCGCGGCCTACGACGGGCAGATCGGCCAGGTCTCCTACTCGGCCTCGAAGGGCGCGATCACGGGCATGACGCTTCCGATCGCGCGGGACCTCGCAAACCTGGGAATCCGCGTCATGACGATCGCGCCGGGACTCTTCGAGACGCCCCTGCTGGGCAGCTTGCCCGACGAGAGACGCGGGCTATTGGCTGCCAACATTCCGTTTCCCAAGCGTCTGGGGCAGCCGCCCGAGTATGCTGCGCTGGTGCGTGCCATCATCGAGAACCCGATGCTGAACGGCGAGGTGATTCGCCTCGACGGCGCCCTGCGCATGCCGCCCAAGGGATAGACGCGCCCGTACGCGGTCTGGACGATCAGACGCCGGTGTCGATCGGCGCGGGCGGGGGACCGTCGCGGAGCAGTTCGCGGAGCAGGCGCCCCATCCGTCTGGGCGCGAAGAGTTCGCCGGAGTTCTCGATGCCGTCGATGCTCCACCAGCGATAGGTCTGGAAATACTCCAGCTCGCGTTCCTGCATCCCGTCGATCGAGGGCTCGAAGCGTTCGCACGCGACCAGGAAGAAGCGCTCGTGCTGGTTCCAGGTCTGTCCCCGGACTCGAAAGGAGTGGCGACGGGTCCAGACCTCGGGCCCGATCTCGGGGTCGCTGAGGCCCGTCTCCTCCAGCAGTTCGCGCCTGAGCCCCGAGAGTGGGTCTTCGCGCGGCGCGATCCCGCCGCCCGGTGTGATCCAGCCGGTGCGGTCGTCCAGCGTGGGCAGGGCGGTGCGCATCAGCAGGATCTCGCGCTCGGGCGAAATCAACAGCGCGCGTACCGCCTCGCGCTCGCGCGGGGGTGGCTCAGGCACCGTCAGCGCAGCAGCATGTCGATACCGCGGCGGAGCGAGACGAGCAGCCCGCGCACCGGGCCGGCGCGCGTCAAGCGCCGGGCCTGAACCAGCAGCTTTCGCTCGAGCGTGTAGCGCGAAAGGGCGGTGCGTGGCCGGGGTTCCCGCCCCTCGGCTCCCACCAGACTCGCCAGAATCTCGGCTCGGTCGTAGCCCCAGGTCTCCAGGTCCGCGTCCTCGAGTCCGTCCAGAACCCGTCGGCAGAGTGCGAGGCGCCCCGGCTCCGCGGCGACTTCGCCCGCCCAGCTTTCGATGGAATCGGTCACGGGACGGCTGTGTTGTGCGATCCCAATCGGATCGCCCAGGGCGCGATCCGTCTCCGGGCCCTCCTCCCGGGCGCCGTATTCGACGGCTCCGAGTTCTCTTTCCACGCCCAGGAAGTCGAAGATCGCACCGAGTTCGCGATCCGGGTCCCTCACCAGTTGTTCGTAGCGAACGTGGACGAGAGGGCACGGCGCCGCTCGCAGAAAGCGCGCGATTGCGGGCACGTAGCGGTCCAGGATCGGGTTGTGCCGGTTCGCCACCTCGAAGTCGCCATCGAAGAAGGAGTTCGCGACCGACGCGAGGATCGCGAGCGGTGTTCGCGTGAGAACCACGTAGCGGGCACGCGGATAGAGCCGGGCCAGGAAGGGGAGCACTAGCGCGTAGGCCGGGGTCTTGTCGAGCAGGAATTCCTTGCCCGGCTTCGTGTCGAGCATCCTGCGGTAGAGGTGGTCGCTGTATGCGCGGCAAGCGGCGATGTAGTCCTCGTCCTCGCCCGGGAGCCGTTTTACGAACTCTCGTACGCCGCGCTCAGCGACGATCGGGTCGTAGGGCGCTTCGCGTACGCGCTCGAAGTAGCCCAGGTGCGCGAGCGGTGTGATCAGGTGCGCCTCGGGGCCGTCGAGAATCTTGGAATGACCGCCGAGCATGCGCGTGAGCAGCGTCGTGCCGGAGCGCGGTGAACCGATCACGAACAAGAGCTGCTCTTCCATGGGCCCGGAGCCTAGCTCCGACGGGTTCGAGCGACAACGCGAGCGCCGCGACTCGAGCGGTCGGAGTCTGCCGCGGGTCGCGCAGCGGATCGCGTCGATGACGCGTCCCGATGCGTTCGAGCGCGTTCGAGCGCGTTCGGGAAGTCGGTGTTGCCGCAGCTGTCGAGTCGGTCGCTCCGATCGAAGCGCAGCGCGCGGGCGGAAAAGAGCCGGGTGAGGGCGCGCTGGACGATCGTCGCACGGACCTGGGATCTGATGCCGTCCGCGCTGCGGGGCAGGTTCGCGTCCCGGAACCGATGTGCCCACCGGTTTCAGCTCGCGCATGCCGCTCGCCTCGAGGCTTCGGCCGAGCCGTTTCATGCGGATCATCCGGGAGCGTCAACCGACGTGGAGCGTCTCGGGGTCAAAACCCCGCGGGCTGTCCGGCGAGGGCGGGCCGCCGCTCGGATTGGAGGAACGCTAGAATGGCCGCGATGCCGATCGTGACGGTGCCGCCTCCGTTCCAGGGGCCGACCCTGGGCCAGGGAGAAATCCCGGTCGACGGGACCACGGTTCGCGCCTGCCTGGCCGCGGCCGAGGCCAAGTTCCCGGGCTTCGAGGCACAGATCTTCGAGTCGAGCGGGGCGCTGCGCCGCTTCGTCAAGCTGTTTGTGAACGGCGAACAGATCGCGCTCGCCGAACTCGATACCGAGGTGGGTCCCGACGACGAGGTCGCCGTGATTACGCCGATTGCGGGCGGGTAACGGCGCCGCCGGAACCGCTCTCGCGCCCGGTCCCTGTGGTAAGCTCGACCTCTCGCGGCAGGGTTGCGGCGGGGTTCCGGGCTACGTCGCCCCGGGTCCGCCCGCTGCCCCAAAGGAGGCACCAGATGGGCGATCGTTTGATTCGGGTCAACATGACGGACCAGAGCGTGGAACTGACGGATTTCCCGGCGGACTGGAAGCTGCTAGGCGGCCGTGGGCTCTCGGCCCGGATCCTGCTCGAGGAGTGCGATCCGACCTGCGACCCGCTCGGGCCCGACAACGTGCTGGTCCTGGCGCCCGGCGTGCTCGCCGGAAGCTCGGCCCCGACCTCGGGTCGGATTTCGGTCGGGACCAAGAGCCCGCTGACCGGTGGGATCAAGGAAGCCAACTCCGGTGGAAACCCGGGCCAGCATCTCAACAAGCTCGGCTACCGCGCGATCATCGTGACCGGGCAGCCCTCCGACCCGGAGCGCCGCTACGGGCTCGAGGTGCGGGCCGACGAGGTCAAGCTGGTCCCGGCGGACGACCTGAAGGGCGTCTGGAACTATGCGACCTGCGCGGAACTCGCGACGCGCTACGACAAGAACGCTTCGTTCATCTCGATCGGACCGGCAGGTGAGCTCCAGCTCACGGGAGCCTCGGTCGCCTGCACTGATCAGGACAACCGCTATCCCGCACGCCACGCTGCACGCGGAGGTCCCGGTGCCGTGATGGGAAGCAAGGGACTCAAGTTCGTGGCGGTCGAGCCCGGACGCTCGCCCGCACGTGCGCCCGCGCGTCGCAAGGAGTTCAGCGCGCTCGTCAAGACCTACAGCCGCGAATACCTCGAGGGCCCTGGCTACCAGACCTTCCAGTACGGGACCAGCGCGGTCGTGCCGATCGCGAACATGCTGCATACCTTTCCGTACAAGAACCGCACCGAGGGCCAGTCGCCCGACGTCGAGAACCTGGACGGAAAGCGAATCCAGGAGAGCTTCGAGGAGCGCGGCGGCGGGATGCACAACTGCCTGACCGGCTGCATCGTGCGCTGCTCGAACGTGGTGCACGACAAGGAGGGCGAGTACAAGACCTCGGCGCTGGAGTTCGAGACGATCACCCTGCTCGGTGCCAACTGCGCGATCCAGAGCTGGGAAGACGTGGCCGACCTCGACCGCCTCTGCGACGAGGTGGGCCTCGATACGATCGAGACCGGGGCCGCGATCGCGGTGCTCATGGATGCCGGCGAGATGGAGTTCGGCGACGCCGAAGGGGCCAAGGACCTGCTCCGGCAGATCGCCGACGGGACCGAACTCGGCAAGGTCGTGGGCAATGGCGCGGCGGCGGTCGGCAAGCACACGGGCCACCACCGGGTACCCGTGGTCAAGGGACAGGCGATCCCGGCCTGGGATCCGCGTCCGCTGAAGGCCACCGGCGTGACGTATGCGTCGAGCCCCATGGGAGCCGACCACACGGCCGGACTGATCGTGAACCCGGGTCTGCAGGAGAGCGAATTTGCGGCCGCTTCTCAGAAGGCCCAGGTTGTGAACGCGGTCTGCGACTCGTCGGGCTTCTGCCAGTTCGTGACGCCTACGCTGGACGACATCCGGGCCTTCTACTCCCACTTCTACGGCGAGGAGGTCACACGCCAGCAGATTGCCGATCTGGGCTGGCAGTGTCTGCAGGACGAATGGGAGTTCAACCGGCGTGCCGGATTCACAGACGCCGATGACGTGCTTCCGGCGTGTATGCTCGAGGACGCGATTGGGCCGCAAAAGGTGGTGTTCGACGTGAAGCCCGAGATCATCCAGGCGGCCAAGCAGCGACTGGCAGACACGGATGAGCTGTTCTCGACAAAGGCGTCGGGCTGAGAGCCAACCTCGAGCTGCGCGTCTCCGGAGTCGGTGATGGCAGTCCGTGACGTCCGGATGCGAGGCTTCGCGGACCGGGCGGACGTTGAGGACGTAGACGCGTACCTTCGCGGCGCGGCCGCAGCGCTCGCTGCCGAGGACGTGGAAATGCTCGCCTGCCGGGGGCGTGTGCTCGCGTGCGACGTCGTCGCCCCGGTCGACGTCCCGGACTTTGCTCGCTCGGCCATGGACGGTTACGCCGTGCGCGGCGAGGATACCTTCGGGGCTTCCAGCTACGCTCCACTCGAACTCGAGTTGATCGGCGAGGCCTATCCCGCCCGGCCCTTTCCCGGTACGCTCGCAGCGGGGCAGGCGGTGCGGATCATGACCGGGGCCCCGGTCCCGGCCGGCGCCAACGCGGTGGTGATGGCCGAGCACTGTTCCGAAAACGGGGGCGCGGTTTCGGTGGCCGAGGCCGTGTCGCCGCGCAAGCACGTCGGGGCACGCGGCGAGGACATTCGCGAGGGAGACGCGGTACTGGCGGCCGGACGTCGGCTGCGTCCCCAGGACGCAGGGCTCCTGGCTTCGCTGGGACTCGCGTCGGTCGCGTGCGTTCGGCGCCCGCGCGTTCAGCTGCTCGTGACCGGGAACGAGTTGCTTCCGGTCGGGTCGCGCCCCGGCGGCTGCCGGATCGTCGACTCGAACTCCGTCGTGCTGCGGGCACTCGTGGAGCGCGACGGCGGCGAGCTGCTGCCCTTCGAGATCCTGCCGGACGATCCGGACCGGATCCGGGCCGAGTTCGAGCATTCCGCCGCCGATGTGCTGCTGGTCTCGGGCGGGAGTTCGGTCGGGGCCGAGGACCACGCGCCCCGTCTGGTCGGGGAACTCGGCACGCTGTGCTTTCACGGCGTATCGATGCGTCCATCGAGCCCGTCCGGAATCGGGCGCCTCGGCGAAAGCTTCGTGTTCCTGCTTCCGGGCAATCCCGTGAGTTGCCTCTGCGCCTACGAGTTCTTCGCCGGCCCGACGCTCCGGGCTCTGGGCGGACGTTCGCGGGCGTGGCCCCACCGGCGCGTACGCCTGCCGCTCGGCCGGAAGATCGCGTCTGCCGTGGGGAGGACCGACTACGTGCGCGTCGGGATCGAGGCGGGCCGGGTGCTGCCGATCGCGACCGCGGGCGCGTCGATTTTGTCATCGACGGTTCGCGCGAGCGGCGTCGTCCTGGTTCCGCGAGAACTCGAGGGCATGCCCGAGGGCGCGGAGGTCGAGGTGCTGCTCTACGACGAAGAGTTTCCGGACGAGGCGCCGGGAACGGCCGGGTCGTGAAGCAGGAGCAGTTCCTGAAAATTCTCGACCGCGACGCGGCCGAGCTGCGCTGGCACGCGGCGCTCGAGCTTGTGGCGCTCGCTGCCGAGGTCGTTCCGATCGATGCCGCGCTGGGCCGGGTGCTGGCCGAGGACGTGCCTGCCGGAGTCGACGTGCCCTCCTTCGACCGCTCCAACCTCGACGGCTTCGCGCTGCGAGCCGAGGACAGCTTCGGGGCGACGGAGGCGAGGCCGGTACGGCTGAGACTCAACCCCGAGTCGATTCCGACCGGTGTCGAACCGAAGCTCGAAGTCGGGCCCGGCACTGCGACCTCGATCGCGACCGGGGGCATGCTGCCGCGCGGTGCCGATGCGATCGTCGCGGTCGAACACACCGACCTCGTGGACAGTGGCGCCGGAGTCGAGATCCGACGCGCCTGCGTGCCCGGAGCCGCGGTCGCCTGGGCCGGAACGGACATGGGCCGCGGCGAGACGGTGCTGTTCGCGGGCGCGCTGCTCAGCTCGCGCGAAACCGGCGTGCTCGCCGCGATCGGGTTGGACCGCGTCTCGGTAGTCCGGCGCCCGGTCGTGGCCGTGCTATCGACCGGGGACGAGATCATTGCGCCCGGTGCGCAGATGCGGCCGGGTCTGGTCTACGACTCGAATGGTCGGATCCTGTGCGATGCGGTGCGGGAGCTCGGTGCCGAGCCGCGCTTCATGGGTGCGTTTCGGGACGACGAGCGGGCGCTGCGGCGCGCGCTCGAACGCGCTCTCGACGAAGCCGACCTGGTCCTGTTCTCGGGTGGAACCTCGAAGGGGGAGGGGGATCTCTGCTACCGCGTCGTGGAGTCGCTCGACCCGGGGATTCTGGTCCACGGGGTGGCGCTCAAGCCCGGCAAGCCGATCTGCCTTGCAGCGCACGCGGGGCTCCCGGTCGCGATCCTGCCGGGCTTCCCCACCTCCGCGATTTTCACCTTCCACGAACTGGTCGCGCCCGTACTGCGCGCGCTCGGCGGCCGCTCGGGCGCGCGCGCCGAGACCCGCGCGGTCCGGCTCGCGGTGCGGGTCGCTTCGGAGCGCGGCCGGCTCGAGTACCTGCTGGTGGGACTGATCCCGGGATCCGATGGCGAACTCTCTGCCTACCCGATGGGGAAGGGCAGCGGGAGCGTTACGAGCTTCAGCCGTGCGGACGGCTTCATTCGGATCGAGCGGAACCGGGAGATCGTCGAGGCCGGGACCGAGGTCGAGGTTCAGCTGCTCGGGCGCGGGCTCGAGCCGGCCGACCTGGTGATCGTGGGCAGCCACTGCACGGGCCTCGACCTGGTCGCGGCCGCGCTCGCTCAGCAGGGCTTCCGGGTCAAGCTGCTGGCCGTGGGCAGCCAGGCCGGCCTCGCGGCCGCGAGCCGCGGCGAGTGCGACGTCGCGCCGATTCACCTGCTCGATCCGGCCACGGGGGCCTACAACGCGCCTTTCCTCGAGCCGGGTCTCGAACTCTGTCGGGGCTACCTGCGGATGCAGGCGCTGGTGACGGATCCCCGGGAGACCCGGGGGACCGAGGCCCTGCTCGCCGACCCGACGCTCCGCATGGTCAACCGAAACCGCGGAAGCGGGACCCGAATCCTGATCGATGAGCTGCTCGCGGGGCGACGCCCGGAGGGTTACCTGTCGGAGCCTCGCTCACACCATGCGGTGGTCGCTGCGGTGGCTCAGGGCCGGGCTGACTGGGGGGTCGCGATCGAGTCGGTCGCGGCGCCCGCCGGTCTGTACTCTCGCCCGCTCCGCGAAGAGTCCTATGATTTCGTGATTCCGGCGCAGCGGCGGGACCGACCCGCCGTCCGCGCCCTCTGCAGCCTCCTCGAATCGGACGGTCCGGTTCGTGAAGCGCTTCGGCAGAGTGGCTTCGGAGACCCGAACTGATGAGTACCGGACCGGATTTTTCAGAAGGACCCGTCCCGAGTCGTTCCTTCGGAGAGCGTCTGCTCGGCGCGCTGCGCCTCGACGCCACCGTCTACGAGGAGGTCGAGCACACGCCCGACGCGCTCGGTCAGGCCGCCGGGGTGGTGGCGCTGGCCGCGGTCGCGCGTGGCCTTGGTGTCTCGGGGGATTTCACACTGATCATGCCGCTGATCGGAGGCTTCATCGCCTGGCTGATCGGGACGGGCCTGATCTGGCTGGTGGGTGTCAAGATCCTGCAGCACAGCTCGGATTTCCCGGAGCTGCTGCGGACGCTGGGCTTCGCTTCCGCGCCCGAGCTGCTCTACGTCCTCGGGGTCGTCCCGCTCGGGCCGCTGGCGCCGCTGCTCGTGTTCGCGGTCCTGATCCTCGGAATCTTCGCCTGGGTGATCGCGGTCAGGCAGGCGCTCGACGTGACCACGGGCCGCGCAGTCGCAGTCTGCGTGCTCGCCAAGCTGCCGATCGTGATCCTGCTGCTGCTGGGTCTGCTCTCCGCGCCGAGCGCGTAGAATCCCGCCGTGCCGAAGACCACGCTCGCGATGGTGCAGACGGGCATCCGGGAGATCGAGGCCCGGGACTTGCCGATCCCCGAGATCGACGAGGACTCGGGCCTGCTGCGGATCGAGGCCTGCGGAATCTGCGGCAGCGACTACGAGCAGTACGAGGGCGTACTGCGCACGCCGATGCCGGTGATTCCCGGGCACGAGCCGCTCGGGATCGTGGAGAAGATCGGGGATCGCGCAGCGCAGCGCTGGGGGGTCGACGTAGGCGACCGCGTCGCGGTCGAGACCATGCTGCCCTGCCGCTACTGCGACGAGTGCCTGAGCGGCCGCTACCACCTCTGCCGGCAGCGCCAGATCTATTCCTACGTGCCGCTCGACCAGAAACCGGGGCTGTGGGGCGCCTACGCCGAGTACATGTACCTCGACCCGCGCGCGATCGTACACAAGATGGACCGGACGCTCCCACCCGAGATCGCCGTGATCTTCAACCCGCTCGGGGCGGGTTTTCGCTGGGCGGTCGAGATTCCGCAGACGCAGCCCGGCGACACGGTCGTGATCCTGGGCCCCGGTCAGCGCGGACTCTCGAGCGTCATCGCGTGCCGCGAGGTCGGGGTCGGCAAGATCATCGTCACCGGGCTCGAGAGCGACCGCGCCAAGCTCGATCTCGCGTCGGAGTTCGGAGCCGACCACACCATCGACGTGCAGAACGAGAACCCGAAGCAGCGGATTCGCGAGCTGACCGATGGCCGGGGTGCGGACGTGGTGGTCGATGTCTCTTCCTACGCGACGGAACCGGTCGCGGAGTCGATCGACTACGTGAAGCCGGGCGGGACGGTCGTGCTCGCGGGCGTCAAGGGCTTCAAGGAGATCCCGAAGTTCATCTCCGACAAGATCGTGCTGAAGGAGATCACGATCCGTGGGGCCATCGGGGTCACGCGGACCGGTTACGCCGAGGCGATCCGGCTGATCGAATCCGGTCGGGTGCCGCTCGAGAAGATGCACACCCACGACTTCGCGTTGCGCGAGGCCGAGCGAGCGATCCAGGTGTTGGCCCGCGAGATTCCGAACGAGGAGTCGATCCACAGCTGCCTGCTGCCGGATCGCTGAGCCCGATCGCGTCGACGCGCGCGGCCGAAGGGCTCAGAAGCCGAGCGTGAGCTTGGCGGCCGGCGACATCATGCTCGGCTCCCAGGTGGGCTCCCAGACGAGATCGATCTCGGCGGACTCGACGCCCGCGACCGAGGCGGCCTTGGCCTCCACCTCGCCCGGCAGGCTCTCGGCGACCGGGCACATGGGCGAGGTGAGCGTCATGCGGATTCGGACCTTCCGGCCCTCGTCGATCGCGACCTCGTACACGAGGCCGAGTTCGTAGATGTTCACGGGGATTTCGGGATCGAAGACGGTCTTCAGTGCTTCGATCACTTCGTTCCTGAGTTCGTCGGGGGCCTTCATGCGTGCCTCACTCGGTGGTTACGGTCTTCGTTTCGGCCCGCGCAGCCGCCTTCAGGGTATGCCACGCGAGCGTCGCGCACTTGACCCGCATGGGGTATTCGCAGACGCCGCCCATCACGACCAGCTTCCCGAGTCGTGCGGGATCGTGCTCTGCTCCCGGCTCGGCCGTCACGAGCTTCTGGAAGTCCGAGTGGAGTGTCTTGATCTCGCGGAGGGTCTTGCCCTTGATCGCGTCGGTCATGAGCGATGCCGAGGCAGTCGAGATGGCGCAGCCCGACCCTTCGAAGCGCACGTCACGCAGGGTGTCTCCGTCGAGTTCCACGGATACCCGGAAGTGGTCGCCGCAGATCGGGTTGTAGCCCTCCGCGCTGGAGGTCGGCTGTTCCAGCGCACCGAAGTTCCGCGGATGCTTGTTGTGGTCGAGGATGACCTCCTGATACAGGTCGCGAAGGTCCGACATCAGCCGAAGATCTCGTTCACTTTGCGAAGTCCCCCGGCGAGCCGGTCGAAGTCTTCGCGCGTGTTGAATACCGCGAGAGAGGCCCGGGTCGTAGCCGGAAGCCCGAAGCGCTCCATCAGAGGCTGCGCGCAGTGATGTCCGGCGCGGGCTGCGACGCCTTCCCGATCCAGGATCGTCGCCACGTCGTGCGGGTGCGCGGCCTCCATCGCGAACGAAATCACGCTCGCCTTCTCGGGGGCCGTTCCGATCAGGCGGACTCCCTCTAGCTCACTCAGCACCTGCATGCCGTACTCGAGCACCTCTGCTTCGTGCCGCGCGACGTCCGCGAGCCCGAGTTCGAGCAGGTAATCGATCGCGGCCCCGAGCCCGATCGCTCCGGCGATGTTCGGGGTTCCGGCTTCGAACTTGTGTGGTGGAGCGTGGTAGACGGTCTTCTCAAAGCTGACCGATTCGATCATCTCTCCGCCGCCCTGCCAGGGGGGCATCTGGTGGAGGAGATCGCCGCGCGCATACAGGGCCCCGATGCCGGTGGGGCCGTAGAGCTTGTGGCCCGAGAAGGCGTAAAAATCTGCCCCGATCTCGGCGAGGTCGACGGCCCCGTGCTGAACCGCCTGTGCTCCATCGATCAGCACGCGCACCTCGTTGCGGTGGGCGAGGTCGGTCATTTCTCGAACCGGGTTGACGGTCCCGAGCACGTTCGAGACGTGCGTGAAGGAAGCGAAGCGCGTGCGCGGTCCGAGCAGGCGCTGGAACTCGTCAAGGTCGAGCACGCCGCGGTCGTCTATGGGAGCCACCCGGAGCCGCGCCCCGGTCTGCTCGCAGACCATCTGCCAGGGGACGATGTTCGAGTGGTGCTCCATGTGCGTGATCAGGATCTCGTCTCCTTCCTGCAGCATGGGCCGGACGTAGCTCTGTGCCACCAGATTGATCGCCGCGGTGGTACCACTCGTGAACACGATTTCGCGCGGGTCGTCGGCGCCGAGCAGTCGTTTGACCTTCCCGCGCGCCTTTTCGTATTCGAAGGTGGCCTCTTCTGCGAGCAGGTGGATCGCGCGATGGACGTTCGCGTTGGACCGTTCGTAGTAACGTTGAAGTGTCTCGAGCACGCAACGGGGCTTCTGAGAGGTCGACGCGCTATCGAGGTAGGTCAGCGGCTTGCCGTGGATCCGCCGATCCAGGATCGGGAAGTCCTTGCGGATCCGCTGCCACCAGACGGCGCTGCGTCGGGAATCGATGCCAGCCGTACTCATGGCCCGGGCTCCCGGATCCAGCGGTCGACGTAATCTCGCAGCCAGTCCCGAGTGGCCTGATCCGGGATCCGCTCGGCTACCTCGCTCGCGAACGCATAGCAGAGGAGCGCGCGAGCTTCTTCGGGCCCGATGCCGCGCGATTGCAGGTAGAAGAGCGCCTCCTCTTCGATCTGGCCGATCGTGGCGCCGTGCGTGCAGCGTACGTCGTTGTTGAGAATCTCGAGTTGTGGCTTGGTGTTGACCCGTGCGTCGGGCGAGATCACCAAGTTGCGATTCGTCTGTGAAGCGCTCGTCTTCTGTGCGTGGGGCCGAACCTGGATTCGTCCATGAAAGACCGCGCGGGACTGACCGGCCAGGATCCCCTTGTAAAGCTCCCGACTCGTGCAATGCGGGACCGCATGATCGATCGTCGTGTGGTGATCGACGTGCTGGCGACCTTTCGCGAGATAGAGCCCGTCAAGGGCGCAGTCCGCCCCTTCGCCTTCGAGCAGCGAGGAAATTTCGAAGCGCGAGAGCCGAGAACCGAGCGCGATCGAAATCTGCTGCAGTCGACTACCGGCTTCCTGTCGAGACGCGAATCCTCCCAGGTGAAAGCCCGTGCTGGACTCTTCCTGGATTCTTACGTGTACGAGCGAGGCGTCCGTTTCGAGGACTGCCTCGCTGAGCGCGTTGGTCAGATAGGGGCCCGCGCCCGTGGAGCGGTAGCGCTCGCAAACCGCGGCGCGGCTGCCGGGACCCATCAGGATCAGGCAACGAGGCGTGACCAGCTTCGATCCGTCGCCGCTCTGCAGGAATTCGACCTCGATCGGGGCATCGAGCTTCGCCGCTCCGGCCACCTCGATCAGGGCGCCGTCCTCGAACCAGGCAGTGTTCAGGGCCCAGAGCGCCCGGCTCTTCGGATCCGCGATCTGTCCGAGTCGCGCGCGGACCCGGTCCGGGTCGTCGCGAAGTACGTGTGCGAGACTGCGAACGGAGACGCCCGCGGGCAGTGCGTCCGGAGTGCCGTGGGCCGGATCGAAACGGCCGTCGCGGAATACGATCCGAGCTCGTGCGGTCCCTTCCGGGCGTTCGGGGGATCGGGTCGCGGGCGCGAGAAGCGTTGGTGTAAAGTCGTGCTTCCGGAGTGGCGCAAGATTTGTGAAGCGCCAGTCCTCATCCGTCGGCGCGGGCATACCGGTCGCGCGAAAATGCTCGAATGCGCCCTGCCGCAGATCCTCGAGCCACGGCAGTCCATGACCCGGGAGTCGCTCGCGCGCGTCTTCAAAGCGCTCGAGGAGAGGTCCGCTCAAGGCCGGGAACTCTCCCCGGAGGCGGCCTCGTCCTCGAGCCAGCCGTAGCCGCGTTCTTCGAGTTCCTCCGCGAGCCCGCGGTCACCGGAGCGCACGATGCGTCCGTCGATCAGCACGTGCGTGAAGTCCGGCACCAGGAAATTGAGCAGCCGCTGATAGTGGGTGATCACGACCACGGCGCCGTCCTGGCGCCAACGCGCGTTGATTCCGGCGGCCACGATTCGGAGTGCGTCGATGTCGAGCCCGGAGTCGGTCTCGTCGAGAATGGCCAGCCGGGGGTTCAGAACCGCCATCTGCAGGACTTCGTTCCGTTTCTTCTCTCCGCCCGAGAAGCCTTCGTTGAGCGGCCGGTCGAGGAAGCTCGCGTCGATCCCGAGCAGCTTCGCCTGCTCGCGTACGAGGCCCAGGAAATCGATTGCGTCGAGCTCTTGCTCGCCGCGATGCTTGCGAACTGCGTTGAGGGCGGCCTTCAGAAAGTAGGAGTTCGTCACACCCGGGATCTCGACCGGGTACTGAAACGCCATGAAGACCCCCTCGCGGGCGCGTTCTTCGATCGGGAGCTCGAGCAGGTTTCGGCCCCGAAACAGAATCTCTCCTTCGAGTTCGTAGCCCTCGCGCCCGGCGATGACGTTGGCGAGCGTGCTCTTCCCCGAACCGTTGGGTCCCATCACCGCGTGGGTCTCTCCCTCCTCGACGCGCAGGTCGATCCCCTTCAGGATCTCCTTGCCCTCCACGCGCGCGCGGAGCTTCCGAAGCTCGAGCAGCGGCTGGCCGGCCATCAGCCCACGCTCCCCTCGAGCGTGACCGAGAGCAGCTTCTGGGCCTCGACCGCGAACTCCATCGGAAGCTCGCGGAAGACCTCCTTGCAGAAGCCGTTCACGATCATCGACGAGGCGTCTTCCGTGCTCAGCCCGCGCTGATTCAGGTAGAAGAGTTGATCTTCGCCGATCTTGGTGGTGGAGGCCTCGTGCTCCAGCGTCGATGAAGTGTTTCGTACATCGATGTAGGGGAAGGTATGTGCGCCGCACTCGTCCCCGATCAGCAGTGAGTCGCACTGGGAGTAGTTGCGCGAATTCTCGGCTCGGCGCTGGATCATCACCTGCCCGCGGTAGGTATTCTGGCCGCGGCCGGCCGAAATCCCTTTCGAAATAATCGTGCTGCGCGTGTTCTTCCCGAGGTGAATCATCTTGGTCCCGGTATCGGCCTGCTGCAGATTGTTGGTGACCGCGACCGAGTAGAACTCACCGACCGAGTCGTCGCCCTGCAGGATGCAACTCGGGTACTTCCAGGTGATCGCGGAGCCGGTCTCGACCTGGGTCCAAGAAATCTTCGAGCGGCGACCGCGGCACGCGCCCCGTTTGGTCACGAAGTTGAAGATGCCCCCGCGGCCTTCCTTGTCGCCCGGATACCAGTTCTGAATCGTCGAGTACTTGATCTGGGCATCGTCGAGGGCCACCAGTTCGACGACGGCCGCATGCAGCTGGTTTTCGTCCCGCATCGGGGCCGTGCAGCCCTCCAGGTAGCTCACGTAGCTTCCCTCATCGGCGATGAGCAGAGTCCGTTCGAACTGCCCGGTGTTCGCGGCGTTGATCCGGAAGTAGGTCGAGAGCTCCATCGGGCATCGAACGCCCCTGGGGATGTAGGCAAAGGAGCCGTCCGAGAAGACGGCGGAGTTGAGCGCGGCGTAGAAGTTATCGGCGGGCGGGACCACCGAGCCCAGGTACTTCCGGACCAGCTCCGGGTGGTTCAGGACCGCGTCGGAGAAGGAACCAAAGATGATGCCCATCTCGGAAAGCTTGTCCTTGAAGGTGGTCGCGACCGAGACGCTGTCGAACACCGCGTCTACCGCGACCCCGCTCAGGCGCTTCTGTTCTTCGATCGAGATTCCGAGCTTGTCGAACGCGTCGCGCAGCTCGGGATCGACTTCGTCCAGGCTCTCGAGTTCCGGCTTGAGCTTCGGGGCCGAGTAGTAACTGATCGCCTGGAAGTCGATTTCCGGGAAGCGGAGGTTGGCCCAGCGCGGCTCACCCTGCTCCCGCGCGAGTCTTTCCCAGCCTTCCAGGGCCCGGAGTCGCCACTCGAGCAGCCACTCCGGTTCGTTCTTTCTGGCCGAGATCAGGCGAACGACGTCCGCGTCGAGACCCGGGGGGACGGTGTCCGACTCGATCTCGGTGACGAACCCGTACTTGTACTCGCCGCTCGTCGCCCGCTCGATTGCAGCGGGCGTCGCGGGGGTCTCCGAGCGGCTCATGCGGGTGATCCTTGCTCCTAGCGCGCGTTAGAGAACGACCGGAAGCTGCCTGTTGAGCCGTTCTTCCGATCGCTGGATGACTCTCTGACTGTCGTCCTCCTGGCCGCAGAGGTCGGCCAGGCTCACGGTTCGGAGCAGTCGCCCGAGCGCCCCCTCGATCGCGCGCCACAGCGGCCGGATCGAACAGTCGCCCGTGTGGACACACGTGCTGAGCTGTCCCGGATGCGTGTCGCAGAACTCCTCGGAGAAGACGGGCCCGCCCAAGGCCTGCAGAATCTCCCAGACCTGGATCTCGCCCGCGGGCCGGCACAGCCGGTAGCCGCCCGCCGCGCCACGCGTGCTCGCGACGAAGCGGCGCTGGCGCAGGAGCCGCATCAGCTTGGCCGCGTACTCGGGAGAGAGGCCCTCGGCCTCTGCGATCTGGTGGATCGTGAGTGGGGCCGGGCCCGGAGCACGCGCCACCTGGACCAGGCAGCGCAGGCCGTATTCCTCGGGTGACGACAGGTGCACGAGCCGAGCCTAGTTTACTGTACCAGAATGTCAAGATAGCACTGAGCCTCCGCATCGGGACCGAACGACCGCTTCCAGTCGGGGGCGCGGTACCCTGCGCCCCCATGTTCAGTGCGCTCTTCGCCGGCCTCGCCTTCGGAGCCTGGCACGTCCTGCTGGGGCCGGATCACGTGGCCGCGGTCGCCCCCTTCTCGGTCGACGCGCGCCGCCGAGCCTGGCGCGTCGGCCTGCGCTGGGGACTCGGACACGCGGCCGGCGTGCTGGCGGTCGGCTGCGTCGCCTACGCCCTGGTCGACCTCGCGCGTTTGGAGTTCCTGTCGCGCTGGGGCGAGCGCCTGATCGGGGTGTTCCTGATCGGCATCGGGATCTGGGGACTCACGCACCGATCCCGGCCGGAGCCCTCCACCGGCCGCTCCGAGCAGCTGCACGTGCATACGGGTTGGGCGATGGCCGTGGGCGTACTCCACGGACTCGCCGGCAGTGCCGGGGTGCTCGGCGTGCTTCCCGCCCTGGCGATGCCCTCCTGGCTCGATGCCGGGAGTTACCTGGCCGGCTTCGCGCTGGGCAGCATCGCCACGATGGTCGGCGTGTCGCTCGTCTTCGGTCTCTCGACCAGGCTCGGCTCCGGCGACCAGCCCCGCGTGTTCCGCCGGGTGCTGTCGGCCGTTTCGATCGCCTCCATCCTGATCGGGTGTCTCTGGCTCGGGCAGCCGCAGCTGGCTTCTGGCTGATCGCGCGCGGGAGCAGGGGGTTCGCAGCTTCCTCCGGACGTGCCTGCAGGCCGGGGACTAAGATGGCGGCTCGTTAGGAGGCCGGAGCTGGGTGGAGTTCGAATCGGAGCTGGGGCACGCTCGTGAGCCGTGCCGCGACGACGCTCCTGGATGGGGGAACCGGGACCGAACTGAGGATGCGCGGGATCGAGGTCCCGTCGCACATCACGTCCATCTGGTCCGCACGCGCGCTGTTTGCGGATCCCGACGCAGTCGTCAGGGTCCACGCGGACTACATCGCCGCGGGCGCCGACGTGATCACGGCCAACAACTACGCCGTTACGCCGCCGCTTCTCGCACGGGAAGGCATCGGGGACCGCCTCGAGGAGCTGACCCTGCGTGCCGTGGAACTGGCGTGCCGCGCGCGCGATGCATCCGGCCGACCGGTGCGGATCGCGGGCTCGCTGCCGCCGCTGGACACCAGCTACCGCGCCGACCTCGTCGGCGAGGACGAGCTGCTGCGCGCCGACTACCGCCGGATTGCGGAACTGCTGGCGCCCCGCGTCGATCTGCTGCTCTGCGAGACGCTCTCGAGTTCGCGCGAAGCTGCGGCCGCGGCCGTCGCCGCGGCCGGGACAGGCTGTGAGTTCTGGCTGAGCTGGACGCTTCAGGGAAGCCGCCCCGGGCACCTGCCGAGCGGAGAAAGCGTTGCGGAAGCTTTCGCGGCCGCCCGCGACTGCGGCGCCTCGGCCTATCTCGTGAACTGCTGCGGTGCCAACTTCGTCGAGCAGGCGCTGCCGGATCTGCGCGCGCTGACCGACGCTCCGATCGGCGGCTACGCGAACGCGGCCGACGCGGTGCCGGGCTCCGAACCTGTCGCCTACACGGCGCTCGATCCCGAGGCCTACGCGTCAGC
>JABSQV010000059.1 GCA_013215565.1 Myxococcales bacterium | reverse complement strand
ATGGTGATGCCCGGAGACAACGTGGCGATCTCAGTAGAATTGATCACGCCGATCGCGATGGACGGCGGTCTGCGGTTCGCGATTCGCGAAGGCGGACGCACCGTAGGTGCCGGCGTCGTTGCATCGGTCGTAGAGTAGCGCGAAGACGGAAGGCGGAAAGTGGCGGATCTTTCGACGCAGAAAATACGCATTCGACTGAAGGCGTACGACGCCAAGCTTCTCGATCAGAGTGCGTCGGAGATTCTCGACACGGCGTCAAGAAGCGGGGCCCGTACTGCGGGCCCAATCCCGCTTCCGACCTCGATTCAGAAGTACACGGTGTTGCGAGGTCCCCATGTGGACAAGAAGTCGCGGGAACAGTTCGAAATCCGGACGCACCGCCGTCTGATCGACATTCTCGACCCCACAGCCCAGACGGTAGACGCCCTGATGAAACTCGAACTCGCAGCCGGCGTCGACGTCGAGATCAAGCTCTAGAGCCATGGCAGTTGAACTCGATCGACAGATTTTCGAAGCGCCGGTAAAGGTCGACCTGATGCACGCGGTCGTGGTTGCGCAGGCAGCGAAGCGCCGTTCGGGCACTGCGGCAACCAGGAATCGTGCGCTGACATCGGGCGGCGGGCGAAAGCCCTTCCGGCAGAAGGGCACCGGCCGTGCGCGCCAGGGAACGATCCGGGCTCCGCAACACGCGGGGGGCGGGGTCGTCTTCGGGCCCCAGCCGCGCGGCTACGCTCAGGGGATCCCCAAGAAGGTGCGTAAGGCCGCGCTTTGCTCGGCACTGTCTCTTCGGGCGAGAGAGGAGAAGGTGCATTTGGTCGCCGGCTTCGAGTTGCCCGAGATCAAGACGCGGTGGGTCGCGAAATGGCTCGAGGAACTCGGAGCGCGCGATGCCCTGATCGTAACCGCCGTGCGGGACAGGCGTCTCGAACGGGCGGCCCGGAACCTCACCCGCGTTCGGGTCCTCGCGGTCGCAGGCCTGAACGTGCGCGACATACTGGCCCGGGAGTACCTCGTGCTCGTGAACGACGCGCACGCGGCGGTCGTGGAGAGGTTGCAGTGAGGGACCCGCGGAAGATCATCCAGCAGCCGCTGATCACGGAGAAGACGACGATTGAGCGCGAGATAGGGAACATCGTGACCTTTCGAGTTGCTCTCGCCGCCAACAAGATCGAGATCAAGCGCGCGGTGGAAGAACTTTTCGAGGTCACGGTTCTCGACGTTCGGACTTCCCGTGTGCACGGAAAGAAGCGCCGAGTCGGAAAGCACGAAGGACAGCGCTCTTCGTGGAAGAAGGCACGGGTCCGACTCGGCGAGGGCGATACCATTGAGTTCTTCGAGGGGGTCTAGGTTGCCGATTCGAAAGTACAAGCCGACTTCTCCGGGACGGCGCGGCATGACCGTTTCCGACTTCTCCGAGCTTTCGAAGAAGAAGCCGGAGAAGAGATTGGTTGCGCCCCTCAACAAGTCCGGGGGTCGCAACAATCTCGGACGTACGACCTCGTACCATCGGGGCGGGGGCCACAAGCGCCGCTACCGCGTGATCGACTTCCGGCGCAAGAAGTGGGATGTCCCGGCCCGGGTTGCCGCGATCGAGTACGACCCGAACCGGAGCGCGCACATTGCACTTCTGCACGATGCCGATGGCGAGAAGCGCTACATCCTGGCGCCGAACGGTCTGCGCGTCGGCGATCGGGTGGAGACGGGGTTGCGTGTCGAGATCGCGCCTGGAAACGCGATGCCACTCAGGGCGATGCCCCTCGGGACGATCGTCCACAACGTGGAACTCAAACCCGGCGGGGGTGCACAGTTGGTTCGTGCGGCCGGAGGGGCCGCTCGACTGATGGCGCGTGAGGGCAAGTACGTCACGCTCAAACTCCCCTCAGGCGAGATGCGCTTCGTGCTCGCAGAGTGTCTGGCGACGATCGGTCAGGTAGGCAACATCGACCAGGAAAAGGTTTCGGTCGGCAAGGCCGGGCGCTCTCGCTGGTTGGGAAAGCGCCCGAACGTAAGAGGCGTCGCGATGAATCCGGTCGACCACCCTCACGGCGGGGGCGAAGGCAAGAGTTCCGGAGGCCGGCATCCCGTAACCCCGTGGGGCGTTCCGACCAAGGGACATCGGACTCGACGGGGCGGGCGGAGTGACAAGTTCATTATCCGAAGACGAAAGAAGAAGTAGTCGATGGCACGTTCGCTCAAGAAGGGCCCCTACGTCGAAGCTTCCCTGATGAGGCAGGTCAACCAGACCGACGGTAAAGGGATCGTTCGCACATGGTCGCGGCGTTCCATGATCATCCCGGGATTTGTCGGGCGAACTTTCCACGTTCACAATGGGAAGCTCTTTATGCCCGTGTTCGTGACAGAGAACATGGTCGGCCACCGACTGGGAGAGTTCGCACCGACGCGGAAGCAGACATCCCACGCGGGTGATCGACGGTTGAAGCAGCGGTAACGGAGTACGAGACGTTGGAAGTTCGGGCGAAGCTCAGGAATCAGAGGATGTCCGCCACCAAGGGTCGGCTGGTCGCGGACCTGGTGCGACGGAAGCCCTGCGATTGGGCACTTACGATTCTGGCGGCTTCCCCGAAGCGTGCTTCCCGGCCGATCGAAAAGCTGATTCGCTCAGCGATCTCGAACGCGCAGGAAAAAAACGAACGCCACAAGGCAGGGATCGACCTGGACAACCTGTATATCAAGGCGATCACCGTCGATGAGGGAACCCGGATGTGGCGGATTCGGCCGCGTGCACAGGGGCGGGCGAATTGGATCAGAAAGCCGCTGAGCCACGTGACTGTCGTACTGGACGAGCGGTAGGAGCAAAGATGGGGCAGAAGACACACCCGTACGGCTTCCGGATCGGAATTATCAACGGCTGGAAGTCGAACTGGTTCGGCGGCCGGGATTTCGGCGAGGTGCTCCACGAGGATCTCCGGATCCGCGAACACATCAAGAAGCGCGCCTACCACGCGGGCGTCAGCCGGGTGGTGATCGAACGCCGTGCCGACAAGGTGGCGGTGAACATCTATGCCGCCCGTCCCGGGATCCTGATCGGGAAGCGAGGTGCCGAGGTCGAGGCGCTGCGGAAGGACGTTTCAAAGCTCTCTTCGAACGAGTTGTTCATCAATATTCGCGAGATTCGGAAGGCCGAACTCGATGGCCAGTTAGTTGCGGAGAACATTTCTTTACAGCTCGAACGGCGCGTTGCCTTCCGGCGCGCGATGCGCCGCGTGGTGACCTCGGCGATGAAGTTCGGAGCGCAGGGAATCAAGGTGATGGTCTCCGGCCGTCTCGGCGGTTCGGAAATGTCACGCCGGGCTCAGTACCGGGAGGGGCGGGTGCCCCTGCATACGCTCAAAGCGCGGATCGATTTCGGACACGCCATCGCGCGGACGAAGAGCGGCGTAATCGGCTGCAAGGCGTGGGTATTCACCGGATACGTGCCGGATGCCCAGCTCCGCCAGCTGCAGCCTCGCTCGGGAGATCAGGGCACCGCCTAGGGGCCCGAATGCCAGCATGCTACAGCCGAAGCGCATGAAATACCGCAAGGTCCAGAAGGGCCGGAACCGGGGTAAGGCCAAGGGCGGCGATCAGCTCAACTTCGGCGACTTCGGGCTCCAGGCGATCGAGCGCGGTCGCATCACTGCCCGGCAGATCGAGGCAGCCCGGATCGCGATGACCCGGCACGCGAAGCGCGGCGGGAAGGTGTGGATCCGGATCTTTCCGGACAAGCCCGTGACGAAGCGTTCACCCGAGACCCGGATGGGAAAGGGGAAGGGAAACCCCGAGTACTGGGTTGCCGTGATCAAGCCGGGGCGGGTCCTCTACGAGATGGAAGGGGTGACGCGCGAGGTGGCGCACGAAGCGCTGCGCCTGGCTTCGAGCAAGCTCTCGGTTGCCACTCGGATCCTTGCGAGGGAACACAGATGAAGGCCGGGGATCTTCGTCAGTTGAAGCCCGATGAACTCGATGCACGGGTCTCGGAGTTGCGAAGTCAACTCTTCAATCTGCGGATCAAGGATGCGACTCAGCAACTCGACGACCGCATGAGTCGTCGCACAACTCGGCGTGACCTGGCCAGGGCGCTCACCGTCATTTCGGAGCAAGCTCGGGCCGCCAAAGAAGAAGTGGGGACATGAAGGAGCGCGGTCTGCGGAAGGCTCGTGTGGGGGTGGTGGTCAAGGATCGGATGCAGAAGTCCGTTCTGGTCGAAGTCACGCGTATGGTCAAGCACCCGCTCTACGGAAAGTACATCCGAAAGCGATCCCGTCTGATGGCGCATGACGAGGCCGATGGATGCCGCGTGGGTGACAAGGTCCGGATCGTCGAATCGCGTCCGCTTTCGAAGCGTAAGCGCTGGCGGGTACGGGAGAAGCTCTCGTGATTCAGGCCGAGTCGAAGCTTCAGGTGGCAGACAACTCCGGGGCCCGAAAGGTCTCCGTGGTGAAGGTGCTGGGAGGCAGCAATCGTCGCTACGCGTCCGTCGGAGACATCATCATGGTGTCGATTAAGGAGGCGCTTCCGAACAGCCGGGTGAAGAAGAAGCAGCTTCATCGCGCGGTGATCGTTCGGACTCGCAAGGAGATCGGACGAGCTGATGGCTCCTACATCCGATTCGATGACAACTCCGTTGTGCTGGTCGATCAGAACCGCGAACCCATCGGGACCCGCATCTTCGGCCCTGTCGCGCGCGAACTGCGAGCGAAGCGCTTCATGCGAATCGTATCGCTCGCTCCGGAGGTTCTGTGATGGCAGACAGAATCCGAACCGGGGATACGGTCGAAGTGCTGACCGGCGCAGGCCGTGGGTCGCAGGGGAGGGTTCTTAGAATCGACCGTGCGGCCCAGCGGGTTGTGGTCGAGCGCGTGAATCTCGTCAAGCGGCACCAGAAGCCTACGGCGACGCAGCGACAGGGTGGGATCATCGAAAAGGAAGCGTCCATCAACCTTTCCAACGTGTCACTGGTCCACCACGGGGACCGGACCCGGGTCGTCTTCAGGGTCGTAGACGGGAAGAAGGTCCGCTGGAGCCGGAAGCACGACGAGGCGATCGATGTCTGATAACGGGAGCGCGCTTCCGCGTTTGATGGAGCGATACCGGAGTGAGATCAAGTCCCGACTCTACGAGAAGTTCAACTATCAGAATCTCGCACAGGTTCCCCGTCTTTTCAGCGTAACCTTGAACGTGGGCCTCGGCGAGGCGCTGCAGAACGCCCGACTGCTGGAGGCCGCGAGTGAGGAGTTGAAGATCATTTCGGGTCAGAAGCCCGTAATCACGAAAGCCAGAAAGTCCGTCGCAAATTTTCGGCTGAGAGAAGGACAGTCGATCGGCTGCATGGTTACTCTCCGGTCGCGACGCATGTACGAATTCATGGACCGTCTGATCAATGTCGCGCTGCCCCGGGTGCGGGATTTTCGGGGCATTTCTCCTCGCTCCTTCGATGGACGGGGTAACTACACGCTGGGCATCCGCGAGCAGATCATCTTCCCGGAAATCGATTACGACAAGGTCGAGCGGGTTCGCGGCTTGAACATAAGCATCGTAACTACGGCCCGAACTGACGAGGAGGGCCGTGCCCTGCTCGCTGAGTGCGGAATGCCGTTTCGAACTTGAAGAGCGAGAACACCTGTGGCCAAGACCAGTAACCTCGTGCAGCAACGCCGGCTTCGGAAGCTCCGGAGCCAGGGCAAGCTTCGCTTTCGGACCCGCTATTACAACCGCTGCGGGAGGTGCGGGCGGGCCCGGAGCTACTACCGCAAGTTCGACCTGTGTCGCATCTGCCTCCGGCAACTCGCGCTCGAGGGTGAGATTCCGGGTATGACGAAGTCGAGTTGGTAAGGGGAGTCTCGTGCAGACAGATCCAATCGCCGACATGCTGACCCGGATTCGGAATGCAGGCTCTGCCCAGATTGCGCGGGTTTCGATGCCTGAATCCCGGCTCAAGCGGGAGATCGCACGTGTTCTGCACGAGCGGGGGTTCATCCAGGGCTTTTCGAGCGACCACGGGGAGACCAAACCGAAGCTTACGGTCGAGCTTCGCTACGATCGTCTGGCCAACAACATGATCCAGCGCATCGAGCGCGTCTCGCGTCCGGGACGGCGCGTTTACGTTCGGGCGGCTGAGGTCCCGACGGTTCGGAACGGGCTTGGAGTGGCGATCCTCTCAACCCCGCGAGGGGTTCTCACCGACGAGCAGGCGCGCGAGGCGAACGTGGGTGGTGAGATCCTGGCGCGGGTCTGGTGAATTTGAATGTCCCGTATCGGCAAGCTTCCGATCAGTTTCTCGAGCGAAGTCGCCATCGAGGTCAACGGCGATCGGGTACGTGTGAATGGCCCCAAGGGAAGCCTGGAGGAGTCGCTCGTTCACTTTACTCGCATCGAGGTCCAGGACGGCGAGGCCTGCGTGCTTCGTGAAGGAGACGAAAAAGCGATGCGGGCGGCGCACGGTCTGATGCGCAGCCTGCTGCAGAACATGGTGACGGGTGTGACCGAGGGCTTCAAGAAGGACCTCGAGATCTTGGGCGTCGGCTATCGGGCCGAGCTCAAGGGCGGGGATCTGGTTCTCTCGGTCGGCTACTCGCATCCGGTGAAGATGAAGATCGAGGACGGATTGGAAGTGGTACTGAGAAGCCCGACGCAACTCGAAGTGAGAGGCATCGATAAGCAGCGCGTGGGGCAGTTCGCGGCCGAGATCCGGAAGGTGCGGCCCCCGGAGCCGTACAAGGGCAAGGGGATTCGTTACCTAGGTGAGTACGTGAGGCGCAAGGTCGGGAAGTCGGGCGCGACCGCCGGCGTCGGCCGAGCCTAAGGGGAACGGAGTGCCTGTCGATCGGAGACGCGAGCTCTGGCAGAGGCGGCGCAAGGGAACGCGCAAGCGCCTGAGCAAAGAGACGCGGGCTCTCCTGACGGTCTTTCGGAGCAGCAAGCACATGTACGCGCAGCTCAGCGACCCGCTTTCTGGACGAACGCTGACCGGGGTCTCGACACGCTCACCGGGGATCCGGGAGGGGCTGAGATCAACCGGAGGCATCGAGGGAGCAAAGCGGGTCGGTATCGCGATCGCGAAACTCGCGAGAGAGCGGGAGATTGCGCAAGTCGCCTTCAACCGAAACGGCTTCGTATACACCGGGCGAATCAAGGCACTGGCGGATGCCGCGCGCGAGGCCGGACTGGATTTCTAGGGGCAGCCAAAGATGAACATCAAGGCACCAGCTGGGCGCGAGAAGCTCAATCCCAACGACTACGACCTTCAGGAACGTGTGGTGGACATCAACCGCGTGGCCAAGGTCGTGAAGGGCGGACGCCGGTTTGGATTCTCGGCCCTCGTAGTGGTCGGGAACGGGGGTGGGGTGATCGGACCCGGACTCGGGAAGGCGAACGAAGTGCCCGAGGCGATTCGCAAGGCGATCGAGCATGCCCGGCGTAACCTGATCGAGGTGCCGCTTACCGACGGGACGATTCCGTACATGGTGACGGGGAGGTTCGGGGCTGGATGCGTGCTGCTGAAGCCGGCCTCTCCGGGGACGGGTGTGATCGCAGGAGGGGCCGTCCGGGCGATCTGCGAGGCTGTCGGGGTTTCCAACATTCTGACCAAGTGCATCGGCACAAACCAGGCGCAGACCGTCGTGCGCGCGACGATGGATGGTCTGTTCCAGTTGCGTTCCCCCGAGGAGCGACTCGCGGAGCTTGCGCGGTGAGCGAGAAGAGCACCCGGTTGCTGCGCCTGAAGCAGGTGAGGAGTACGGTCGGCCGCGTCAAGCAGCAGCATGCGACCTTGCGTGGTCTCGGGCTGCGGCGAATAGGTCAGAGTTCGGAACTCGTAGATACCCCCGAGGTGCGCGGGATGATCGAGAAGGTCCGCCACCTGGTCTCGGTGGAGGAGGTCTCGTAGTGCTCGATCGGCTGAGCCCGAATCCCGGCTCGCGGCGGGCGCGGATTCGCGTAGGTCGCGGGATCGGCAGCGGGCGCGGGAAGACCTGCGGCCGCGGACAGAAGGGGGCGGGTGCGCGCTCGGGTTTCAAGAGGCGGACTTGGTTCGAGGGTGGACAAATGCCGCTGGCCCGGCGGGTGCCCAAGGGAGGCTTCAAGAATCCCTTCCGGCGCGAATTTCAGGTCGTGAACATCCAGTCGCTGACGCGCTTCGCGGAGGGGGCGACGGTCGATCCGAAGGCCCTTCACGAAGCCGGGCTGATTGCCCGGCCGGATCGCCCGATCAAGATTCTGGCCGAGGGCGTGTTGCAGGCGAAGCTTGTCGTGCGGGCGGACGCAGTGAGCGCGGCTGCCCGCGCGAAGATCGAGGCGGCCGGCGGCTCGTTCGAGCCCGTCTCGCGCTCCGAGAAGGGCAAGGCAGAGGCAGCGAGGCCCTCGTGAATCCCGGTACGTCGGTGGCGAACATTGCCCGGATTCCGGAACTCAACCGGCGCATTCTCTTTACGCTGGGGATGCTGATTGTCTACCGGATCGGGTGCGCCATTCCGACGCCCGGGGTCGACCCCGCTCAGATCAAACAGTTCTTCTCGGAACAGGGCGGTGGCATCCTCAACATCTTCAATCTCTTTTCCGGCGGCGCGCTGGAGCGGCTCTCGATCTTTGCTCTCGGGATCATGCCCTACATTTCGGCCTCGATCATTATTCAGTTGCTGACGGCGGTCGTGCCGCAACTGGAGGAACTCAAGAAGGAGGGCGAGCAGGGCCGCCGCACGATCACCCGCTACACGCGTTACGGCACGGTGATGCTTGCGCTGATCCAGGGCTTCCTGCTGAGCGTCGCGCTCGAGGGCGGCGCCTTCGGTGCGCGATCGGTCATCGAGCCGGGCTGGGAATTCCGCTTCCTGGCCGTGACGACGCTGGTGACCGGGACCGCGTTCATCATGTGGCTCGGAGAGCAGATCACCGAACGCGGAATCGGAAACGGGATCTCGCTCGTGATTTTCTCCGGGATCGTGGTCGGGATTCCGAGTGCTCTCTCGAACGTGGCCGATCTGCTGCGAACCGATCAGCTACCTCCGATTGGTCTCCTGCTTCTGGTCGCCTTCATGCTCGCGATTACTGCCACCATCGTTTTCTTTGAGCGAGCACAGAGAAGGATCCCGATCCAGTATGCCCGGAGGGTCGTCGGCCGGCGCGTCTACGGCGGTGGTACGACGTATTTTCCGCTCCGACTCAACAGCGCGACGGTCATCCCGGCCATCTTCGCGTCGTCGCTCCTGATCTTCCCGCTCTCGATCGCGCAGTGGAGCAACTCCGAGATGGTCTCGGACTTCGTGGGCGACTACCTCGGTTTCGGAACCTGGACCTACAACGCGGCGTTCGCGGGGCTCATCATTTTCTTTACCTATTTCTACACGGGCATCGTCATCAACCCCGACGACGTCGCGGAGAACATCAAGAAGAACGGAGGCTATATCCCCGGCATCCGGCCCGGGAAGCGAACGGCCGAGTACATCCATCGGGTCCTCAACCGGATTACGCTGATCGGTGCGCTCTATCTGGCGACTGTCTGCCTCCTGCCCCTGGTCCTGTCGGCGCGCCTCGGGATTCCGTTTGCCTTCGGCGGGACCGCGCTCTTGATCGTGGTCGGAGTCGGGATGGACACCGTGGGTCAGATTGAGGCCCACCTGCTCTCCCGGAACTACGAGACGTTGATGCAGGGGACCCAGGTGCGCGGGAGGCGCGGATGAGCGAGCGCAATCTGCTCATCATGGGCGCCGCGGGTGCTGGGAAGGGGACCCAGGTCGAGTTCCTGGTCGAGAAGTACGGGATTCCCCAGATCTCGACCGGAGACATGCTTCGTGAGGCCGTGGCCTCCGGGTCGGAGTTGGGTCAGCGCGTGCAGGGGATCATGCAGCGGGGTGAACTGGTTTCCGACGAGGTCGTGATTCAGTTGGTGGAGGCGCGCCTCGGTCGACCCGACTGTCTGCCGGGCTTCATTTTGGATGGGTTCCCTCGGACTGCCGGCCAGGCGCGTGCGCTCGACGCCCTGCTGGATCGGCTCGGGCGTGAGCCGCTGCGGGCGATTTGGCTCCACGTCCCGGATTCAGAACTCCTGCGTCGGATCCTGTCCCGCGGACAGGGCCGCTCCGACGACACCGAGGAGGGGGTCGCACGACGGCTCGAGGTATACCGGAAGGAGACCGCGCCCCTGCTCGACTACTACGCCGGGGTGCTCGCGGAAGTCGACGGAATCGGATCGATCGACGAGATCCGCGGCCGGATCGAGCAGGCGCTCGCGCAGCCATGATCCAACTCAAGTCGGACAAGGATCTCGACAGAATGCGGTGGGCGGGCCGTCACGTGGCCGAGATTCTGCTATCGGTCCGGAAGCTCGTAGAGCCCGGCCAGACCACGGCCGACTTCGATCGTGCCGCGCACGAGGAGATTCGCCGACGTGGGCTGGAGTCTTCGTTTCTGGGCTATGGCCCCGGCGGCGCGCGCCCGTTCCCGGCCGTCATCTGCACCTCGCTCAACGACGAGGTGGTGCACGGGATCCCGAGTTCCCGACGTCTCCGGGAGGGCGATCTCCTGAAGCTCGACTTTGGAGTGATCTTCGAAGGCTTCCATGGCGATTCTGCCGTGACCGTTCCGGTCGGCAGGGTTTCGGAGGAGGCTCAGAATCTGCTGGATGCGACCCGCGAAAGCCTGTACGAGGGCATCGGACAGATGCAGGCCGGAAACCGGGTCGGGGATGTTTCCCATGCCGTCCAGAATAGCGCTGAGCGGGCCGGCTTCTCAGTCGTGCGACAATTCGTGGGACACGGGATCGGCCGCGAACTCCACGAGCCTCCCCAGGTCCCGAATTTCGGGCCGAGCGGGAGAGGCCCGCGCCTCCGTCCCGGGATGGTGCTGGCGATCGAACCCATGGTGAACGAGGGGACGGCTGAGGTCGAGATACTCGAGGACCAGTGGACCGCCGTCACGCGCGACCGCCGACTCTCGGGCCACTTCGAGCACACCGTCGCCGTCACCGAGGACGGCCCGGAGATCTTGACTCAGGTTCCGGGGAGCCACTGAGGAAATTCGATGAAGGTACGAGCGAGCGTCAAGAAGATGTGTAGCCGGTGCAAGATCGTCCGTAGAAAAGGTGTCGTCCGCGTGATCTGCACGAACCCCAAGCACAAGCAGAGGCAAGGCTGATCATGGCTCGCATTTCAGGCGTCGACCTGCCACGCGAAAAGGCGATCGAGATTTCGCTGACCTACATCTACGGGATCGGGCGTTCCGCGGCGCGCAGGGTTTGCGATCTGGCAGAGGTTCCGCGTGCGATGAAAACCCACCAGCTCGACGAGACCGAGGTGGTCCGGCTCCGCGACGCCATCGAGAGCCACTACAAGGTCGAGGGAGATCTGCGCCGCGAGTTCCAGCAGAACATCAAGCTGTTGATGGACGTGGGCTGCTACCGCGGTCTTCGGCACCGCCGAGGACTGCCGGTTAGGGGGCAGCGAACACACACGAACGCCAGGACCCGAAAGGGTCCACGCAAGGCAATCGCGGGCAAGAAAAAGGCACCTACCAAGAAGTAGGCGAGCGACACGATCGAGAGGCGGGACAATGGCGGCGAAGACCAAGAAGGTTCGAAAACGTGTCAAGAAGAACATCCAGACGGGTGTGGCGCACATCCAGGCGAGCTTCAACAACACGATCATTACGATTACCGACGTCTCCGGAAATACGGTGGCGGCTTCTTCGGCGGGTGCCGTGGGGTTCAAGGGATCCCGGAAGTCGACGCCCTTTGCCGCCCAGATGGGGGCGCAGGACGCAGCCAAGAAGGCGATGGAACACGGTATGAGCCAGCTCGGGGTACTCGTGAAGGGGCCGGGTGCGGGCCGCGAGTCGGCGCTGCGGGCGCTGCAGGCCTCGGGTTTCAAGATCACTTACATCCGGGACGTGACCCCGATCCCGCACAATGGCTGCCGCCCGCCCAAGCGGCGCAGGGCCTGAGGAGAAGGACTTGGCACGCTATCTAGGTGCAGCTTGCCGGCTTTGCAGAAGGGAAGGGGCCAAGCTCTTCTTGAAGGGCGACCGTTGCTTCACCGACAAGTGTGGCATCGAGCGGCGCAACTATCCGCCCGGCCAGCACGGCCAGGGGCGCCCCAAGTTCTCGGACTACAGTGTCCAGTTGCGCGAGAAGCAGAAGGTCCGCCGCATCTACTGCGTGCTGGAGCGGCAATTCCGAAAGACCGTGCGTGAGGCCGAGAGGATGAGTGGCGTGGCGGGCGAGAACCTGCTGGCGTTGCTCGAGAGGAGGCTCGACAATGTTGTCCTCCGCCTCGGCTTCGTAACCTCGCGATCTGAGGGCCGGCAATTGGTTCGCCACGGACACTTCAGCGTGAACGGGCGGCGGCTCGACATCCCCTCGGCCCGGGTCGGGAAGGGCGACGTGGTCGGGCTCACCGCCCGCGGAGCGAAGGCCGCCCGAATTCAGGGGTCGCTCGAGTCGATCGAGACGAGGTCGATCCCGTCGTGGCTCGAGTTGGATCCGGCAGGCCCGACCGGGACCGTGACGGGAGATCCGGTCCGAGAGGAACTCACCCTACCCATTCAGGAGCAGTTGATCGTCGAGTTCTACTCATAGAGAGAGCTCTAGTGGAACTCTCGTCCCTTCAAAGATTCGAACGATTCGGAGGATTCCGGTGAATGTCGAGCTGATGATAAAGAACTGGAGAGACCTGATCCGCCCGAGCCAGATCGAGGTGGAGCAAGATCTTTCCGACCAGTACGGAAAATTTGAATGCGCGCCGCTCGAGAGGGGCTTCGGGCTGACTCTCGGAAACGCCCTCCGCAGGATTCTGCTCTCGTCGCTGCAGGGAGCCGCGATCACATCGGTCCGGCTCGAGAACGTGCTTCACGAGTTCACCTCGATTCCGGGCGTACTCGAGGACGTGACCGACATCATCCTGAACCTGAAGGAGGTGCGTCTGAGAATGCACTCGGCGGGTCCGAAGGTGATCTCGATCCAGAAAGCGGGCCCCGGAGTGGTCTGTGCTGCGGATTTCGTCTCTTCCGACCAGACCGTCGAGGTGCTCAACGGGAAGCACCACATCGCGACCCTGTCTGAGGATGGCGAGTTCAATGTGACCGCAGAGGTTTCTCTGGGCCGCGGCTTCGTACTCGCAGAGAAGAACAAGCACGAAGATCAGCCTGTCGGAACCCTTCCGGTGGACTCTATTTTCTCTCCCGTTCGCAGGGTCAACTACACCGTGACGAATGCGCGGGTCGGCCGCGAGACCGATTACGACAAGCTGGTCATGGAAATCTGGACCGACCAGTCGATCGCGCCCCCCGATGCGCTGGCGTTTGCGGCCAAGATCCTCAAGGAGCAGCTCTCGGTCTTCATCAACTTTGAAGATGACTCGGAGATGGCCCCCGGGGACCGGATCCGTGCCGCGGAACTCAACGAGGTGCTGTTTCGCCCGGTGGAAGAACTCGAGGTTTCAGTCCGGTCGGCAAACTGTCTTCAGAATGCCGACATCAAGTACATCGGTGAACTGGTTCAGCGCAGTGACATCGAGATGCTCCGAACCAAGAATTTCGGGCGCAAGTCGCTGAACGAAATTCAAAAGATCCTTTCGGGCCTGGGCCTCGAACTGGGGATGCGGCTCGAGAAGTTCCCGCCGCGTCAGGAATTGGACCGGGCTCGCGGACTCGAGCCCTAAGGCAGGGATCCCGGATGCGCCACCGCAAGGACCATCGCAAACTCGGACGTTCGGCCCCTCACCGTCGGGCGATGCTGCGAAATCTCGTGACGTCGCTGCTCGAGCACGAGCAGGTTCGCACCACCGACGCCAAGGCCAAGGAGGTGCGGCGGCTGGCGGAGCGCATGATCACCCTCGGGAAGCGGGGAGGTCTGCATGCGCGCCGCCGCGCGCTCCGGGTCATCCGCAGCAAGGAAACGGCCGGAAAGCTCTTCGGTCCACTGGCCGAGCGATACCGGGAGCGTCAGGGCGGCTACACGCGGATTACCAAACTCGGGCACCGAACGGGCGATCAGGCGCCGCTCTCGATCATCGAGTTGATGCCTGAACCAGGCGCGCCAGCGGCAGAGGAATCGGCCGCTTTGGAGGCCGAGACGGCACCTTGAGCAAGCCCGGGACCGGGGCGCCGTCCTTTCTCGTGGGCCTGGGTGGGCTGGTCCTGGTCGCTGCCTTGCTGGTCTGGGCCAAGCCGTTTTCTGCTCCGCCGTTGAGGAGTGGTGCGGGGGCGCCCGACCTGACGCTCGAACGGTTGGCGGGGGGCGCATTTTCTCTCTCCGAGACCCGCGGACAGGTGGTCTTCCTGAACTTCTGGGCGACCTGGTGTGCGCCCTGTATCGAGGAGGCCCCGTCTCTTGATCGGCTCTACCGGAGCCTGCGCGACGAGGGGTTCCTGGTGGCGGCGGTCAGTATTGACGGTCCCGGCCAGCGGGCAGCCGTGGACGCCTTTCGCAGTCGGCTCGATCTCAGCTTTCCAATCTTGCTCGACCCGGCAAAGCGCAGCTACGAAGCGTACCAGGCGACCGGGGTCCCCGAGACCTTCCTGATCGATCCGGAGGGGCGGTTGGTGGAACGCTTCGTCGGTCCCCGTGACTGGAGCCGCCCCCGCTATGCGGACGCGGTCCGGCGCCTGCTCGCGCGTCGAGCGGGAGCGGGAACCGGATGAAGCTGCCTCGCCCGCGCTCGCGCCCGATCTTGCTGGCGCCGCTCGCGGTTCTGCTCGCGACCGTGCTGTGGCTCGGCGCCGACCGGGAGACCGGCCTGGGAGCGATGCTGGACTTGCGGGGCGAGGTCCGGCAGGCGCAGGCTCGGGTCGGCGACCTGGTCCGGGAGCGGACCGCGCTCCTGCAGCGTGTGCGGGCGCTCCGCTCCGATCCGCTCACGCTCGAGCGGGAGGCGAGGGTAAAACTCGGGATGGCGCGTCCGGGCGAGGTCATCGTGCGCTGGATCGAGCCGGAGCAGGCTCCGGCAAATTGACGCAACCCCCGGTGGGGGCTATCGAATCAGGGCCGTGCGCGAGCAGATTCAGAAGCTGCTGGGTCAGGCGGTGGAACGCGCCGTTTGCGAGATCGACCCCGACTGGGGGAAGGCTATGCCCGCAGTCCAGGTCACACGCAGTCGGTCGCCCGAGCACGGCGACTTCGTCTCGAGCGTGGCTCTCGCGCTCGCGAAGCAACTGGGGACGCCGGCCCGAGACCTGGCGGGACGGATTGCGGGCGCGATTCTGGACTCGGAGGGTCTGATCGAGCGCACCGAGATCGGGGGCCCGGGTTTCATCAACCTGTTCCTGTCTAAGCTCCGTTGGCACGACACGCTCAAGGCCATTCTGGAGGCCGGCGAGGGTTGGGGTCTCTCGACAACAGATCGCCCCGAGCGGACGCAGGTGGAGTTTGTTTCCGCGAATCCCACCGGGCCCCTCACGGTAGCCCATGCCCGCAACGCCGTACTCGGAGACGTGCTGTCACGCCTGCTCGAGGCCGTCGGCCATCCGGTTACGCGCGAATACTATTTCAACAACGCCGGTCGGCAGATGCGAACTCTCGGCGAGTCGCTGCGGGTTCGTTGTGAGCAGGAACTCGGCCGTGAGGCGGAACTTCCGGAGGACGCCTACACCGGAGCGTACCTGGAGGAAATCGCGAGAGGCCTGGTCGCCGAACACAAGCAGGAACTCCTCGATGCCGAGCCGGCGTTCTTTCGCGACGCGGCCGAGAAGGCGATTTCCGCCCTGATCGAGACTTCGCTGGAGCGTCTGGGAATTCGTTTCGACGTTCGCTACAACGAACGAAGTCTCTACGATGAGGGGCTGGTCGAGGAGACTCTGGAAACACTGCGCGCCCGTGATCTGGTCTTCGAGGCCGACGGGGCCCAGTGGTTCCGGGCAACCGCGCTCGGCCTCGAGCGGGACCGCGTCCTCGTCAGGGGCTCGGGCGAGGCCACCTATCTGCTCGCCGACATCGCCTACCACCGGGAGAAGTTTCGGCGTGGGTTCGAGCGAATCATTGACGTTGTCGGTGCCGATCATTTCGACCAGATGCCCTACGTGCAGGCGGGAACCGCGGCGCTCGGCCACCAGGCGGAGCGGATCGAGGCCGTGATCTATCAGTTCGTCAACCTCCGCCAGGGCGGTGAGGTCGTAAAGATGTCCACGCGGGCCGCCTCGTTCGTGACACTCGACGAATTGCTCGACAGGGTCGGGCCGGACGTCCTGCGCTACTTCATGATCGAGCGGCGTGCCGATACGCACTTCGATTTCGATCTCGATCTGGCCTCCGAACGCTCGGAGCGGAATCCGGTCTACAAGATTCAGTACGCGCACGCGCGGATGTGCAGCATCGAACGGTTGGCGCTGGAACGCGGGCTGGCGCTGCTGCCCCCGGAGCGGGTCCCCGCGAGCCGCCTCGAACTTCCGGAGGAGATCGAACTCGTGAAAAAGATCGGCCGCTATCCCGAGGTCGTCCGGCGGGCTGCCGAGAGGCGCGAACCACAGGAGGTCGCCCGCTATCTGCTCACGGTTGCGACGGCCTTTCACACATACGTGACGGACGGGACGCGGCATCGCGTGCTGAGCGACGATCCCGACCTGACGCAGGCACGCCTCGGCCTGGTCCGGGCGATTCGTGCGACGCTCGGCAACGGTCTCAGGCTGCTCGGGATGCAGGCGCCGGAGCGGATGTAGATGAGCGGCCCAAAGGCGCGGCTTCGGAAGGCGTTGCGCGGTCGGCTGCGGACCTTCTGTCGCAGGGCGCCGGCCGCGAGTGGTTTCCTCGTGACGGGCGCGGTCATCGGGATTGCGGCCTCTGGATTCTGGGATCTACCCGAAAGGCTGTGGCTGCTCGGCGAGGGGTTGTTCGGCCCCGCCGGGCAGGAACTGGACCTGGTCGCGAGT
>JABSQV010000058.1 GCA_013215565.1 Myxococcales bacterium | reverse complement strand
TAGCCGAGGGCTTCAGCTTCGTAGGCATCGAACAGGAGGAGCCCTATATGCGCATCGCAGCGGCCAGAATCAACCACTACGCAACCCAGCCGGTGGACTTGCCGGAGGGCATCGAGCTACCCACACCGGAACAGGTCTCACTTTTTGGTGGCAAATGACGCGCGCTGATTGGCTTGCCTGGCGTCGCGATGGATTAGGGGGCTCAGACGTCGCGGCGATCCTCGGAATCGAGGGCGCCTACAGTTCCCCGTGGGACGTGTGGTTATCGAAGATGGGCGACCACGAGGAACGACCCGGAAACGCCGCGATGTCCATCGGGTCGCGCCTCGAGGCGCCCATTCTCGACTACGCAGAGGAGCACCTGGGGCAGCTCGCCCGCGATGTACGCATCGAGCATCCCGCGGAGCCATGGCGCCGCGGCACCGTGGACGCGTTGCGCATGCTCGAAGGGCAGAATGTGGTCGTCGTAGAAGCCAAAATGGACGGCGGTTACTCGTGGGACGAGATCCCCGAGCATTACAAATGTCAGGTGCTCTGGTATGCGTGCATTCTCGACGCCCTCGGAACGCCCATACCCGTACATCATATCCAATTCTCCGTGTTTCATCGCAGGGCACCGGCGCTCCGTCTGTACACCCTCGAGCGCGACCCGGAATTCGAGGCGCATATGATCGACACGGCCCGCGCATGGTGGCAGGCGCATATCGTCGAAGGGAAACCGCCGATCGTCGACTATACGAAAGCGTGCTCGATAGGGCTCGAGCGCACGCGAAAGCGTACGGACGAACACCGGATCGCCAGCGCCGCCGAGGTCGAAATGTGCGGACAATACGACGCCCTCAGTGATGCGGTCGCCATCCTAAAGCAAGACCGAGACTACCTCGGCAATCAAATAAAACACGCGATCGGTAATGCCGCCGGATTGCAATGGACAGGAGGGCGGGCGACCTATTCGCGATCCCTCAGAGTCAGAATCGACAAGGGGAACACATGAGCGAAGAAACCACAGAAATAGCAGTTGCAACGCCCGAAACAAAGGACGCGGGCGGGCTCTATCCAGGGTTACGGATGGACGACGTATATCGTTTTTGTGCCACTGTCGCGGGCTCGCAGCTCGTCGCGGCAAAATCGCCGGAACAAGCAATGGTAATCGTGCTCGCCGGGCGCGAGTACGGGCTGAGCCCCATGGCGGCATTGATGAATTGCCATTTGATCAAAGGCAAATTCAGCATGAGCGCCGACATGATGGCGGCGGTCGCAAATCGCAAGGGTGCCATCATTGAGCTGATCGAAACGGACGCCAAGAAAGCGACCTACTCGTTTGCCGGCGGCGGACGCGCGAAGCCGATCAAATTTTCGTTCACGATCGACGACGCGAAGCGGGCGGGAATGTACCGCGACGACTTGAAGGCGGGCGACAATTGGCGGGCACACACTAAGGCGATGCTGAGGGCGCGGGCGCTCTCGCAGGGGATACGGGCGGCGTACCCCGGTATGATGAGCGGCGCGTACCTACGCGATGAACTTGAGCCCGAGGTCGTTCAGGTGGTGTCGGCGAGTACGATCGTCGAGCAAGTGCGCGAATCGGTGAACGCCGACCGCGTACGGGGGGATCGTATGCCCGAATCGTCCGAGGTAGCTCAGGACCTCGGCGGCATGCCGTGATCGCCAGCATCAGAATTCGTGGGATCGGCCCAATCATTGATCAGACCCTATCCCTAGACGCCCGCGGCATCACAGAAATTCACGGTCGTTCTGAGGTCGGTAAAACCACCGTCCTAGATGCTATCTGTTTTTGCCTTTGGGGCATCGATAGGGCGGGTAAGCCGCTCGACAATGCCGTAATCAATGACGAATGCGACGCCGCAGAAGTAACTATCGAGCTATCCAGTGGTAGCAGCGCCCGCCGCCGACTCGAGAAGCGCGATACCGGGCGAGGCGCTACCTCTCGATCCCTAGTCGACCGCGATGGCGTAGAACACAAGGCGAAAACGGAGAGGGCATGGCGTCCGATGATCAAAGCGCTCGGCGAGGATGTCGGTGCGCTGCGTTGCATCCTCGCCCCTTTCGCCTGGGTGCCACTGGCCCAGTCACACGGGGGAAAGGGGCGCGACTTCCGCGATCTCCTCTCTCGCATCCTGCCGAAAACGCCGCTTAAGGATGTGATATCCGAAATCATGCGCGCCGCCGGCAGTGAATTCCGAGAGGGCGACCCGGTGCATCCTGGCGATGCAGAGCAGCACAGGCGCGACGCCAATCGGACGCGAGACGAGACATCTGGGCGCGCGGCATCGCTCCGTGAACTAGACATCGCCGTGCGATACGAGGCGAATCAGGAGATCGGCCCATCACTCGTCGATTTCCACATCGCCGAGTCTATCAGTAGAGCGCTCGACGCCTGGGTCGAATTCGAGGCGGCGCGCGAACGCCACGTTGAGCACGAGGAGAACAGGGCGCGCGCAGTCGAAAGCCTCGACGGGTGGATTAATAGGCGGCGGACCCTCGGCGATGAGCCGCCGGACCGAGCCGACGCAACCGAGAACGCGATCGAGGTACTGCGAGACCTCGAGGCCGTCGAGATCGGGATATCGAAGGATGGCGCGCGCCTGCACGCCCGCGCGCGCGAGGCAGCGAACGTCGAGCGGCGAGCTATCCGGGCGCACGCCGAGGCTTTGAACGAGATCGCCGCCAGCGATAGCCAGCCCGACACCTGTCCAAACTGCGACCAATCCTGGCCAAAGTCGGACGACTACGAGGCCAACAACGCCGCCGCCGCACGCGCCGAATCGGACGCGAAACACGCCCTCGACAATGCGGTGAAAGCGCGCGCCGCCGCCGAGAAAATGGCGAAGTCGCACGACGATCTAGTGCTCGCCGCGGCGGGAGACACGTATACAGCACGCGAACGGGTGTCGACTGTACTGCGCGACGACCCGAAAGACGTATGGAAGCGCCGAAGCGTCGACCTGGGTCCTGAGCCACCTGCGCCGGCAGAACCGCAGGAACGACCCAAGGAGCCCGGAGAACCATGCCCCGCGTCCGACGAGGTAGCCCAGGCGAAACGGACGATCGATACGTGGCACAAATCAGCGGGACAACGCGAGGAGCGGGCGCGCAACGCCGGGCGAGCTGGAGAGATGCTCGCCGGTGCCGAGGCGGCCGTGGTACGGGCCACCGCTGAGGCGGTGCGACTTCAGGCGCTCGTCGAGGCGGTTCGGCTCGCCCCGTCGATCATGGTCGAGCGACAACTCGGCGCGCTCGGGGATTTGGGGCCCGTGGCGCTGGAGCTCCGGAGCGACGGGGGCATCGATATCACGATCGACAACCGTCCTTGGTACCTAGCCAGTGACGGGCGTAAGGTAGTCGCTGATGTGTGGCTCCGCGCTGGGCTCCGGACGGTAGTCGGCGTGTCATACCTGCCGCTCGTGGTGGACTGCGCCCAAAATGTGGGCGGTCAGGCGATCCCCGCGGTTTCACCGGCGATATGGCTGCGGACGACTAACGGGGGCCTAGAGGTGCGATATAGAGGTGCGATATAGTGCAAACCCGGGGGGTTAAATGCTCGTGGACATAGTGGGCGAGCACGGCGAGCATAAGGCGGCGCTGGCGCGGCTCGATCTAACCGTCGCGGGCCTGCGCCAGCTCATCGAGGGTAGCGAGGCGCGGATCATCGTCAGGATCGATCGGCTCGCCGATAGGGTCGACTCACTCGCCCAACGGGTCGCCGTGGTCGAGGTCGTCGACGACACCCAGACGATCGAAATAGGCCCGCGCGCGTTGGCGCTGGCACAGGACTACAGGCTGTGGGTAGTCGCTACCATACTTGCGTTGGCTATTGCCGCGGCGCTCGGCGCCAGCCCGGAGGACATCATTGGGGCACTGCCCTCACAGTAGCCACGGCGACAGCCCCGCCGAATATTGCGCCGACCACAAAACACCCGGCCGCGCCAATCTCGAGCACGCCCGCACGCCGTCGGAGCTGCTCCGCTT
>JABSQV010000057.1 GCA_013215565.1 Myxococcales bacterium | reverse complement strand
CTCCTCCCGGACCTAGACCCGAAAGGTCAGGCGGTACAGAGGCTGCGCGATGAGGCCAAAATGCTTGCCGCGCTAGATCACCCGACCATCCTAAGGGTGTACGATCTCACCACGCTGGACGGGCGCGTGGCGCTGGTTGCCGAGTACGTACCGGGGTTAGATCTGGATGAGGCTGCACAGGCCGGGTGTCCGGTACGAGGGCTCATAAATCTAGTAGGGCAGGTAGCCGAGGCGCTATCTGCCGCACTGGAAGAAGGGATCATTCACCGGGATATCAAGCCGGCGAACATCCGGTGCAGCAAATACGGCTACGCCAAGCTTCTCGACTTCGGCATCGCGTCCCTGGACGGCAGTTCTGACCTCGTGAGAGAAGCGAAAACCGCGACGGGCCTGGTTGTCGCTAGCCCGGGGTACGTGTCGCCCGAGCGATTTGATGGCGAGGTTGGACCTGCTGCGGATGTATTCGGACTGGGGATCACCCTATGGGAAGTGGTACGTAGAAAGCGAGTTTTCGCCGGGCAGAATATGCGCCAGGTTCTCAGGGTGCTGATGGACCCAGACAGGTACGCGACGCTACTAGATACGCTGGTCAGTGAACTCCACGATCCCGAGACTACGCTTGACAAGCGCCACGCCGATCTTCTAGGCGAATTGCTCCGGGGCATGATGGCACTAGACCCAGTGGACAGATGGGTGTCCTGCGAGATCGCAGACGTGTGCGACACGATAGCCGCGTCGATGGGCCCGAGTAATTACCGCTCGGCTAGGGACTGGGCGAGGAAACGGCAGTGGGCGACTGCGACAAAGGAGGATGAGCCCGGGCTGTGGGAGGGGCGAACGCTCACTGAAGGCTCACGAATCCGTACAGGTTTCGGTCTCGGAGCGCCTACAGAAATATACGGCCCGCGCGAGGCTAACGACGTTGCCATTCGACGTCGAGTGCAAGCTGATCAGCGAGCCATTGTTTGATCGCAACTCGAGGAATTCGCCGTAGTCTGCCAATCTTGACCGAAGCCAAATCGCCCGACCGGATCAAGTCGTATATCGTTGTGCGACCGACCGACAGGTATCGCGCGGCCTGTTCCGGAGTGAGGAGTAGGGGAGCATCGCTTTCGTTGACGGGCATTGAGCCTCCTGAATTCAAGCGTGACGGGTGACGCTCGACGTACTACAGGTAATCCATGCGCATCGCGCATTCAACAATTCTACTTGTATTTCTGTAGGCCTCGCGCGGGCGCGCGCGCGCGTGCGCGCGACGTGCGCTATAGTCAAACAAGGGGTAGCCTGTGCCGGACACCGTAAGCGACCAGATCGGCAAGCATAAGGCGGCGCTGGCGCGGCTCGATCTAACCGTCGCGGGCCTGCGCCAGCTCATCGAGGGTAGCGAGGCGCGGATCATCGTCAGGATCGATCGGCTCGCCGATAAGGTCGACTCACTCGCCCAACGGGTCGCCGTGGTCGAGGTCGACGACACCCAGACGATCGAAATAGGCCCGCGCGCGTTGGCGCTGGCACAGGACTACAGGCTGTGGGTAGTCGCTACCATACTTGCGTTGGCTATTGCCGCGGCGCTAGGCGCCAGCCCGGAGGACATCATTGGGGCACTGCCCTCACAGTAGCCACGGCGACAGCCCCGCCGAATATTGCGCCGACCACAAAACACCCGGCCGCGCCAATCTCGAGCACGCCCGCACGCCGTCGGAGCTGCTCCGCTT
>JABSQV010000056.1 GCA_013215565.1 Myxococcales bacterium | reverse complement strand
GGGAGAACCGCGAGGTAGTTGATCCAGCCTCGATGCCCGCCGTAGCCGGCCATGACGCTTCCGACGATGGTCTCATCGACCAAGCCGACCAGGAACAGTTCGGGCTGAATCTGCCCCTTGCGCGCGATGTCACGCCGAGGGTCGTTCCAGGGGCGCACCAAGTTGCAGCGCCGCCAGAGCCAGACCACGCCGGCCTCGTCGGCCGGTTCGAAACTCCGGATCTTCGCGCCGGGATTTCCCGCCTCAGCGCGGACCCCCGCGGTTATTGTTCCTGCGGTCCAACTCCACCGCGTAGCGAAGGTCGGTCAACAGTTCGGGAAGCGCCGACGTAACGCGGCTCCAGTTCGGAATCAGAGGCGAGCCGAGCGGCGATCGGACGAAGGCCAGTCCGGCGGCGCGCAGGCCGCCGGTGAAGGTCTCGACAATCACCTCTTCGTCGTGCTGGTCGAAGATCAGGCCGTTGATAAGCGCCTCGTCGGCATATCGCGTCACCGCATCCTGTGCCTCGCGCAGATACGCCGCACAGAGCGTGTTCAGGAAACCCGCGTCGAACTGAAGCCCGACAGATGCCAGGTTTTGGAACAAGCTGGTCGCGATGTCCCGAACCATCCGGTGCAGACCCCGGGTCGGATCGTCGCTGGAGAGCGGCTGGTGCTTGTGATCGTAGTTGTCACACAGTTCCACCTGCGCGACGCGTTGCGGCGAGCAGTTTCGAAACACCTCGGCCAGGGTTCCGATCTCGAGGCCCCAGTGGTTGGGAATCCGGATCTGGCGCATGAGGTTGGCCTTGATTGCAATTTCACCCGCGAGCGGGTAGCGGAAGCTGTCGAGGAACTCGAGCAGCGGGAGCGGGCCTAGAATCCGCTTCAGCGAGCGGACCAGCGGCGTGACGAAGAGACGCGTCACGCGTCCGTGAAGCCGGTCGGTTGCGCGGCCGTAGTAGCCCTTGGAAAACTCGAAGTCGAGGCCGGGATGCGTGACCGGGAAGCAGAGACGCGCCAGGAATTCCCGGTCGTAAGTCAGGATATCGCAGTCGTGAATCACGAGGCTGTCGATATCTCCGCAGGCCAGGGCGAAGCCCGCTCCGATCCAGACCGCCCTGCCCTTGCCGTCGGGGCCGATCTGCAGCCCGCTCTCTTCGAGTCGTTCGATCGACTCCCCCACGGTCGGGCCGCTGGCCCAGACGCAGGTCGCTTCGGGAAGCGAAGAGAAGAAGCTGCGAACCGCGTTGAACTCCTCACGCTTCGAGGTTCCAGAAACACTCACGATGACGCGGTGGAGGTAGGAGACCTCGCGGGCCACCTCGAGAATTCGCGCAAGCCCGGGCCCCTGAATCTCGGTGTACAGGCACGGCAGGACCAGCGCGATCGGGCGCTCGCGCGCGTGCTGCTTCAGGTCGGCCTCGATTCTTTGATTAGAACGCGGACCCAGCCGGTGCAGCGTGGTGATGATGCCGGTCTGGTGGAAGTCGCTCACGGGGGACGCAGCTTAGCGGCAACCGGCCGGAATGACTACGATCGCGCGAATGGCGAGCCGGAGCCCGAAGACCCCCGGGAGGCGCACGGGCAGGCGGAGCAGCGCGCGTCCGCTGCGCGTTGGCGTCGCGCTCGGCGCGGGCGGTGCCCGCGGCCTCGCCCACGTGGGAGTTCTGCGCTCGCTCGCCGACGCGGGCGTACCGATCAACGGGATCGTGGGCACCAGCATCGGCGCACTCGTGGGCGCAATGTACGCGGCGGGACAGCTCGAAAACTTCGAGCGACAGATGAAGGATTTCGAATGGGGCGATGCGGTGCGCCTGTTCGATCCGGTCTGGCCGCGCTCCGGCCTGCTTTCCGGGACCCGGGCCGTAGACTGGCTCGGGGAGCTAATAGGAGATTGGCGGATCGAGGACCTAGCGATTCCGTTTGCGGCGGTTTCGGTCGATCTGGTGACCGGGAACGAAATCATCATCCGCAAGGGCCGCGTCCTGGATGCACTGCGCGCGAGCATGTCGATCCCGGGAGTGATGGTTCCGTTCCGGCAGGGCAGAAAACTCCTGGTGGACGGTGCGCTCCGAAATCCCGTTCCACACAGTGCGCTGGCGACGCTCGAAGTCGACGTTCGGATCGCCGTCAACCTGCATCACGTTCCGGTTCGTGAGATCGTCGGGTGGGGTCGAACGCCGGCGCGCCGGGGGGCCAAGGAACGGCTCGCGGACGCGATCGATCGTCGCCTCGCTCGCCTGCTGGGATCGTCCCGCCGACCCCGCAAGCGCCGGAGCGCCGAACTCGTGGAACAGGCCGAACCCCAGACGCCGAGCCTATTCGACATCCTCACGGCGTCGATGGCCGTCGTCGAGTACGAACTGGCCCGGCACCGTCTGACGAATGACCCGCCCGATCTCGTGCTCGAGCCCGATCTGCAGGGCATCCGGGCATTCGAGTTTCACAAGGCGCGCCGCGCGATTCGGCGCGGATCCCTCGAAGTCGAGCGGCGACTCCCCGAGATCCAGCGGGTGCTGCGGGCGCGCCCCGGCTCGCGCGGGGTCAAGCGAAAGCCCCAGGCCGGAGACTGAAACCCGGGCCCGCGTCGGCGGCGGCGCGGCCTCGGCTCGATCCTGATCGCGGCTGATCCTCGCGACCCTGTTTACCGTGATCCTCGTCCCGGCTGTGCGTTCCACGGTAGCGCGGGAGTCTCCGGAGCCCGAACCAGCCTCGAGCCACCTACACCGGGCTAGAGGAGACGCAGTTGGCGCGGATCCCCCGCGGGACGCGCACCGGAAAGGTTCGCGATCTGGAGCCTGAGCCGACGCACCGGGCGCATGGGTGCCTGGGTCAGGCGCAGCAGGTCGAGGGCGACCTCTCGAATCATGAACTCGCCCGAGATCGGGTCGCGCAGGGTTCGGGTCCGGCTCTGCTGCTCAGCATCGACGAAACCCACGCCTACGGTGACCGTGCGCGCGGTACGCTGCTCGCGCACCAGGATCCGGTCGATGCGCTCTGCGAGCTCGAACAGGACTGCGCCGAGTGCGCTCAGATCCTGAGTCGGGTCGGCCAGCGTCTGCTCCTGAGAGAAGGAGCGGGCGTGCGGACTCGGCTGCAGGGCTTCGCGATCCTCACCGCATGCAAGCTCGAGCATGCGCTCGGCCCCGCGTCCGACGATCGCATGCAGGCGCTCTGGAGAAAGATCCCTGAATTCCGCGATCGATCCAACGCCCTCGGCCGAGAGCTTCCTGGCGGTCGCTGGTCCCAGGCCCCAGAGTTCGGTCACCGGGAAAGCCGAAAGAAACTCGCGGGCCCCTGCTTCCGTGATGTGGCGGATGGCCTCGGGTCCGGCGTGGCGACCCGCGAGCCACGCCACGAAGCGCGTCGCTCCGATCCCGGCGTGGCTCGTGATCCCGGTCTCGGCCCGGATCGTTACGCAGAGTCCGGCCGCGGTTTCGAGCAGATCCGGATCGTCGGGACCTTCCAGGTAGGTGCCGTCGAGACCGACGTTTTCGAGTCGAGGACTCGAGGTGCGGAGAATCGCCCGGATCTCGGCCGCCGCCTCGCGGTAGCGAGGCAGGCGGGTGGGCCGCAGACTGGCGCCCGCGCAGAGCGCGAGCGCCTCCGAGACCGGCATGCCATCGGACACACCCAGAGCGCGCGCCTCGCCGCTCGAACTCGTGACGCGCCCGCGCTTTCGGGGATCTCCCCCCACGATCACCGGCCGACCGCGCAGGCTCGGATCATCCACCTGTTCGACGGCGGCGTAAAAGCTGGGCACGAAAATGAAGACGAGCATCTCCGGTGCGCTCCCGTTCAATCCGGCGTCCGTACTGTCATTCCAGCCAGGCAGGCAACGCCCGGGCGGACGCCGCTCGCTCAGGGCTCTGCGGGAAGAAGTCGCCAGATGGCCGCGTCATGGTACGCGACGTCACGCCGGAGCATCCACAGGGGTCGCGGCCGCCTCTCGATCCAGTCTTCGATCCCGTCGTCGTAGCGCGGGTCGAAGGGATGCCCGGACTGGCCGCCCGCGAGGTCCCAGACCGCGTGATCCGGGTCTCCGAGATCTACCGCATAGCGGAGCACCGGTCCGACCGCGACCCGGAAGGATCCGATCCCCTCTGGGTACATCGTCCACACGGACTCCGGATCTCCGGGAACTCCGAACGGCCCCCGGCTCAGGATGCGCCCGAGACTCGCCGTGAGGCCGGACCCGAGCCGTGCAAAGTCGTGCAGCAGTTCGACCTCGTGGATTGCATCCCAGCGCCAGTTCTTCGGGTTGGAGCTGACCTCTACGGCGAGCCAGTGCCAGGTTGCGTCGAGCGTCTCGTGCGCGAGCGCGTCGACCCGGCGCGCGTCGGCGCGGTCGAAGAACTCGCCGAGCGCCGCACCCGGGAAGGGTTCGCGTACTCCCCGAACCAGCGCCGCGTGCTCGGGTGAGAGGTGATCCCGAAGCAGACGCGAGAGCAGCAACTCGCGAAACACGTGATAGGTCGCCGCGCCCACGCTCGATCCATCGGTGCTGCCGTCCCAGGCGAGCAGGATCTCGCGAATGCGGCTCGCGCGCTGCGAGCGTGGCTCGAGATCGTGGAGCCAGGTGCGCAAAAACGAACGAGCGGAGCCCGAGCGACGCTCGCGCTGCAGCGCGACCACGTCGGCGAGGTCCCACGCCTCGGCCGCTTCCAGTCGCTCGCGCAGACGTTGAGCGGCGACCGGCCGGCTCCAGAGCCAGACCACGGGATGATCGAAGTCCGAGGCGGGCGGCCGCCCCGATGCCACGAGGTAGCTGAGTTCCTTTCCGTGAACGCTGGGGAGTGCATCGAAGGGAATGAAGCCGCGCCAGTCGTAGAGCCTCGAGTTACCGCGCACCGGAAGCAATCCTGTTTCGATCGGGCGCACCGGCAGGCGACCCGCAACCTGCATCCCGATCACCCCGCTGCGGTCTGCGTAGAGGTGCGTGGCGACCGGTGCCGGGATCTTGCGGAGGGCCCGCCGGAACTGCTTGAACGAGTGCGCCTCCGGAATCCGCAGCAACCCCTCGATTCCGCTCGTGGCCGCCTGACCCGTCCATTGAAGCGCAAGGCTCGCAGCCGAGGGATGCTCGGCGGCGACCGAGCCCAGGATCGGACCGTGGTGGGTCTCAACGATTTCGATCTCTTCGTCGCTCGCGTAGCGCACCACGACGGTTTCGTGCCGCCGCTCCACCTCGAACCAGCGGCCCCCCCGCTCGTAGCGGTAGCGGTCCGCCGGGTGCAGGGTCTCCTCGTAGAGATCCGTCGTACTCGCGTGCAGGACGACCTGACCCCACGCGATCTCCCGGTTACTGCCGGCCCAGAATGCCGGGATGCCGGGCCAGGTCCCGCCGGCCACGTCCCAGCCCGGGGTCGAGAGATGCGCCAGGTAGAACAGGGGCGGCAGTCCGAACTCGGTGTGGGGATCGTTGGCAAGTAATGGCATGCCATTGGCTGAGCGCTTTCCCCCGACGACGAAGCCACCGCTCCCCACCGGACCGCGCAGGCCGATCGCGGCCGCCCAGCGGTCGGCGATGCGTCCGTACTCCAGCAGCCTTCCAAGTATGCCCCGGCCCGTACCCGTGACCTGCGGGTCCCGACGCGCGGGGAAGAAGGGCTGCGAGGGCAAGCCTCCAATCTCCCGTACCAGCCGGTCGAGCAGCAGGCTCGCCGAGAGGGAGCGGCCCAGCATCCAGGCGCGCAGCCGCACCAGCGCCAGGGTATCGTCTACGCTCCAGCGCTCCGGAGAAATGGCCAACCAGCGGAACTCGACCGGAGCCGGGGCCCGATTGGCAGCGACGAGGTCGATCCACAAATTGATCCCGTCCGCGTACGCCTCGAGATCGAGTCGAACCGGTTCCGGAAGGCGCGCTCTCTCTTGGGCAGCCCGGCGCGCGAGGCCCAGGGTTCGGGCCATCCGGTCCGCCTCGACGGTGGAACTCCCGAACACTTCGGAGAGCGTGCCTCGGGACGAGCGGCGCAACAGTTCCAGCTGCCAGAGCCGGTCCTGCGCGTGCGCAAAACCGAGGCCCAGCAACGCACCGCGGCGATCCTCCGCGCGCACGTGCGGAACCCCGAACACATCTCGCAGAATCTCGATCTCCGACGCGACTCGCTCGCTTCGCAGTTCTCCCTCGGCCCTCGGACTGTCGGGCCAGAGCCGCACCGCAAACAGCGTTCCGCCACACACCAACAGCAGGGCACCGAGCAGGGCTACCCAGGCACCGAGCCTCCACCCCAGGCCCGCCGGGCTGCGGCGCCGACGCAGGTGCGTCACCGGGTTCGTTCGAGCACGACGTGCGCAAGCGCATGCGTGCGCGTCAGTGAGGTCGCAACCCAGGCCCGGTCGAAGCCGCGTTCCTTCCCCACCTCGAGAGCACGGCCCGTGAGCCTGAGTTCATAGCCCCGCTCTCGCTCCAACAACTCGAAGTCGCGCCAACCCACACCACGGCGCCAGCCGGTTCCGACTGCCTTCATCCCGGCTTCCTTCACGGCAAAGCGTAACGCGAACCAGGGCGCAGGCTGCGCACGACGCTCGCAGTCTGCGCGCTCCCGCTCGGTGTAGACGCGCCGGAGGATTCGGGCCCCGCGACGCTCGAGTGCACGTGCGACACGCGCAATCTCCACTAGGTCGATGCCCGAACCGACAATCACCCCGAAAGGACTCTAGCAAAGCCTGTGGCACGGTCGTAACCCGCTGAAATTGTGGAGATTCAGGGCCTGATTTGGATTGACGCCCCCGCTGCCCGCCGTTATGCTGCGCCCGCCGTCCGCGGAGGAGAGGGTCGCATGGCCGTTCGCGTTGGGATCAATGGCTTCGGCAGAATCGGGCGCTGCGCCTTTCGCGCGGCGCGGGGCCGCAATGCGATCGAAGTCGTTGCGCTCAATGACCTGACTGATCCCTCAACTCTCGCGCACCTGCTAAAGCATGACTCGGTACACGGCGCCTTCCCGGGGGAGGTGGCGGCCGCGGACGATGCGATCCAGGTCGACGGACGCAAGATTCGGGTTCTAGCAGAGCGCGACCCCGCCGAGCTGCCCTGGAAGGCGCTCGGCTGCGACCTCGTGATCGAGTCCACGGGGCTGTTCACCAAGCGCGCCGACGCCGAGAAACACCTGTCGGCCGGTGCGCGGAAGGTGATCATCACCGCTCCGGCAACCGATCCTGATCTGACCCTGGCGCTTGGCGTGAACGATGACAGCTACGACGCGGATCAGCACCACATTATTTCGAACGCTTCTTGCACGACGAATTGTCTCGCTCCGGTCGCCAAGATCCTGAACTCGGAGTTCGGGCTACGGCGCGGGTGGATGACGACCACCCACGCCTACACAAACGACCAGCGCATCCTGGATCTTCCGCATTCGGACCTGCGACGCGCGCGTTCGGCTGCGGTCTCCATGATCCCGACTTCGACGGGAGCAGCGCGCGCGGTTGGCCTGGTCCTTCCCGAGTTGAAGGGAAAGCTCGACGGAATCGCGATCCGGATCCCGATCGCGGACGTATCCGTCATCGACCTCGTCTGCGAGATCGAGCGCGAGGTGACGGCGGAGCAGGTAAACGATGCCTTCCGAAGAGCTGCGGAAGGCCCGATGCGCGGGATTCTCAGAGTCTGCGACGAACCACTGGTGTCGATCGACTTCCAGGGAGACCCGCACTCCTCGATCGTCGACGCGGAGAACACGCGCGTGCTCGGCGGCAACCTCGTCAAGATCCTTTCTTGGTATGACAACGAGTGGGGCTACGCGAATCGGGTCGCCGACCTGGCAGAACTCGTCGCTTCCCGGCTCTAAAGCCGTGGGCGTCCGCCGACGCGACCGCCCGGGACTGCCACTGGTCTCCGACCTCGAACTTCGTTCCCGCCGGGTCTTCCTTCGCGCCGACCTGAACGTGCCGCTGCGTGACGGCCGGATCGCAGATCCGACCCGGATCCACGCGTCGCAAGAGACCCTCGCGTACCTGCGCGAGCGGGGAGCCCGGGTCGTACTCGCCTCCCACCTCGGCCGTCCGTGCGGATCCGTCGTCCCGGAGCTGTCGCTGACCCCGATCGCCGAGTCGCTCGGGATCCCTCTGCTTCCGGACTCCGTCGGCCCCGAAGTCGAGCGCGCAGTCGACGCACTTCGCGATGGCGACGCCGTACTGCTCGAAAACCTCCGCTTCCACCCGGAAGAGGAAGCGAATCACCCGGATTTCGCCGCGCGGCTCGCCCGACTCGGGGACGTCTACGCCAACGACGCATTCGGAACCTGTCACCGGGCACACGCGAGCACGACGGGAATAGTCGCGCACTCCAAGCAGGCGGTGGCCGGCTTTCTGCTCGATCGCGAAGTCAGCACCCTCGCACGGCTCCGCGACACGCCCGAGCGCCCTTACGTCTGCATTCTGGGAGGAGCCAAGGTCTCGGACAAGCTGTCGGTCCTCGAGGCCCTGGTCCGTAAGGCGGACCTGGTGATCGTGGGCGGTGCGATGGCGTACACCTTCCTGCTCGCGCAGGGCGAGAAGGTGGGCCGCTCACTGGTAGAGACGGATCTGGTCCCCGCAGCCGCTGCGCTGATGCAGTCGGGCACCGAGTTCCTGCTGCCGAGCGACCACGTCGTGGCAGACAGTCCCGGCGACCCCGGCTCGGCCCGGACGCTCGAGCGGATTCCGGCCAGGGCCGTCGCGCTGGACATCGGCCCGCGCACCCGGGCCGAAATCGAGACGAGGCTGACATCGGCTGCCAGCGTATTCTGGAACGGGCCGCTCGGCCTGTTCGAAACCCCGCCGTTTGACGCCGGCACGAGAGCGGTGGCCCAGGGGCTGGCGCGAAGCTCGGCCTACACGGTGGTGGCCGGCGGCGACTCTCTCGCGGCCGTGGCCTCAGCCGGTCTCGGCAAGCGCATCGATCACTGCTCCACGGGAGGTGGGGCGTCCCTGGAGTTCGTCGGGGGGCGCCCGCTCCCGGGCCTGGTCGCGCTGGAGGCGCGCGCGTGAGAACCCCGATCCTGGTCGCCAACTGGAAGATGCACAAGGGCGTGCGCGAGGCGACGGCCTTCGCCGAGGACCTGAAGCTCAGGCTCCAGGCGCCGGACGGGGTCGAGGTCGTGATCGCGCCTCCCTTCACGGCACTCGGCGCGCTCCAGCGGGCGCTCCAGGGCAGCGGGATCGAACTCGCGGGCCAGAATCTGTACCCGGAGGCTGAGGGGGCGTTCACGGGCGAGATTTCGCCCGCCTTCTTGCGCGACGTCGGCTGTCGCTACGTGATCCTGGGCCATTCGGAGCGACGACACGGGTTCGGGGAGAGCAGCGAGTTCGTGGCCCGCAAGGTGCGGGCCGCGTGCGACCACGAGCTACGTCCGATCGTGTGTGTGGGCGAGACGCTCGAGGAGCACGAGGCCGGGCGAACCGCGGAGGTCATCGAGGCCCAGATCCGTGGATCGCTCGCCCAGGTGCCGCCGGAAGCTTCCGAGACGCTGGTGCTGGCCTACGAGCCAGTGTGGGCGATCGGCACCGGTCGAACCGCGTCTCCCGGAGACGCGCAGAAGGTTCACGCGATGATCCGCGAGCTTCTGCGAGAGCGGTTCGGCGCGGCTGCAGACCGGATCCGGATCCAATACGGCGGGTCCGTGAAGCCCGAGAACGGCTACGCGCTGATGGCGCAGCCGGACATCGACGGCGCCCTCGTGGGAGGTGCCAGCCTTGACCCGGCCAGCTTCTTCGCCATCATCCGGTTCGAGAGAGCGTCGGGAGAAGCCTCCACGTGACCCTGTTCATTACGACCCTACACGTTCTGACCTGCCTGGCCCTGATCGCGATCGTGCTGCTCCAGCACGGCAAGGGGGCGGATCTGGGTGCGACTTTCGGCGGAGGTGCCAGCCAGACGGTGTTCGGGGGCCGCGGTGCCGGGAACTTCCTGACCAAGCTCACGACCGGTGCTGCCATTCTCTTCATGCTGACGAGCCTCACGCTCTCCTACTTCGCGGCTCCCGGAGCGCTCCCGAGTGCGGTCCCGGTCGCGCCCGCACCCGAGCCCAGTGCACCTGCGCCCCCGGAACTGCCGAGTTCGAGCTTCCCTGAAGCCGTCCCGCTCGAAGAAGGCGGGGGGGAGGTCCCTTCCGGCTTCGAGGCGATCGAACCGCCTGCCGCTCCGAAGTAGCCGCGGCAAGCGCCCTGATCTAGATTCCATTCCTCCGCCCAGGTGGTGAAATTGGTAGACACGCCAGGTTGAGGGCCTGGTCCGTTTTGTTGCGGGTGCTGGTTCGAATCCAGTCCTGGGCACCAACCCCGGCCTGCCCCCGCCCGTCGACCCGCGGCCCACGCGGCGTGAACTGGGGTAGTCTGAGCATCGCGGTGGTCGGTCCAGCTTACACATCGTTCTGCTCATCCCCGGGCACCGTCGGGCGTCGCCGAGTCGCTTGGCGCAGGCCTTGGCGTACGCGCGCGCAGCGGAGGGCCGCTTTGGGGCTGGCCCTGGCATGCGCGATCGCCTGCGGCAGCGAGCCGCCCCGCAACCTGCTCGAAACCGGAGCGGTCCTTTCGCAGGTCCGAATCAGCAAGGCCGGGGCGCAGGAACCGTCGACGCTCAGGATCGACCGCCTTCGCCACGGTGGAGCCGCCTGGAACGCCGGCTTTCGGCGCGGCGACTACGTGCTCTCGGTGAACGAACTTCCCGTGTACTCGTTCCAGGGCGGCTTGTACCTGCTGAGCCGCGTGGATGCGTCGATCCCGACCGTGATCGAGGTCAATCGCAGCGGCCAGATCGTGAGACTCGAGATTCCCGTCAAGCAAGAATGAGGCTTCGCTCAGCGCGCCCAATCTGAGCCAGTTCGCATGGGCCAGGCGCGCACTGGCGGGGGTCTAAGCATGATTCTTGCTGCGCGCGCATGCAGACTCTTGACTCTCTGCTTTCGTCGACATAAATTGAAAGGTGATCGGTTGAGCCCGCGGGAACGGGAGAATCAGGCACTCGTTCCGTCGGTCGCTTATCCCTGAGGGCTCGGTCGGTTTAGTTTGTACCGGCGGCGTGAGTTTCATGCGGGCGATCCGGTGACTACCGGAGGCTTTCAAACTTTGCCGGGAAACCGGGGGACGCTCCCCCGACGATGATCGGCGTCAGGCGTGGTCCATCGCTGGCCACGGCGCCGAAGCGATACGCGTCGGTGTTCCCCCGTGAGCAGCGAGCTCCCCGGGACGCGAACCTTCTCAGTGTACGTACACCGTCTCGCCCGCAGCCTCACCCGCCCACCGAGCGGCCGGGCAACACCAGGCACCAAGCGTGCCGGTTTCGGCATCCGCGAATAACGCGAGCGTTAGCGCGTCTTCGCAGACCGCGATCCCGCCGGCTTGATACAGCGCGCGGGTGCACTCCGTAATCGCACAGCCCCGCACCCGCACCGGCAGCCTCAGGTCCCGGAAGAAGTAAGTCTGCCCGAGCGGCGACGCGGGCTCGAGGTCGCTGCGCCGCGAAAAGGGCGGTTCCGCGGCTTCGAGCCCGCGGCGCCACACCCGGAGCCTACCCGAACGCCCGGCGCCTGAAGACCGAATCCAGATTCGATCCGGGTCAATTTTGAGCTGCAAATCAGGATGACGTGCTGGGTGAGACACCGGAACCCGGATTCGGTCCCGGTTCACCCCCCGGAGCATGGAAGCGACCGTAGCGCCCGCGAAAGTAGAGCAGCGGCTCGTGGTCCAGCGCCTCCGCGGCCTCGACCCGACCGATGTAGATCACGTGATCGCCGGCCTCGACCGCCTGAACCACCCGGCAGTCGAGGGTCGCCAGCGCGTCCGGGATGTGAGGGCAGCCGGTCGCCCCCTGCTTCCGCTCGAGGCCCTCGAACCGCAGGTGTTCATCCTTGGATCGCGCGAAACGGTTCGACAGATCGTGCTGGCCGGCGGCCAGCAGGTTCACCGCGAAGACTTCTCCACGCGCGATAACGCCGTGGGTGTCCGAACTCCTGTCCGCGCAGACCAGAACCAGCGGCGGATCCAGGCTCACCTCGCTGAACGCGGACACGGTCATGCCGTGGATCTCGTCCTGGTGCTTGGCCGTCACAATCGTCACACCGGTTGCCCAGCAACCGAGAACCTGCTTGAACTTCTCTGAATCCAACGCCATCTCCCTGCGCGCTCCCGCTATCGGACCTCGATCTCGATCACCTCGCTGAAGCGCACCCGTCCGGAGCTCCCGGTGAATCCGCCGAGCGGGCGTTGTCCCCAGACTTCTTTCACGGCCCCGTGGGGCGCTGCCTTCTCCGTGCCGTAGAGAAATACGGCCCCGAGCGGGTAGCGGCCGGGCTGCAGCGGGGCGCGGATCTGGTAGATCACGCGCGCAGACGCGAACTCACCCGCAGCCGGGTTGGTCTCGATGCCATAGACGTTCACGTACGAAATTCCGGCTGGAAGCTCGGGATTCCGGCCCGACATAAACTTGGTCTGATCCGCGCCATCGGCCCCCAGCACCCGGGGCTGCTTCACGATTTGCCAGCCCGCAGAGGCTGCGGGACGCGCCTGCCAGCGATGCGCCGCGTCCACGAGCGCGATGCCAATCACGGGTCCCCCGCCCCCGGTCGTCGTCACAGTCACCTCGAACAGTTCCCCGGCCTTCACCGCGGCGGGTGCGGCAATCTCCACGCGGCTCGCGGCATCGATCGCGCGGATCCCGCGGATCAGAGCCACGCGCTCGGCTGGCGTCAGCGTCGCGTAGGGTCCGTCGGGCTGGGCCGCCTCGATCTTGCGAATGTGCTTATTCCCGGCGAGCTCGGATTGGATGCGCTTCTCCGGAGCTCCCCGAAGCTGCTCAGTCGAGAGGGAACTGTGACAGCTCGCACAGTAAGGGGCGACATCCGTCACGAACAACGGGGTCCCCCCGGGATACGCGAGCGCACCCGGCGGGAACGCGAGTGCCGCAGCTGCGGAGAGAGAACAGAAAAGCTTCGGCATCCTAGTACTCCTCGTGGCACTCCCGACAGATGGGCAGAACCCGCTGCGAGTCCAGAAACTGAAGCTCCGGATCTCCCTGCCCCGAGTGCGAAGTGTGGCACTCCACGCACGCAAACGGAAACCCGGCGTTGTGGACCTCGACGGAATGGAAGGCCCCCGAGTCCACTCCGGCAACGCTCGTGTGGCACTTGAGGCAATCTGAGTCCCAGAGTGGGTGGCGCATCCGGTCGGGTTCACGAAAGCGTCCTGCCAGGTAGCTGGCAGCATCGCGAGCCGCCACCAGCTTCACCCGGAGTCGCCCGAGCGCACCCGTACCGCGGTGGCAGTCTATGCAACGGAAGTCCGCGCGACTCGCGCGGTGAGCGGCCACGAGACTTCGTGGCGGATCGAATCGAAGGTCGAGCGACTTTTCTTCGTGAAGCGGCGTTGCCGAATCCAGGTGACACGCCACGCAGAATCGATTGTCGGACTCCAGTTGGTCCGACAGCGCCCAGCTCGCGATCCCCGCGACCAGCGCAAACACCAGCGCGAGGACGAATAAGCTCGGACGCACCGGCCCCGTCCCCTAACGGGTCCGCAGCAGCAGCGCGAGGTCGCTCACGTTGGTCTGCGTGGGCCCGGTGCAGAGCAGATCCCGGGTCGAAGCGAGAAGGGTATGCGAGTCGTTGTCCCGAAGCGCTGCTTCCGGATCGAGGCCGGCTTCGCGCGCGCGCCGGGCCGTCGAGCCATCGACGATCGCGCCGGTGGCGGTGGTCGGGCCATCGGTCCCGTCGGTGCCCGCGAACAGCCCGGTCACCCCGGGATCGCCGTCGACCTCGAGCGCAAACGCGAGCGCGGTCTCCTGGGCCCGACCCCCGCGCCCGGATCCCGTCACTCGCACCACGGATTCCCCGCCCGCAATCAGCAGCTCCGGGCTCGCTGAGCTGCGGATCCGGGCCGCAAGTTCACGGCCCCGCACGCGCGCCTGGCCATCCAGGGCGCGCGGCAGGAGCTGGCTCGCGAGACCCAGCTCGCGCGCGGTCGCAGTCACTGCACGAAGAGCCTGATCGAGGTTCGCGATCACGTAGTGTTCGACGTTGCGGAACCAGGCCGCGTCGGAACCGGGCGTCTCCGCGATCTCTCCGCGAACACCGGCCTCGAGCCGGTCGAGCACGGGCCCGGGCCACTCGGGTCGCGGGCGCGCGCCGAGAAGGATTTCGAGCGACTCCCCGAAAGAGGTCGGGTCCGGAGCGGTCGGACCGGACGCGATTGTGTCGAGTCGGTCGCCGGCCACATCGGAGATCAAGAGCGTCACGACCCGTCGCCCCGCCGCTGAGCGCGCCAGCCCTCCACCCTTGATGGAGGAGAGGTGCTTGCGGACGGTGTTGAGTGCCTCGATCCCGACGCCGGCCGTAAGCAGCGAGCGAGTCACGTCGACCTTGTGCTCGAGGTCGATCCCGGGAGCCGGCGCGACCCAGAGCGCAGACGCGCCGCCCGAGAGCAGCACCAGCAGTGTCACCCCCCCCGCAAGTCCCTCGACCGCCGCCAACGTTTCTCGCGCGGCCGTCACGCTGCGCTGATCCGGAAGCGGGTGGGAAGCCTCGCGCACACTGACCTGCTCCGGAAATAGCGCGTGGCCGTCCTTGGTCACCACGAGCCCGCCGCGTAGCGCGCTCCCGAGGACGCGCTGTGCCCCGAGCGCCATGGCCGATGCCGCCTTGCCGGCGCCGACCAGAAAGAAGGGGCCAGGCCCAGGGCCGAGCGCTGCCAGCGCCAGCTCGGTGCTTCGCTGACCCTGAACCTCTGCCAGTGCTGCGTCGAAGAGCCTTCGCAGCAAAGTGCGCGAGGCGCTCACTCCAGATCTGGCGGGGGCTCCGGAACCAGCACGATCTCGATTCGGCGATTGCTCGCGCGCCCCGGCGCATCGCTGTTCTCCGCGATCGGCGCGTACGGCCCGACGCCGCGCGCCGAGATCCGCTCCGGCGGCAGACCCTGCTCGACCAGAAAGCGCACCACAGAAGACGCACGGGCACAGGAGAGTTCCCAGTTCGAGGGAAAGCACTGGGTCGCGATCGGAACGTCGTCGGTGTGCCCCTCCACCACGACCCGGTGTCCGGGAATCCTGACCACCTCACGCGCCACCTTGCCGAGGACTTCGCGCCCTTGCGGCTGGATCTCGGTGCTCCCGGAGCCAAACAGGATCTGATCGAGCGCACGCACCTGGAGATGTCCACGCAGGTTGTGGATCGCGATCTGGCCGGCCGCGATCTCGGCCTCGAGTTCCTCCACGAGTCTCCCGTAGCTGCCGCTCAGATCTCGGATCTCGGTTTCCTGCTCTGCTCGGAGCTGCCGCTCCGCGTCGAGATCGCGGCGGACCCCGTCGAAGCTCTGTCTCATGTCTTCGATCTCCTCGAGGAGTTCGATCCGCTCCGACATCAGCGACTCGGCCGAGAGTGAGGACCGCTCCATCAGATCGCTGAGGTCCCGAAACTCCCGCTCCAGGGTCGCGAGCTGCTGCTCGCGTAGACTGAGCGTCTGCTCGAGTTGGTTCCCGCGCTCGACGACCCGATCGTAGTCGGCGCGCGGTACCAGACAGCCACCCGTCAACAGCAGGCACGCTCCGAGCGCCCGGACCGGCCCCCAGCTGCGGTTTCGAGTCGCGCGTTTCACGTCTTTAGAATCTCGGTTCCGAAAACCACGCGCAACGCCTGATCGGTGGTTTCGATCAGCTCCAGCTTGAGACCGTCGAGCAGGTGACCCGGGATCTCGGCCAGGTCCTTCTCGTTCCTGGCGGGAAGCAAAACGCGCGTGACGCCGGCCCGCCGCGCGGCCAGGACCTTCTCCTTGATCCCCCCGACGGGGAGCAAAACGCCCCGCAGCGTGATCTCGCCGGTCACGGCAAGGTCGGGCGGAACCTGGGTGTCCGTGAGCAGGCTCACGAGCGCGATGATCATCGCGACGCCCGCGCTCGGACCATCTTTGGGTGTGGCACCCGCGGGTACGTGGATGTGGAGATCGCTCGTCGGAAATTGCTCGGGGTCGAGCCCGATCTCGCGCGCTCGCGAGCGAACCACGGCCACGGCAGTCTGTGCCGACTCGCGCATCACGTCGCCGAGCGAACCCGTGAGCTTGATGCGACCCTTTCCGGGCATGCGCGTGGCCTCGACGAATAGGATCTCGCCCCCGGCCTCCGTCACCGCCAGACCCACTGCAACGCCGGGGATCTCGAGCCGCCCCGCCACTTCGGGCTGGAAGCGTACGGGACCGAGGAGCGCGTGCAGATCCGAGGCTCGGATCAGGGCGGGCACGCTCCCTTCCTCGACCCGCCTCCGGGCGAGTTTCCGCGCCACCTTGCCGAGTTCCCGTTCCAGGTTCCGGAGGCCGGCTTCGCGCGTGTAGCCGCGAATGATCTGCTCGAGGGCGGCGTCCTCGAAGCGGGGCGCGTCCTCAGCGAGTCCGCAGGCCTCGAGTTGCCGCGGGACTAGGAAGCGACGGCCGATTTCGAGTTTGTCCTCCTCGGTATATCCCGGGAGTTCGATCACCTCCAGCCGGTCGCGCAGCGCCGGCGGGACGCGGTCGAGCAGATTCGCGGTCGCCACGAAGAGCACCTTCGAGAGATCGAAAGGCACCTCCAGGTAGTGATCGCTGAACGCGTGGTTTTGCTCCGCATCGAGGACTTCCAGCAGGGCAGACGCCGGGTCGCCGCGAAAATCCGTTCCGAGCTTGTCGATCTCGTCGAGCAGAATCACCGGGTTGCGCGTCCCGGCCCGGCGCAGCGTCTGGATGATCCGACCGGGTAGCGCTCCGATGTAGGTGCGCCGGTGTCCGCGAATCTCGGCCTCGTCCCGCACGCCCCCGAGCGAAATCCGCGCGAACTCTCGCCCCGTCGCGCGCGCGATCGATCGCCCGAGCGAGGTCTTTCCCGTGCCCGGCGGACCCGCGAGGCACAGGATCGGCCCCCGCAGGTCCCGCTTGAGTTTGAGAACCGCGAGAAATTCGAGAATCCGCTCCTTCACCTTCTCCAGGTCGAAGTGATCCTCGTCGAGAATTGCGCGCGCGACGGAGATCTCGATCTCGTCCTGGTTCTCGCTGCTCCAGGGCAGCTCGACGATCCATTCGAGGTAGTTGCGGACCGTTCCGGCCTCGACCGCGCCGGGCGGCATCGAGGCCAACCGGTTGAGTTCCCGCTCCGCATGCTCGTACACCTCTTCCGGAACCCCCGCCTCGTTCAGGCGTTCACGCAGCTGGGTGACCTGTTCCTCGGTCCCCTCGAACTCCCCGAGCTGACGCCGAATCGCGCGCGCCTGCTCGCGCAGGACATATTCTCGCTGGCTCCGCGAAAGCTCCTCCTGTACCTCCTCTCGGATCTCGGCCTCGAGACGCCCCACCTCCCGCTCGCGCGCGAGGTGGACCGAGAGGCGCTCCAGCCGCTCGCGTACATCGAGGATCTCGAGAAGTTCCTGGCGGTCCGGGACCGAGAGCCCCAGGTGCGCGGCGACGATGTCGGCCAGCGCCGAGGGGTCGGTCATGCCGGCAACGATTGCCCGGATCGGTTCCGGGACCGTGGAGGAATCCTCGGTCAGCTCCGTGAACTGTTGGCTCACGTTGCGCTGCAGGGCTTCCATCTCGAGCCCGCGCTCGGTGGTCTCGTCGAGCACCTGAATCGATGCACACAGATAGGGATCGGCCTGGGTGAAGTCCAGGATGCGCACGCGCCGGAGTCCCTGGACCCAGAGCCGCAGGCTGTCGTTGCGTCCCTTGGCCATCCGCAGGATTCGCACGGCCGTCCCGACCTCGTAGAGGTCCTGCGGCTCGGGCTGATCGACCTCCTCGTCGCGCGAAGAGACCGTCACCAGCAGCCGGTCGGCCAGCATCGCTTCCTCGACCAGCTGCCGGGCGCGGGGCGTGGTCGCGAGCATGGGCGTAATCAAGACCGGAAACAGGGTGGTGTTTCGGAGCGGCAGGACCGGAAGCTTCTCGGGAAGTTGCTCGTCTTCCTGGATCTCACCGAGGTCCGAATCCGGGCCCCCGCGCTCGTCCTCGACGGTCGAGGGATCGGCCGGGTCACTCACCGGGAGGTTCCTTTGTCGCCGTCCGGAAACTCGACCGGAATTCGGCGAGTCCGTGCGCTCTTTGCGGGGAGACGGATCGTGAGCAATCCTTGGGCGAGCGAGGTCGTGATCTGGTCGGGATCGTAGCGTCCCGGCAGGCGAATCACCCGCTCGAAGGCCCCCTGCGAGATCTCCATGTGGATGTGTCGGCGCGGCGGTTCCTCGTACCCGGGCCTGCGCCGACCCGAGATCTGCAGAAATTCTCCGTCCACTACGAGGCGGACGTCCTCGGCGGCGACGCCGGCCAGATCGACCCGCACGACCACCGCCTCTTCGGCGTGAAACACGTCGACGGCGGGGCGGAAGCGGTCCGCGCGCGCCCCGACCCGGAAGGCCGGGCCGAGCGAGTGATCGAGCACCCGATCGAGTTGCTCCTCGATCGCGGCCAGCTCGCGGGCGATCTTTCCCTTGATCACGTTCATCGTGGAGGGTCCGGCGCCGGGCGCTGCCCGGCTGCCGTTATTTCTCCTCGGTATAGTCTGCGTCGACCACGTCGTCCGCTTCGCCTCCCCCGGCCGCCGCATCTTCAGCGGGCGGGGCCTCCGGCTGCTGCTCGTAGAGCGCCTGGCTGATCTTGTGAAGCGCTGCCTGTAGTTGGTCGGCCTCACGCTTCAGATTCTCGACCGAAGCGTCTTCTTTCTCGAGCATCGACCTGGCGCTTTCGATCGCGCTCTCCGCCTGGTTCAGATCTGCAACCGGGATCTTCTGGCGGTGCTCATCAACCGTCTTTTTGGCTTCATAGGCCATGCTGTCCAGACTGTTGTGGGTATCGATGCGCTCCCGCCGTTCCTTGTCCTCGGTGGCGTGTGCCTCGGCCTGGCCAACCATCTGTTCGATCTCTGATTTTTCGAGGCCACTGGAGCCTTCGATCTGGATCGACTGCTGCTTGCCGGTCGCCTTGTCCACGGCCGAAACGGAGAGAATTCCGTTCGCGTCGATGTCGAAGGTCACCTCGATCTGGGGGACCCCGCGTGCCGAGGGCGGAATCCCCTCCAAGTTGAACCGTCCGAGGCTGCGATTGTCTGCCGCCATTTCGCGCTCGCCCTGAACCACGTGGATCTCGACCTGCGGCTGGTTGTCGGCCGCGGTCGAAAAGGTCTGGGCGCGCTTGGTGGGCACGGTGGTGTTGCGCTCGATGATCTTGGTCGCGACCGCGCCGAGGGTCTCGATGCCCAGGGAAAGCGGCGTGACGTCGAGCAGCAGCACGTCCTTCACGTCGCCGGACAGAACCCCGGCCTGGATTGCCGCACCGACGGCGACGACCTCGTCCGGGTTCACGCCGCGGTTCGGCTCCCGGCCGAAGAACTCGGAGACCATCTGCTGTACCCGCGGAATCCTCGTGCAGCCGCCGACCAGGACGACCTCCTCGATTTCCCCAGGGGCGAGTCCCGCGTCCGCACAGACCTGCTTGCACGGCACCAGGACGCGGTTCAGCAGGTCGTCGACGAGTTGCTCGAACTTCGCGCGCGTGAGGCGCAGGTTCAGGTGCTTGGGGCCCGCCTGGTCAGCGGTGATGTAGGGCAGGTTAATCTCGGTCTCGGTCACGCTCGAAAGTTCGATCTTGGCCTTCTCTGCACCCTCCCTGAGGCGCTGCATGGCCATCGGGTCTTCGGCGAGGTCCAGTCCCTGGTCCTTCTTGAACTCGTCCACCAGGTAGCGGATCACGCGATCGTCCAGGTCGTCACCGCCCAGGTGCGTGTCGCCGCTGGTCGCCCGGACCTCGACGGTGCTGTCACCGACCTCCAGGATCGAGATGTCGAAGGTTCCTCCGCCTAGGTCGAAGACCGCAATCTTTTGATCGGTCTTCGTCTCCAGCGAGTACGCCAGCGAGGCCGCGGTGGGCTCGTTAACCAGCCGCAGCACCTCGAGGCCCGCAATCGTCCCGGCATCCTTGGTCGCCTGCCGCTGCGAATCGTTGAAGTACGCGGGGACCGTGATCACGGCCTGCTTCACGTCCTCGCTCAGATACGCCTCGGCGGCGGACTTGAGCTTCTGCAACACCATGGCCGAGATCTCGGGCGGCGTGTATTCCTTCCCCAGGCACTCCACCACCGCGAGTTGACTCTTCCCTCGATTCACCTTGTAGGGAACCAGCCTCATCTCCTCGGTCACCTCGTCAAATTTGCGGCCCATGAAGCGCTTGATCGAGAAGACGGTGTTTTCGGGGTTCGTGGTTCCCTGACGCCGCGCGATCTGGCCGACGAGGCGCTGGCCATCTTTCGTAAATGCCACGACCGAGGGCGTGGTCCGGCCCCCCTCCTCGTTCGCAATCACCTTGGGCTCGCCGCCCTCGAGGACCGCGACCACGGAATTGGTGGTTCCAAGGTCGATTCCAATCACCTTTCCCATTTCCCAAACTCCCCGCTATATTCGAGTCAAATCAGATAGTTACGGGAACGCCGCAACGGGCCGCAAGCTAGGCGCAGACCCGGGCCTGTCAAGCCGGCGGGCGCGATCGAGCCAGAAGCTCGGGCCCATGCGGAACACGATCTCGACGCGGTCCTCGTAGTGGGCGCCCCCCCACCAGGCCCGCCCGAAGATCGAGACTTCGAGCCGGTTCTCGCCCTCGACCCCTCCCCGCACCGAACCCAGGACCCCGCTCCGGCCACGGCTCAACTCGGCCGTGACGGGCCGACCATTCAGCTCTACGCGCAGTGTTTCGGCCAGGCTGCGATCCGGGAGCGGGAACCCTGCAGCGACGTAGATCCCGCCCGGAGCCAGCCGGGAGCCCGCGAGCGGCGAGCGTAGCTCGATCAGAGGTCCCCCGAAGAGCAGCCGGCGGAGTGCCGCGTGGCGCAACTCCGGATCGGCCGCGAGCCCGATCCCGGCCACCAACCCGGCCCCGAGCAGGAGTCCAGCGGCGCGCCGCCCAGCCCGTCGAGCCGCGAATACCCGCCGCCCGGGCGGGGTCTCAGTCGAGGGAGCCTTCGAAAGTGCCACGCGAATTCGCCACGCTCCTAAACCGGCAGCTCCCGCCTGCCGAAGCGGGAAGGCAGCAGGGTAAATTCAGAATGGCGCTGGCCGGGGCGACAGACTCGCCGGAAACCAGGGCCCGAATGCGGGGAATCATTGAGGATCGCGTCACCCTGCGCCACCCTGAGGGGGTGGGAGCGTTTGGGGGGCGGGGATGCTAGGTCAGGCGTTGGTCGCGATCCAGGTGGGCCTCGTGATTGCGGCGCTCTGGCTCGGCTACGGCATGGGCCGCACGCTGGTCCAAGGGAGCGACACCCCCGACATCGCGCTGCCGCCGCTCGAAAACCAGGCGCGCGAGGAGCAGACGCTGGAGGCCTATCGCGTCATCACAAGCCGCGACCTGTTCCACACGGCGCAGGAACCCGCACCCGTAGCGCCGCCCCCGGTCAAGATCAGCAAGAGTGCCTTCGCCGTCCGGCTGGTCGGCACGGCCACTTCGCCCGACGAGATCGACGAGTCGCTGGCGATCCTGGAGAGCAAGGTGTCGGGTAAAAAGATGGTGGTCCGCGTGGGCGATCCGCTGTTCGGGGCGACTGTGGACTCGATCGATCGCAGCCGGGTGGTCGTGATGAACAAGGGCAAGCTCGAGGAAATCGTGCCCCCCGAAAACCCGAAGGCCGCGGCGTCCAAGGCCAGGCCGAAGCGACAGCGGATCGGCTCGCTGGCGGCGGCCGCCCGGGCCAAGCGCGCCCGGAAGCCGGCTCCGGCCCCGGCGGTTCCGACCGTGGCGAAAAGCCCTCCTAGGGCGCGCCTGCCCGCGGGGCTCCTCGGTCAGGGCGGACTGCTCTCTCAGGCGCGGCTGGTTCGCCTGCCTGGGGGAGACGACTCGCCGGGCGCCTACTCGGTCACGCGCCTCCGCAAGGGGAGTTCGGCCGAGAAGGCGGGCTTCCAGAACGGAGACGTCCTGATCTCGTTGAACGGAGTTGAACTCTCGGACGCCGCCAGCACCCTGCAGCAGATGCGCAACGCAGATCTATCGGTCGGAATCCTGGTCGAGGTGGACCGGGACGGAGAACGGGTCACGATCGAACTCGGTCCGGAGGATCTATGAGGCAGCGCGCGCGACCGGCCTTTCTGTTCTGGATCCTGCTGCTGGGGGCGGGTGCGGCGGCGGCTCAGCTGAACGCGCCCAGGCCGGGTCCGCCGGGCCCCGAAGGCGAGCCCACCATCATGCTCGACTTCGAAGACGTAGACATCACTGACGTGATCCAGGTGATCGCCGAGCTCACGGGCAAGAACTTCCTCTACGACGAGCGCGTGCGGGGCCGCGTCACCGTGATCTCGCCCCACGCGGTCGGGCTCGAGGAGGCCTACCGGGTGTTCGAATCGATGCTCAACATCAAGGGCTTCACGACGGTCGAAGGCCCGAGCGGAATCCTCAAGGTGATGCCCACGCGCGAAGCCAAGGCGGGCTCGCTCGACGGGATCGAGGACGGCTGGATCCCCAACCGCGATCTCTACGTGACCCGTCTGATCCCGCTCGACTTCGTGGAAGTCGATCTGGTCCGGAGCACGATCCAGCCCCTGATGTCGCCGGATGCCAACATGGTGGCCTACGCCCCGACCAACACCCTGATCCTGTCGGACACGGCCGCCAATGTGCGGCGCCTGCTCTCGATCATCCGTGCGATCGACGTCGAGACCCACCAGCAGCAGATCCGGATCATTCCGCTGGAGTACGCGGACGCGGGCACCCTGGCCGGCCACCTCCAGCAGATCTTCGAAGATCCGAAGGGGGGGCCACCGGGCCGGGCCGCGACCACGCCCGCGCGAGCCCGCCGCGCGGCACAGGCCGCTGCGGCCGCCGCGGCGAACCAGGGCGTGATCGGCGAGGCCGGAGCGCCGCGCTTCATCACCGACGACCGCACCAACTCGCTGATCGTGATCGCGACCGCGGCGCAACTCCAACAGATCCAGGACCTGATCCTGCTGCTCGACTACGAGCGCCAGGGCAGCGGCCGGCTCCACGTACACCGACTGCAGAACGCCGACGCGGAGGAGATGGCGGCCACGCTCGCGAGCCTGGTGGGGACAGCCCCGGGCCGGCCCTCCGCGGCCGGAGCCAAGGGGCAGAGCGCGACCGTTGCCGAGCTCGAGGAGGGCATGAAAGTCACCGCCGATGCGCCCACGAACTCGCTGATCATCCAGGCCAGCGCCGAGGGCTACGGCATGCTCCGCGGCGTGATCGAGGCGCTCGACACGCGGCGACCCCAGGTGATGGTCGAGGCGCTGATCATGGACGTGATCGTCAACGACGATACCGAACTCGGCATGGGGTTCATCTTCAACACCCTCCTCGGCGGGGCCGGGACGCTGTCGCTCGCAACCTCAGCACCCGCCGGATTCCCGGTGACCGGCGGCAAAATAGGAAGCCTTACGACGGCAATCCTCAGCGATTCCAGTGTGAACGGGGAGTCGGTCATCCAGGGACTGATCACCGCCTCCGCCAAAAACGCTGACGCCAATATCATCTCGGCTCCGATCATCCTGACTGCGGACAACGAGTCCGCCGAGATCGTCGTTGCCACGAACATCCCGATCCCGACCGGAAGCGTGACGACGCCATCAGGGACGGGCACCACGAGCGGGGGCTTCAACACCTCGACCACCTTCTCCCGACAGGATGTCGGCGTGACCCTGCGTGTCACGCCGCAGATCAGCGAGGGCGACATGATTCGCCTCGAGGTCTTCCAGGAGGTGAGTCGGATCCTTCCTCAAAACGAGCAAAGAAGCGCAAACACGAACGCGGGCACGAACGCGGGTGTATCAACCGCAAAGCGATCCGTAGACAACGTCGTTTTCGTGAAAGACGGCGAGGCCGTCATGATCGGCGGGATTCTGGACGACAATCAGCTGGAATCCATCTCGAAAGTCCCGTTCCTGGGCGACATCCCAATCCTCGGTTGGGCCTTCAAGAGCAAGACACTCACGACCATCAAGCAAAACCTGCTGGTCGTGCTGAGTCCTCGCATCGTGCGCCATCCCGACGACCTGAGGCAGCTCACGATCGAGAACCGCGAGCGCTTCCGAGAATTTTCCGCCGCGTCGCTACAGCGCGACGAGAAGGAAAGGCAGGCGCGCCAGGCGGCGCTCCGAGCCGGGCTGGATCTGCCGCAGGATCCGAACCCGGTGCGCCGCAACATCGAGACGCTGGAGCGACGGTATCCGGTGGGCGACCTTCCGAAGCTGCGAGAGGAAAGCCTGACGCGCGAACGCGAGCGCCTCGCGGAAATGGCGGCCCGCAGCGGCATCGAGGGGGCCCGCTACCTGATCCAGGTGGCCGAGTTCGAGGACCCGGCGGCCGCGGTGGCGCTGCTCGAGTCGCTGATCGCAAGCGGCTTTGACGGCACCCTCTACTCCCGCCCCGGCCCTGCGGGCGTTCGCCACCTCGTGCAACTCGGGCCCTTCGTCGAACTCGAGGACGCCGAACGCGCCGCGCGCGAGGTGCAGGTCGAAACCGGGATGGCACCCAGCATCCTGGTGGAGCCCTAGGGCAGGCGCCGTGGAAGCATCCCGCGAACTCCGCAGTGCCCTGGTCGAGGCAACTCCGCTCAGCGAGTCCGACTTCGACCGCGCGAGCGCCGCGCAGGCGGAGTCGGGCCGGAGCCTGACCGAGGCACTGCTCGAGCTCGAACTCGTACGAGAGCCGGAGCTGCTCGAGGCGCTGGGCCGCGTGTACGGGCTGCCCTTTCGGGGATCCCTCTCGCACGAAGACGTCGACGCCGAACTCGCGAGCAAACTCCCGATCGGATTTGCGAAAACCCACCACCTGATCCTGCTCGCGCGCAACGAGACGAGCCTCCAGCTGGCCCTCTCCGATCCGCTGCTGATCGAGCCGCTCGACGACCTGCGCCTGCTCTTTCCAGGGCTGCTCCTGGAGCCGGTGCTGGTCCCCCGGCGCACGATTCTCAGCTGCATCAACAGCGTCTACGACCGCGCCAGTTCCGCCGACGAACTGCGCGAGGAGTTCACGACCGAGGATCTCGACGAACTGGCGATGGAGATCATCGATGAGCCGCAAGATCTGCTCGAGGTCAACGAGTCCTCGGGCCCCATCATCCGTCTGGTGAACTCCCTGCTCCAGCAGGCCGTCAAGGAACGCGCGAGCGACATTCACATCGAACCGCACGAACGCGAACTGGTGGTGCGTTTCCGCACCGACGACATGCTCTACGAACCCGTCCGGCCGCTGCCGAAGGAGATGCAACAGGCGGTTGCATCGCGGGTCAAGATCATGGGCGGGCTCGACATCGCCGAGAAGCGGCTCCCCCAGGATGGCCGGATCGTGCTCAAGATCGCGGGCCGCGATTACGACGTACGCCTGTCTTCGATCCCGACCCAGTACGGCGAGCGGCTGGTCCTGCGGCTGCTTCCTCGCAGCCAGGAACTGTTGCGCATCGACCGGATCGGTATGGCCGAGGCACACCAAAAGACCCTGCGCCGCCTGATCCGCCGCAGCAACGGGATCGTGCTGGTCACCGGCCCCACCGGCTCGGGCAAGACCACCACGCTCTACGCGGCGCTGAGCGACATCAACTCGCGGGAAAAGAACATCCTGACGATCGAAGAACCGGTCGAGATTCGGCTCGACGGCATCGCCCAGATCGAGGTGCGTCCGCAGATTGGACTCACGTTCGCGTCGGGGCTGCGTTCGTTCCTGCGCCAGGATCCGAACGTCATCCTGGTGGGCGAGATCCGCGACCTGGAGACCGCCGAGATCGCGATTCAGGCCAGCCTGACCGGTCACCTGGTCTTTTCGACCATTCACACCAATGATGCCGCGGGCGCGGTCACGCGTCTGATCGACATGGGCGTCGAACCTTTCCTGATCGCCTCCTCGCTCTCGGCCTCGCTGGCCCAGCGGCTGGTCCGCAGGCTCTGCAAGAACTGCCGCGAGCCACACACGCCTGACGCCTCCGAACTCCGGGAACTCGGGGTCGCTCCCGAAGCGCTGGCGACCCAGCCGATCTACCGCGCGGTCGGCTGCGACAGCTGCAACCACAAGGGCTATCGAGGCCGGACCGCCATCTTCGAGATTCTCGAGATGGACGATTTAATCCGGCCGCTGGTGACACGGGGCATCGACTCGAAGACCATCGGCGAGCAGGCGGTGCGCGGGGGCATGCGCACGATGCGAGAAGACGGCGCTTCAAAGGTGCTGGCCGGAGAGACGACTGTCGAGGAGATCCTGCGGGTGAGCGAGGAAACCACGGTCGTATCCGAGCCCGACGCATCCTGACTCGATGCCCGTTTACGCCTACAAGGGAGTCACCGCCGGCAATCAGAGCACGCGCGGAACCCTGGAAGCCGAGAGTTCGAGCGCTGCGCGGGCCAGGCTCCGTAGCGATGGGATCTTCCCCACCGAGATCGGAGAGGCCCGCACGCGTTCGGCATCCGCCGACCTCCTCTCCCGGCTGCAGCTACCGGAACTGCGCCGCGTATCGGACCTGGACCTGGTGCTCTTCTCGAACCAGCTCGCGACCCTGCTCGGAGCGGGCGTACCGCTGGTGGAGTCGCTGTCGGCGCTCACCGAGCAGATCGAGAGCGAGCGTCTCAAGGCCATCGTGGGCCGGGTTCGCGACAGCGTGAACGAGGGAAGCGCCCTCGCGGATGCGTTCGAGCAGTACCCGCGCGTCTTCGACGGCCTCTACACCTCGATGGTCCAGGCCGGAGAATCCTCGGGAGCGCTGGAACTGGTCCTCCACCGTCTCGGCGACTACATCGAAAACCGCATGCAGCTCCGCAACAAAGTGATCGGCGCGATGACCTACCCGCTCCTGATGCTGGTGGCCAGTGCGATCGTGTCGGGCGTACTCCTGGTATTCGTGATCCCGAACATCACGCAGCTTTTGATCGATATGAACCAGCCACTCCCGCTGCTCACGGTCATCGTGATCTCCATCTCGGAATTCCTCGTGGACTGGTGGACCGTGCTCGCGGTTAGCTTAGGCGCGCTGTTCCTGCTTTTTCACCGCTTGATCCAGCTTCCGCGCGGGCGGCAGCTCTGGGATCGATTCCGTCTGCGGATCCCGGTTCTCGGCCGTTCGGTGCGCTACATCGCACTCTCGCGATTCTCGCGGACCCTCTCGACGCTGCTGGACGGAGGCGTGTCGATCGTTCGGGCGCTCGACATCGCAAAGTCCATTGCTGGAAATGCGGTGATCGCCGCCGCGGTCGAGCAGGCGCGGGACGCGATCACCCGAGGCACCTCGATTGCTGGACCGCTTCGGCAGAGCGGAGAGTTCCCACCCATGGTGACCCACATGATCTCGGTCGGAGAAGCTACGGGTGAACTCGGCGAGATGCTCTCCAAGATCGCCGAAACCTATGACGAACTGGTCGAGAATTCTCTGAATCGGCTCACGACGCTGATGGGGCCGCTACTGCTGCTTCTGGTTGCGAGCGTCGTGGTTCTGATCGTGCTCTCGACCTTGTTGCCTCTGATGAACCTTACCTCCGCTCTCTGAGCGGCTTTACAGGAGTATGAGATGAAGCGAAACCGTAATGCGGGCTTCACGCTACTCGAAATCCTCGTTGTGGTCATGATCATCGGGCTGCTGATGTCGGTGATCGCCAGCCGCTTCATCGGGCGTGCCCAGGAAGCCCAGGTCACGCTCGCAGCGACGCAGTTGCGTCAACTCGAGCAGGCGCTCGAGATGTACCGCCTGGACAACGGCCGTTATCCCTCCCAGAACCAGGGACTCGAAGCCCTGGTCAGAGAGCCCAGCTCCGAACCGCTCCCTCGGAACTATCCACCGGGTGGCTACGTTCGGACTGACGGAATCGTCGATCCCTGGGGCGTCACCTACCAGTACGTCACGCCCGGTGAACACAACAGCTTCAGCTTCGATCTCTTGTCCTACGGCCCCGACTCGATCGCTGGAGGCGAAGGAGAGAATGCCGACATCGTCAACTGGGATTCGGAAGTTCCCTGATCGGGAGCCGGAGTGAGGCGATTTTCGTGCCGCGAGGGCCTGACCCTCGTCGAGATCCTGGTCGTGGTCTTTCTGATCGCGATCTTCGTGCGGCTCTTCCTGCCGCCTCTCGGAGGGATCCTTCCCTACGAGATCCGGAATGCATCCCGGGAGCTGTCCGCCGAACTCCAGTACGCGTCGCAGCGCGCGATCACGACCGGCGAGACCCACCGCTGGGTCGTCGACCTCGACTCACAGCTCTTTCATCTGGAACGTCTGGAAATCACTCAACTGACTGCCGAGCGAGACGTCCCCACGCACTCCGGACTCCTCGACACCGCCAGGCCTCGTCCGACAGAAGAGTTCCTGCCGGTTCCGGCGAAGATCGGCGAGTGGAGGGCGCTCGATCAGGAGACGATCCGGATCGAGAAGGTCTGGATCGGCGAAGACGAGTTCGATGAAGGTGACGTGGGGATCCTGTTTGCTCCGGATGGAGCCGCCGATCCCGCCGAACTGCTCCTGATGGGAGAAGGGGGCCGCGCCATGTCGCTGCAGCTGCAACCGTTCACTTCCGAGATCCGCACGATCGAGTTGAACCCGTGAGCCCCTCCTCAGCACCGGGCCGCGACCCCGGACCGCGCGAGGGCTTCACGCTCGTGGAGATCCTCATCGCAACCTTCGTCTTCGCCCTCGTCATGGGTGGACTGATGCAGATCCTGACCAGGACGACCCGGGCCCTGGCAGGTGCGCGGGTCGAAGTCGAGGCGAGCGACCTCGCCGAGAATCGGCTCCGCGAAATCGAGGACCTGGCGCTGGACGGGGAACCTCCCGAACTGGGTCGGAGCGAGGGGACGTTTGACGCCCCATTGGAGCATTTCGCCTGGATCCTCGAGGTCGAGCCCTTTGCCATTCCACTCCCGCCCGAACTCGCGGAGCGAAGAGGGCTGCCCGCCTCGGTCTTCGAACAGAGACGGCAGTTCGGACAGGCGACTCCCATTCTGCGCGTCCTGCTGCGCGTCTACCCTGTGGAAACCGATCCGGAGCGCACCCTGCCGTTCCTCTTGTTCGTGGTGAGCCCGCTCTCGTGAGTGTTCGCCGTCGGGCCGGATTCACGCTGATCGAAATTCTGGTGGCCGTGACCATCACGGCGCTCCTCGTCGCGGCCGCCGTGCGCGCGTTCCGGGACATCCACCGGTTCACGGCACGGATGGGCGCCGGGCTCCACCGGCAGAGAGCGGCCGGAGTCTTCCTGGACCGCCTGGAACGCGAACTCACCTCCACCATGCTCTTCGCGCGCCCTCCGGGGGCCGGCCCCGACGATCACCCGTGGCTGTTTCGGGGCGTGGACGGCTACGAAGGGGACACGGACGCGATCAAGTTCATCACCTCCGCCCCGGCGCGTACCGCCGGAAGTCCGTCCACGGTCGGGCTTCGGGTGGTGACCTACGGCGTGCACTCGAACGAGGAGGGCCAGCTCGGCCTGTACCGCTTCGAGGAACGGCTGCCCCGCGGCGAGTCGAAACAGATTCTGCTCGCGGACTCGGTGCCCATACTCGACGACATCGAAGCGTTCAGCCTCTCCTTCCACGACTCGGAGAGCGACCACTGGCTCGAGGGCTGGGATTCCACGCAGATCGAGTTGCTCGACCGGGTTCCCGACAAGATTCAGGTCTCGCTGGGGCTCTGGCAGAAAGACGCAAATGGGGAGCCCGTCGTCGGCCCCGAAGCCAGCCGCACGATCCGCCTCTCGAGCGTGAAACACCTGCTCACTCGGGGCCAGGATGTTCTGGAAGACGCGAACGACCCGAATGCGGACGCGGAGAATCCAGATGAGGAGTGCATGACGACGGTGTCCGAGTGTGTCGATTACTTTCAGGAGTCTCTGGCCGAGGCGGACCCGAGAATTCAGGAGCTCGTCGCACACGAGGCTGAGGTTCGCGCGGACGACTGCTTCAACCCCGAGGGGCCACTGGCCGAACTGTTGAAGAAGCACGTGGAATACGAGGACGAGTGTCATTGAGTCGTACCGGACAACAGGAAGGAGTCGTACTCCTGCTCGTGCTGGTGATCCTCGTCGCCACCGTCGGCTCGGTCTACGCGTTTACGGCCGCGACGACGCTGGACGTATTGAGCCTGAGGCAACGGGCGGACCGCGTCAGAGCCGAGTTGCTCGCGCGCTCCGGCCTCGCGGTCGCCGTCCGGGTGCTTGCGGAAGATGGCGAGCGAAAATCCCAATCAGCGCTCAAAGGGCGCGAAACCTGGATGGACGACTGGCGGATCCTTTCCCTGGATCCCATCCTCCCCGAAGAGGACTCTGAACTTCGAATCATGATCAGCGATTCGGGAAGCTGGATCGCCCTGAATCAACTGATCCAGAGCCCGGGGAAGCGCCGGCCGGACTCGGCGGCGTTCCTCACGGCCGTCATCCAGAAGATCATCGACGAGATGCCCGGAAGGGACGAAGAAAAGTTCTACGAAGCCGAGCTGGTCGCTGAAGGAATCCTCGACTGGATCGACGTGGATAAGAAAACCCGCAGGGGAGAAGATGAAGCGGCTTACTACGCGGAAAAGGGCAACTCCCGCTCACCCCGAAACTTCCTCATCTTCAGCCTGCAGCAATTGAGCGATGTCCCGGGCATGGATCCGGCACTGATGAGCGAATTCGAGGCCTACTTCGGTACGCTCCCGTGGATCTGGGCCGGGGGGCCCAGCGACAAGACCGGAGTCAACCCGAATACCGCTCCGCCGCACATTCTTTCGACCATCTTCTACGGTGCTCCGACCGGCAAGAAACGCCTGATCGACGGTCGCGACGTCTTCGAGATCATGCGCGCCCGCGATGAAGGCAAGATCTTCTGCGAACTGGAGTCCGAAGACTGCACGGGCTTCCAGGCGGCGCTCGGAATGGCAGGACAGAGCGTGTTTCCGAACCTCCGATTCAGCAGCCTGATCTTCCGCGTACGCATAGACGCGCGCGTCCGGGATGCGCTGGTACGGACTGAGACGATGCTCCATAGAAGAGACCTCGCGGACTACAAGTTCCTCTCTCATCGGGTGCTCTGATGCTGGGACGTTCGATCCTCGGCCTCGATATCGGATCCTGGTCGGTCAAGGCCTGCGAACTGCGGCAGGAGATCCGGGGGTGCTCGCTGGTGCGTTTCGAATCTCAGCAGCTTCCGGAATCGAGTTCGGACGAGGAGCGCTACCAGGCCGTCGCCGAGTTTCTGGAGGAGCGCCGCCTGCCCCTCGATTTCGTGGTTGCGGCCCTCCCCTGCAGCCACGTCACCGAACGGCGCCTGCGCTTCCCCTTCGCCGACCAGAGACGGGTTCTCCAGGCCGTTCCTTTCGAACTCGAGGACGACCTTCTCCTGCCTCTGAGCCAGCTGGCTCGCACTGAGCAGTGCATCCTGTTGCCGTCGGGTGAGACAGAGGTCCTGAGTATCCTGGCACCGCGCGACGAGGTGAGACGCGCCCTCGAGTGCCTCCGCTCCGCACATGCTGAACCTCGACTCCTGGATATCGAGGGCGCCGCCCTGGCGAACCTGGTCGGCTTTCTGCGCCGGGAGGAGGAAGCCGGCTGGTGGATCGACCTCGGGCACTCGAGCACCGTTCTCGTACGGCTCCGGGGCGCCCAGCCCACGGCGGTGCGCTCGATCCCGATTGCGGGCCGACACTTTACTGCGGCAATCGCAGGCGAGCGTGGAATCTCGAACACCGAGGCCGAAGTCATCAAGCACGAGAGCGGGATCTTCGACTCCTCTTCTGGCTCCAATCCCAGCGCCGCAGCCGATGTCTTCAACGCACTCGCACGCGAGATCCGGCGGACGGTCTCGGGCATTCAGGGAGAATCGAACAGCGCAGCCGCCGTGCTCACCGGTGGCTCGAGCCATCTTCCGGAGATTGAAGCGGCGCTTTCCGAACAGACGGGTCTGGACTGCAGGACGCTCTCGGTCCCACCGGGACCGGGCGGCCGTTCCCTGCTGGCGAGCGTCGGGGCCGCCGACTTCGCCACGGCCGCCGCGCTCGCGTTGCGCGGACCCCGCCCCACGCGCTCGACGACCCTGAACCTGCGCTCGGACGAATTCAGCTACCGTCCGGATCTTTCGCAACTCCGCGGAAAGATCCGAATCGCGGCCGGCCTAGCCGTACTGGTGCTCGTACTCTGGGTCGGAGGGCTCGTAGCCCACGCCAGCGTGCGCGCCGGCCAGGTGGGTCGGCTCACTGAGCAGTTGCATGCGCTTCGGGCGCAGACCTTTGCCGGCACTTCGCCCGTGGAGGACCCGCTCGGAGCCATGGAGACGCAGGCGGGAGAGATGATCGATCTCGCGGACCACCTCGGGGTCACGGACAGCGGCCTCTCCTCCCTCGGCGTACTGCTCGAAATCTCTGCGCGTGTCCCCGAGAAGCTCGATCTGTGGCTTTCGGAGCTCCGAATCGAGCGGCGGTCGGTCCAGGCGCGCGGTTCTGCCCGCAACTTCGAGACCGTGGGGCGCTTGCGCGAGGAACTGCTCGCCTCTGCAGAATTCTCGGAGGTCCGGGTTTCCGACGTCATCACCAATCCGCGGACGGGGGGCAAGAACTTCAGCCTCACTTTCTCACTCGGGAATCCACGATGAAGACCCTACTGCTACGGATTCAGATCCTGTGGCGTCAGCGCACCGAACGAGAGCGCTGGCTGCTCGGCGGTGCAGGCACGCTGCTGGTCGCGGCCATCTTCCAGCTCAGCGTGATCGGGCCTCTCCAGGATTGGGTCACGCGCACGGAGGGCGAGGTCGCGCAACTCCAGACGGACCTCGTCCGCGCCACCCGGCTCGCGGGCGACGTGCGACGCTTACAAGGAGAACTCACCCGGGTCGAAGAACGGATCCGCGTGGCCGAAGAGACCAACCTCTTCAATCTGCTCGAAGGTCTGGCCGCCTCTACCAAGGTGAAGAACCAGCTCGAGTCGATCAAACCGAAGAAGCCCTCCGGGAACGCACTCTTCCCCGAGACACGGGTCGAGGTCTCGCTCAAGGGAGTCACGCTCACGCAGATGGTCGACTTCCTCTACCAGATCGAGAATACGGACCGCCACCTCATCATCCGGTCGGTCCGGATCCGGCGCCCCGCCCTCGTGGGCAGGTTCGCCAAGAAGGGACCGCCCCGCCTAGACGTGAACTTCTCGGTCTCCAGCTTCGAACGCGCGAGGGCCGCGGGCTGAACGGAGCCGGCGCTGACCGCCAGGCGCCACTGCCGACCCCTTAGGCAGCCACCCCTTCATACCTGCGCGACGGAAGGAGCTACACTCGCTGCATGGACTCCATGCAGGGAATGGAACTCCCCGACATCGAGCAGTGGTCGGATCGGGTCTGGGTCGTGCGGGGTCAGAACCCGGGACCGTTCACCGGTCCGGGAACCAACACCTACCTGATCGGGACCGGCTCACGGCCCTGCTGCTCGATACCGGGGACGGCCGCGACGCGTACCTGCCCGTGCTCGAACGCGCGCTCTCCGAGCGCGGCAGCGACGCCCTGGGAGAACTGGTGCTCACCCACGTGCATCCGGATCATATCGGCGGTGGGCCCGGCATCCTCGAGCGCTTCGGCGAGCGGCCGGTGTTCAAGCTTCCCTGGAAGGAACGGGACGAGCAGTTCGACCTTTCTCTCACCGCGATCGGGGACGGCGAGCAACTCTGTACCCCGGGCGCCACGCTGCGGGCCATTCACACTCCGGGACACGCGCAGGATCACCTCTGCTACTACCTCGAGGAAGAGCGGGCGCTGTTCACCGGGGACGTAATCGTGGGTGCGGGAACCGTCGTGATTCCGCTCGATGGCGGCAGTATGCGGCTCTATCTGCGCACCCTCGAGCAGCTGCTGGAACTGGAGATCGACCGGATCTATCCGGGCCATGGTCCCCGAATCGAACGGCCATCCGAGAAGATTCAGGAATACCTGGATCACCGCCTCGCACGCGAGCAGCAGGTCGCGGAGGCGATTCGCAGCGGCGCATCCACGATCGGAGGGATGGTCGAGCGGATCTACGTCGACACCCCCCGATACCTGTACGCGGCAGCCGGCCAGTCGGTGCACTCCCACTTGCTCAAACTCGAGGAGGAGCGCCGGGTCTCCAGAGCGATCGACGCCGCCGGCGAAGAACACTGGTCGCTTGCCTGAGCCCGAGGCCGAGTTTCTCCGGAATCTCGGCGCGAAAGAACGCAAACTCCGCCGACTCGCCTGTGACGATGCCATCGCCGCGCTTCGGGAGCGGCCCGAACTCCGGGATCCCCTGCACCGGGTGCTCGCCAATGGAACGCCCGAGGCCCGCTTTTCGGCAGTCTGGATCCTGTTTCGCAGCGGGAACTCGAGTCTCCGCCTGCTGCCCGCGTTACTCGACTCGCTGGAACTCCCGGATGGCGACCTCCGCTGGAGTGCGGTTCACATGCTCGCGACGCTCGGGCGCATACACCCGGAGGTCCTGCACCTGCTGCTCCACGAAGCGCGCGAAGCGCGCCAGCCCACGCGGCGGAGGATGTCGCTCTTCGCCCTCCGGGAACTCGCACCCGAGCAAGACGCGACGCACGCCGTGCTACTGTCTGCGCTAGACGATTCCGACTCCGCGGTGCAACGCGCGGCACTTTCCTGCTTCGCCAAGCTCTGCGAAACCCCCCGAACGACTGCAGACCGGATTCTGCAGATCCTCGAATCGCACCCCGATCCTCGGATGAGCAGGATTGCGGCCGCCGTCACGCCCGAAGTCGTAGCGGCGCATCCCGAACTGCTCGAAGACGCGCGACGACTCCTCGGTGCGCTTCGCGCTTCGTCCGACCCGGCACTCGCCCGGGCCGCCCGCGCCGCACTCCCCCGTCTTCCCGAGCACCCGGGTAGCGCTAGCTGAGCGGCGGGGGGACACGACGGCGCGCGCGGCCTGTCTCCCGCTTCAGAATTAGTCCTCGTTCTGACGCACGAAGTTGATCAGGCTTCGCACCAACGCGCTCCGGCGGGCCCCGCCGACCAGGATCTTGATGTCCTCGTAAACGGTGGGATCGTTCACGAGCGCACCCAGGGTACCTTCACCTTCGTCGATCTTCGTCAGAATGCTGTCGAGCCTCGTCGAGGCTGCGGCCACGCGCTCCAGGGTTTTCAGTTCTTCGCGCGAATAGATCAGCGCGTGGAGGCTGCCCTCCCCTTCCTGAATCTCGGAAAGAATCGCGTTCAGGGTACGGATCGACGTATGCAGCTCCCGGACGATCCGGTTACCGTCGCCTTCATAGACGAGCGCGTGGAGCAGACCGTCGCCCTCCTGCACGTCGCGCGCGATCTGCGACAGCAGTTCCAGCGTGGCCGCCAGACTCCGGCCCCCCATAGAGTCGCCGAACTCCTCGAACATCGCGTTCGTCGACGCACTGATCTCGATCAGGTTGTCGAGGAGTTCAACACCCTTGTCCGCCAGTTGATTCAGGTTCGGCGGTTCTTCCGTCCGCAAGCTCGATCCGGTCCCGAGCCCTTTGCCTCCGACCGATCCGAGTGTCACCTCGACGTACTTGTCTCCGAGCAGGCCGGTGGTGCGGACAGTGGCGATGGAATCGGCGTTGACCCGATCCATCACGCGCGCGTCCATATCGAGTTCGGTCCGGATCGCGTGCTCGGCCCCCGGTGCTAGAAAGTAGATCGACTTGACGCGCCCGACCGAATTTCCGGCCAGGTACACGGGCGCATTCACGGTGAGGCCGTCGATGTTGTCGAAGTCCGCGTAGAGGGCGGTGCGGGGAATGAACAGGCCCCCCTCTCGCGTCAAGAACAGGATCATCGCGGCCAGCCCAAGGAGCACCACGAGCGTGAACAATCCGAGGCGAAATTGAAGCGTACGATCTTGGTCCACGTCAGGAAGACTCCATCACGCCGGGCTCCGGAAACGAGCCCTGGAGGAAGCCGCGAATCTCGGGGTCTGTTGAATTGCGTAGCCCCTCGGGCGCGCCGAGCCAGACCAGGTGGCCGTCGCGGAGCAGCCCCACCCGGTCGGACACTGCCTGGCAGAGGCCCAGATCATGCGTGACGACGATCGAGGTCACACCGAGTCGCTGCTGGAGGCTCCGGATCAGTTCGGCGATCCGCCCCGCATTGGACGGGTCGAGGCCCGAGGTCGGCTCGTCGTACAGAATCACCTCGGGCTCGAGCGCAATCGCGCGAGCGACCGCGACGCGCTTGCGCATTCCGCCCGAAAGCTCGGCCGGGAGCCGCGCCTCGACACCCTCGAGCCCGACCAGGGCCAACTTCTCGGCGACCGTACGGCGGATCGTTTCCTCGTCGGAACGGAGGTGCTCGCGAAGCGGATAGGCGACGTTCTCCAGCACCGAAAGCGAGTCGAACAGCGCCGAGCCCTGAAACACCATGCCGAAATGTCGGCGTACACGCACCCACTCCCGCTCCTTCAGGTGGGTCACGTCTCGTCCGCGGAAGAACACGCGACCCTGATCGGCTCGAAGCAGACCGATCAGTAGCTTGAGCGTCACCGACTTCCCGATTCCGCTTCCCCCCAGGATCGAGAAGGTCTCGCTCTCGGAAACGTCGAGATCGAGGCCCGAAAGCACCAGCTTGCCATCGAATCCTCGGCGGACCTGCTCGAGACGGATCACTGTCGCGCTCACCGAATTCCCACCGGCCTCATAGAAGGATGAAGAGTTTCGTAAGAAAGAAGTTCAGAATCAGAACCGCGACCGACGTGAACACCACCGCCCGCGTGGTGGCGGCTCCCACACCCACCGTCCCACCTGTCGCGCGCAGTCCCTCGAAGCACGCGATGACGCCGATCGAAAAGCCGAAAAAGACCGTCTTGGCAATGCCCGAGACGACGTCCGCCGGGTACACCCCGAACGCCACCGTCTGAAGGTAGTACCACGCCGGAAGGTTGAACTGGGTCACTGCGATCACGAGACTTCCCGCGATGCCGAGGACGTCGGAAAGCACAGTCAGCATTGGCAGCGCGACCACACAGGCGAGGACGCGCGGGAGCACCAGATTTCGGATCGGATCTGCGCCCATTGCGCGAACCGCATCGACCTGTTCGCTCACCGCCATCGAGCCGAGTTCCGCCGCGATGCCACCCGCGACCCTTCCACCCACGATCAGGGCAGTCAGGACGGGACCGAGTTCCCGCACGATTGCGAGAGAAACGATGTACCCGGTGTATTGCTTGGAACCGAAGCGGGCCAGCGCGGTGCCCGTTTGGAGCGACAGTACCAGCCCCGTGAAACTCGCGGTGAGCACGACGATGGCACTCGAGCGTACGGCGACGTCTTCGAGCTCGCGAAAGATCGAACCCCAGGGGAGCCTGCGCTCCAGCGCGACCCGGAGCGTGGACCCGGAGAGCAGCGTCAGCCCCCCGAATGTCTCCGCAACCGCAAGCACACGTCCCCCGACCGCCGCAATCGCCCCCTTCACCGCTCGCGCCTCACACGAACGCCCCGCAGGAATCTCTCGAAGGCGGATCCCTCGGGTTGCCCTTCGGCGGCCGCGAAGGCCAGGTCGAGCGTGCAGTCGCCGGCCTCCACCACCACGGTCTGGATCTGAACACCGCTGCTGAACCCGACCGTCCTGATGGCCGGGACACCCGCCACCTGAACGTGGCGGCGCTCGCGGTCTTTCCGCGGAAGTCCCAGCCACAGGTGCCGGCTCTCCACGTCGAGGGGCTGCTGATCCTCGTCACACCAGGAGCGCACGGCGATGATGCGTCCGTCCGCGCTCCCGAATGCGATTTGAGCTCCCTCGATTTCGACGCGCGTCCAGGCCCCGCCCCCCGGGTCCGAACCAGCTAGATCCGGAACCGCGAAAGCTCCGCTTCGATGCCAGAGCATCGCGTCTCTCTCCACAAAAAGCGGACCGACACAGGCTCCGGTCAGCAGGGAGAGAGCCAAGGATAGTGCCCGAAACAACCTCGCACCCTCATCTATGCTAAGTAGGTCGCGATCCCCTCCGCGACCCATGCGAGAGTATAGGAGACCCCCTCGCAGTGAGCGAGCAGCGTCGCACTCTGATACTGGCGAGTACATCGCCGCGCAGACGAGAATTGCTGCGCAAGGCGGGCTTCGACTTTATTGTCGTCTCACCCGGGATCGATGAGTCGCCGTCTCCGCACGAAACGCCGGCCGAACTCGCAGAACGTCTCGCACTGGAGAAGGCGGCAGCGGGCGCGCGAGGGCGGAGCGGCACTTTCTGCGTACTCGCAGCTGACACCGCGGTCGCAATCGAGGACGCGCTGTTCGGGAAGCCCCGCGACGAGGAGGAGGCGGAGCAGATGCTGATGCGTCTCGCGGGCCGAACCCACCAGGTGATCACCGGAGTCGCAGTCCGGGCTCTCGACGACGGACGCAGCGAGTCGCTCGTCGCGACGAGTCTAGTTCGGATGCGCCCGATCTCCAGGGAGGACGCGCGCGATTACGCTCGTACGGGAGAACCCCTCGACAAGGCCGGAGGATACGCGCTTCAGGGAAACGGCGGACGCTTCGTAGAAGAGGTCGTCGGCTCGCGGTCGAACGTGATCGGCCTTCCGCTCGAAGCGGTCACGCCACTGCTTGCGCGCTTCGGAGTGCGGGCGCGTTGAGCGGCGAGGCAGCATCTGTGGCTTCGAGACTCGCGGCCGTTCGGGAACGGATCCGGGCCGCTGCGGAACGTTCGGGGCGCAGGTCCGAAGCGGTCCGGATCGTGGCAGTCTCCAAAACCTTTCGGGCGGCGCAGGTACTCGAAGGCCTCGCGGCCGGCCTGCACGTTTTTGGTGAAAACCGCGTGCAGGAAGCGGCCGGCAAGATCCCCGAAGTCGTCGCGGATCCGCGCAGTCACTCGGTCCGATGGCACCTCGTCGGACCCTTGCAACGCAACAAGGCGCGAAGGGCCGCCGAGCTCTTCGACCGGATCGAGTCGGTCGACAGACCCGAACTCGCGAGCGCACTCGACCGGGCGGCCGAAAGTCTCGGCAAGCGCCTCGATGTGCTGCTCCAGGTCAACGTCGACGAGGAGCCGCAGAAGGCGGGCGTGGCGCCTTCCGAGGCACGGAAACTGCTCACCGTCATCGACGCCTGTGCGAGTCTGCGGCCCCTGGGTCTGATGGCGATTCCGCGCCCGGGCCAGAGCGCGGAAGAGATGCGACCTTCCTTCGCCCGGCTCCGAACGCTCGCGCGGGAGCTGAACCAGGAGCGGGCGGAACCGGAGCGACTGCAGGAACTCTCGATGGGCATGACGGCCGATTTCGAAATTGCGATCGAGGAAGGCGCGACCTGGATCCGCCTGGGCACCGCGCTGTTCGGAGAAAGAGGGGCATGAGCAAGGCGGGGACAGATCGCAGGCTGCCCGCTCGTGTGAGCAGCGTGGGCGCCGGAAACATGGCCGAGGCGATCCTGCGCGGACTGATCCGGGCCGGCGCCGATCCGGACGGGCTGAGCGCGGCAGATCCGCTACCCGAGCGGCGCGAGCTACTCTCCCGGGAACTCGGGATCTCGACGACGGCCAGCAACGCAGAGGTCGTCCGCAACGCCGATCTGGTTCTGCTCGCCGTGAAACCGGTCTCGCTCGCGGAAGCCACGGCCGAACTCCCGGGCGCCCCCGGGCCCATCTACCTGTCGATCGTGGCGGGGGCGACGCTCGAGACCCTGGCCCAACTGCTCGGACCCCGGGCGCGGGTCGTTCGAGCGATGCCCAATACGCCAGCTCTGATCGGGGCCGGCATTTCCGCCATCTGCGGGAGCACGGGCCTGCCGCCCGAGGACCTGGACCGGGCCGAGGCGGTCCTGGCGGCCGTGGGCCGCGTCCTGCGCGTCCCGGAGACTCAACTGGATGCCGTGACGGGCCTCTCGGGTTCGGGCCCCGCCTACGTCTATCGCTTCGTGGAGGCACTCACGGCCGCCGGGGTTCATCAGGGCCTGGCTCCCGCCCAGGCGCGCGAACTGGCCGTAGAGACTGTGTGCGGGGCCGCTGGGATGCTCCAGGAGACGGGCGAGGACCCCGCGGTCCTGCGCGCCCGGGTCAGTTCCCCCGGAGGCACCACGCTCGCGGGCCTGTCAGCCCTCGAGACAGGCGGCTTCGCGGATCTCGTCTCGGAAGCTGTGGAAGCCGCAACGCGGAGGTCGCGCGAACTGTCTGCCGCGACAACCCCGCCCCGAAAGACCTAGCGTTCCACCGGAGTCGGTCCCGGGTCGCGCCGGGACCGCTCAAGTCTGCGCGAACCTGCGCCGATCCTGCAGCCTGGATATGCGCATCGCCCCGGTCGAAATCAAGCAGCACCGCTTCAGCCGGCGAGTCCGGGGTTTCGACCCCGAGGAGGTCGAGGCCTTTCTCGACACGGTCGTGGCCGACTTCGAAGAAGTCGTCCGCGAGAATGCGCAGCTCAGGCGGGAGGTCGAGCGCAGCACCCGCGAGGTCGGGAGCTACCAGGCTCGAGAGCGAACCATTCAGGAGACCCTGACCACCGCCCAGGAGGTCGTCGAGGGTCTCAAACGGACGGCCCTCCGAGAATCCGAGGTGATCGTGGGCCAGGCCGAAGGCCGGGCCGACAGGCTGCTGGAGGAGGCCGAACTGCGCCGCACCGACCTCACAGCCGAAGTGGCCGAGCTGCGGCAGCTCCGCAAACGGGTCGAGAATGACCTGCGCAAGACACTCGAGGGTTACCTTGGCATGATCGATGCCTTCCAGGAAGCCCGTGCGGTCCAGGCCCAGCCCCAGCCCCAGCCCCAGCCGCGACCGCCCCGCCCGAACCGTTCGAACCGCAAGCGCTAGCGGCCGCGAAGGGGTCCCGGTGGACGCTGCGGTCCTGATCCGTGAGCTCGCCGATGCCGTGGAGTTTGCCGTGCACGTCCGGCCGCGTTCCCGCCGCGAGCAGGCCAGAGGCAGCCGGAGCGGCGCCTTGGCCGTCCGGGTCCGGGTCCCGCCTGCGGACGGCCAGGCCAACCGGGCCGTCTGCCGTGTGCTGGCGGAAGCCCTGGAAGTCCCGGCCAGCGCGGTCCGCCTCATCGCCGGGGCCCGCAGCCGTCACAAGCGGATCCGGATCGAGGGCCCCTCGCAGGAACTCGCGGCACGCATCTCGGCCCTCGGCTCAGCGCCCGAGAATTGACTCCCCGCGCGCACGTGACCTAGATTCCGGCCACGTCGACCCGCCCCGGAAGCTTCCTCTCGGATGCGCGAGTCCCGCTGAGGTTCGATGCCGACCTACGAATACGAGTGCACAAAGGGCCATCGCTTCGAGGTGCAGCAACGCATCACGGAAGAGCCCCTCCAACGCTGCCAGCAGTGCCGCTCCAAGGTCCAGCGCCTGATCTCGGCCTCCGCTTTCATCCTCAAGGGCGACGGCTGGTACGCGGATGGCTACAGCTCCAACTCCAAGACCTCGTCTGCCTCCAAGGAGGACTCGGGTTCGGGGTCCGACGCGAACAAATCCAGGGACACCGGCAAGGAAAAGCCCGCAGCAGATTCAAAGGCCGATTCCAAGGGCAAGTCTTCCTCCAAGTCCGACTGAGCGGAGGCCCGGCATGACTACCGTGATCGATGGCCAGAAGCTCGCGCTGGAGATCCGCTCGGAAGTCGCTGAACGTGTCGGCAGACTTCGAAGCAGAACTCCGAAACTGGTCGTCGTGATCGTGGGCGACGACGCGGCCTCGCGCATCTACATTCGCGGCAAGCGGCGAGCCTGCGAACGAGCGGGCCTCGTGTCCGAACAGATCGATCTGCCCGCAGAGACCGCAGAGTCCGAGCTTCTCTCACGAATTTTCGCACTCAACCGCGACCCCGAAGTGCACGGAATTCTCGTACAACTCCCGCTCCCGCCCGGGCTCGACCCCTACGCGGTCGCGCGCGCGATCGATCCCGCGAAGGACGTCGACTGCCTGCATCCTGAAAACGTAGGACGACTCGTGCAGGGAAACGCGCACATAAAGCCCTGCACAGCGGCGGGCGTAATCGAGATTCTGGACCGCCACGACGTCCCGATCGAGGGGAGCCGCGCGGTGGTGATCGGGCGGAGCGAGATCGTCGGCAAGCCTCTGGCGTTACTGCTGCTGCACCGTCACGCGACGGTGACGGTTTGCCATTCCCGCACCCGCGACCTGCCCGAGATCGCACGCAGCGCCGAGATCTTGATCGCGGCGGTCGGTCGGCCCCGCATGGTCGAAGGCAGCTGGATCAAGGACGGTGCCGCCGTGATCGACGTCGGACAGAACCGCCTCGAGGAGGGCCTCGTGGGCGACGTCGACTTCGACGCGGCCGTGGCCCGCGCTTCCCTAATTACGCCCGTACCGGGCGGCGTGGGGCCCCTCACGATCGCGATGCTGCTGCGCAATACCATCGAGGCCTACGAACAGATCGAAAGCGCCGCGCGCTCCGCGTGACCGGGGTTCGCAAAACTCCGCTCTGGGAGCGGCACCTTGAGGCCGGAGCGCGGCTCGTGGAGTTCGCGGGCTTCGACATGCCCGTGCTGTACACATCGATCCTGGCCGAACACCGTGCGGTCCGCTCCGCTGCCGGGATCTTCGACGTCTCTCACATGGGCGAGATCCGGCTGCGCGGACCCGGCGCCTTCTCGGTCGCTCAGCGACTCTTCACGCGCGATCTCGGAAAGCTCAGCGAAAGCCGGGTGCTCTACGGGCTGCTCTGCCGCGCCGACGGGGGCATCATCGACGATGTGACCCTCGCTCGGACCGGTCCCGACGACCTGCTCTTCTGCGTGAACGCCGCAAACGCCGAGAGCGATCTCGCCTGGATTCGGAGCGTCTGGAACGATTGTGGGCGACCCTGCGAACTGCTCGACGAGAGCGCGACCACCGCACTGCTCGCAGTCCAGGGCCCGGGTGCCCGCGCCATCGTCGACCCGCTGCTGGCGAATCCCGCTGCGGCGCCGCGGCGCTGGCGCTGCGCCCAGGCTGAACTCGAGCGGATGCCGGTGCTGCTGTCGCGCACCGGCTACACGGGCGAAGATGGCTACGAGATCTACCTCTCCGCGGACCACGCCGTCGAGGTCTGGGACCTGCTGCTCGCAGCAGGCGGCGGCCGGCTGACTCCGGCGGGGCTGGGAGCGCGCGACACGCTGCGCACCGAAATGGCCTTTCCCCTCTACGGCCACGAACTGTCTCTCGAGCGAAATCCGCTCGAGGCGGGCCTGGAACGCTTCGTAGACTTCGGCGTGGGCTTCATCGGCGAAGAGGCGCTCTGCAAAGTGCGAGCCTCGGGGCCTTCCGAACGGCTCGTCGGCCTGATGCTCGAGAGCCGTCAGGTGGCACGCACCGGGTATGCTCTCGCGGCCAAGGAGCCTGCGGGAGAGGTCACCAGCGGGACCTTCGGACCCAGCGTGCAGCGGTCGATCGCAATCGGCTACGTCCAGGATCGCTTTTCCAAACCCGGAACCCGGCTCTCGGTGCGGATCCGAGAGAAATCCGTAGGATGCACCGTGGTTCCCACCCCCTTCTTCGACCGCACCCGAACGCCGGCAGGAAGCGCCAAGGGCACGGCGGACGCGAAAGGATCCGAGGCACCATGACCCCGCGCAAGAACTACGAGATTCCGCAGGACTGTCGCTACTCGCGAACCGACGAGTGGATCCGCAGTGAGGGCGAATCCGTGCGCCTCGGTCTCACGGACTACGCGCAGTCGGAACTCTCCGATGTCGTGTATGTCGACCTTCCCGCGGTCGGCAGTGCGTTGACGGCCGGAGAGAGTTTCGGCGTGGTGGAGTCGGTCAAGGCGGTGAGCGACCTGATCGCACCGGTCGCGGGGGAAGTACGTGAGGTGAACCAGGAACTCGAAGAACACCCGGAGTGGATCAACGAGGACCCCTACGGGCGCGGCTGGATCCTGTGCCTGGCCCCCGCCGCGGGACCCGAAGAAACAGATCTGCTCTCGCCCGACGCCTACCGGAAATTCGTGGAGGAGCGCTCCGGCTCGTGAGCTACATCCCCCACACGCCGGAGGAAATCCGCTTCATGCTCGAGCGTATCGGGGCGACCTCGATCGAGGAACTGTTCGAGAGCGTGCCTGCCGAGCTGCGGCGCCGGGCCGGGCTGAAACTTTCGGCGCCCCTGGGCGAGCGCGGACTGCTCGAATACGCGCGGACGCAGGCTGCCCAGAACCGGGGGACGACCGAGAACTCGAGTTTTCTCGGCGCGGGCGCGTATCAGCACCAGATCCCCGCCCTGGTCGACGTACTGGCATCGCGCAGCGAGTTTGCCACCACCTACACGCCCTATCAGGCAGAAATCAGCCAGGGCACGCTCCAGTGGATCTTCGAGTTCCAGACGTTGATCTGTCAGCTCACGGGGCTCGAAGTCGCAAACGCTTCTCTCTACGACGGTGCCTCGTCGCTGGCCGAGGCCGTTCTGATGGCCCTTCGAATCACGCGGCGCGAGCGCGTTCTGGTCAGTGCCGGCGTGCACCCGCACTACCGCCACGTCCTCGAAACCTATCTGGCCGGAAACCATCCCGGGATCGAACTGGTCGCGCTTGCGGGAGACGGCCGCACGGCGCTGCCGCGCGTCGAGGAAGACGTTGCCGCGGTCGTGGTTCAGCAACCCAACTTCTTCGGCTGCGTCGAAGAACTCGAGCCTCTTGCGGACGCCGCGCACGCCGCCGGCGCGCTGGCGATTTCGGTCACGGCCGAACCGCTCGCGCTGGCCCTGCTCAAGCCTCCGGGGGCGAATGGCTTCGACATCGCGTGTGGCGAGGCGCAATCCTTCGGCGTGCCGCTCAGCTTCGGGGGACCCTACGTCGGATTTCTGGCCACGCGCGACCGGCACGTCCGACAACTGCCTGGCCGCTTGGTCGGCGAGACCGTGGACGCGTCCGGAAACCGCGGTTTCGTGATGACCCTCACCACGCGCGAGCAGCACATCAGACGCGAGAAGGCAACCAGCAACATCTGCACGAACCAGGGACTCTGCGCCCTGAGGGTCACGATCTACCTGGCGCTGCTCGGACGACGCGGCCTGCGGCAACTCGCCGAAATCAACCTGGCCCTGGGGGGCTACGCGCAGACGGCCCTCGAACGCGCGGGACTCCAGCCCGTGTTCTCAGCCCCGACATTCAACGAGTTCACGGTGCGGGTCCCGAATTTGGAGGAACGCTTCGACCGGATGGTCGGAGCCGGCGTCCTCCCGGGCGTACGGCTCGACCGCTTCGATCCCGAACGCCGTGATCAACTCCTCGTGTGTGTCACCGAGCAGAATTCGCGCGCCGAGATCGACGCGCTCGCAAAGGCGCTTTCGGCATGAAGCCCCCCGGACGCAGCGGCCTCGTCCTGGCAGAACCGCTCCTCTTCGAGCGCTCGCGTCCCGGTCGTCCGGGCTATCCGCTCGACGCTACCGGCGTCCCGGCCATCGACCCGGCCCAGGCGCTCGGGGCGGACCAAGTGAGGGAGACGATCGAGGGCTTTCCAGAACTCTCGGAACCCGAGGTGGCCCGCCACTTCACCCGGCTCTCGCAGTGGAACTACGGCGTGGACTCAGGGCTCTTCCCGCTCGGCAGTTGCACGATGAAGTACAACCCGAAGATCAACGACGCATTGGCCGCGCTCCCGGGGATCGCGGACCTCCACCCGATGACACCGGATTCGGCAAGCCAGGGGATGCTGGCGCTGTGTCACGAACTGGAACTCGCGCTCGCCGAGATCGCGGGTCTCGACCGCGTCACGCTACAGCCGGCGGCCGGCGCGCAGGGCGAGTTCGTGGGCATGAAGATGATCCGGGCACATCACCGGGCACGCGGAGAGCACGGGCGCAACCGGGTCCTGATCCCGGATACGGCCCACGGGACCAACCCTGCGAGTGCGGCCCTGAACGGTATGGAGGTCATCCAAATCGCGAGCGATCCAGATGGCACGGTCTCTCCGGAATCGATCGAGCCGCATCTCGACGAACGGCTGGCAGCGCTCATGCTCACGAATCCGAATACGCTCGGCATCTTCGAGGCCAGGGTCGAGAAACTCTCGGAACTCGTACACGGCGCGGGCGGCCTGGTCTACCTGGACGGTGCCAACATGAACGCGCTGTTGGGAGTCTCGAAACCCGGAGACATGGGCGTCGACGTCATGCACTTCAACCTGCACAAGACCTTCTCCACTCCACACGGCGGCGGAGGGCCCGGCTCCGGGCCGGTGGCCGTGCGCAACCTGCTCGCCCCGTTTCTGCCGGTGCCCGTGATCAAGCACGAACGCGAGGGCTTCCTGCTCGATCACGAGTTCCCGCTCTCGATCGGACGCGTGCACGCTTTCATGGGAAACGCCGGAATCTGCGTGCGCGCGCTCGCCTACATCCGAACACTAGGTGCGGCGGGCCTCGAAGAGTTGACGGCGCGGGCCGTCCTGAACGCCAACTACCTGCTCGCCCGGCTGAGGGGCACGTACGATACGCCTCACACCGGCCGCGTCATGCACGAGTGCATCCTCACAGACCGCCGCCAGCAAGCCTCGGGCGTCACGACCGCCGACATCGCAAAACGCCTGATCGACTACGGCTACCATCCGCCGACGATCTACTTTCCGCTGGTGGTCGAGGGCGCGCTCATGATCGAGCCGACCGAGTGCGAGTCGCTCGAATCCCTCGATGAGTTCGTCGAGGCCATGCTTCGCATCGCGGCCGAGGCCGAGGAATCGCCCGATCTCGTCACCGAGGCTCCGCACCGCTCCGTCGTCGGGCGGCTCGACGAGGTGCGTGCGGCGCGGCACCCGAAACTCCGCTGGAAGCCTCCCGTGGAGGGCTAGCCGCATGCGCGCCGCGATGGCTGTCCTCTGCCTGCTGGCCTGGACGCAGGGCTGCGTGAGTCTGCAAGAAAACTCGGGGTCCCGGGAATCGGAAGCCGGCATCGAACGAGAGATGCGGCTCGGGGCCGAGATCCACCAGCAGATCCGAAGCCAGGGCGTTCTGCTCAACGACCCGGTCATCCTCGAGTACGTAAACGAGATCGGACAGGAACTGGTGGGGGCGACGGAGCCGCAGCCGTTTATCTACCGCTTCAACGTGATCGACGACGATTCACTGAACGCATTCGCCACCTATGGGGGCTACATCTACCTGCACGCGGGCGTGCTCGCGCAGGCAGGCAGGACCTCGGAACTCGCCGGCGTACTCGCGCACGAAGTGGCCCACGTCCGGCGCCGCCACCTGATGAAGGCGTCGGAGAAGAACAAGCTTCCGAACCTCGCCGCCAATCTGGCCGCGGTCGCCGCGATTGCGGCCGGAGCGGGACCCGAAGCCCTGATCCTGGCACAGAGCTTCAATGTTTCGATGCAGCTTCAGCACACGCGCGAAGCCGAGGCGGATGCGGACCTCCAGGCCGTCGAGTACATGGGCAGGGCCGGGTACGACCCGCAGGGTCTGATCCGCTTCTTTGAGCGAATCCAGACCGAAAGCCGAAACTACGACGCCAACATTCCGCCCTACCTGTTCAGCCACCCGGACATCGCGGACCGGATCCGGGCCACCCGGGTAACGCTCGAGCGCGGCCCGGCGCCGGGGGCTCCGCGGCCAGAAGACGAGCGTCTTCCCGCCATCCAGGGCCGACTCGCCGGGCTCCGCAACACGATCGCCGGAGGCAGCGGCCTCAAGCGGCGGTCCGACTTCGACCGCTCCCTCACCGATCCCCTGTTTGACAGGATCGATCGCGCGCTGAAGCAGGACCGGACCGAGGACGCGCGCAAAGAACTCGCCCGAGCGGAGCGACTCGAACCGAACGATCCGCGCATCTACCTCACCCGGGCCGACCTCGCCGAAGCCGACGACGATCTACTTACGGCCGAGCGCAACCTCGAAGAGGCCTTCCGTCTCGATCCCAGCGTTCCGCTGGTTCAGTACCGGCTCGGGCTGATCAACAAGAAGCTCGGCAACCGCACGCGCGCAGTCTTCTACCTCGAGTTGGCCGCGTCCAGCTTTAGGCCCGGTAGCTCCGGAGCCCGCCGCGCCATGCTCGAAATCGAGACGCTGTCGTTCCCTCTGCTCGAGGAGAGCTGGATCGGGGCCGACGGCGGAGAACGAGAAGCCAGCGAACTCGACACCTTCGAGCGAGGCGAGGCGATCACCTGGAACGCGCTCGTGGCCCGGCGCTTCGTACTGCGCCATCCTTCCTTCGAGGTCCGTTGGATCGACCCCGAGGGCCGGGTCGCCGAGCGCGAAATCGTGCTCATGCAGGCGGACCGGAAGGCGCTCGCACGCTTCGACACCACCCACGCGGATCTCGGCGCCTGGCGGATCGTGGTCCGTTCCGGCGACAGTCAGGTCTATGCCCGCCCATTCCGGATCTTCACCCGGCCGTAGACTCCCGGTCGTGGCCGATGCCGAGACCGCCCGCATTTACGAACGGGAGGCGCGCGAATGGATCGCGCAGCGCGGGCCGCGCGCCGTCGAGGACGGACGGCTCGATCGCTTCGCGGCGCAACTTCCCGCCGGATCCCGGATCGCCGACCTCGGCTGCGGCCCGGGCTGGTACGCGAGCGCGTTTGCGGAACGCGGCCTCTGGAGCATCGCGCTCGATCTCTCGGCCGCGATGCTCAAGGAGGTTCCGGCGGCGCTGCCGCGGGTGCGTGCGAGTCTGCTCGAACTCCCGTTCCGCAACCGCTCCCTGGATGCCGCCTGGGCCCAGGCGTGCTACCAGCACCTGCCGCTCAGCTCGCTTCCGCTGGCCCTCGCGCACCTGCAGCGTGCGCTGCGCGTCGATGCACGCATCGAACTCACGCTCGCACGCATGCCCGACGGCGCTACCCAGCAGGAACTCGAGGCGGCCGAGGCCGAGCGACGTCAACACACGGGTGCGCACGCGGGTCGACGTTTCTCGCATCACTCCCCGGAACGCATCGCCCGCCTGCTGGAGGGCGCGGGCTTCTGCGAACCGGAGATCGCGGAGCTTCCCGGGGGCTTCTGGCTCTCGGTCTCGGCGCGCCGGGCGCACACGCTTCCGGACTTCGTCGGCCCCGGGCTGAGGCTTTTGGTCTGCGGCCTGAACCCTTCGCTGGGCTCGGCCGAAGCGGGCATTCCCTTCGCCCACCCGGGAAACCGCTTCTGGCGCGCGGCCCAGCACGCCGGACTGGTGGAGCGGGACCGCGACCCCCTGGACGCACTCTCGCGCGGGATCGGCTTCACGGACCTCGCCAAACGCGCGACCGCGCGCGCGGCCGAACTCGAGGACGCCGAGTACCGAGCGGGGCGCGAGCGGGTAGAGGGACTGGTCCGCCGGCTCAAGCCGCGTGCCGTCTGCTTCGTCGGGCTGGGTGGCTGGCGTGCCAGCATCGATCCACGCGCCGGGCCCGGCTGGGTCCAGGGTGGATTCGGGGGGGTCCCCGGCTACCTGATGCCGTCCACCTCGGGACTCAACGCAGCTTCGAGGCCCGAGGAACTCGCACGCCACCTGGCCCGCGCGGCCCGCGGCCCCTAGACACGGGCTGGCGGCGCAGCCAGGCCCGGGACCGGCGAGCGGGTCCGAAACACGCTCCCGCGGCGCTCGGGTTGCTCGAGGTGATCCGCGGTCACCACGTAGAGATCTTGCAGATCGCGGCCTCCGAAGCAGAGACTCGTCACGTTTTGGGCCGGCACCGAAACGCGTCGCTCGGGCTTGCCATCGGAGCCCAGGCGGGCCACGCAGCCTCCACCATAGAGCGCCACCCAGACGCATCCCTCGACGTCGACCGCGAGACCGTCGGGAAAGCCGTCGAGCTTCGCGAAGACCTCGCGGCCTGAGAGTTCGCCGGCGGCCGTCACGCGGTGCGCGATCACCTGCTGGGCCGCGGTATCGGCGTGATAGAGACGCTCTCCATCCGGCGAGAAGCCGATCCCGTTCGAGAGCGAGACCTCCCCATACAGCGCCACCGCGCGTCCGCCGGGGTCGATGCGCCAGAGTTCCCCGGGCGTGCGCGTCCCGCCCGCGCGAAAGGGATCGGAGCGGAGCGACCCCACGTAGACGCGTCCCGAGGCGTCGGTAAACAGATCGTTGAAGCCCCCGATGTCCTCGCGTTCGAGCAGCACGCGGGTCTCGCCGTCTCGAACGTGGCAGACGTTTCGGCCCGAGATCACCAGCCCCCCGTCCGCATGGAGTGCGATGCCGCCAACCCCGCGACGACGCGGAACCACGGTCTCGATCTCACCCGAGGGGTCGCGGCAATACACCCCACCTTGCCGCACGTCGCTGAAGTAGAGGCGGCCCTCGGGATCGACCCGGGGACCCTCGACAAGCCCGTAGCCCCAGGCCAGGGTTTCGACGCTCACCGCAGAGTCTCCCCTTCCGCGGCAGTCTACACCCCGGCTCCGGGAGCGCAGTCCGGCATCCGGCCCACGAGGCGCTCGTCATCCCGCTGCCGGGCAGCATAAGATCCCGGGGACGGGAGGAATCGAACGATGGACACGGGCGAATTCACGGGCTTCGAGGTCACGCTGCGCGAGCCGGGCATCGCGTGGTTTCGCTTCAACACCCCCGAGCGACTGAACGGCATGACGACCGGAATCAAGCGCGACCTGGTCGAGGCCGTCACTCAGGCGCAGATGGACAACGGCGTGCGCGTGCTGGTCTTCACCGGCAGCGGGCGCGCCTTCTCGGCCGGCGACGACCTCAAGGCCTACCGGGATGCCGAGTTCGGCGGGCGCGCGCTGGTCCCCGAGATCGCTCCCGGGCACGACTCGGGCATCGGAACCTACAACGGACTCCGCACGATCTCGCAGCGGCTGAATACCGCGATTCGGAGTCTGGACAAGCTAACGGTCGCGGCCATCAACGGCATCGCGATCCAGACCGGCTTCTCTCTCGCGCTGGCATGCGATTTCCGGATCGCGGCGTCGGGCGCTCGCATGGGGAGTGCGACGCTTCGCTTCGGACTCCTGCCGGACGAGGGCGGCCAGTACCTGCTGCTGCAGCAGCTGGGGCTCCCGCGGACGCTCGATTTCCTGATGCGCAAGCGCATCGTGAGCGCCGAGGAAGCCCTCGAACTCGGCCTGGTGAACCGGGTCGTCCCGCTCGAAGAACTGGATCGCGCGACCCTCGAGCTGGCTCGAGAATTGGCAGATGGACCGCAGGTTTCGATGCGCCTGCTCAAGCGCTCCATCTACAACGCGGCCGAACTCGGCTTCGAACAGGCCCTGGATGAGATCGCGGCCAAGACCGCCGTTTCGGATCACCACCCGGATGCCCGCGAGGGGGTGGCGGCCTTCCGCGAGAAGCGGGCGCCCAAATTCAACCAGTGGCTCGAGTGACGCCCCGGCCGGCTGCGGCCGGGGTCGCGCGCGACGCTCCCCAGGATCAAGGAGGCAGAATGGTTCCGGAGTTGGACGATCTCGGTGCGATCAAGGCGTGCATTGGAAAGTACATCGAAGGCTCGGCCCGCGGCGACCGCAAGCTGCTCGAGGAGATCTTCCTGCCCTCGGCGCGCATGGTGGGCTGGTTCGCGGGCCAGTGCGTGGACGTTCCGATTGTCGAGTTCTTCCGGGCGGCCGAGGGCAACCCACAGTCGGACCATGGCTACCGGGCCGAACTCCAGTCGATCCAGCTCACGGGCACGGCCGCAGTCGCCACACTGGCCGAGAACGCATACCTGAATCACGATTTCGTCGATTACCTCTCCCTGATCAAGCGCGAGGACGGCTGGAAAATCGCGCACAAGAGCTTCCACGGCGAATCGGCCGACTGAGCCGCCGCCCCTCCCACGCGGGTGGCGACCGGGCGCCCCCGAATCCGCGATTCGTAGTAAATTCTCCGACTGGAGGCGCGACCCGAGCTGGTGCCGGGCCCGGACTTCAAATCCGGTGGGAGGCCTGGGATCAGGTCTTCGGCGGGTTCGATTCCCGTGCGTTTCCGCCAATCGCAGAGGCTGGCGCACGCGCCGCGATACCGTCTGAAACTCGAGGGGAGCGCACGCATGAGCCTGCAAATCCACTTTCACGACGTACCTCACTCGGACACGGTCCGGAGCGCGTGCGAACGCTTGGCCGAGGGCCTGAGCCAGGAGTTTCCGGAAACCTCAAAGTACGAGGTGACGCTGTCGCACAGCAAGGGCGACCACGAAGCGCACGTTCACGTAACCGGCAAGGACCTCGACGTCGCCGCCGCGGCACAGAAACGCGACCTCGCCGAAGCGGTGACCGAAGGTTTCGAGCGCGTCCGGCGTCAACTCCGCAAGCATCACGACAAGCAGATCTCTTCCCGCCGCCGCGCAACCAAGCCCTAGCGCCGGGGCTCCGAAGATCGGAGAGACCTCGACGTCCAAAGCCTGCAGCGGGACGCGCGGGGCCTAGTAGCGCGGAACGCCCGGATCGACCTCGGTCGACCAGCGGTCGATCCCGCCGGCGAGATTTTCGACGTGCTCGAAGCCGAGCGAGCGCAGCAGCTCGCAGGCGCTGCGGCTGCGCGCGCCGTGATGGCAGTGGATCACGATCGACCGGTCCTTCCACGCCGAGACTTCGGACGCGCGCCGCTCGAGTTCGCCGAGCGCAATGCGCCGGGCGCCCTCGATGCGGGCGGTCTCCTCTTCCCAGTCCTCGCGAACGTCGAGGAGCAACAGTTCCTCGCTGCGCTCGAGTCTCGTCTTCAGGACGCTCGGCGCGACCTCGGGAATGCCCTCCGCCCGCGGAGCCTCCGCCGCACTCGCACAGAAGGCCTCGTAGTCGATCGGCTCCCGGATTGAAGGATCGGGACCGCAGACCGGACATTCGGGATCCTTCGAGACCCGGAACTCGCGCATCTGCATGGACAGGGCGTCATAGGTCAGCAGGCGCCCGGCGAGCGTCGTCCCGCGCTCGAGCACGAGCTTCAGCACCTCGGTCGCCTGCAGCAGACCGATCACGCCCGGCAAGACCCCGAGGACCCCCGCTTCGGCGCAGTTCGGGGCGAACTCCGGAGCAGGCGGTTCCGGAAACAGACAGCGGTAGCAGGGGCCGCTCCGGGCATCGAAGACGCTCACCTGCCCCTCGAACTTCATCACGCTGCCGTAGACCAGCGGCAACCCGAGCCAGACGCAGACGTCGCTCATCAGGTAGCGGCTCGGGAAGGTATCGGTGCCGTCGAGAACCACGTCGTAGCCGCGGAGGATCCGCTCCGCATTCGCGGCTTCGAGCTTCTCGGCGTAAGCCACGACTTCGGTGTCGGGGTTGAGCTCCGCGAGACGCGCTCGTGCCGTCTCGACCTTGGGCCGTCCGACGTCGCGCGTCGTGTAGAGGATCTGGCGCTGGAGATTCGACGCGTCGACCAGGTCGAAGTCGACGAGTCCCAGCCGTCCGATCCCGGCCGCCGCGAGATACAGTGCAGCCGGGGATCCGAGTCCGCCGCCGCCCACGATCAGAACAGAAGCGTCCAGCAGCCGCGCTTGTCCCTCGGACCCGACTTCGTCGAGCAGCAGATGCCGCTTGTAACGCTCCACTTGCTCGGGAGAAAGACGTGCCATCCCGCCCGAGAATAACAGAGGTGACCGGAAAGTCCATGTAACTGACTGAATTCACTAGGTAAATATGACTCGGCCGCGACTGCTCATCCGCTGCTCATCACGGGCGCCGCAGCTTCTGAGGTCGAAGCTTCGGCCGGATCCGCCGGCGGCTCGATGCGGTGTGAGCACTGCCGGACGAATCTCGCAAACTTCAAGTTCTCCGATACCGCGGCAAGACAACGGCCAGACCAAAGTCGTCTGCAGCGGTTGCTACCACCTGCTCTCGCTCCACTGCATCCGTACGGACCTCACCAATCTGAAGGCGTCGGTCGAAGCCGTAGCGAAGAAGGTCGGCGCCGACCTAGGGAAGAGACCCCCGACGCCGGAACGCAGCGAGCCCAAGCAGGGCGAGGGCGGTCAGGAGTCCGAGGGGTGGTTCGGGGACCGGCAGCGCAAGCACCCGGACACGATCTAGTGCAACCGCCGAGGGCGGGATTACGCCGACCTGATCTACTAAGACCCCGGCAGTGATCGCGATGGGCTGTCCGATGAACGGACTCCCCGGCAGAACTGGACCTGCAATGCCGATCTCTAGCCCTAGCGCGTTCGTTAGACTCGTCGGACCAAAGTTGCCAGATGCCAGTCCGTCTAAGGTGATTGATAGCGTAGGGACGCCCGTGGTCTCCAGGGGCGTCAGGATCAGGACGTATACGAAGTTCGCCTGATAGGTTTCAGTCAGCGTCTGCCGAATGGACTGGAATTCTCCCAGAGGTCCAGCCCGTATCTCTACCCTCTGCTCCCCTTCGGCTACGCCGATGCCAGCGCCCGCGGGGTTCTGTGTGAATGGCTTGTTGGAACTGCCGCCGGTCAGGCCCCAAGGGGCACCGACGCCGAGCACCTGCGAACCGTCCGCTACGACCGGATCTTCAAAACCGCCGTTCGGGACGGGTAGGGATGCGGCTCTGGCGGGGCCAGCAACGGCAAGGACCAACGTGGAGAGCAACGCAACAAGGACCAGATACCGCATGAGTTCTCTGCACTTACCGCCCCTAGGCGAGCATACACTACGAGATACCCCCGACCTAACGATGCCTAGACCGGGGCGTGGGACTTATACCCGCGTCGACACCGGAACGCAGCAAGCCCGAGTAGGCTGAGGCCGGTTAGGAGTCCGAGGGTAGGTTCGGGGACTGATTGGAAACGGAACTCAGTTCGAAGTCACCGAGACGCCTTCGAGTCGCAGCATCGGGACGCAAACCGAACCGTCGATCCAGCGCAGTTCCCGCCCGATCCCCGAAATCTGCGCCAGAAGTTCAAACAGGTTCCCGGAAAGCAGCGTCTCGGTGATCGGGCGTGGCGGCTCTCCCCGTGAGAGCAGAAAGCTCCCCTTGGCCACGCCCGAGAAATCGCCCGAGACCGAATCCGTGTTGCCCGAGAAGCGCTGGAGCAACACGCCCTCTGCCACTTCCCCGAGTAGCGCGTCCCGCTCGAGTTCGCCGGCCGCGAGCAGCAGGTTCGTGGGTCCGATCCCGGGAGGCGTGCGCGCGCCTCCCGCTGCGTGCCGCGTCGAGCCCACGGCTCGCTCCGCCGCGCGCGCCTCGCGCGAGTTGTAGAGATACTCGCGCGGCCTGCCGGCATCGATCAGCACCAACCGCTGGTGCGCGAGCCCTTCGCGGTCGAAGGCCGAAGAGCCCGGGCGCCCCGGCAGCCCGGCGTCGTCCACGAGCGTGAGCCCTTCGGAGAAGAGCCGCTCCCCGAGCTTCCCGGCCAGCAGACTGGACCCGGTCCGCACGGACTGCGCCGAGAGCGCGTCCGAAAGGGCCGGCAGCACGAACTCGGCCACCGCTTCGGCGGAGAGCACCAGGCTCCCGCAAAAGGTCCGTCCCGGCCCTGCTTCGAGCGGCGACAGTACACGCGTCACGAACCGCTCGGGCACGAGCTTGAGTTCCGCTTCGAACTCACGGAGCGAACAAACGTCGGCCGCTTCGTGATCGAAGCTCCCAACCTTGTCTCCGTCGACCGCCATGCCGAAGAGCAGCGCCTGCGCGTCGGTGGCGCGCTCGGACACCTCGCTCCCGGTCGAACTCGCGAGCGCGGACACACTCGAACCCACCGAGACCCAGCCCGAGTCGAGTCTGACCCGGGGATCGATCGCGCGTACCCGCGCCGCCAGTTCGCCGCAGAGCCGGCCGACGCTGGCAACGTCGAGTTCCGCAAGCGCGGCGTCGTACAGGCCCTCTACGGCGCTCGCGGGCTCGGGCTCCGCGATCGCGTCGTGCGGATCGGGCGGCGTCACCCGCGCGAGCGCGAGCGCGGCCTCGATCGCCTCGTCGATCGCCGCGGGGCTCGCGTCGTTGGTGGCCGAAAAGCCGGTCGAGCCGGCGCGCCGGACCCGGATGCCGAAATTCTCTTCCTGGTGCGTCTGCGCGGTCCCGAGGTCGTCCGATTCGAGGTTCACCTTTGACTCGTGCACCGACGAGGCGCAGACCTCGGCCTGATCGGCCCCGAGCTTCGCCGCGCGTGCGACGGATTCGCGGCAGAGTCCGAGTAGCCCGTCCGGGCTCACGACTGGCGGCCCCCGAGCACCGCCCGGCAGCGGAGGTAGGGTCCGCCGGCGTCGACCTTGGCGGGCTGAAACTTTCCGCAGTAACCCGAGCCCAGGTCCCAGCGGAACTCGCGCGACACGGCGTCGACCGTCTGAAGTACGTCGAACGCGATCCCGCTAATCGTTACGCCCCGCACCAACTCGGCCACGCGGCCGTTGCGAATGCGCCGTGCCTCCTGCACGCCAAACATGAACTCGCCGGTCGCGTCGGCCTGTCCACCCTGGGGTCCTTCGAGCAGGTAGCCATCGCTGACGCCCGCGATCATCTCCTCGAGCGTCGCCTCGCCGGGCTCGATGTAGGTGTTGCGCATGCGGATCAGGGGCTGATCCGAGAACTCCCAGGCGCGCGCGTTGCCAGTCGGGGCGACCCCGAAGCGCGCCGCGGACTCGCGGTTGTGGAGGTAGGAGCGCAGGAAGCCGTTCCGGATGATCGTGGTGCGGCCCGCCGGAACGCCCTCGTCATCGACCGGGAGCGTGCCGCCCGCGCCGTCCGCAAACTCCGACACCCCGCTGTCCACCAGCGTAACGAGGTCGCTCGCAACTCTGTCTCCGAGCTTGCCCTGCGCCACCGATCCCGACCGCACGAAGTCGGCCTCGACCGTGTGGCCGATCGCCTCGTGCGCGAGAAGTCCCACGAGCGCGGGGGCCAGGATCACGGTCGCGCGGCCGCCCTCGGGATAGCCGGCACCGAGCAGGTCGACCGCGGTCCGCGAGGCTCTCTCCGCGAGCTGTTCCGGTTTCGCGCGCTCGAACAGGCACTCCCAGTCGCCCGTGACCCCAATCGACTCAGATGCCCGCTGCAGTTCGCCGTCGCGCTCGGCCACCGCGCCGACCCGAAACTCGGGCCGTACCAGCCGAATCTCGGCGTCTGCGCCATCCGAGGTCGCGATCACCTTCTCCTCGAAGATCTCGGTGTAGCGGCACTGTCCCGACTGCACCGAGGCCGAGGACGCACGCACGACCTGCTCCATCTCGAGCGCGAGACCGACCTTTTCTTCGAGCGGCTTTTCCGCAAGCGCCTCGAAGGCCGGATCGGTGAAGCTGCCGCGCGCAAGCTCCACGGGCGCGAGTTCGGGGACCGCTTCGCGGCGGTAGGCGCTGGCTCCGCGCGCGGCTGCGCGGGCGCGCTCAATCGCAGCCCGGATCGATCCCGCATCTACGCGGCTCGTGCTCCCGAAGCCGAACGTCCCGCGCTCGAGCACGCGTACGCCAACCCCTCGACGCTGATTTTTCTGCGCGCCTTCGACCCGGCCCTGCTCGACCGAGACCGAGTTCGTATGCCGGTCGTGGTACCGAAGTTCGACATAGCCCGGACTTTCACGGACGAGATCGCGAAGCAAATTCCGCATCGGCCCTCCCCTGCACGGTCGCGGAACCCAGCTTATCCCAGCTCTCGGAAGAGCGCCGCTCGAGTCGCTGAGAGCATTGCGATGCTCTTCCGTGTAGGCTCCGGGCGAGGTTTCCTCTTGTCTGCGACCACCGAAGACGAGCACACGCCAGCAGCATCGGCGGACCCGTGCCGAGCCTCGGGCTTCGGACTGCGAATGTTCGACGAGCTCCCGTTCGGCTGGTGGGAAGCGGGCAACGCCTTGCTGATTTCTTACCTCCTGGCGGGATACGGTCGACCGCCACTCAGCGAGCCCTACTTCGCGGTCGTATGTTCGCGCATGACTCTGGTCGCCGTGCTGTTTGCGCTGCTCGCAGACCACGAATTCAACCTCGCAAGCAGGTTCTTCCGGCTCGGACGGAGCCACCTGCAAGTGGACCTGGCGAACCTGCGGCCGCTCGCTCCGTTCGCACGCAAGCGCCAGCGCAGCGCGATCATCTGGATGCTGGCGCTCACGATCTTCTCGCTGTTCTTTCTCGGCCCCGCACCCGGATGGACGAACGTCGGAGCCGTGAGCGTCGGACTAATCGTCGCAGGCATCGGGTTCCTACTGCCCGTTCTCGGGGTTCGCCGCAGCTCCATCGCCGCGAAGGGGCTCGAGCTCGACCGACTGAGCCGCGAGATCGAGCGCGAACGCACAAAGCTGTTTCCGACATCGCAGACCAGCCCGGATCCGCGTGTCGCTCCAGGTGCTGCGATGGACGCGCGGCTCGCGAACCTGGTGACTTACAAGAAGATGCTCGAGGCGGTCCGCGAGTGGCCATTCGGGGCTTCGACCCTGGCCCGGGTCGCCTTGTTGATGGCAATCGGCGTCGGCCCGTGGCTGGGGGGTGCCGTGGTCGAACAGCTGCCCAGCAGCGCGCTCGAGTGAACGGGCGCGGAACCTCGCCCGGATGACCCGCGCGCGAACGATCGCCGTCGCGCTCGGAATCGCGGCCCTGGCGCTGGCCGCCTACCTGCTACAGAGCTTCTGGGCAGCGGGAGACGACCCGTCGCGCGGCTCCGGAATCCTCGCCTACCTCGCAGACGAAGCCGCTCCGCCCGGATCGCCAGCAGCCCCCGCGAACGGGACTCCCCAAGAGAGCTTCGACGCGGACAGTTTCCGGAATCCGGGCGTCTCCTTCCGGCCCTGGACGCGCTGGTGGTGGCCCGGAAACGACGTAGAACCGGCCGAGTTGCGCCGAGAGATCGAGATGTTCGCGAGCAAGCGCTTCGGCGGCGTGGAGATCCAGTCGTTCGGGTTCGGGCTGCCGCGAGATCTGCCCCCGGACCAGATCGCGCGCATCCTGAGCTTCGACAGCGAGCGCTACTACCGGAACCTCCGGGTCGCACTCGAGGCAGCCCGGCAGGCCGGGATCGGAGTCGATCTGACGGCCGGAGCCAGCTGGCCGACGGGCAGTCCGGCCGTCGAACTCGCCGACGGCCTGCTGGGTCTCACGCACCGCGCGCTCCGCGTCGAGGGCGGCGGCGAGGTCCGGGTTTCACTCGGGCCGTCCCAAGGCGATCTCGTGGCCGTCGTCGGCGCCCGGGTTCTCGCTGCCGAACGCGCGGGCGGCGCGGGCCCGGTCGAACTGGACCCTGCGAACCTCCGCGTACTCGACGGCTTCGTGGATGAAGATCTCGAACTCGTCTGGACGCCGCCTTCGGGCCGCTGGCAGATCGTGGCGCTCTGGTCGGCCCCGACCGGGCAGACCCCGATCGCGTATCCGGCAAAGCGCGCGGCCTACATCGTGAACCACTTCGACCGGAACCGCGTCCGCGCGAACTACGACTACCTGTTC
>JABSQV010000055.1 GCA_013215565.1 Myxococcales bacterium | reverse complement strand
CTTCGCGTTGTTAGTAGCAACATCAGAAGCCAGTGCTGATCCCGCCAGGGAAGCGGGAGAAACCGACTTATCCCCCGCCGTGCCTGCATCCACCTCGGCTATCGTCGCAACGGTCAGTGGCACCGCCCAGGCGGCAGAATCAGCCGTCGAGAGGTCGACGCCGTCGATATTCAAGATCACGTCAGTTGCTGCGATATGCGCGGATAGATCGGCGTCCTCTTGGATCTCAACTATCGACGCGAAGTCGGTCAGCGTTACCTGGCCGCTCGCCGGAATCTCATTGTCGGGCACCGGGATCTGCGTCAGTGCAAGAGCGGCTGCTGTCTGATTCTTTGCGATGATGATTACGCTCATGCGCGCCACCTTATCGTAATCCAGCCCATCGTTTGCGAGGTAGTATTGCCACCGGTCTGATTGCGGGCGCCAAGCACCTGGCCGGCGCTGAAGTCGCCGTCGAGCGTGAAGTCTGATCCGCTCGTCGCCGAACTCGCGAGCGTAGCGATCGTCGATCCCGCCGCAGTCGCCTCAAATGCAGCGGCGTCGGTATCGTTGCGGGTGTATTCGATGGCAACGACCGTCCCATTATGTCGGGCGTCCCTGCCGTTCGTCGCCGAGAATGAGCGCCGATCGGTACCTCGGTAATAGGCGCCCGAGCCGACATTGCCGGCGCGACCGAACGCTATCTGTACGGAGTCGCCGAGCCATTTTGCTCGCGTGCCGTCGTAATACATCTGCATATCCAGCGCCGTATTCCGGTAAGTGTCGCCGTCTGCTGGCGCTGGGCTCACCGGATCGGTTGCGCTCGCCCCGTAATCGCGAAGCCCAGTGTCGTCGATGACTATGCCACCGGTGCCGTCCCACACCACACGCCCGCGATCGACGGAGGAGCCCGGCCCAGTGATGCCGCCGCCTGGGGGAACAGCAAAAGTACCATCGGCGCGCAGGAAATTAGCAGTCCCGCCACCGCTGGCCGGTACGAGCCCCTTCAATGCCGACGTGAATTGATCCATCAGCGTCGTCGCCTGGGTGCCGGTCATCGCCTCCGGGTCGCCCACGCCAGCTGTCACACGCCCCAGGAATCGCGCTGTGGCCAGGGTCGCCATCTTGGCCAGGGTGACGGCGTTGGCGGCGATAGTGAGCGCTGTGGCCCCTGTTACATCGCCCGTGTGCGTGGCGTTCGACACCTTCGCGTTGTTGGCCGTTACGTCAGACGCCAGGGTTGACCCTGCCAGAGTCGCGGGCACGATCGCGCGGGTCGTATCGGTACCGGTGTCGACCTCGCCCTGCGTCGCAAGCTCGATGAGCCCTGGGCCTCCCGCCGTCGCGGAATCCACGTCGAGGCGGAGGTCTTCATCCCCTCCGTCGTTGATCTCAGCCCACGCCACCCCGGTCGTGGCTGTGGTCAGCTTTCCGAGCAGGTAACCAGGGGTGGTGTCGTTGACGGAAACCCCAACAAGTTCGTCTGTTCCCCCGCCTGGAGGGGCTGCCCACGTTCCGTCGGCACGAAGGAAATTGGCGGTACCTCCACCGCTTCCGGGCACCACCCCCTGTAGCGCCGAGGTGAACGAGTCCAGCAATGTTGTGGCCTGGGTGCCAGTCAGGTCTTCGGGATCGCCCGTTAGGGCGGTGATCCTTCCCTTGATGGTGCTGGTCGCAACGTCGGCCAGCATGGCGTTAGTGACTGCGTCCGCCGCAATCGTCAGTACTGTGGCTCCGGTCACATCTCCAGTGTGGTTGGCGTTGGAGATCTTCGCATTGTTGGTCGCTACGTCCGCAGCCAGCACACTTCCCGCGAGTGTGGCTGGGACAATGGCCCGCGAGGTGTCCGTGCCGGTATCCACTTCGCCCTGCGTCGCGAGCTCGATTGCGCCTGCTTGAGAGTCGGTGGCATCGGCCGCATCAATATCGATCTCATTATTGGCCGCATCCAGCACCACAGTAAGCTTCGAGCTTGCAGCGTTGACCCCGCGAAACTCTAGGTCAACCCCGGACTTTTGCTTGAATACCCCAACGCCGCCAACATTGACGTTACTCGCTGTGTTCGCCTCGCCACCTCCCCCGGTAGGCAGACTGCCTACGGTGATACGCTTCTTGGCGTTTGCCGCGCCCGAGTCCTCGATGATCAGCACGTCGGCGCTAACCGGAACTGCCTTCAGTGCGATTGCCGCTATCTCCCCGGCTGTATCGTCATGAATGGCGGTCCCGTCGGCACCATTGTCTACGGTCGGGTTTGGATACGTCCCGCCGAGATCACCGCCCGCCGCCGCGCCGATTCCGAGATATCCCGTCGCCGCTGGTGAGCCGCCCTCGATGTACGTGAGATCGTCGGCTTGGGCGATATTCGTAGACCCGCCGTCGGCAGATACACTCACCGTTCCCGTCGCGTCGGTAATCGTCGATCCGGCGCCAACACGCACCCGGGCCCCGCCTTCCGCCTCGATCGTATACGGTCCGGTCAGCGCCACGTTACTGTGGAGCTCCGGAAGATCGATCGGCGCCCATCCCCATCCCTCCGCATCCGAATTCGCCGTGACCGCGACTGTGCAATCGATATATCTCCAGAGCGAGAAGATCCCCCCGAGCCGCGACGAGAGGGTAACGATGCCCGACCCTCGGATGAGCACGCCGTCGCCGGTCAATTCGCGGAAGACCACCTCTCCGTAGGTCTCGAAAAACCCTTCCGTGAGCCCTGCAATGAATTGACGATTCGCGGCAGGCGCATTTACACCGTCGATGAGGGTGCCCTGCTTGAGGAGTATCAAGCCCTGGGTGATCGACGTCAACATTCCCCAGTCGCTGAATGTTGAGCCTCGGTTCGCGACCGAGCACGTCTTCAGGAACAGCGAGCCGCCGCGGCCTGCGAGCAAGCCCTCGATCTCGAATCGGCACCGCTGGAAGTCGAGCTTGTCCGTGTCATTACAGAATAGGAACTTGTTCGCGCCCGAGAATCGAACCTGCTTGAATCCGGACCCGCCCAGCGACTCAAGAATATAGCCTGCCCCCAACGGAAACTGGATTTCTGCCGTCCAGTCGAGAATTTCGTATGTGTCCGTGGCGACTGGCGCGAGAAACGTAGTTCCTTGCGTCTCTTGCGTTACCGAGACAGATTGTGATGTGTTGGCGTAGATCACGCCGAACTTCCCCGACTGGCCGCCCGACGTGTATCGGAGCAGTCGGCCCCGGTGTTCGTCAATCGTCATGGCCGCGCCCACGTCCGTCAAAACGAGCCCCGCCGCCTTCGTCGCGCTGGTCACACTGTCGATCGTTCGCGTGTCGATCGTCTCCAATTCGTCCGACTCGATCGTAACGAAGTTCAGACCTTGTATGATCAGCCCGCCGGGTGAGTAGACGTTTGGCGTCGCTGCGGTACCCGAGCCCACGAGCTTGATCGTCCGCGTCACCGTTGGTGCCGACGCTATCAATAGCTCCGCTTTTCCAAGCGTGAGTAGCGGGTTGCCGATCGTCCCATCGTTGTCGTCGTCACCCGTAGCGGCGTCCACGTAAATCGTCGTCGGGACGAGCCCCGTATCCAAATAAGGCTTCGTCGTCGCCACCGGGGCAGCGCCAAGCGCGACCAGAGCGGCCGGCGTGGTCGTACTCCCTGTGCCCCCGTCAGCGACTGGGACCGGAATCGCGCTCGGTACGTTTCCAAGCGCGGTGCCGCTGTCCTTGATTAATTTCCCCGTTGTGCCATTGAACGCGACGAGGTTATCGGCGACGGCCCCGGCTGGCCCGGCTACGTCTCCACTACCGGATGCGGTCAGGTCCTTCACTGTCCCGTCGTCGAACACTGCTCGCACCGTCTGATCGTCAGCGGTATAGAGCATCGACCGCCCGGATGCTGGCGTGGTCGGGGTGGCCATGCTCGCCTGGTCCACCAGGGTTATCTTGCTCATAGGATCAGCCACTCCCCGGTGTCTTCGATTGTTACTTCTACCCCGTCCGCTATCAACACGTCACGCGAGATACACGACTGGCCAGCAGGAATCGTCAGTGCAGCAGAGACGAGGCGCAGCAGGCACAACACGGCGGTGACTACGGACGGACCCAATCCGCCGATACCGCCCGTTTGAACGACGGTTGTAGCCGGCGTCTGTGTGTCGGTACCAGGCGACGATGCTGGCGTGATTGTGGTGGGCGCCGGGTCCTGAATGACGGTAGTGCTGTCGCAAATCGTTACCCCACTGCCCGGCGTTATGATCGTGATCGCCACTAGACGATGGAGCCAGCGACCAGAGTAGCGGTGCCGTTCAATACGGCGTCTGCCGTCATGTCCGTGTAGGTGACAATCAGGGTATAGTCCGCCGGAAAGTCATCCGGACTTAAGCCAGTCGTTTGCGGGATCGTCAGCGCGATATCAATAGTGCCGGCAACGCCGCCCAGTGTGATCCCAGCGGTTTCGGTGAGCGAGAACACCTCCTTTCGCAGCCCCCTCGGGCGGGCGATCAGCTGTGCAGTTGAGCCTGTAAGGTCGATCGCTACGCCGTCCGACTTTACGGTGATCGACGTCTTAAATGTCGCCCCACGCACGATTGGAAGCTCTTTAGGCACCGGTGAAATCCCGAAACTCATAGGTCTATCCTATCACTGGGTCGTCGATTAGCTCTAGCAGTAGCGGCACAGTTGCGCCGCCAACTGTGATATCGCGCACTTCGGCGAGCTGGTCCACCATCGACGTGTCTGCGTCCGATATCGTCACGATGTCACCGACCCGCAAGCGGTCTTCGAGCTCGCATTGTCCGAGCATTTCAACCGTGCGAGTCGGCAGCGCCATGCGCTCAATGACATCCCCGGCGATTCGACTGGCCGTAGCCGGATCGCAAACGGCAGAGGCGGAAACTGTCATTGGCAGCCGGCCATAAGTCGCTAACGATAGGCTGGCACGGTAGGAGCCGCGCACCCGTGCATCGGTGCCGAGCCCAAGCTGCAACGCATCCGAGGAAGGACCACCGAACTCACCGCCCAAGATGACGCGCGAGCGGTAGCGATCACTCGATCTATCAGGGCAATATTCTACGGTCACCTCGTTAACGATATCGTCAGCGCTTATCGTGATCGATGATGTCCGATCCACGATGTAGGTGCCCGTGTCCAGGTGCATGACGGAGCTATGCCGCCCAACTCCGGGCCGGCGCATCTGGTAATAGATTCCATCTTCTCCGTTGCGGGGCTCAACTGGAAGGATGGCAAGCACGGCGGACGCCAGCCACTCCATGGGGTCCATTGGGATGTTGATGTGGGTATCGATCTTGTACAGGTTGAGGATGTCGCGCACCGCCGCATGTCGAGCGCCATCGAACTCAAGCGACGTCCACCGCGTGATAATCCACTCAATCACATCACCAGCGCCACGCAACGCGCCAGAGCCAAACGGATTTTTGATGCCACCGGGATCAGGCCAACCAACGTAATAAACGCGGCCGGCGAGGATGTCGGACGTAAATCCACCAGCAGGCTCCACAAGCGATACAGTTCGGCCCGCTAGGTCGAGGTATTCCGTGACCGCCAATGACGTCAGCACCTCCGGATTATCATCGTCGGTGTAGTCGTATAGGCTTATCGACGGCGCAGCGACGCTATGCCCGGCCACCATCAGCCGCTCCGTAGTGCCTCCGACGGGCGTGATCTCCACCTCCACGGCCAGCGCCTCCGTAGCTGCGGTGATGCTGCCTCCAGACAACCCGGGCGAACCAATGATGATCGGGTATGCCGCGCCCAGTATCTTTACGTCTGGCTCGAATGCAGGCCGGCCACTACTGGGCCACGTGGTCGCATCTACGATCATTCCTGCCGTTGGGATCATGTCGCCGGAGCTCCATCCCGGGCGGCGCAAGCTGAACGTGAGCGACTCAAGCGGCCCGCCGTACGCCACGCCCTCCACCCATCCAGATAGCACCACCCGGGCCGAATCAAATCCGCTACCTACGCCCCATCGGCGCAGCACGGCAGATGCCCTCTCAACCCGTCGGTAATCAGCGACAGCCTGCGCCCACATAACCTCGCTATTAATCTCGATCGGTATGGCCAGATCCGTGGATCCGTCGCTGGCTGTGGAGTGTTCGATCTTCGACAACCCCTCCCGGTACACCAGCACGTCACCCTGACTATTGATCACCTCCGCTGGCTCGTCTGCGAACCGGTAGACGTGGCCGCTCACCTCGATGTCCAGGAGCCATATAATTTCACACGCGGTCGACTCCACAACCCGGGCCGGCACAATGAGCGCGTCTGTATGCGACCACATGACGATGGCCGACTCTACCCGCGCCATCGGTGGCGAGTCGTG
>JABSQV010000054.1 GCA_013215565.1 Myxococcales bacterium | reverse complement strand
GGCATCCTGGCCGAGGTGCTGGGAGACGTGGCCTTCGCGGTCGCCCCGCTCGACGAACGCGACGCGCTGCAACTCGTCGATGCCCTCGAACACCAGAATCTCCTGGACGCGTTCCGGGGCGAAGCTGCCGCGGACCGGGCAAAGCTCGCCGCGATCCTGCAAGCCCTGGGACAGATCGGGATCGAACGTCCCGAGGTGCGCTCGATCGACCTGAATCCCCTGATCCTCGAGGGTTCGGATCCGATCGTGGTCGACGCGCTGGTCGAGCTCGAGGCGCAGCCCGGGGACGGCGCGTGAGCGCAAACCGACAGCGCGAAGCAAATCCGCCGTCCCGGCCGCAGGCTGCCGGGCGTCTGGATCCGCTCTTCTACCCTCGCGGGATCGCGGTGACCGGGGTCTCGTCCCATCCGGGCAAGTTCGGGACCGCCGCCTTCCACAACCTGCGGCGCTTCGGCTTCGAGGGCGAACTGTTCCCGATCCACCGCGACGGAGCCGAGATCCTGGGGACACCGACGCTGCGCTCGGTCCAGGAGATCCCCAAGGGCGCGGCCGACCTGGTCTTCGTGTGCACGCCACCCGGCGTGAACCTCGAACTGCTCCGCACCTGCGCAGCGCGCGGAATCCGGGCCGCCTTCTTCGCGGCCGCCGGGTACGGCGAGGCCGGAGCGCAGGGGCAGCAGGCCGAGCGAGAACTGGTCAAACTCGCGGACGAACTGGGAATGCTGCTGGCGGGGCCGAACGGTCAGGGACTGGTCTCGACCCGGGTCTCCATGTGCGCCCAGATCGTCGCGCCGTTCCCGCCGCCCGGGCCAATCTCGATGGTGAGCCAGAGCGGAAACATCGGATCCAGCTTCATGAACTACGGGGTGCTCTCGGGCGTCGGCTTCTCGAAGGGCATCTCGTGCGGGAACTCGGCTCAGCTCGAACTCGCGGACTTCCTCGAGTACTACGCGAGCGACCCGGAGACCGCGTGCAGCCTCGCCTATGTCGAGGGGATCGAGGACGGGAGACGCTTCCTGGAAGCCGCGCGGGCCCACGGTCGCCGCAAACCACTGGTCGTCCTGCGCGGAGGCGTCACTGACCGCGGGCAGAGCGCAGCGTCGAGCCACACCGGCGCCCTGGCCTCCGACGACCGAATTTTCGACGGCGTCTGCCGCCAGGCCGGGATCGTGCGCGCCGATACCGTGGAAGAAGCCTACGAAGCCGCTGCCAGCTTCGCGACGCAGCCGCTGCCGGCCGGAAACCGCACGCTGATCCTGACGGTCGCGGGCGGCTGGGGCGTGCTTACGGCCGATGCCTGCATCCGCGAGGGGCTCGAGTTGATTTCACTCCCGGACGACCTGCGCGACCAGATCGACAAGCGGGTGCCCTCACGCTGGAGCCGCGGGAACCCGGTCGATCTGGCCGGCGGAGAAACCCGCGACACGATCCCCGAGCTGCTCGAACTGGCGGCCGCACACCCGCAGGTGGACGCCATCGTGTACCTCGGAATCGGGATCCAGGCGGCGCAGGCACAGCTCATCAAGAGCGGGCCCTTCTACCCGGACCACGGGCTCGACCGGATGGTGGCCTTCCACGAGCGCCAGGATCACCGCTATGCCCAGGCAGCGGCCGAAGCGAGCGAACGCCACCGGAAGCCGATCCTGATCGCGACGGACCTCGTCTACACCGACCGCGCCTACGGAAACAGCGGCGCGATCGGCATCGCGGACTCCGGGCGGATCGGGTACCCGTCAGGACATCGCGCGATCCGGGCCCTGGGACACCTGGTGCGCTACGCCGCCTACCGGGCGCGTTAGTCGCAGAACTCGCCCGAAGACTACAAGATGTCCGGGTGCATGCCCTTCGTCACCGCGACCAGGATCTGGGTTCCGCCCTCCTCCCGGCGCATGTAGAAGAGCGTGGCCATCTGATCCTCACGGCTAAAGATCTGGACGGCGATCAAGCCTTCGTCCTTATCGGACATGAGCGTCCACCCGTCTCCGTCCAGGGCCTGTTTGAAGAAGCTGGCCACCAGATTGGCGTCGTCATCCGTGTAGTAGACCTTCCCAAATTGGCTAGGATCCGAGAGCCCTCTCGCCTCTCCCTCCTCGGAACCCGGGTACACAAAGTCGAACTCGAGCGGAGGGGCGTCCGGCGCCGACTCCGCCGCCAGAGGGGCTGGTTCGGAACCTGAAGCTTGGGCCGGGGCCCCGCTAGGCGCAGTCGGAGCGGCGGCCGGCGGGGCCTGCGCCTCCTCCTGCCCACACGCCGACGCCGCGGCTGCAACCGCCACGGCCAACGCGATCCGAGCGAATCCACGAACTCGAGAAGGGAACCAAAAGCGCATCTCTTTACTCCTTCGTGCCTGACCCTCGCGCCAGTTCCGGCCGCCCAGACCAGGTCCAGGCATGGTGCGTACGGCTGACGCCCAACAACACTCCGCAGAGCGCACTGGGATGAACAAACAGGTTGGGCGGCGCCTCCTCCTGCTCCGCCCCGCTGAACCGCGCACCGCACGCGCGCAGCCGCTCCACCAGGGCCCCGGTATCGTCGCACTCTGCGTAGCACATGTAGAGGCTCTCGCCGCGGCGACGAAAGAAGCGCCCCATCGCGCGCCCCGGATCGGTCACCTCGCAGAGCTCGATGCGATCGAGCCGCGCCGGGGGATCGAAGAGCAGCAGGCTCCCGGTATAACCGTAGCGCTCAGAGGTGATCTCACAGAAGCGGTCCGGATTGAGGCCCGCGAACTCCGCGTAGTGGCCGGCGGTCTGCTTCCAGTCGCGGACCAGCTGCGTCACCTCGTAGATCCGGCGGAGCGGGCCCGCCGCGGGCGGTTCCGGAGCCCCTGCGGCGCCGATCACCAGGCGCAGGCCGCGCGTCTCCGAGGGCTCGACGAACAGCTGTTCGCCCTCCTCGGTCCAGCGGATTCCGGAGGCCGCCAGGCGTTTCCGGATGGCTGCGAGGTCGGTCGTCGCCAGTCCCGCCGCGAACAGGCCCTCGCCCCAGGCACCGAGGTGATCGGCGGCGGGTCCGGGGCCCGTCGGCCGCAGGAGTTCGACCTCGCTCGCTCCGAGTGCGAGCACCGTGCGGTGGGCGCGCGCCGCCTCGAGCGCGTCCTCGCGAACCGGCTCGGCACCGAACAGACGGCGCCACGCCGCGGACGCCCGCTCCGGGTCCTGAACCACTACCTGGACCCTGTCGATGGAATGGATCATCGCCCGAGCCTACCACCCCGGGGGCCCGTCTTTCGCGCCAGACCGGGCCCGCTCCACGATCCGGCCCCAGCGCTCGCGCGCAGCCTCCCGGAGTCCCGGGGCCAGGCGCGGCTCGAACGCGGTCCCGGACCCGACGACCTCGCGGCAGTCCGCAGGAGTCGCGTAGATGCCGGTCGCCAGGCCCGCGAGCAGGGCCCCCCCGAGGGCCGTCCCCTCCGTCTCGTGCGAGCGCAGAACCCGGCGTCCGCTGAGGTCTGCCAGGAACCCGAGCAGCAGGTCACTGCGCGACAGACCTCCGTCGACCCGGAGTTCAGCCTCGCCGCCCCCCACCGCCTCGCACACGTCCACGCAGCGCATCGCAATCCCGACCGCAACCGCGCGTACGATCTCGCCCCGCCCGCTTCCGCGAGTGAGGCCGCCGAGGAGCCCGCGTGCGCCGTCATCGAGGAAGGGGCTTCCGAGCCCCTGGAGCGCGGGCACGAAAACCACCCCGCCGGTCGCAGACACGCTCGCTCCGACGCGGTCGAACTCAGAGGCCTGCGAGAGGAGCCCGATCGATACGAGCCAGTCCACGGCTGCACCCGCGGTGATCACCGTCCCCTCGAGACAGAAGGTGACCGGCGCGTCTCCGAGTTTCCAGAGCGCGAGCGAGTACGTGCCGGGACCGGCCGGGTCCGGCGCCTCGCCGGTGTTGAGATCGAGCATCGCAGCCGTGCCGAGCGTGAGCTTCGCCTCGCCCACCCGGTGTGCGCCCTGCGCGAAGGTGGCCGCCTGCTGGTCTCCCGCCCGGGCCGCCAACGGAACCGGGGCCCCGAGCAGGTCGGGCAGCGTTTCTCCCACCACCGCGCTCGTCGGCACCAAGGCGGGCAGAAACCGGCCGTCGACCCCGAACAGACCCAACAGTCCGTCCGACCAGGTTTCCGACTCCGCGTCGAAGAGCCCCGTGCACGACGCGTGGCTCGGGTCGGTCACGTACGCGGCCCCGCCGCTGAGACGAAATCCCAGCCAACTGTCGGGCGTCCCGTAACACAGGCGTCCCTCGCGCGCGGCGCGCTGCACGGCGGGCTCGTGCTCGAGCCACCAGCGGAGCTTGGTCGCGGAGGCGAGGGTGTTGATCGGGATACCCTTGCGGTTCCAGTCCGCCACCTCGGGCGCCGTTCGCTGATCCTGCCACGAGATCGCGGGCGCGACCGGACGCCCGGAGTCAGTCTCCCACGCGATCACGGTCGAACGCTGCGAAACGACCCCGAGCCCCGCGACCTCGCTGGCCGACACCGCCGCGGACTCGAGCGCCGAACGCAGCACCTGCAGGCTCTTTTCCCACATCTCCTGCGGGTCCTGTTCGACCCGACCGGGCGCGGGGAAGACGGTCTCGAGCGGCAGGTAGGCGCGGGACAGGACGCGGGCTGCGGGCGTCATCAGCAGGGCGCGCACGCCGGTGGTGCCGAGGTCGAGCGCGAGCAGGAGTTCGCGGCTCACGGGGGCTCGGGAGCGTCGGGCAGAAGCACGCCCGGGTTCAGCAGCCCGTCCGGATCGAGCGCGCGCTTGAGCGTTCGCAACAACGCCACCCCCGACGCACCCAGCTCGGAGGTGAGTGCTTCGCGGCGCACGCGCCCGATTCCGTGGTGGTGTGCAATGCCGCCTCCGCAGGCCAGCGTCTCGCGCAGCGTTCGGCGCCAGCACTCGAGATACACGCCCTCCATCTCCGCACGATCGGTCGGCCGTACCGCGAAGGTGAAATAGAGATTCGTGCCGGAGCGGTAGCTGTGGCTCGAGTGCGCGGTCGCAGCGAGCACGCCCGGAAGCTCGGAGATCGAGCGCGTGACCCGTTCGTAGAGGTCGGCCACACGCCCCCAGGTCGCCGCGACCTCGATCGTGTCGAGCACGATCCCCTTCTCGAGAAAACCGCGGAAACCGGGAACCTGGTTCCGGTGGTCCAGCCAGTCGTCGACCACGGCGGCTGCGCCGGGTCGCGCGCCCGCCGCTTCGCAGAGCGCGGCCACCGCGGGGAGCTCGACCTCGACTGCGACGGCCGGTCCCTCGTGGAGCAGCAGCAGCGCGTTCCCCTCGGGACACGCGTCGCCGAAGTTCCGGCGCGTCTCTGCCTCGTCGTACAGGCGGACCACGGGCGGGCGCCAGCCGGCCGCCATGAAGCTGCGGATCGCCTCCAAACCCGACGCGAAGTCCTCGAAGATCTGGGTCTGGCCTCGTCTCGCCTCCGGGAGCGGGCGCAACGAGAAGCTCACCTCGGTGACGATTCCGAGCGTGCCCTCGCTGCCGATGAAGATCTGGCGGAGATCGGGACCCGCGGAGGCGCGCGGCGTCTGCCGGGTTCGGATCACGCGGCCGTCCGGGAGCACGGCTTCCAGCGCAAAGACCAGGTCTTCGATGCTTCCGTACGCGGTCGAGAACTGGCCGGAGGCTCGAGTCGCCACCCAGCCACCGACGGTCGAGAGTTCGATCGACTGCGGCCAGAGCCCGATGGTGAGCCCCTCCCGCTGCAGGCGTTGCTCGGCGTCGATGCCAAGCGTTCCGGCGCGGAAGCTCGCGACCAGGTCGCGGCGATCGATTTCCACCAGACCCTGCATCGCGCGCGTCGAGACCACGACGCTGTCTTTTTGCACGTGGATCCCACCGCACACCCCCGAGCCGCCCCCAAACGGGACCACGGGGGTCCGGGTCTGCCTGCAGATTCGGAGCACCGACGCGACGTCTTCGGTGCTCTCCGCGAAGACGACCGCGAGCGGACGGGCCGGAGGCCGGCCTTCGAGGTCGTGAAGCTCCTCCAGCACCCAGCGGTCGCGGCGGTGCGCGTCGCGCGACTCGGCATCGGTCCGGACGCGAACGCCCAGCTCCGCGCGGAGACGTTCCAGGACGTCGCTCATCCGCTCCCCAGCTCCTCCTGCGGCAGCGTGGCGTCGCGGAAGTCGAGGTCCGCCGCGAGCCGGGCCCGCATTTTCGACACCTCCTGTGCGGTCCGCTCCCCCGACCAGCCGAGCAACTCGGCCATCCGCGCCGCGACGGCGCCGAGCACGCGCTCGCTCTCTCCGGGCTCGTAGAGCGCCGTCCGCGTGCGCCGGTACAGGAGATCCCGGACGCTGGCGGCACCCTCTTCCATCACGCCCCAGTCCACCTCCCCCGCAAGCAGAGAGGCGCCTGGCGCAACCGGATTCGGGCCGCGGGTCACAACCGC
>JABSQV010000053.1 GCA_013215565.1 Myxococcales bacterium | reverse complement strand
CCGATTCCGCGGTCACCAGCCGGAACTCCCTCCGGGAACAAACTGTAGTCGAGGCAGTCACAGTAGTCCGCGTCTTTGGCCTTCAGGACCCCCCAGTGCGTCTCGGGTGAGATGCCATCCGGGGGGGTGACTTCTCCAACAGTTCTGTTGTTTTTTGGCTTGTCGGAAGGCCGTTGGGGGTCGCTCTTGAGTTTGCCCAATCTATGACCCGCGCTGAGCGTTTCCGTTTTGCTCCCGCCCTTGGGTGTAAATTCGAGGGAAAGGTGCCCAAAGCCGAAGGCGACCGCGTGTCCAGTAATGTAGATGACTCCGGGTACGCGCGTACCCGCGCCGTTGAATGCGACCTCCCCGACGGAGGCGCGGAGTACGTCGTTCGGATGAGTTTCTTCGAGCCACGCTATGCCCATGATCCCACGAGGGAGTTGTCGTATTCCGACGACATGCGCATTTAGCGAGCCGACGTTCGAGATGCTGCCGATGCTGCCGATGCTGCCGATGCTGCCGATGCCGCCCATCCCCCCAAAGCCGCCGAAGCCCCCGAACGCGTATGTGAACTCGCCGGTGGGGTCGATCATCGAGGTGGGTTGGTTCAGTACGTAGCTGAAGCGGTTGAGCCCCTGGGAGTCGAAGGACTGGATGCGTTCGTCCGGGGACAGGAAGCGGGCCCAGCGGGCGTCGTACATGCGCGCGCCGTAGTTCTGAAGACCCGTGGCGTCGTCCTTCGGCTGGCCCGTGAACTGGTGCTTCAGGTCGAGGTCCCCCGTATGTCCAAGTACGCGCCCGAAGGGGCCGTAGTCGCGGGTCTCGAGCAGGCTGCGTTTCCAGTCGACGACCGCCAGGGTCGAGCCCAGGTGGTCGGGCAGGTAGGCCAGGACGTCGGCCTGGTGGCTGCCGTGCCAGCTGACCGGCGACGCGCCCGTGCCGCCCAGGGTCCAGGCAGCCCCGGGACCGAGGGTGAACACCACGCTGGTCGCGAGCAGTCCCACGGCCGGGACCGTGATCAGGGCCGGACGCCGCCCGCCGAGGCCGAGCGCGGCCAGGCCCAGGAGTCCCGCGATCCCGAACACGGCGCCCGCGCCGAGCGCGACCGGACGCAGCGGGCGCAGCAGGTCGCGGTAGAGCCAGTGCTGCTCCCAGGCCGACAGGGCCCGGTAATTGGTCGAGACGCTCGCGATCCGCTGCCCGTCCAGGAAGAAGAACTTGTTGGCCTGCTGGAGCGCGGTGTCGTACTCGAAGTCGCTGCCGACGTAGACCACCTGCGTCCAGTCCTGGGGGAACTCCTGCCGCACGCGGCGTCGGAAGACGTCGTAGTGGGAGCGGGCGCCCTCGCCTGATTCGCTCGAGATGGAATGGAGCCGGTTCTCGCTGTTCCAGGTGAGCGTCTGGGTGCCGCGCACGATCGGGCGGCCCGCCGCGTCGGCCAGCATCGTTTCGGAGCTCCCGGCTTCCTCGAACCCGGTCAAGAAGCGCGGCTTGCTCGCGTGGTCATAGGACCAGCTTCGCGTGTACGCGCCCGTGCTCAGCTGGGAGACCGGGTTCCCTAACATGTCGTACTCGAAGGCCCAGGTGAGGTCCTCGGAGTTGCCCTCGGGCTTTTCCCAGGGACCGGTGGCGCGCGTGAGTCGGCCGAGTCCGTCGTATTCGAAGGATCGCTGCACGCGCTCGTAGCTCAGGTGGTCGATCCGGTAGTCCCCGAAGCTGCCGGTCTGCTCCGTGACTCGCCCGAGTCCGTCGACCGAGTAGTTCAACTCGTAGGCCGGGCTCGGCCGGCCCCAGTCTCCGCCCGTCGGCATGCGGATCCCGCTCAACTCGGAGAGCCGCGCGGTAGCGGGATCGTAGCCGTAGCGGACGATCGCGACCGGCCCATCCGACGGCTGCTGCACCAGTTCGGTGCGGGTGAGCCGGCCGAGCGCGTCGTACTCGACCGCGCCCAGCATCGCACCGTAAAAGAAAGAGGACCCCGAGAGCTTGTCGATCCCGGCCAGCCGCATCCCGTCGTAGTGCCAGCGGTAGCGTTCGGCATCCGGAAACTGCTTTTCGACCAGCCGGCCGAGCGCGTCGTAGAGGTACTGCGTGTCGAACGCGAGCCCGGCCGTGATCTGGCGTTCGGATGCGAGTCGTCCCGCGGCGTCGTACCCAAACTCGTAGTCGGTGGCGGACCCGGCCGCGTCGATCGCCACCAGGCGCCCGTACGTGGGCCCGGGCGCGGTACCGTACTCGAAGCTCGCGTCGCGCACGCCGTTGCCGCTCGGGCTCAGTTTCTTCTGGAGCAGGCGCCCCAGCGCGTCGTACTCGTGCGACACCGAGGCGCCGGTGGCATCGGTCCGCCGCGCGAGCCGCCCGGCAGCGTCGTAAGCGAAGGTCCAGGTTCCCGAGTCCGGGTCCTGGAGCTCGACCCGCCGCCCGAGCGTGTCGTAGGAAAGCAGCGTCTGGTGGTTCTGCGTGAAGCAGTTCGATCGCGCGTACTCGTTACACAGCAGCGGGTCGTAGATGATCGGATCGAGGAGCTGGATCAGCTGATCACGGGCGTCGTAGAAGGACTGAATCGCGAATGACTTCGTGAGGCCCACGGCATCCTGGTAGTGTCTGACCTCGGATCTGCGGCCGAGGCCGTCAATCCTGCGCTCGGTCCGCGTCTGCCGGTTCGCGGCGAGCACAGCGCCGAAGTAGACCTCTTCGATCACGGTCCAGGGTGCGTACTCGAAGCGGCGCCGGGTCTCTCCGTCGTAATCCTCGATCTCGCCCGGCCGCCCCACGGGGTCGTAGCCAAAGCGCCGTTCCAGGTGCGGGGCTGGCTCGTCCGCGAAGTGCGGGAGCGTCTCCGCGAGCAGCCGGCCGCGGTCGTCGAAGCTTCGCTCGACCACGATCGTCTCGTCGGCGCTCCCGGGCGACTCTTCACGGAAGCTGCGACCGAGCCCGTCCACGAAGCGCCGGGTATGCAGGAACACCCCGGGCTCGGATTCGAACCAGGAGTGGAACACGCTCTCTCCCGGTGTGTTCGGATCGTCGGGATCCGGAAGCTGGACCTCATTTGCGATCACCAGACCGCCCGGCAGCGTGTGCTGGACGACGCGGCCGAGATCGTCGTACGCGAACGACTCCACTTCGCCCTGTGGGTTCGTGACGTGGCAGGCAAGCCCGAGTCCGGGCGGGGGCTCCTGTCCCGCGGGACATCCGGAAAGGTCGGTGGTCGTCAGAAGCGGAAGGTTCGTGTCGGAGCCGAGTACGACCGCAACCGGAAACACCCGGCCGCCGGGTGTGTTGGGGTCGTAGACCAGACTCTGCTCCAGTCCGTCGGGGTCGTCCTCGGTCGGGGCCCCGATCAGCTCGCGCAGGTTCCCAAAGCTGTCGTAGCCCAGCGTGCGCTGCAGGACCCACTCGTCCAGCTCGGGGTCCAGTGGAGTTCGGTGCAGCGCCTCCACGGAGGTGAGCAATCCCGCGCCGACCTGGCCGAGCGGGAGCCCGTCGTAATACAAGCGCTGGCTCGAGACCGGGGTCGGGTCCAGCGGTGTCGTGATGCTCACGCTCGAGGGCCGCGAAATGCGCGGGAAGTTCGGATCCTGCGGGACCGCATAGCTCCAGAGCGTGCGGCGATCGTCGAGCCCGAAGTTGTCGCCGGTTACGGGATCGACTCTGCCCCACTCGTCAAGCTGGACCAGGTCGTAGAGGCCGTCGCTGCTGTAGAAGCGCTCCTGCCTGCTCATCCTTCGGTTTCCCTCGTCCCCCTCGATGCTCTCGAAGCGGCTCTCACTCAGCAGGCAGCGGCTCCAGGCCTCCGCCGGACTCGCCATAACCACGGCGGGTCCGCTCACGATCTGGTAGTCGTGCTCCTCGCGAAAGAAGACTGAAGATCCCGAGCGGACCTCGCGCGCACGCAGCACCCCAATACAGGCGCGGACCGTGCCAAGGTCGCTTTCGTAGTCCGCGATCGTCTCCGTGCCGAGGCCGACCTCCGGGTCGCCCTCGATCGCCGTGTGCACCACACGTCCGAAGCCCTGGAAGTCGCGCACCTCCCGGTCGTAGATCGCGCCGCTGTAGTGGAATTCGTCGGTCACGTCCGGCGTCTCCGGGCGCCCGTCCGAGCGCGTCAGTCGCGCGACCAGCGGAATCGAAAACGGCAACGCGGGATTCGCCCGAAGCCCGCCCGCATCCTGCATCTGGGCGCTGGAGACGTAATCGAAGCGGGTCGAGCCCCCGGAGGGGTTGATGGCGCGCTCGAGCAGGTCCGGATAGACGCTCTGGTTCGGGTAGATCCGATTGAGCTGCTCGCCGAGCACGTAGTCCGGGGATCCGTCTCCCGTGTAGTCGGCCAGGTCGCTTTCGCCCCCCGGCTCGGTGACACAGCCCCGGGTATGATAGGACAAACCGAGGATCTCGCTGATCTCGACCCTGACCGGTTCCGGCCGGAAGCCCGCGCCGGTCCCGAAGCGGACATCCCAGTGCAAGAGGGGCCACTCGCTCAGGTCGGCAGCGACGTGGTCCACGAAACCGTCCCCGTTCAGGTCAAACAGGTCGGCCTTTGTGCAGCGCTCGGAGCCGGGGTAGAGGCCCCACCGCATGCGGAAGATGTTGTGATCGGGGCTCCAATTGCTCAACTCGGACGGCAAATTTGCGAGTGGTTCGGGGGCATCGAAGCCCGCACCGTAGTTGTAAGCGACGGACCAGGACCCGGACCAGCCCAACGGGTTCATGAAGATTCGGTCCGGTAGGCCGTCCCCGTTCACGTCTGCCGAGAACGCACGTGTTCTTCTGGTTGAAGAGAAGTTCTCGTCAAACCCCGCCGGCGATGGGTCCGACCACACCATCGGACTGGAGGCGAAGGATCCGTAGCTGCCGTCGGCCGCGAGTCCGAGATTGCGCCAGATCCACCACTCGTAGTCGCCCGGACCGTCGGACTCGGGCCAGAGCGCATTGAAGGACGGGCTCCAGACCCGATCGGGAAGCCCGTCCCCGGTCAGATCGATCAGCGCCGACTCGCGGCCTCGTTCCCCCGTGACCCCCCCCTGGGTCCAGGACGTCCCGGGGAAAGCGCTCAGATTCCCGCCCTCCTCGGCAGAAAAGTACACGCTCTGCCACGTGATCTGTTCGTCCGCGAAGCCGTAGGGCCCGCCGAGTCGCACGCGCAGACCGAAGGGTTCAGCCGAAGGCAGACTCCAGCCGGAGCGTGTCCTGACGACCTCGTCCGGGTACCCGTCTCCGTTCATGTCGGCAATCGTCTTGATGACTTGTTGCCCCTCGGAGGTTTCCAGGTAAGGGGAATCGCCCTCTCGCTCCGAGACGATCGTCAGGTTCGGGTGCCACTGCACACTCGGTCGAAAGCGGCTTCCGGTTCCTGGGAAGAGCAAGCCCAGAGCGTAGAGATCGATCAGACCGTCGCCATTGAAATCTCCGGCACGCCGGAGGACGTGACTGTAAGTGTAGGGCGAATTAAAATGGGAGTAGGGATTCGATCTCGTGGGCTGGTTGGGATCGTCGGCCTGAGACGAGTCGAAGAGTTCATCGAAGGAATTGACGACGTCGTCCGGGTCGAAGCCGACCGGCGGGTTCCGGTATTCGAAGCGGTTCCGGAGCCGCTGTTCGCCTCGGCTCCCGCTCTGCTCGACACTTGCGAGCAGGCTGCGGCCCGAAGTCGGGCTCTGGGTGTAGGTGAGTTCGTAGCGCGTCACGAGCGCGCCGTCGGCCCGCACCTCGATCGTGCGCAGACGTTCGCTCAGCTCTTGTTTGAACCCGGCCCCGTAGTCGAGCCCGCGGTCGGGCCGTACTTCGCGCACGAAGCGGATTTCACGGCTGCCGGTCGGGTCCTGCTCGTGTCCGTAGACAATGCGCGCGAGGTAGGCCACGCCCGTGCCCGCAGGATGGTCGTATTCGTAGCGGACCCAGTTTCCGTGGGCGTCGCGAACTTCGTTGAGCAGCCAGGCGTAGACCTCCCCGTTCCTGGGGTTGTCGATGCGCGAGCCCGCGCCGACCGCTCCGAAGCGCAGCAGCCGGCCGGCCCGGTCGCGGATCTCCCAGCCCGAGGAGTCGCCCAGGAAGTCGATTTGCGAGCCGTCGTCGCGCTGCAGCTTGAAGCGCGCGGTCCACGGGCTCCCGTCCGCGTCGATCAGGTCCTCTGCGTCGAGCGCGTAGCGGTCGTGATAGCAGTAGCCGAGCGCCCCGCAGCCGCTGCTGGCGTAGTCGTAGGGGACCCCGAATCTGCGGTCGCGCGCGATTGCGCTCGCGCCCTGAACATTCCAGCCGAATCCGACCCATCCGGCACTTCCGTGCGCGGATCCGTTCGCGTAGACCAGCGTGACTTCGGGTGTGTGTCCGGCTGTTCCGGGCGGGACCACGATCCCGATTCTGAGGTTCGGCGTTCCAAACGCGTCGCGCACCCAGGGCCCGCGGGAACTACCCGCCGACCCGCTTCCGAGTGCGCTCGCGCGCACGCTCGCGCCCACGCTCGCGCCCCCCTCTTCGGAGCCGGACTCCTGACCGTGCGCCGGCTCCGGTAGGCCGAATACCAGTAACGCGGTCGTGAGAATCGAAACGAACGAAGCCGGCGAATGCATCGGCCGAGAGCCAGACATGAATGTCCTCCGGGTCACTCCTGTGAGGTCGAGTCAGCGTTGTGGAGCAAGCACCGTACCGCGGGGTCAGCCCGTGGCTCGGGTAGCTTCGAGCACGAAAACGCATCTGCGAAAAGACAGATGCGTTCGCACGGTGTGCGATCAATGACTGTGCGTGTTCGCTCGCGTCCGACGCGATCTGGTGGTGCGTCTGGCGGCTGGGCGAGGCTGCGTCGACCGGGTCGAGAGCCCGGTCGACCGCGACCCGCTTCGCCAGAGCCCCGGGGCCCGGATGGGCCGTTCTAGGCGCGGCGCCGGACACAATCGGACACTTTTGGCCAATTTCGCCCGAGAGCCATCGCTAGGCGGATCGATCTGGTAGCTAGTATTGAGAGCGACCTCGAGGTCCGCATACAGCGGATGGAGAACCGGATGAACGCCACCGTATTGGTCGTGGACGACCAGGCGGCCGCGCGGCGCGCACTCGCGGCGGAGCTCGAGGACGCGGGCTTCGATGTCGTGGAAGCCTGCGACGGCGACGACGCGTGGACGCGGTTTCAGCAGCAGGAGCCGGCGCTGGTCGTGACCGACATGGCCATGCCGCGCAGTGACGGGCTTGACCTGCTCGGGCGCATCCGGAGCGAGTCCGACGTCCCCGTGATTGTATTCACCGCCTATGGGACCGTTGATACCGCGGTGTCCGCACTCAAGCTGGGAGCTAACGAGTTCGTTTCGTCCGCGAAACTCGAGGCGGACGAGATCGTCGATCTAGCGCGAAGGATGTGCCGCAGCCCTGCGCAGGCGGCCGTGATCGAACAGCTCAGAGAACGCCTGGCGGGCGAAAGCGCAGCGATGGATCAGGTGCGTCACCGAATTGCCGGGGTGGCTCCGCTTCGGGTCCCGGTACTGATCGAGGGCGAAGAGGGTGCGGGTCGCCGGACCGTGGCGCTGGGGATGCACGATCTGGGGCCGTTCTTCGACGGCGAGTTCAAGGAATACGACGCGCCCGTCTTCTCGGCGAACCGGCGGGTTCCTCGAACCGGCTCTGTCTACATTCGCAATATCGAACGACTCTCGCCGCAGGGCCGGAAGACTCTCGCAGAGGTAATGCTTGCATCCACCCGCGAAGACCTGCGGGTGCTGGTTTCGAGCGCACTCCCGTTCGCTCAGTGGGCCCAGGGAGTCGACTTTTTGCCGGATCTGGTGCAGGAGCTCGCGCGCTTTACGATTCGGATCCCGCCACTGCGCGAGCGAGCCGCCGACATTCCAGCGATCGCAGATGCAATCAGCGCGCGTTTCGGACGGGCGCTGGGACGAGGTCGGGTTCGCTGCTCGGCGGCCACCACGCGTTTCCTGGCGTCTCAGCCGTGGCCCGGGAACGTTGCCCAACTCGCCGGGATTCTGGAGCGCTGCATCGCCTACGAGTCATCGAGCACGATCGGGCGCGCCGCCGTCGCGCGGCTCGTGCTCGAGGATCAGGAGAGTGTCGACCGAATTCGAACGGAGCGGCGTCAACTCGATCGCGACGAGGTGATTGCGGCGCTGCGAGATACCGGCGGGAACGTAGCCCAGACCGCCGAACTTTTGGGTCGAAGCCGCCAGTCGATTTACCGAATCATGTCCAAGAACGGCATTCGGATTCAGAGGGCGCACTAAGGTTTTGTAATGCTGTACTGGGTGAGCCGGATTCCGTCTTTCTCGCAGAGCGCGATCACTCTGGCGCTGGTGTTCGGCTTCGGGCTCATGCCGGGTGCGGCCGCTGCCGAGGCTGGGTTGCCGCCCGGAGACGAAGACGTGGTGCCGAGTTCGGCGCGCGCGGTCCTCGAGGAGGCGTTTGCGAACCTGTACGACTGCGACACGCGCGCCAAAATCGAACTCGTCATGCGAAGCCGCTCGGGCGCCGAGCGCAGGCGTGTGTTTCAGACCGCGCGCAAGGACATCGAGGGTCACCTGCACTCGATTGGGCGCCTGGTCGAGCCTCCCTACCTGCGGGGCATGACCGTGCTCACGATCGACACCGAGGAGCGTGGCCAGGACGCGTTCATCTACTTTCCCTCGCAGCGGCGGGTGCGCCGAATCACCACTGCGCAGCGGGCCGATTCCTTCATGGGAAGCGACGTGACCTACGAAGATCTCGAGCGGCCCAGGGCGGACGCGTACCGGGTCGAGTTCCTAGCCTCCGAGACCTTCCAGGGTGAAGCGGTTCGGGTGATTCTGGCTGTTCCGAACGAGCCCCGGAACTACACGCACGTGCACTTTCTGGTGGCGCGCAGCGACTCCGCCCTGCTCGCCACCCGCTACTTCAAGCGCGGAGCCGAGCGACCCTTCCGGGTCCTGCGCGCGGAGCGGGAGTCGATGCACACAGATGCGGGGCACGTACTTCCGACCGAGATCACGGTCGAGAACCTGGCGCGCGGAACCAGTACCCGCGTGCACTACTACGACCTCGTGGTGAATCCCGAGATCGAGGATCGGATCTTCTCGTCGCGCTTCCTGAACCGTGGCGTCGATCCGCTGGCCCGGAGTTTCGACTAGCGGGGCTGCGCTGCCGCGTTTGCAGGCGCGGGCTTCAGGCCAAAGTGCTGGTCCAGTCGTTCTCGCAGGTCCTTGATCCCGCCTTTCGCGTGTCCGATGAGGCCTTGGGGCTCGAGGGGTTCTCGGAGTCTCGAAGCGAGGCTGCCTGCGCATAGATCGCGGTCGTTCCCCAGGTCGACGAAGGACGCGATCATCAGTGCGGGGTTCAGAAACCCCAGCGCCAGCACTTTTCCGGTATCGGCCGCAATTCTGAGCTTGTCCGTCGCCACCTCTGGGTCCATGATCGGTCCGGAAATCTGGAACGGCGTGCCCAGCCCCGCGAGCCCCTTCTTCTTGGGGTCGGGTTTGATGATGCCGTCGATCTGGAAGTCCTTGAGATCCAGCAGGCCGTGGACCGCGAGAATCGCGTTCTCCGTGTCCACGAGCCCCTCGGTAGTGCCGATGCCCTTCGAGAAGTTCGACCGGAACACCGCGCAGTTGAGCCGGGAAGCGGCGCCCGAATCCTCGCGCGCGAAGTAGAGGGCGAACACGCTTCGGCCCAGCAGCCCGATCCGGCCGTTCGGAGACGAGATCGCGCCCATCGCGAACAGGACGTCTCCCTCGAGTTCGCTCAGAATCTCCCGGAGCGTACCTCCCTGGCTCTCCAGATTCAGTTCTAGATCCAGCTTCCCGTCGTCCTGCTGAGCGAGATCGTGCGGGAGTTTCGATAGTTCCAGCTGGCTCAGGCTGAGCTTTAGCTCAAAGCCGGCCGGCCCGGCCGCGGCACGGATGGACCCGGAACCTTGCACCCGGCCCTCCAGCAGCGTGGCCGCTTCGATGCTGAGGTCCACCCGTTCCTCGGTTGCTACGAGTTTTGCGCGCAGCTTCTCGAGCGGAAGCGCGGCTAGATCGACGCGCTCGAAGTCGAGTTCGACGTCTGCGTGAAGCCCGGAGGGCAGTTTTAGCGGAAGCGTGCGGTCGAGGAACTCGCTGCCCGATGCCGTCGTGGTCCCCCGGAGGAGTTCGGCGAGGTCGAACCGCTGCGACTCGAGCCTGGCCTTCAGCCGGGTTGCATTGGCCTGGTTCGCATCCGCCGACAGGGTGCCCCTCGCATGCAGGTCGCTTGCGCCCGCGTGCGCCAGCAGGCCTTCCAGTACCAGGGCACCGGATGGCGCGCGCGCCAATTCGGCGTGCACGCGAACCGGCGTCGTGCCGGGCTCGAACTCGAGATTCACGCGCAGCCTGCGGGGCCTCGAGTCCTCGAGGGTCGACCAGCGGATCCGGACGCGGCGCGGGGCCGCGGACCCGGTCTGCCAGCGGAGATCGACATTCGCGAGATTGAGATCCGGCAGCGCCCACAGCTGTGCGAGCCCGGGCAGTGCCCAGGTCGTGGCCTTCTCTGCCGGTTCCGAAGACGCGTCGGGCCAGAACGATTCTACGAGTTCGCCTGGATTCCCCGCGACATCGATCCGCACGCCGCGCAGCGTGATGCGCGTGATTCTGGGCACCCGGTCCCGGAGCCAATCGATCGGGTCGAGTCCGACCGAGACCCGGTCGAGCACTGCGCTGAACGGCTGCCGTGCACCCTCTCGGGGCTTGATCAGGACGTCCCGTGCAACCACGCCGGGTCGCGGCAGCAGCCCGAGCCCGATGCGCCCCCGGATGTCGACCTCGAGATCGAGCTTTTCGGATGCGGCCTGCGTCACCCACTGGCGCAGCAGCGGGACCTCGCGGGTGCCGACGAAGACGGCTGCAAAGGCGAGGAATGCCAGTAACGCCAGAGCCAGGAGCAGCCCGCGGACCTGCATGCGTGCGTGTCCTTCTCTCACTTCCGGGCATCGCTTCGGCCCGTGCTCCGCGGCTGCTCGCCCCTGAACCCCGCGTGGCGGCCCCAGACCCGTATTCCGGCAGAGTACACTGCATCGGTCGATTCCACGGCTACGATGTAGGATCGGCAGATGCCGACATTTGCCTACCCGGCCTAGCGCATCCCGTCCGGGAAGAGTTGGTGGGCGTGCAGCGCAGCGTCTGGGAGCGGATCGCGCGCCCCGGATCCTGGTGGACGAGACCCGAGCGGGTTGCGGCTGTCGGTGCCTGCGTACCACTCCAGGAGCCCTGGCGGGGTTTCAACCTGGGGCGCGCGCTGAGTCTGGTGCCCGACCAGAACCTGATGTTCATGTCGCTCGTCATGCAGATGTACGGCGGCCGGAACGATTTCTACGAGCTGGTCTGGGAAGACGGTCCGGAGCGAGCTTTTCGCTAGCGCGACGCGGTTTCTCGAAGCGGCGGGCCCGGCGATGACGCGAGCAGCACTTCGGCCGCGTCGAGGATGCGTTCCGAGGCGCCCGGCTCGAGAAGGCTCGAGAGCACCTCGTAGTGCTGGTGTGCCAGCGGGTGTTCGAGATCGCGCGCGTGAGGCAGGTAGCGCATCCATCCATTGGCGATGCCGAGTACGGCGGCGTACGCGAGCCGCGGCTGGACGCGCGTCTTCCAGTCGATGCCGACCTCGGTCGTGGGCTCCAGGGGGATGCCGAGCAGTGCGCAGTCCCCGATGCGCAGAACCTGGAGCTCGACCTCGACCGCTCGTGCGCCGCCGACGAAGAACGGGGCGGTCTTGTCGCGGACGTAGAGGCGCGCCTGCGCGATGCGTTCGCGCGCCTCCGAAACCGGCAGTTCCTGCACCGCGCGAAACACGGCGCCGTCGAGTTCGGAGAGTCGGGGCAGCGCCTCGGGTGCGACGCCGAGCACCGCCGCGAGTTCGCGCTTTCGGCGGTCGAGCAGTTTTCGTGCCTCGTCGGGAGCGAGGCTGCCGAGCTGGACCGGGAGGCGCAGCGTGGCGGCGGCGGCCGCGATCGGCCCCCCCTGGGGCGCGGCGCCGTTTCCCCCGATCGCGCCGAGCACTGCCTCGGCGACCTCGCTCCCGAGCGCACGCACGGCATCGAAGCCGAGGCCGCGGCTCTGTCCCGCAATGGCCAGGTCCATCAGCCCGCGCGTGCGCGGGTCGATGTCGGCGTGTGCGCCGAGCAGAAACAGCGTGTTTGCACCCGTCTCCCGTTCGATGGTCGCGCACGCGACGCCGGGCCAGTCGGCCGAGATCTCGAGGTTGTCGTGGCCGAGCACGGTTCCGTGGCACGCGTAGTTGAAGAGCAGGGCGAGCGGCTCGCCGCTGGCGCGGTCGACCCGCAGCACCAGGACTTCCGGGTCGACCGGGCCGTGCGCGAGCCGGCGATTCGCCCCGATCCGAGCCTCGGTCCGGCACCAGCGGAAACTCGCGGACTCCGGCGACCCGGCCGCCTCCGACGCGGCGGCCACGATGCTCTCCAGAATCTCCGCGACGTAGGCCGGCGGCGGCTCCCCGCGCAGCAGCGCTCCCAGTCCGGTATCCGGACCCGAGTGCGTATGGGTGCAACTGATGAGCGTCCGATCGGCAGGCACACCCGTTTCCACGGCAATCCGCTCGCGCACCTCGCGTGCCTGCGCCGGGGCCAGGAGGCAAAGATCCGCGGCCGCGAGGACGATACCGAGTGCAGGGTCCCCGTTCGGGGACAGGAAGAGAGCACGTGCGAACAGCGGATCGTGGATGCCGGTGCTGACGCCGGAGCGAGCCCCATACCCCATGAGTTCCACGCCGGAACCGGGCGTGAACGTCCGACGTGCGGTACCGGCGACGAGGTGCATGGGTGTCCTCTGGCGACGTTCCGGGCGGGGCAGACGCTTGCCTGGCCGGCCACTATACGCCATTCATTTCGCTTGCTCGGCTGCCCAGAGCCGGCCGGGGGGGCTGACCCGGGACCGGAGGGGAGGCCGGATCGAGGCGAAATGAGGAGTCGTCGAAATCAGCGCGAGCGGGCTGTACCGGGGCGTCGCTTCCCGCGCAACCAGCGAATCTCCGGATCCTGGAAGGGGATTCTGGCTGCGGCCGGCGTCTTTGCCCTGGCCGCCAGCTTCTCGTACGCAGCGGTCCGGATGCTGTGGCCCGTGACCTCGGCGCCGCGCACGGCGCTGATCGACCCCGCCCAGGACGCGGCCCCGACTCCGGCTCCGGGATTCGAGGCGTTGGGGCCGGCGCAAGCGCTGGCGAGCGCCGGGGCGGGCCAGCTCGGCGCGCGGATGGACGATGCCTGGGAGGATCTGGCCGTCGTGGGGCCGGCCGCACCCAGCTGGCTCATCCCTCCCTCCGAGATTCTAAGCGGCAGCATCGAGCGCGGCAGCTCCCTGGGAAAGGCGCTCTCGGAGCACGGCGTTCCCAGTCAGTCGGTCTACGAAATCACGCGCGCGCTGCGAGGCGTATTCGACTTCCGCCGCTCGCGGCCCGGGGATCTGTTTTCGCTCGTCGAGGGCGCCGACGGCGAGATTCTGTCGTTCGAGTACCGCCACGGGCGCGAAACCGCGTATCGAATCGAGCGGACCGACACGGGTGATTTGCATGCCAGCCAGCAAGAGGTCCCGGCCGAAGTCCGGATCGTGGTTCTGGGTGGTGTCATCTCGAGTTCGCTCTTCGACGCGATCCGGGACCTCGGCGAGGGGGGCGAACTCGTGCACCGCTTCTCGGATATCTTCGTCTGGGACTTCGACTTTTCTCGCGAGAGCCGTCCCGGGGACGAATTCCGGCTCGTCTTCGAGAAGCGCTACGACTCGCAGGGTTTTCGGGAGTACGGGGAGGTGCTGGCGGCCTCCTACCGCTCCGCGGAGCGCGAGTTGCTGGCCTTCTACTTCGAGGACGAGGACGGCTACGGCGACTACTACACGCCGGAGGGCAGTTCGGTGCGCCGCACCTTCCTTCGCGCGCCGGTCAAGTACCGCCGGATCAGCTCCCGTTACACGAAGCGACGGATGCACCCCATTCTCAGGCGGGTGCGCCCGCACGAGGGAATCGACTACGCCGCGCCGGCCGGAACGCCCGTCTGGAGCGTCGCGGATGGACGCGTGATCTACCGGGGTTGGAACGGAGGCTTCGGACGCCTGGTCAAGATCCGTCACAACAACGGCTACGTCTCGTTCTACGGACACCTCTCCCGCTACGCAGCGGGGCTCAAAATCGGTTCGAAGGTCGGGCAGCGCGAGGTGATCGGGTACGTGGGCTCGACAGGACTCTCCACGGGTCCGCACCTGGACTACCGCCTGAAGATCGGCGGCCGCTTCGTCGATCCGCTGCGCGTGCGGTTTCCGCGGGGTACGGGAGTTCCGGTCACCGCGCAGGACCGCTTCGCGAAGCTCAAGGAACAGCGCATGGCCGAACTGCGCGCCGAAGTGGGCGCGGAGAACCACATCACCTGGGCAGGGATGTAGCTCGGCTTAGCCCTCGGGCGTCTGCCTGGACACGATCAGGGCCACGACCGCGTCGCCTTCCACGTTTGCCATGGTGCGGATCGTGTCGAGTAGCCGGTCGATCGGGATCAAGAGTCCGATCGCCTCTGCGGGGAGTCCGACCGACTCGAGGACCACGATCATCGTCACCATCCCGGCCGATGGAATGCCCGGGGCCCCGGTGGCCATGAGCATCGCGACGAAGAACACGACCGCCTGTGCCGAGAGCGAGAGTTCGATTCCGTAGACGTGCGCGATGAAGATGGCCGCGACCGCCTCGTACAGTGCGGTCCCGTCCATGTTTACGGTCGCGCCGAGCGGCAGCACGAAACTCGATACGCTGCGACGGACCCCGAGATTTTCCTCGACGCAACGCGTGGTGACCGGCAGGGTCGCTACGCTCGAACTGGTCGATAACGCGACCAGCAGGGCCTCTCGGAGGCCCCGGAACAGTTCGCCGGGGCCCACGCTCGCCAGGAAGTAAGCGAAGGCCGGAAGCGTTACGGTCGCATGGAACAGGGTCCCTCCGATGACGACCAGCGCGAAGGACAACAGGTTGTCGATCAGGGGTTCGAGCCCCACGCTCGCGACGAGGTGTGCAAGCAGCGCGAAGATTCCGATCGGCGTGAACTTCAGGACCCAGCCGATGATTCGCATGACGACGGCGTAGCCGGCCCGAACCAAATCGACGAGGGGCCGTGCGGCGTCTCCGACCTGCACGAGCCCGATGCCGAGCAGAATCGCAAAAAAGACGACCGGCAGGATCCGCCCCTCGGCAATCGATGCGAACGGGTTGTTCAGGACCTGGAAGATCGTGCGCGACAGGAAGGGCCCGAGGGCCAGCTCGTCGGGAAGCGACGTGGATCCGGTGCCGGCATGCGTCGCAAAGAACTCCGTGCTGCGAAGTGTTCCGTCCGTGCCCGGCTCTACCAGGTTTACGATCAACAGCCCGGTGGCCACGGCGACCGCCATCGTCAGGAAGTAGAGACCGAGCGTGCGTGATCCAACGCGTCCGAGTTGGGTCACGCTCCCCATCTCGGCGATGCCGGCCGTGATCGAGAACAGGATCATCGGGACGATCAGCATCTTGAGCATCGCGATGAAGATCCGCCCGACGATCCGGATCTCCTCCACGCCGCTCTCCGGAAACAGTCCGGCGATCACGCCGAGCAGCGCACCGAGGCCGATCTGGAGACTGAGCGAAAGCGGCGTCGTAAGGCACAGGAGCGTGAGTGCCGCAATCGCCGAGGCCCAGGCGAGACCTTTCTGGCCCAGCGCGAGCAGGGTCGCGAACAGCACGACTCCAGCGACAGTGACGACCAGGGTCCGACGCTCGTTCACGGGAAGCGGAGTATACCAGGGGAATTCCGTACACTCCGCCCATGGGATCGAATCGATTCCAGCGTCTGGCGCGCGAGCTTGCGAAGCGCGATGCGGATCTGGTGGACGGCCTGGAGAAGGCGCGCGCCGCAGCACAGACCCTGCAAGCGCACGCGCGCGCCTGTGTCGCTTGCTTCTGCGAAGAGGTGCGTGCCAGTGGAGCGGAGCATCTGGCGAACCTCGCCGTGGGCCCGGTCGGCTGGGACGAGAAGCACGTCGACTGCTTCGAGTTTCGCGCGACGCGCGGACGCTTCGAAGTCGTTTTCGTGTTCAAGGCCTCGGGCACCACCACCTTCGTGGGACCCTTCAAGCGCGGAGGCCCGGAGTGCCCGTGTACCAGCTACGACCCCGGGGACCCGGAAGCGGAGGCCGGCGTCGAGGCGCGGCTGCTGGCGCTGATACGGCAGGCCTCGGAACGATGAGTCTGGTCCGCGAAGATCCCGAGCTCGACCAACCTGTCGAGGACCTCGAGCAATTGGTCGAGTACTTCCGCGCCGGAGAGACGCCGCCGAAAGACTGGAGGATTGGAACCGAACACGAGAAGATCGGTCTGCTCGACGAGAGCTTCGAACCGGTTCCGTTCGAGAGCGCGCGCGGGATCGCGATACTGCTCGAAAAGCTTGTCCGTGACTACGGGCACGAGCCCCTGCTCGATGGAGATGCCGTGGTTGGTACTGCCTTCGAGGGCGCGACGATCACGCTCGAGCCCGGCGGGCAACTCGAACTCTCGGGTGCCCCGCTCCTAACGCTCCACGAAACCTGTGCAGAGTTTCAGAGCCACCTAGCGCTGATGAAGCATGTTTCCGCGGAGTGCGGAATTTCATGGCTCGGCCTCGGGATTCACCCGCTGGCCGACGTCGAGAAAGTCCCGCGAGTTCCGCGGGAGCGCTACGCGATCATGCGCGACTTCCTTTCGCAGCGCGGCGAACTCGCCTCGCAGATGATGCACACGACGGCGACCGTGCAGGCGAACCTCGACTACGCGTCGGAGGCCGACATGGGCGAGAAACTCGCCCTGGCACTGCGCGCCACACCCGTGGTGAGCGCGCTCTGGGCGAACTCGAGCATCTCGAACGGGACCCGCAACGGGTTTGCGTCTCGGCGCGAGTGGATCTGGCGGCACACGGATCCGGAACGCTGCGGGCTGCTCCCGTTCGTATTCGATGACGAATGGCGTAGCGGGTCCCCCTACCGGCGCTACACGGAGTGGGCGCTCGATGTCCCGATGCTGTTCCTGCAGCGCGGGGGCCACCACGTCGAGATGGGCGGCCTTCGTTTCCGCGACTATCTGCGCGAGGGCTTCGGGAAGTTCCAGCCGACGCTGCTCGACTGGAGCGTGCACCTCACGACGCTGTTCCCGCAGGTCAGGCTCAAGCGGGTGCTCGAGATGCGCGGAGCCGACGCCGTGCCGCCCGGGCTGGTGTGTGCACTCCCGGCGATCTGGAAGGGTCTGCTCTACGACGCCGAGGCGCGGGCCGGCCTGGCCCGGCGGCTCGGGAGCTGGAGCTTCGGCGAGGTCGATCGGCTGCACGTCGACGTGGCCCGGCGGGGTCTCGGCGCCGAGGCTCCGGACGGGCCCGTCTGCGAGGTGGCGCGTCAAATCGTGGACCTGGCCGCGGCCGGGCTGCGCCGGATCGACATCCGGAACCGGGCCGGGGAGGATGAATCGCTGTTCCTGTCGCCGCTCTACGAGATTCTGGATCGTGGAAAGAGCCCGGGAGAACAACTCGTCGACCTCTGGGAGGGGCCCTGGAACGGTCGGATCGAGCGGCTCGTGGAGTACGCCCGGTACTGACCGGCGGCGGCCGGAACTGCGGGTCCCGCGCACGGTTGACCTCGTGCTCGGCGGTTCGATAGGCTTGCGAACTGACCCGCCCGAGCCGGGCCAGCAGAAAAAAGCTTTGCCTGGTTGAGGGTTTGGAGAAGTCTCGCGGTGTTCGGTCGGAATTCCTGGCCCCGCCTGCGAGGGAGGACGGGGATGACGAGCCGGCAGTTCCGCCATCTGATCACATTGAGTCTGGCCGCATCGGTGCTGTTCTGGGCGCCGGTCGTAGAGGCGCAATCCGCCGCGGACGCCAAGCGCACGATCAAGGCGCAGCGCAAGTACTACAAGGAGCCGGGCTATATCGGCGCCGAAATTCGCTACATGCGCGGGACCCTGCTCGTCACCGGCTGGGTCGCGACCGAAGCGCTCGTTGAGAAGGCCACCGGAATCGGCGAGAGCGTGAAGGGCGTCAAGGACATGCGCAACCGGCTCGTAGTCAAGGACTACGACGTGGCCGCTCCGCCCGATTCGGAGGTCCTGGCCAAGATCGACGAGCGGATCGACACGGACGAGGACCTGGCTCGGGTCAGGCGCAAGCTCGAGATCACGGTCGACGGGGGGGGCGTCACCATCGTCGGCAAGGTCAGCGACTACGCGCAGGTCGCCGCGATCATCCGCAGCGTGCGCAAGGTTCCGGGCGTCGTTTCGATCAACTTCGACAAGTTCAAGTGGTAGCTCGCTGAACTCGCGCCGGACGGGCCCGTGGCGGGCATGCGTCCGGCTCCCCGGGATCCGAGAGCCCAGCGCTGTGCGGATGGCCTTGACCCGTGCCCGCGGGTGCTTAGCCTGTGGCCGGCGTGGCGGACGTTCCAACTTCTAGAATCGAGGTCGGCGGGGAGGAACTCGAGATCCCCGCCGAGCTTCCACTGCTCCCGGTTCGAGCGGCGGTGCTCTTTCCGGGCACCACTATGCCGCTCAGCGTCGGGCGCGCCCGGTCAACGGCGGCCGTCCGCGCGGCCGCCGGGAGCGACGGCCTGATCGCGGTCGTGACCCAGCGGGAGACCCAGGCCGAGACGGTCGAATTCGAGGACCTCCACGACGTGGGCTGCGTCGCCCGCGTGCTGCAGGTCGCGGACGTAGGCGGCGCGCTTTCGGTCGTCGCGATTGGCCTCGCGCGGCTTCGCCTGCTCCAGGTGATCGAAGACGACGGACTGCAGCGGGTACGTTTCGAGGTGATCCCGGAGTTGCTCGAGCAGACTGCGGAGGCGGAAGCCGCGCGCCGGTCGCTACAGCGACTCACGATGGAGCTGATCGAATTGCGCGCGGACCTGCCCGACGAGCTGACTGAAATGGTGAGCCAGCTTGATGACGCGGCCCAACTCGCGGACCTCGTCGCTTTTGGGGGGATGCTCTCGACCGGGGACCGTCAGAGCCTGCTCGCGCAGCCCGACGTACTCGCGCGCATGCGCGTCCTGATTCGGCACCTGACGCGCGAGATTCGGGTCGCGCGGGTATCGAAGAGTTTTGCAGACAAGGCCGCGGGCGAGATCGACGAGGGCCGCCGGAAGGGTCTGCTTCGCGAGCAATTGCGAAAGATCCAGGAAGAACTCGGAGAGTCGGACGAGCAGGTCGCGGAAGCGGACGGACTCAGGGAGCGCCTCGACGTAGCCGAGCTTCCGGACGAGGCCCGTGGGGTTGCAGAGCGCGAGGTGAACCGCTTCGCGAGCATCCCATCCCACTCTCCGGAGCGTTCGGTGATCCGCTCCTACGTCGAGTGGATCCTCGACCTGCCGTGGGAGCAGAGCACGCCTGACAACCTGGATCTGCCCCACGTGCGAGGGATTCTGGACGAGGATCACCACGGCCTCGAACGTGTCAAGGAGCGGATCCTCGAGTACCTGTCCGTGCGGTGCCTGGTCGAAGAGCCGCGCGGCCCCATCCTCTGCTTTCTGGGTGCGCCGGGAGTGGGCAAGACCTCGCTCGGCAAATCGATCGCGCGCGCGATGGGCCGCGAGTTCACGCGCATTTCACTCGGTGGGGTGCGCGACGAGGCCGAGATTCGTGGCCATCGGCGCACCTACGTCGGCGCGCTGCCGGGACGGATCATCCAGGGGCTCCGGCGCGCGGCCTCGAACAATCCGGTCTTCATGCTCGACGAAATCGACAAGGTGGGAGCCGATCATCAGGGGGATCCGTCTTCGGCACTGCTCGAAGTGCTCGACCCGGAGCAGAACTCGAGCTTCAGCGATCACTACCTCGAGATTCCGTTCGATCTTTCGCGGGTGTTGTTCATCGCGACTGCGAACCGCACCGACACGATTCCGCCTCCGCTGCTGGACCGGATGGAGATCATCGAGCTGGCCGGCTACACCCAGCGCGATAAGCACAGTATCGGACGCGAGTTCCTGATCCCGCGGCAACTCGAACAGCACGGGCTCGAAGCGGAGTCGCTCAGGCTCCCGGACGAGGTGCTCGCGCGCATCGTGGAACAGTACACGCGCGAAGCGGGGGTTCGGCAGCTGGAACGGCAGATCGCGGCCCTGGTTCGCAAGGCGGCGCTCAGGATCGCCGAGGGAGAGAGTTCGGTCGCGATCTCAGCGGACGAGCTTCCTCAACTGCTCGGCCCCGCACCCTTCGCGCGTTCCGAAATGGAGACGATCGCGCGACCCGGGGTCTCGGTCGGCCTTTTCTGGTCCCCGGTCGGGGGAGATATCGTGTTTGTCGAATCCGCGCTGATGGAGGGGAAGCCCGGGCTGCGCCTGACGGGGCAGCTCGGGGACGTCATGCGAGAGTCGGCCGAGACCGCGCTCTCGTACCTGCGCTCCAACGCTAACGAACTCGGGATCGACCCGGAGCTTTTCGAACGCAACGAGATCCACGTCCACGTGCCCTCGGGTGCGATTCCCAAAGATGGTCCGTCCGCGGGCGTTGCCGTGCTCACGGGACTCGTGAGTCTCCTCCAGCAGACCGCGGTACGCGGCGACCTCGCCATGACGGGCGAGATCACCCTCCGGGGCCGGGTGCTGCCCGTCGGAGGGGTCAAGGACAAGGTGCTGGCCGCACACCGCGCCGGAATTCGCGAAATCGTACTGCCCTCTGACAACCGAAACGATCTCGAGGAGATCCCGGACGACGTCCGGGCGTCGCTGGTGTTTCACTTTGCCGATCACGTGCGCGACGTGCTCGCCGTCGCGTTCCCGGCAGATGGCTGAAGAACGGCCGCCCCCGGAGAGAGGTTCAGCGGAGACCGCGGCCGCGGTCGAAGATCCGGGCGAGCAGTCGGGTCCGCAGTTGCTTCGTCTCGCGCGCCGTAACCGCGCGGCGGCCATCGAGAAACTCCGCGCGCTCTCGCTCGATCGTCAGGCGCGCGCCTGCCTGGAGCTACGCCCCGCGCTCCGCTCGAACTTCCTGGGTCTGTTGGATCAACCCGAGTCAGTGGTGCCGCTGCTCCCCGAGACCGAACTCGCGATTACCATTCGTGCCGGCGGCATGTCCGAGGCTGCCTGGCTGCTCGAGATCGCGACGCCCGCGCAACGCCGCGCCTGCTTCGACCTCGACTGCTGGTACGGGCTACCCGGTTCGGAGGGCAAGTCGATCGACCTCACGCGCGCCTACGAGTGGACCGAGGCCCTGATCGAGGCCGGGCGCTCGACGCTGATCGCCGTGCTGGACGAGTCCGACGCTGAGTTCTGGGTCTTGTTGCTGCGCGCGATGGTCGACCTCGCCATTCCTTCCGGCGAGGAGGAAAAGCCCGGCGAGGGCTGGTTCACGGTCGACGGCTCGGTCTATTTTTCGCCCAAGTCAGGCGTGGATCCCGGACGTGTGCAGGAGATTTTTGGGGCGCTCGCAGAGCGGGCTCCGCAGCTCTACTGGCGTTTCGTGTACGGGATCCTGTTCGAGTCCACGGCCGAATGCGAGGAGGAGGCGCGGCGCTGGCGCATCGCGCGGATGGCGGATCTCGGATTTCCAGATCGGGAGTCGGCGATGCGGATTTACCGTCCACTCCGCCCCACGGAGGCCCCGACCTGGACGGTGACCGCGCGCGAGGGCGAACTCACTCCGTCGTTCGAGCTACCCAGTGCGATCGCGGGCAGTCTGATTGCAGACGCGCTCGCGGAGCTGCCGGGACGGCGCGCCGCGGAACTGACGGGCTATATCCTGGCTGTGGCAAACGCCGTGGCGGTGGCGGACGGCCTGCGGCTCTCGGAGCCCGACTCGATCCCGAAGGCGCTCGAGAAGGCGGTCCGCGGGATCGAAATCGGCCTGCGGGAACTCGCCGGGCTGCGGGGTGCCCGGCTGCACGAGGTTCTGGACGCGACTACGCCGGTCGATCTATTTCGCATCGCGGCCACGAAGGGCGAGGAGATCGGGCCCCGAGCCGCGCACGAATTAGACGCGGACGGCCCCCCGGAGTTCGAGCCGGGCACGTAGTCACGCAGGTCCGGGCGGGTCGGCGCCGAGCAGCTCGAGGAAGTTCCAGAGGATCCGGTAGGTGAGTCCCCAGATCGTGTATCGGTCGTAGAGGATCGACGCGAACGGCCCCCCCGCCTCGGGCGGCCCGAACTCGTAGGCCCGGCGGGAACCCGGATCGAGCAGAGAGGGCAACGGCACCCAGACCGTCGAGTTCACCTCCCGGTTGGGGAACAGGTCCGGCCGCTTCTCGAGCGTGTAGACGAACGGCGAGACCACCAGCTGGTGGCGGCCGGAAGCGCGGGCGCCCTCGAAGTCGTCTAGGCGTGCGACGGCCGGGCCGAGACTGAGTCCGACCTCCTCCTGGGTTTCGCGCGTGGCCGTGGTCGCCAGGTCCTGATCCTGCGGTTCCCAGCGGCCCCCCGGGAACGCCATCTGGCCGGACCAGGGGTCCCCCTCGTGCTGCGCCCGCTCGATGAACAGCAACGCGGGAGGCTCCGGGGCGAGTTCGTACAGGACCAGGGCCACCGCGGCGCGCGAGCGTCCGCGGTCGGCCTCGGCGAGGGAGGGGCGATAGTCCATCAGCCTGTTTCGGATCCGTTCGAGTTCCATCGGCGCTCGCCGGGGCCATCCTACCGGGTGACGCAATTCCGGGCCACACGGATGCGCGCGCCGCGTTGCGTCATTATCGTCGAGCGCACCGGTAGACGCGACCTGCGGGCCGGGTCTCGTGTACGAGAGACGGGCAGCGGGCCCGAACGCTCAGGCTTCGATGGACACGGGCCGGCCACTGAAAACACAATTCGTTCGAAAGGCTATGGTTGTCCCGGGCGGAGCGAAAGCGGTCCGTCCCGGGGGGGGACAGGCTGATTCCGCGCCGCGTCGCATGCATCAACGAGAAGGGCGGGAGCGGCAAGACGACGCTCGCCTCGAATGTGGGCGACTACCTGGCTCGCGAGCGTGGACAGCGGGTGCTGCTGGTGGATCTGGATCCGCAGGGTCAGCTCGGCAAGGTGCTCGGCGTCGACGTGGCCTCGGAGCGACGCACCGCGCTCGATCTGCTTCTGGACGTGGTGCTCGGGGAGGAGACGCGCCCGCCCCTGCCCGTCGTGCGCGCGCGTCATCCGCGCCTCGACCTGATCGTGGCGAACAAGTCGTTGGCGCTGTTCCCACAGGAGGTGGCGGGCCGTTCCCGACAGGATTACTGCGATCTGCGTGATGCGCTCACGCCGGCCGACGGCTATGACTTCATCCTCTTTGACGCGCCGCCTTCCTTCGGCACGATCACGCTGAATCTGCTACTTGCGTCGATCGAGGTGCTGTTGCCTGTTCCCCTGACCTACCTGGCGCTCGATGGAGCGGCCGAAATGACGCGCACCATCGAGATGGTTCGGACCCGCTTCGAGCACCCGGAGCTTCGGACTTCGCTGGTGGTTCCCGTGTTCGCGCGCCGCACCCGCATGGCGGCCGAAATTCTGGCCAAACTGCGCGAGCACTTCCCCCGGGAGCTGTCCCAGACGGTGCTGGGCTTTTCGGTCCTGATCGACGAGGCGCAGAGCCGCGGCAAGACCATCTTCGAGTACGCACCGCGCTCGACCGCGGCCGCCTGGTTCGCGGCCGTGGCCGAGGAGCTGCTTGCGTACGACCCCGGGCGGGTGAGAGCGTGAGCGGGCAGGCGCCCGGTGCCCCCCGAGCGGCGCACCTCGGCGGGGCAGATCCGTTCCGGGCTTCGGACGGCACCGTCCCTTATCTGGCGCGGCTCCGGGAAGCGCGTGTCCGACCGACCCCGGGAGAGGCCCCCGGCGACCCGTCGGCTCTGGCGGCGGCACCCGATCTAGGACCGCCCGTACCCGAGGTTGCGCTCGAAGATCCGCAACCCCGCGACAGCTGGTTCGACCGGGTGGCTGGGCTGCTGCTCGACCGCGACGAGGAGCGGCGCCTGGAGGCGGCCGCGGCGAGGCTCGGGGCCGGCGCGTACGATCGCCTGGGGCTCTCGATGCAGACCTGCCGGCGGACCCTGGCGCTGTTCAAGCTGCTCCACCGCTACTACTTCCGGGTCGAGAGTTCGGGGCACGCGCAGATCCCCGAGAAGGGGAGCGCGATTCTGGCCGGGAATCACGGGGGCCTGCTTCCCTTCGATGCCGCCATGGCGGTCGTGGACGTCTGCCTGCGCGCCGAGTCGCCGCGCTTGGTCCGCACCATCGTCGAGCGCTGGGTCGGCTCGCTGCCGTTCCTGAACGTCTTCTACTCGCGTGTCGGTCAGGTGATCGGGACGCGCGAGAACTTCCGCGAGCTCCTGCGCGGACAGGAACTGGTTCTGGTGTTTCCCGAAGGCGTAGACGGGATTCGCAAGCGGGCCGCCGATCGCTACGTGTTGCAGCCCTTCCACGTGGGCTTCGTCGAGGAGTCGATCCGGAACCGGGCGCCGATCGTCCCGGTGGCCTTCATCGGCGCCGACGATCAGGCCCCGATCCTGTACGACGTCAAGCCGCTGGCGAAGCTGCTGCAGCTTCCGGTCTTCCCGGTCACCCCGACCTTCCCACTGTTAGGGCCGCTCGGACTGTTGCCGTATCCGGTCCGCTACGAAATCGAGTACGGAGAGCCGTTTCGGTTTTTCGAGGAGCATCCGCCCAGCGTCATCGGAAATCCGCAGGCGGTGCGCGAAATGGTCGAACAGGTGCGGGGCCGGATTCAGTCCATGGTGGATCGGCGCCTGCGCGCGCGGCGCGGTCGGGAGCGCTGACGCGTGCGCCGGGTGCTCGTCAGCCACGTGGACTCGCGCCTGGCCCGGCGTCTGATCAAGGCCCTGTATCACGATCCGCAGGTGGAACTGGTGCTCGGGCTCGGGACGGGTCCGGTCCCTGGCTACCTCAAGCCCTACCGGGACAAGTGCGTGTACCAGCGGCTGGACCTGGCGCGGCCGCGCCACGTGCTCAACCTGTTCCGCTCCGAGCGCTTCCTGCGCACCCGGCCGGACTCCGTGATCCACCTGCCGCCTCTCCGCGACGTGCGCCGTGTCCCCGGGAAGCTCCCGGCGGGGGTGGCCGAGACGCGCTACCTGCTCGAGGAGTGCAAGCAGCGCGCGGAAATCGAGCGCTTCGTCCACCTCTCCTCGGCCTTCGTGTATCGCGCGGAGCCCGGAAACGCCAACGTCGTGAGCGAGGAGCAGGTGCTCGACTTCGATGCCGTGAGCGAAATCCGGGCCTGGGTGGATGCCGACCTGACCTGTCAGGCGGAACTCAAGAACCCTGAGTTTCGGGTTACGATCCTGCGCCCGCCCACGATCGTGACCGATGCGGGCGGGGTTCTGCAGAGTCCGCCGCTGGAGGGCCCGGAAGCGCCGCTCGGGTTCGACCCGATGCTGGCGGTCGTCTCCGAGCGTGACCTCGCCCGCGCCCTGCTGCTTGCGCTTCACGGGGACTGTCCCGGGATCTACAACATCGCGGGGCGTCAGGTCTTTCCGCGCTCCGTGCTCGCGCGAGCCCTGCGAGACTCCGCGCCTCGCGCGTTTCCCCGGCTTTTCTCGAGCGCGGCTTCGTTCGCCGGCCAGACGCTGGACCTGTTCCGCGGCGCGGAAAGCGGATGCCGCCGCTACGGCTTCGCGCTCGACACTCAGCGCGCCCGGGTATGCCTGGGCTTCGAACCACAGTATCGGATCGAAATCCACGGTTCCGACGGCCGCATCGACACGGTCGCGCTGCGCTAGCTGGCCGGGAAGTTCAGCGGCCTCGCAGGCCCGACTGGGATAGCATCCGCTTGACCTTCCTGTCGCTCGGGGGGGAGGCGACCGTATCCCAGGCTTCGAGCCGGACGATGTTCTTCCTGACCTTGTCGACGATCGCTGCACCCACCGTGTCGATGACGCGCAGTTGCCGTTCCGGATCGTCTTTCCAGCGAGGGTAGTCGGGACGGTCCTCGCTCCAGCGGCCCACGAAGTAGCCGGCAGACCCCAGGCTCTGGTCTTTGCGGTAGGAGATGTAGTAGAGGCTCGTCAGGGTCTGCAGGTCGTAGTACCAGATGAAGCGGTCCGCCCCGTCCACGGGATCGGACTCCTCGACCGTGCCCTCCACGACCAGCGCGCGCCGGAGTTCCCAGCGGTCGTTCGCGAACGAGACCTGGAGCGGACCGAAGTTGCGGTTCTTGTCCTCGGGGTAGGCCGGAGTCCGGGCATTGATCGGGGCGAGTACGTCGCGGATTCCCAGGAACTTCCAGCTGTAGAGCAGCGGGAAGCCGCCGCGAAAGAAGAACCCCTCCTGTCCATCGGTGCGGCAGATCGGGACCGGACCCTCGTTGTTCAGCGGAAATGCGCGCCTGACGCTGCGCCGCTCCGGGTCGTAGATCGCGAGTTCCGGTCTGCGATCCATGTAACCGTATTGCCTCCAGGAGCACTTGTCGCCGCGTATGTTCTTGGTCTCTCCGCCTCCGACCCAGATGGCGGACAGTTTCGTCGGGAAGCGAAACTCGTCTTCTGCGCGGTCGCTTCTGCCCACGATGGGGACCATGAAGTACTCGCCGCGGAACAGAGACCCCGTCTTCTCGCCGGCCACGGTCGTGAGGCGGATATTCCCGAAGCGTCCCCCCGCCCCGTAGCGCGTGACCGAGTCCCAGGCCCACTTGATCCCGGCTTCGGGGTCGTCGGGCTCGATGCTGGCGGGAGCGAAGGCCAATCCCGCCTTGTATCCGATCAGGCTGCCGTCCTCGCCGACCTGCGCTCGGCCGCGAAACCGCGCGGTCGCCTCCCGAAAGAACTCCGGCGGTGCGTAATCGCGAAAACAGGGCCCGACCTCGAGCTGCATGCCCTCGAAGAAAAAGTCGTCTCGAAGCGCCCAGATCTCGGGCGGCAGATAGGGCTCGAGTTCGGCGAGTTCGGCGTAGCCGAGCGTCGTTCCGGGCCGGAGTTCCGGGCCCGTGGGGGCATCTTCGGAAGCGTCAGCGGCCAGATTGCACGCGCCCGGGGTCGGAAGTTTCCAGGGCGACTCGTCGACGGCAGCCGCGACCGCGGCCGGGGCGGGGTCTGGCGGAGCAGCTTCGGCGGCGACCGGAAGCGCCGGCACGAGCGCGAGAACCGGGACGAGCAGGAAGCGCGCCTTTTCCATGCCGCTTCCTAGCACACTTTCGAGCCTCCCGGGAACCGACCGCAACCGCCGGCTCCGCGGTCCCGCCGCAGCAGCGCTACGCGCGCCCGGTGCCGGAGCGGGCCGGGAGCGGCATCGGTCGCTGCGGTCCGAACGCCGGATCGGATACCCTTCCCGCATGCATCTGTTGGATCTCGCCTCGACCGAAGAGCGTCTGCTCGGCCGCTGTCTGCGGCGTCAGGCGGAGAAGGTCCCGGAGCGTGACTTCATCGTCTGGGACACGGAACACTTCTCGTACGGGCGCGTGAACGAACTCGCGAATGCGAGCGCGCGCGGCTTCCAGACGCTCGGCGTCAGGCCGGGCGATACCGTTGCGCTTCTGATGGAGACCTGCCCCGACTGGGTCTGGGCGACGCTCGGGCTCAACAAACTTGGGGCGATCTGGGTTCCTACGAACGTCGACTACAAGGGCGCCTGGCTGCGGGAGTCCCTCGAGGACAGCGGAGCGAAGCTGCTCGTGGCCGACGCGGCGCTGCTGCCTCGCGTGGCCGAGGCCGGGGTTCGTTCCTTCGAGCAGATCCTGGTGCGCGGGGATGCCCCGGATGCGGACCTCGGAGCTTCGCTCGCTCCCATCGAGCAGCTCACGGCGCTCCCGGGCAGCGAGCCCGACGACGGCGATCTCTCCTACAGCGATACGGCCGCGATTCTCTGGACCTCAGGGACTACCGGACGCGCCAAGGGCGTGATGCAGAGCCACAACGCCTGGATCCGGGCGGCCGTGATCGGGGCCGAGAACGCGGGTCTTCGCGAGGGCGAGATCATCTACAACTGCCTCCCGATGTACCAGTCGGCCTCGTGGGTTGCGAACATCTACCGCGCGCTGGTTTGCGGCGTTCCGTGTGCCATCGATCCGCGCTTTTCGGCAGGCAACTTCTGGGACCGCACGCGTCACTACGGTGCGACGATGGTGTTCACACTAGGCGCCATGCACATGTTTCTCTGGAATGCACCGGAGCGCGAAGACGATGCGCAGAACCCGGTTCGCGTCGCCGGCATGGTTCCCATGCCCGAAGACCTGATCCCTCGATTCAAGGAGCGTTTCGGGATCGACGAGATTCACCAGGGCTACGGGCAGAGCGAAGTGATGGCGCTGCTGTCGCGGCGCCCCGGCCGGAGCTACAAGCCGAACTCGCTCGGCGAAGCGACTGACGGCATCGAGGTCAGGCTGCTCGACGACGACGACCTCGAGGTCGCGGCCGGGGAGGTCGGCGAGTTCTGTGTGCGGCCACTGGCACCGTACACGGTCTTCAACGGCTACTGGCGCAACCCCGAGGCCACGTTGCAGGCCTGGCGAAACCTCTGGTATCACACGGGTGACCTCGGCCGGGCGGATGAGGACGGGGAACTCTTCTTCGTCGATCGCAAGGCAGACTTCATCCGCTACAAGGGACGCAACATCTCCTCCTTCGCGGTCGAGGCGGCCGTGAGTGGACACCCTTCGGTATTGCAGTGTGCAGTGCACGGGGTCACCTCGGAGGAACTCGAGTCCGAAGCCGAACTCAAGGCCTGCATCGTATTGCGACCCGGCGAGGAGGTGAGCGCCGAGAGGATCGCGCGTTTCGTGAACGACAATGCGCCTTACTTCTTCGTGCCACGCTACATCGAATTCTTCGAGGAGCTGCCGCAGACTCCGACCGGCAGGGTTCAGAAGTACAGGCTTCGCGAGCGTGGGGTGAGCCCGCAGACCTGGGACGCGCGCAAGCGCGGATTCGAAATTCGGCGCTGATCCCGCGCGTTCTGCCTCCTGTAGCGGCGCCGGTAGAACCCCTTCGGAAATCGCGGCTGCCCGCTCCATCGCCGGCCGTTTCAGGGTATGCTCAAGAGACTTTCTCCGCGATCGGAGAGCTTTCTTCGAGGGGGCAGACCGATGGTCCGAGTCATCAAGCTGGGGATCAAGCGTCCGGTGCCGCACGGACTCTTGCCGGATCCCGAGCCCCGTACAGTTCGTTACACCTTCTTCTCGGTCGATGACCACCTGCTCGAGCCGCCACACACCTTCGAGGGACGCCTGCCGAGCCGGCTACAGGACCAGGCACCGCGGGTCGTGGAGACCGAAGAGGGACACGAGGTCTGGGTCTTCGAGGAGCAGCCCTACTTTCAGGTGGGTTTCATGTGTGTCGCGGGGCGGCCCAAAGAGGACCACCGCTTCGAGCCCGCTCGCTTTTCCGAGGTCCGGCCCGGCTGTTACAAGATCGACGACCGAATCCGGGACATGGACATCGGCGGCATTCATGCCTCCGTGAACTTCCCCTCCGGGGTCACCGGTTTTGGGGGCAGCTTGTTCTCGGAGGCGAAGGATCCCGAACTCGGGCTCGCCTGTGTTCGGGCCTGGAACGACTGGCTCTTCGAGGAGTGGCACTCTCCCTATCCCGACCGGATCGTGCCGCTCGGGATCACCTTTCTGTCGGATCCGGAAAAGGGTGCGGCCGAGATCCGGCGCAACGCGCGGCGTGGTTTCACGGCGGTCACAGTGCCGGAACAGCCGCACCGCCTCGGCTATCCGTCGGTGTTCGATCCCTACTGGGAACCGATCGTTCGGGCCTGCGCCGAGACCGAGACGGTTCTCAATCTGCACATTGGTGCATCGGGCTTCGCGCCGATGCCGGCCGGCGCGCCGATGCTGGAACTCGGTGCGACGCTGTTCGGGCCGATGGCGCTCGAAGCGTGTGCGGAGTGGCTCTGGAGCGGCTGGCCCGCGAGGTATCCCGACCTCAAGATCGCGATGTCCGAGGGGGGAACCGGCTGGGTGGCGATGCTGATCGACCGCCTGAACAATATCATGTCGCGTTCCGGATACGGAAAGGGCTGGCCGGACCCCAAGAACTCTCCGAGCGAGGTGCTCAGGCGGAACTTCTGGTTCTGCATGATCGACGATCCCTCGACGATCTCGACTCGCTACACCATCGGCGTCGAGAACATCTTGGCCGAATCCGACTACCCCCACGGGGACGGGACCTGGCCCGATACCCAGGAGGTGATCCACGGGGTGCTCGGAGACCTGCCGGTCGAGGAGATCCGGATGATCACCCACGAGAACGCGGCGAGCCTTTACCGGCATCCGCTTCCCGAGAAGCGCCTTCCCTGATCGAAGCGAGATGGTTGCTTCGGTGATCCGGGACCGAGCGCTTCTCAGTCTTGCTCCGGCCGTTCGGGCGCCGGCCGAAGCGCGGACAGGTAGGTCACGGTCCTGGGTCGCGCTCCCTCGGCCCCGAAGAGCCGGTGCGCGGGTTCGCTGTTCACCGGCAGGGTGACCCGGAACTCGTCCACTCCCTGGCCATCGAACCAGTCCCTGCAGTATTCGAGCAGACGCCGCGCGATGCCCTCCCGCCGGCGTCCTTCGAAGACGATCAGGTCTACAACCTCGCCGTAGCGGGTGGGCAGGCTGCCGAGGGGGCCGGTCTCGATCTGGGCGTGCAGGTAGCCGAGCACCTCGCCGCGTTCCTCCGCGACGAAGAAGCCGGAGCGCGGGTCGGACAGGATCAGCTCATGGTGCTCGCGCGCGACTGATTCCGCATCGCGCGTGATGTCGAAGTGCGCATCGACCTTGTGCTCGTAGCTGCGCGCCTGGCACCAGAGCAGCTGCAGTGCGCCGAGGTCGCGTCGGCCAGCCCGGCGACAGAGAACGCTCACGCGGAGCGACGGCTCATGGCGTTGCAGTGATCTCGAACTGTTCGCGGTGCAGCCGCGGATCGGCCCGGATCGCCACAATGCGCGAGATCTTCGCCTCGAGTGCGTGCAAGGTCTCGGATTCCTGGCTGAACAGGAGATCGGCCACCTCGGGGTGGGTTCTGAGCGTCAGCGTCTGCCCCTTTACGTACTCCGCGGCCTTCGGCAACTCGCGCAGGATCTTGTTGCAGACGGTTCGGCTCGACTGCAGATAGCCCCGCCCTTCGCAGGTCGGGCAGGGGTCGCAGAGCTGCTGAACCAGATTCTCGCGCGTGCGCTTGCGGGTCATTTCGACCAGCCCGAGTTCGGAGATCTTGAGAAGGTTGGTCTTGGCCTTGTCTTCGCGCAGTGCGTCGAGGAGAGACTTGTAGACCTTCTCTCGGTTCGAGATCTGATCCATGTCGATCAGGTCGAGGATGATGAGGCCGCCGATGTTCCTGAATCGCAACTGGTGAGCGATCTCGCGGACCGCTTCCAGGTTGGTTTTCAGAATCGTCTCCTCGAGACTCCGGCCCTTCCCGCCCGTGAAGCGACCGGTGTTCACGTCGATCGCCGTGAGGGCCTCGCTCTGATCGATGATCAGGGATCCGCCCGACTTGAGCGAGACCTTGCGCGACAGACCCTCCTCGATCTGCTGCTCGATTCGCTCGCGCTCGTAGAGCGGTTGGGCGTTCTTGTAGTGGGTGATCCGCGGGCGCGGTGCAGCCATGAACTTGCGGACGAACTCCTGCATCTCGCCGTAGGCATCCGCGTCGTCGACCACGATCTCCTTGGTCTGTACGGAGACCAGGTCCCGCAGGATCCTCAGGTGGAGCTTCGGCTCCTCGTAGACCAGGGCCGGGACCTCCTTCACGGCCTGCCGCTTCTGGTTGACCGAGTCCCAGAGGGTGGTCAGGTACTCGACGTCGGCGCGGAGATCGGACTCCGTCACTCCGTGGGAAACGGTTCGGACGATGAAGCCCAGGTCTTCGCGCCGCAGGCTCGATACGATGCCGCGCAGCCGCCGACGCTCGCGGTCGCTCCCGATCCGCCTGGAGATTCCGACCCGCTGCATCCAGGGGACCAGCACCAGATGCCGTCCGGCGAGCGAGACCCTCGAGGTGATGCGGGCGCCCTTGGTTCCGAGGGGTTCCTTCGAGACCTGGACCAGGATTTCCTGTCCTTCACCGAGGATCTTCTCGATCTGGGGCAGCGGGCTCGACCGCCGTCCGCGGCCTCCGTTTCCCTCCTGCGGGGAACGACGAACCTCGGACCCGTCCTCGCCGACGTCGACGTCGGCGAACTCGGAGCGGTAGTCGCCCACGTACAGGAAGGCGCCGCGCGCGAGTCCGATGTCGACGAACGCGGCCTGCATTCCGGGGAGGACGCGGGTAACCTTACCCTTGTAAATCCCCCCAGCGACGCCGCGTTCCGCATCGCGCTCGATGAGGAGTTCTGTAATGTTGTCTGCTTCGCGAACGGCCACGCGCGTTTCGCGCGGGCTCATGTTCACGAAGATCTCGTGTTTCATCTGGTTCCTCGTACCGGTAGCGAGCCACGAACCGGCGGGCCCCGCGGAGCGGTCTGCTCAGAAACGCGGGGGTCGCAGGCTCGGGGACCTGGTTCGGTGGTTGGGGTTTCGTGTTCCGGAGAGATTCCGGACCCTGAAGGCCGGGCGACCCGGAGTCGGGCCGCCAGATTGACCCCGCCTGCGGCACGCCCCGGTCCAGAGAGGCCGACCGGCCTACTCGCCGCTCAGCGCAATTCCCTGAAATCAGGTAACAATTCCGCGAGATCGAGTAAGACTGGGGCGTGGTCGCGCGAGGAGGGATCAACGCCCGAGACCCTAATGGACTCCCAAACCTCAGTCAATGAACAGCTTCGCCGTCTGCCGCAGACCGATCGGCTGGTGCGCGCGGCGTCCGAACACACGAATCTGGCGCGCTGGAGCGTGCTGGCGGCCGCGCGAGGGGTGCTGGAGGAGGCGCGCCGGCTGCTTCAGACCGGCGGAGGAGACGCAATCCCGGTCAGCCTGGAGGCGCTGGCTTCGCGTACACGAGCCCGCGCGCATGCCCTCGAGGCGAGAAGTCCCAGGCGCGTTCTGAACGCCACGGGCGTCGTCCTCCACACGAATCTAGGCCGGGCCCCGTTGTCGGAGGCGGCCGCGGCTGCGGCGGCGGATGCGGCCCGTGGCTACAGCGATCTCGAGCTGGATCTCGAATCAGGGGAGCGGGGCTCGCGCATCGCCGCCGTCGCCGAGAGCCTCCGGATCCTGTCGGGCGCGGAGGCGGCTCTCGTGGTGAACAACAACGCCGGCGCCCTGCTGCTCGCCGTGGACACCCTCGCGGCCGGCCGGGAAGTCGTGGTCTCGCGCGGCGAACTCGTCGAAATCGGGGGGTCGTTCCGGGTTCCCGACATCATGCGCTCGAGCCGGGCCAGGCTCCGCGAGATCGGCACCACCAATCGGACCCACCCGGAGGACTACCGGGCTGCGATCGGCCCCGATACCGGGATGTTGCTCAAGGTGCACCGCTCGAACTTCGAGCTGCGGGGCTTCACGGCCGAGGTCGAGATCGCCGAACTCGCAGCCCTCGGCCGCGAGGCCGGGATTCCGGTCGTCGAAGACCGCGGGAGCGGCACCTTCCTCGACCTCCGTACCCACGGCCTTCCGGAACCACCGGTGACCGAGGGGCTCGCCGCCGGCGCTTCGCTCGTACTCTTCAGTGGAGACAAGCTGCTGGGCGGTCCCCAGGCCGGGATTGTGCTGGGCCGGCGCGAACCGGTCGCGGCGCTGATGCAGAATCCGCTCGCGCGCGCGCTGCGCTGCGACAAACTCACGCTGGCGGCCCTCGGGGCGACGCTCCGGCCACTGCTTGCGGGAGGGGCGGAGCGCGAACTGCCGAGTCTGCGGATGCTCCTGGCGGCCCCCGCGGAGTTGCGCGAGCGGGCGGAAGCGCTCGCGGCCGGGCTCGCGCGTCAGGGCTGGCCCTCGGTCGAGGTGGAGCTCAGCAACTCCGCGGCGGGCGGCGGAGCGCTGCCCGGGGTGCAGTTCGAGGGCTCCGTGGTACGGCTCGAGCCCGTCACCTCTGTGGCTGCGCTGGCACGTGCGCTGCGGCACTCCGACCCGCCCGTCGTGGTCCGGATCCATCGCGGCGGGATCCTGCTCGACCCCAGAACGCTGGCGCCGGAAGAGATCGAGCCCTTGCTCGGGGTCTTCTCGAAGCTGGCAGGCGAGCGCGAAATTTGATTCAACGTCCTGTTTCTGCTAAGGTTTTTTGATGCTGGACGGGTCGGTACTGGTTCTCAATCGGTCCTTTTTGCCGATTCACGTGACGTCGGTGCGGCGGGCCGTGAGCCTGCTCTACCAGGGGATCGCGCGCGCCGTCAACGCGCAGTACGAGACCTTCGACTTCGACTCCTGGGCCGAGGTCCGGGTCCGGGGGGACGAGGAGACGATCGGCCTGATCGGCAGCATGATTCTCGTGCCGCGCGTGATCGTACTGACCGCGTTCGATCGGGTCCCCCGCAGGCATGTCCGGTTCAGCCGCATCAATATCTATGCCCGGGATCGAAATACGTGCCAGTACTGTGGGCGGCGCTACCCTCGTTCCGACTTGAACCTGGATCACGTGTTGCCGCGGTCTCAGGGAGGCCGCAGTGTCTGGGAAAACGTCGTCTGCAGTTGTCTGGACTGCAACCGGCGAAAGGGTGGGAGGACGCCCGCTCAGGGGGGCTTGCAGCTGATCCGGAAACCGGTGCGGCCGCGCTGGACTCCCGTGGTCGGTGTATTGGGAGGCAGGAAGGGGTACCCGGAGTGGCGCCCGTTCCTGAATTTTGTCGATGCGGCTTACTGGAACGCCGAGTTGGCTGAGCGCTAGGCGAGATACAAGCAGTTCTCGCGGGGTCCAGCGGGGCGGGCCTCGCCCGCTGCCTCAGGTATGGGCCTTCGGCGGGGGCAAGGGCGGGATCGGGAAGACCTTCCTGGCCGCCAATCTCGGTGCGACCGTTGCACTCGCCGGCCGCAGGGTCGTACTGGCCGATCTGGACCTCGGGGGCGGCAATCTCCACACCTGCCTCGGTGTGCGGACCGGCTCACGCGTGAATCTGCTCGACTACCTCGATCATCGCGTCGAAGAACTCGAAAAGGTCGCGATCGAGACGGCGATCCCGGGCATGCGGCTGATCCTGGGGGCGCTCAGCCATCCGGGCGCGGCCGAGACCACGCGCGGCCAGCGGATCGAGATGATGCGCCAGATTCGCGCGCTCCAGGCCGACGTGGTGATCTTAGACCTCTCCGCCGGAACAGGCAGGCAGACGCTCGACTTCTTCCTGGCTGCCAGCGTGAGATTCATGGTGACCACGCCCGAGCCGACGGCGATCGAGAACATGTATCAGTTTCTGCGCGCCGCCTACTATCGCAGACTCGCGCACGCGCTCTCGGGCTCTCCGGTCCGCGAGGTACTCCGGGCGGCGATGGATCAACGCAACGAACGCGGAATTCGGACGCCGGGGGACCTTTTGAGCGAGGTGGAGAAGATCGACTCGCAGGAGGCGGCGCGCTTCAAACGTGTGATTTCCGAAATGCGACCGCGTTTGATCGTGAATCAGGTGCGGGATTCCGACGAGGTGAAACTCGGATTTTCCCTGCGGGGTGTCTGTCGGAAGCACCTCGGGGTCGATCTGGACTACGTGGGCTACGTCAATTTCGATGACTCCGTCTGGCGCTCCGTGAAAGACCGGCAGTTGCTCGTGCAGGCCTTTCCGCAGTCCGACGGAGCGATGTATATCCGCCGAATCGTCAAGAAGCTCCTGGAGGAAGGTCGTTGACCGGGATCGTGGACCAGAACTACTACGAAATTCTCGAGATCTCGCCGGATGCCGCCCTGCAGGAGATCGAACGTGCCTACCGGGTGAACCGATCCACTTATCAGCCGAGCGGCCTCGCTACTTACTCGGTTTTTTCGGATGACGAGAACGCGCACATCCTGGAGCGGATCGAAGAGGCGTACACTGTGCTCTCCGATGCCCGGGCCCGGCGCGAGTATGACGCGCGGCTTCGGCGGGCGGGCGTCATGCTCGCGGCCGACGCAACGGTGAAAACTCCAGCGCTCGCTCCCGCTGCGACTCACGCGGACTCTTCCACGTCCAAGCCCGCGTCCAAGCCCGAGTCGCTCGAGCTCGACGACGGCTACGATCCCGAAGACGGGGTCTTCGAGGGCAGCGTGCTGCGCAGGATCCGGCTCAGCCTGGGCCTCGAGCTAGACGAGATTTCGGCGCAGACCAAGATCGACGGGGGGTTCCTCATCTCGCTAGAGACGAATTGCTACCGGGACCTGCCCGCCGAGGTCTACGTGCGCGGATATCTCAAGCAGTACGCACGCTGTCTGCGTCTCGATCCCGAGCGCGTCGTGGACTCCTATCTGACGCGGATGCGTGAAGATCGGAGTGCGGAGTAGTGGGAGTTCTGTTGCGGGATCCCGGACGCGCCCGGCGCCTCGCGCGCGTCCTCTTCTCGGACATGGCTGCGTATGCGGGTGACGAGCTTCGGATCGGACTCGAGAAGGACGACCTCTTTGATCGACTTCACTCTGACATCGAGCGTGCCTACGACTACTACCGGAGGCAAGTGCACGCCGATCTCGGAGGAGCAGATCGGATCTTCAATCACGCCCTGATCGACGTGTTGATCTACCGGCAGAGAATGGTGCGGACCCAGATCTGGTAGCATCAGAGCCGTTGAAGTTCCGCTTTGTGACGCGACAGGAACTCTCTGGCTCACGCCTCGACAGTGCGGTGGCGCTGCGCCAGCCTGATCTGTCCCGCTCGCGGATCCGGCGCCTGATCGAAGCAGGCTGGATCACCGTCTCGGGGGTGCGCGTGAAGGTCGCCTACCGCCTTCGGTCGGGTGACCGCGTCGAAGGACGGGTTCCGGCTCCCGAGCCTCTGGAACTGAGACCGGAGCCGATTCCGCTCGACGTCGTCTACCAGGATGCGTCGCTTATCGTCGTCGACAAGCCCGCGGGCATGGTCGTCCACCCTGCGGCCGGGCGCAGTTCGGGAACCCTCGTGCACGCGCTCCTGCATCATTGCGACGACCTGTCCGGGATCGGGGGTATGCTTCGGCCCGGAATCGTCCACCGGCTCGACAAGGGGACCTCGGGGCTGCTGGTGGTTGCCAAGTCGGACGCCGCGCACCGCGCACTCTCGGCGCAGTTCAAGTGTCATTCAGTGGATCGGGAGTACCTGGCGTTGGTACGGGGCGCGCCGAAGCGCGAGCACGGATCGGTCGATGCGGCGATCGGGCGGCATCCCGGAGATCGCAAGCGCTTCAGTACGCGCGCGCGCAGCGGACGTCGCGCGGTGACCCACTGGAGTGTAGAAGCGCGCTTCGCTGAGCTGACCCTGCTGCGGGTGCGTCTTGAGACCGGGCGCACACACCAGATCCGCGTGCACCTGACCTCGATTGGGCTTCCCGTGGTGGGGGATCCCGTCTATGGAGGGGGTCGCGCGATCTCGCGCGCACTCGGCCTCGAGCGCCAGGCCCTGCACGCGGCGGTGCTGGGTTTCGATCCGCCGGAAGCGGGAGCGCGTCTGCGCTTCGAGTCTCCACTCCCCGCAGATCTCCGCTGCGTGATCGCGGGACTCGGCCCGTGAGTTCCGGGCCCTTTCTCCGCGCGCCCATTCTGTCCGAACTCGGGATCGATCACGGGTTTGGAACGCGCGGGTCGTTCGAAGCGGCCCCCGCGCGGCTCGCGCGCGCGCAACAGGTTCACGGTGTGCGGATCCTCGAGGTGCAGGCAGAGGGGCAGAGCGACGAGGCAGATGCCCTGTTTGCGATCTCCCCTGGTCTGGCGGTGGGTGTGGTGACAGCCGACTGCGTGCCCGTGCTACTTGCCGCGCGCCGCCCGCGTCCGATCGTGGTGGCCGTTCACGCGGGCTGGCGCGGCAGCGCGCGCGAGATCGCGAAAAGTGTCGTGGAGCATCTGCAGGAAGCGCAGGGAGTGTGGCCCGGCGAGTGGTTGGCCGTGATCGGCCCGCACATCGGTCCCTGTTGCTACGAGGTAGATGCGCCGGTGCGTCGAGCGATTCGCGACGAAGCGGTCTTCGCGCGCGGAGAGCGTCGGGACCACTGGATGCTCGATCTCGGAGCACTCAACCAGGCGCAACTCGTTCGCGCCGGAATTCCCGAGGAGCAAATCGCGCGGGTTGGCGGTTGTACCTTCTGCCAGCCCGAGAACTTCGCGAGCTACCGGCGGGATCGAGGAAGCGGGCGCATGCTTCACTACCTTCGAGTCCCGAACTCTGCCTGACTGACTGCGGTCCGGATTCACCCGCCGTGTCCACGCTCCGCCGGACGTACTGGTCCGGAAGGTCATGTCTCCGCTCAGCCCGGTGGACTCGATGGAGTTCCTGCTGGACAAGCTCGAGGCGGCGGACCTCGAAGAGGAGTTTCTCGCCTCGATGAACCCGTGCCGACCTGCTAGGGTTACGGACCCGATGAAACCCGAGATCCACCCAGACTACGTCGAGTGCCAGGTCCGCTGCGCCTGCGGCTCCGAGTTCGTGACCCGCTCCACCCAACCCGTGATCCGGGTCGAGATCTGCTCAGCCTGCCACCCGTTCTACACCGGGAAGCAGAAGATCGTGGATACCGCCGGGAAGGTCGAGCGTTTCCGGCGGCGCTACGAGAAGGCCACGGGCTAGTTCCTTGGCGCGTCCCACCGACTCCGTCCGAAAGCGCCACCACTAGCCCTGTCTGCCGGGTCTGTGGGCGCGTGTGCTTCCGCGCCGGCCCGGCCGGCTTTCCGGGGAGCGGTCCGTGTTCAATCGTCTGGAAGAAGTCGCCCTACGTTACAGGAAGCTCGAACTGGAGCTTTCGAAGCCCGAGGTCACCTCGAATCCGTCCCAGCTTCGCGAGCTGACGCGGGAACTGGCAGGGCTCCGGGAGACCGTGCAGGTCTATGAAAAGTGGCGGGGACTCAACGTCGCGATCGAGGAAAACCGCGCCTTGCTTCGGGATCCCGACCCCGAGATCCGGGAGCTGGCGAAGGCCGAAATCGCCACCTCCGAAACCCTGCTCGCGTCTATGGAGGAGTCGCTCAAATGCCTGCTGATTCCGAGAGATCCCAACGACGACCGGAACATCGTCCTCGAGATCCGCGCGGGCGTCGGCGGGGTGGAAGCCGCGCTCTTCGCGGCCGACCTGCTGCGCATGTATACCCGCTATGCGGAGCGGCAAGGCTGGAAGTCCGAGGTGCTCTCCTCGTCCAGAACCGACGCGAACGGGGTACGTGAGGTGGTGGTCGCGATCTCGGGGGATCGCGTCTACCGCCAGCTCAAGTACGAGCGAGGCGTTCACCGCGTGCAGCGGGTTCCCGTGACCGAGTCCCAGGGTCGAATCCACACCTCGACGGTCACGGTCGCAGTTCTGCCCGAGGCCAAGGAAGTCGAGGTTCGGATCGCCGATGAGGACCTCCGGATCGACGTATATCGGAGTTCCGGTCCGGGGGGACAGAGCGTGAACACGACCGACTCGGCCGTGCGGATCACGCACGAGCCGAGCGGAATCGTCGTGACCTGCCAGGACGAGAAGTCCCAGCACAAAAACAAGGCGCGCGCGTTCAAAATCCTGCGTTCGCGCCTGTTCGAGCTGCAGCGGCAGCGCCAGGAGGACGCGCGGGCCCAGGATCGCCGCGGACAGATCGGAAGCGGGGACCGCAGCGAGCGGATCCGTACCTACAACTTTCCCCAAAGCCGCGTGTCGGATCACCGAACGAATCTGAGCGTGCACGATCTCGAGAAGGTTCTGGACGGCGACCTCGACGTACTCGTCGACAGCGCCGCGGTGTACTTCGAAACCCAGCAGCTTCAGGCCGGGAACGCCGAATGAGCCGAGAGCGATCCTGGCAGCCGCTGGATCTGGTCCGCTGGACGGCCGAGTACTTCGGCCGCCACGGTGTCTCGACGCCGCGGTTGGATGCCGAGGTGCTGCTGGCGCACGTGATGGGCGTGGATCGGATGGGCCTGTATCTGCGCTTCGAGGATGCGGTCCGGGACGACCAGCGCGCGCGGTTCCGGGAACTGGTGAAGCGCCGCGCAGTCGACCGCGTGCCGGTCGCCTACCTGACGGGGGTCCACGAGTTCTGGTCGCTCCAGATCAAGGTCACGCCCGACGTCCTGATCCCGAGGCCCGAGACCGAGCTTCTGGTCGAGACGGTGCGCGACCTGCGGCCGTCCCTGGTGGCCGAGATCGGGACCGGCTCGGGGGCGCTGGCCGCGGCCCTTGCGCGCGAGCTCCCGGAAGCCGCGATCCTGGCGGTCGAGCGGTCGCGCCCGGCTCTCTCAGTGGCGCGCGAGAATCTGGAGCTTCTGGGCGTGTCCGAACGCGTGACGCTGGTGGAGGGCGAGGGGCTGGGTCCGGTCGGACCGGGCTTCGAGACCATCGTCTCAAACCCGCCCTACGTGCGGCGCGCCGAGATCGCGGAACTCGCGCCCGAAGTCCGACACGAGCCCCGGGAAGCGCTGGATGGCGGCGCCGACGGCCTGGACCTGGTTCGCGAGCTCTGCCACGAGGCGCCCTCCCGGCTTGCGCGCCCGGGCCATCTGGCCCTCGAGGTCGGGGCCGGACAGGCTGCGGACGTAGAGGAGCTGATGCGCGAAGCCGGAGCGATCCAGGTGGAGCGCGTCCGGGACCTGGCCGGAATCGAGCGAGTCGTCCTCGGTCGGTTCGGCGGGGACTGACGCGGCGGAGAGCATCGGGGATGGATCGATTCGAGATTCGGGGAGGCCGGCCGCTCCAGGGCAGCGTTCGAGCCAGCGGTTCGAAGAACTCCGTGCTCGCGCTGATGGCTTCCTCGATCCTGTGCGACGGCGACGTCGTGCTCGGCAACGTCCCCCGGGTTCGCGATCTCTCGACCATGATCGAGATCCTGGGCGCGCTCGGGGTCCCCGCCTACTGGGAGCGGGAGAACACGCTCCGGATCGAAGCCGGAGAGCCCCGGAAGGTCGAGGCACCCTACGACCTGGTCCGGACCATGCGCGCGTCGTTCATGGTGCTGGGCCCGCTACTGGCCCGCTGTGGACGGGCCCGCGTCTCGCTTCCGGGCGGCTGTGCAATCGGGGCCCGGCCCGTCGACCAGCACCTGAAAGGGCTCGAGGCGCTCGGCGCCAAGGTCGACCTCACCCGGGGCTACGTCGAGGCACGCGCAGAGCGGCTGCGCGGAGCCCGGATCCCCTTCGACCTGCCCACCGTGAACGGGACCCAGAACGTGTTGATGGCGGCCTGCCTTGCAGAGGGCGAGTCGCGGATCGAGAACGCCGCGATCGAGCCGGAGGTGGGAGAGCTGATTCGTGTACTAACCGCGATGGGCGCCCAGATCGAGGGCGCCGGGACCGATTGCCTGGAGGTTGTCGGCGTGAGCCGCCTCTCAGGAGTGGAGCACCAGGTCGCGGGTGACCGGATCGAGGCCGGCACGCTGCTGGTCGCGGGCGCGATCACGCGCGGCGAGATCGAGGTGACCGGGATCGAGCCTGCTCAGCTCCGCGCAGTCCTCGACAAGCTGGAGGGCGCCGGGCTCGACCTCGAGATCGGGCCGGACCGGGTGCGTCTGCGCTATGTGGGCCGGATCGGTGGGACGCGGATCAAGACCGCGCCCTTCCCGGGGTTCCCGACCGACATGCAGGCCCAGATCATGGCGCTCCTCACGCTCGCGGATGAGCCCAGTTTCGTGACCGAGACGATTTTCGAGAATCGTTTCATGCACGTCCTCGAGCTGCAGCGCATGGGCGCCGACATTGCGCTCGACGGGCGCTGCGCCGTGATCCGAGGTGTTCGGGAACTCCAAGGTGCGCCCGTCATGGCGACCGACCTGCGCGCCAGCGCTTGCCTGGTACTGGCCGGGCTGGCCGCCCGCGGTGAAACCAATGTGCTGCGCGTGTACCACATCGACCGGGGCTACGATCGCATCGAGGAAAAGCTCCGGGAGCTTGGCGGACGCATCCGCCGGATCCGGGCATGAGCGCGCCGGCGCCCCCGATCCGCCTGATCGGAACCGATGAGGCCGGTTTCGAGGCCGCGTTTTCAGTGCTCGAGGCGCGCCGGGAGCTGGAAGCTGCCGACGTCGATCGTGCGGTTGCGGAGATTCTCGAGGACGTGCGGCAGCGAGGCGATGATGCAGTTCTTGACGCGGTCGAGCGCTACGACGGCTACCGTCTGACGCCCGAGACGCTGTTCGCCGGCCCCGAAGAGATCGAGGGGGCGCGGGCGCAGCTGGAACCCTCGGTGTGTGACGCGTTGGCCGTCGCGGCCGAACGCATCCGGCGCTTTCACTCTGCAAACGTCCCCCAGTCCTGGCGTCTGGAAGATGGAGACGAGCTGCTCGGCCAGGACCTGCTGCCGATCGGGCGCGTCGCGCTGATGGTCCCGGGCTACCCGCCGCTTCCTTCCACGCTCCTGATGCTGGCGATTCCAGCCCGGGTTGCGGGGGTTCGCGAGCTGTGTGTGGCGAGTTCGGCCGAGCGTCATCACCCGGCCGTACTCGAGGCGGCGCGGCTTGCCGGGATCCAGCGCGTCTACCGGATGGGCGGCGCACAGGGCGTCGGGGCGCTCGCATACGGGACCGAGAGCGTCTCGCCGGTCGACAAGATCATGGGACCCGGGAGCGTGTACACGCAGGCGGCCAAGCGCCAGGTCTCTGGCCGCGTGGCGATCGACGCCGACGCGGGTCCGAGCGAGGTCGTGATCGTGGCCGACGATTCCGCGAACCCGCGCTTCGTGGCCGCCGATCTGCTCGCGCAGGCCGAGCATGCGCCCGACGCGAGCGTGCTGCTCGTGACCCCGGAACGCGGGCTGGCATCCGCGACTCTGGCGGAACTGGGCCGCCAGCTCGCGGAAACCCCGCGTCGGGAGATCGCCGAGGCTTCGCTCGCCGCCCGGAGCCTCGCGGTCGTGACTCGGGATCTCGAAGAGGCGGCGGTGCTTGCGAACCGCTACGCCGGAGAGCATCTCCAGCTCGCAGTTCGTGACCCGGAACACTGGGCCGGACGGATCGACACGGCCGGGGCCGTATTCCTCGGCTCCTACGCCACGGTCCCGTTCGGGGACTACATCGCCGGACCCAGCCACGTGCTGCCGACGGGTGGGGCCGCTCGCTTCTCTTCTCCAGTCGGAGTCGAGGATTTCCTGCGGCGCCGGAGCCTGATCTCGCTGGGTCCGCGCTCGCTGCGCAAGCTCGGACCTCACGCGCTGCGACTGGCCGAACTCGAAGGCCTCTTTGCACACGCGCACGCGATCAAACTGCGGCTCGAACAGGGCGAGGGAGAGTCTTAGGCGCCCCTGGACCCGCGTGCGGGGATGGGCTTTCATCCCCCAGGATCAGAGGATGAGGCAGATGGAGCGAGAAGCGACGGTTTCGAGAAAAACGCGTGAGACCGAGATCCGGGTGGAGCTGCGCCTGGACGGCACGGGAGAGGCCGAGGTTCGGACGGGCATGCCGTTCTTCGATCACCTGCTCGAGGCCTTTGCGCGGCACGGCTTCTTCGATCTGCGCGCTCGCGCCGACGGAGACATCGAGGTCGATCAGCACCACACGGTGGAAGACGTCGGGATCACGCTGGGTCAGGCGATCCGGAGGGCGGTTGGCGACGGTTCGGGGCTCTCGCGCTTCGGTTCGGCACGGATTCCGATGGCGGATGCGCTGGTCTCGGTCGATCTGGACCTCTCGAACCGGCCCCACTTCGTGTACAACGTGGAGCTCGCTCGGGACTGGGTCGGGCAGTTCGACGCCGCACTGATCGAGGACTTTCTGTACGCCCTGAGTACGAACGGCGGGATCGACCTCCACGTAAACGCCGCTTACGGGCGCGGTGTGCACCACACCGTAGAGGGCATCTTCAAGGGGCTCGGCCGCGCCCTCGACCAGGCGACCCGGATCGATCCCCGTATCCAGGGCGCGCTCTCGACCAAGGGCAGTCTGTGACCCGTATTCGGGGTCCGGCATGAGTGCACGGACACCGGAAGTGACCCTGATCGATTACGGCATGGGAAACCTCCGCAGCGTTGGGCGCGCGTTCGAGCGCGCGGGTGCGCGCGTGCGTCTGGCGGGCGACGCGGATGCAGTACGAGACGCCGAGCGGCTGGTGCTGCCGGGAGTCGGGCACCTCGGAGATTGCATGCAGCGCCTGCGAGAGGGCGGGATCGCCGAGTCCCTGGTCGAGCGGATTCGGGCGGGCTGCCCCTACCTAGGAGTCTGCATCGGCCTGCAGGCGCTCCTCGAGGAGGGCGACGAGGGGCCGGCGCGCGGCCTGGGACTGGTTCCGGGCCGCGTCGCGCGCTTCCCGGAGTCGCTTCCCGGCCCGATCCCGCACATGGGCTGGAATCTGGCGTCGCCGGTCCGGGCCCACCCGGTGGTGCGCGAGAGCTATTTCTACTTCGTTCACTCCTATCGAGCCGAGAAGGTGCCGGAGGCGGCCGTCGTCGCGCGGACGGAGTACGGGGGTTGGTTCCCGTCTGCGGTCGGGCGGGATAACTGGGTCGCAGTCCAGTTTCACCCGGAGAAGAGCCAGCGGGCGGGGCTCGCGCTGTTCGAGAGGTTTCTGGCATGGCAGCCATGAGACCAGGCGAGCCCGCTGTGCTGCTGGCGGCCGCGCTCTTCCTGGGAGGCTGTGTCAGTTCGGTCTCGACCGAAGATTTCTCGGTTCCGCCGCTGCGGGACGGGCGGATCGCGCTGCTGGCCCTGGCAGCGAGCCCGGCCGCTTCGCGGGCCGATCCGGATGCGGCGTCCGCAGGGGCCCGAATTCTCACCGCGCGCCTGCTGGAGCAACTCGACGAGCGACAGGATCTGGAGGTCGTGTCGCCCGCGTCTGCGGCGCGCGCGCTCGAGACGGCGGGCCTCGCCTGGCCCGCGCGCGACCCGGCAGCCGTCGGGGCGCTGCTGGCCAGGAACTTCGGCGTGGCCGGATTCCTGGCGGGAGAGGTGAGCCGCTACCGCGGCCGGGCGAGTTCCACGCGCGCTGCCTCCGTCGAGTTCGAAATCGGACTGTACCGGGTCGATGGACAGAGGCTCTGGCGCGCCCAATTCTCCGAGACGCAGCAGGGGCTCTCCGACGACCCGGGTTCCTTCGGCCGGGCCTGGGAGCGGGGCTTCCGCTGGCGCACAGCCGAACAGCTCGCTGCCTACGGGGCGCGCGAAGTCGTCGAGCGCGTTCCCGGGCCCGAGCCTGGCCCCTGAGGGGCGGGTGGAGATCATTCCCTCGATCGACCTTCTGGACGGCCGGGTCGTGCGTCTGGAGCAGGGAGATTACACGCGGAAGACCCAGTTCGACCGTGTGCCGGCCGAGGTCGTCCGCGACTTCCTGCAGGCCGGAGTCGCGCGGATCCACGTTGTCGACCTCGACGGCGCCCGGCGCGGGGTGGGCCGAAACACCCAAATCGTGAAGACGATCCTGCGGGCGGCGGGCGCGACGCCTGTGCAGGTCGGGGGCGGCGTGCGGTCGTTCGAGACGGTCGAGCAGTTGCTCGGGATCGGGGCGGATCGCGTGGTGATGGGCACCGCCGCGCTCGAGGATCCGAGGCTGGTCCGGGGGGTGGCCGAGCGCTGGCCCGGCCGCCTGGTGCTCGGTCTCGACACCCGCGGCGGCCAGGTCGCGGTGCGGGGATGGGAACGGGTGGAGCCCCGGACCGCCCGCGAGGTGCTGGAGGAGTTCGAGGGGTTGCCGCTCGGAGCGGTTCTACACACCGAGATCGGGCGCGATGGGATGCTCAGCGGGCCCGACGTGGCCGGGACCGTGGCCCTCGCTCGCAGCACGACGCTGCCCGTGATCGCGTCGGGCGGCGTAGGAAGGCTCGAGGACCTGCTGGAACTCGCGCGCTCGCGCGTCATTGCGGGCGCGATCGTGGGGCGCGCGTTCTACGAAGGCCGGCTCGACCTGGGGTGTGCGGTCACCGAGGTGGGCGCATGCTGACCAAGCGCGTCATTCCCTGTCTGGACGTCAAGGACGGGCGCGTCGTGAAGGGGATTCGGTTCACCGAACTTCGTGACGCAGGCGACCCGATCGAGATCGCGGCCGCCTACGACGAGCAGTGCGCGGATGAGTTGTGCTTCCTCGACATCACCGCGTCGCACGAGGGGCGCGGGACCCTACTGGAACTGGTCTCCCGGACCGCCGAGCGGGTCATGATCCCGTTCTCGGTGGGGGGCGGCGTCCGCACCGTCGAGGACGCGCGGGCGCTGCTGGGTGCGGGAGCCGACAAGGTCTCGATCAACACCGCCGCGGTCGAGCGCCCGGAGTTGGTCTCGGAGACTGCGCTTCGGCTGGGCTCGGCCAACCTGATCGTCGCGGTCGACGCCCGGAGCCGGGAGTTCGGGGTCCCGGGCTCGGGTTGGGAGGTCTACACGCACGGCGGCCGGCGCCCCACCGGCCTGGATGCGGTCGACTGGGCGCTCCGGATGGAGCGGGCCGGCGCCGGAGAGATCCTGCTCACGAGCATGGACCGGGACGGGACGCGGGATGGGTACGACCTTGAGCTGACACGCGCGATCAGCGACGCCGTGCGGCTCCCCGTGATCGCGTCCGGCGGGGCCGGCGAGCTCGCGCATCTGCGGCAGGCGCTGGATGACGGGCCCGGCGGCGGCGGCGCGTCCGCTGTCCTCGCGGCGAGCATCTTCCACTTCGGAACCTTCTCGATCGCCGAGACCAAGGCCTTTCTTGCCGAGTGCGGCGTGCCGGTCCGGCCTGTGGATGCGTAGCGCGCGCCAGAGCCGGCGCACCGGCGCTCTGGTCTAAATTGGTCGGACCAATTGACACTTTTCGTCGCCCCGTTGCCACTCTGTATTGCGGAGCGCTGAGCGGTTGTGCTAGCTTGCCGCGTGCAATTGGACTGCAAGTTACTGGATTGTAAGGGTTTTCAGTCGGATGTACGCGGGTTCTGGTACACGGTTTCAAAGTCTGGACGGGCGCGCGTGGGAGGCTCTGCGACGGGTTGACCTGGTGACGCCGCGTCGAAGTGGCCTTCCTGGGCCCTGCTGGTGCGGTAGCCGGACGCCCGGGAGTCGCAGGTCCGGGAGTCGCGAATGGCCGGCGCCTCCGGCCCGCGGGGCTCGGAGCCGCGGCGCGCAAAGGGCTGAACCTGTGGCATCTGCGCCGGCGTCCGTGGGACCGGACGCCGGAATGAGAGATCGAGTCAGAGATCGGAGGGCAGGCCGCTGCCGGGCATAAAGGTCAAGGACAACGAGGTCTTCGAGGTCGCGCTCAAGCGCTTCAAGAAGTCGTGCGAGAAGGCCGGGATCATGTACGAGCTGCGTCGGCGCGAGCACTACGACAAGCCGAGCGTCCGGCGCAAGCGCAAGGCCATCGCGGCGCGCAAGCGGGCCATCAAGAAACTCCGCGGAGCCAGATAGTTTTGACGGGCCCGGCACCGAATGCCGCTGGGCCCGTGTCCTGAACGAGAATCAGAGCCCCCCAGGGAGGGTCTTCAGCAGGGGTAAGGGCGGATGTTCCGGTGCCAGGAGAGGTGCCGGGAGATCCGGGGAGCTACCAGAAGCCTTGGGCCATATCCCGGAGAATATTCTGAGCGAGGTTCGCGCGCGCGCCGACCTGATCGAGGTCGTCGGGCAGTCCGTCACCCTCACTCAGCGAGGCCGCGAGTACTGGGGGCTGTGTCCCTTCCACGAAGAGAAGACCCCTTCGTTCAAGGTCAACGCGGAGAAGCAGACCTTTCACTGTTTCGGCTGCCAGACCGGCGGCGACGTGTTTGGCTTCCGGATGCGTCATGCCGGGCTCGAGTTCCCTGACGCGGTCCGGAGCCTGGCGCGCGAGGTCGGCGTGACGGTCCCCGAGACCGGGGGGACCTCCTCCAGCCGAACCGCAGCGCTTCATCGAGCGAACGAGGCTGCGCTCGAGTTCTTCCGTGAGACCCTGCGTTCGCGCGAAGGCGAGGCGGCACGCCATTATCTCGGCGAACGCGGCGTCTCGAGCGAACTCGCGGACCGATTCCAGATCGGCCTGGCCCCCCCGCGCTGGGACGGGCTGCTCGGGTACCTGGCCCGGAATGGCCACGAGGCGCGTGTGGCCGAGCAGGCGGGCCTGGTGAAGGCGCGGGCGACCGGCAACGGCCACTACGATCTCTTCCGCGGCCGGGTCGTGTTTCCGATCACGGACCCGGCCGGAAACGTGCTCGGCTTCGGCGGGCGCGCGAGCGGGGACGATCAACCCAAGTACCTGAACACGCCCGAGAGCCCGATCTATCACAAGGGCAGCGTGCTCTTCGGCATGGCCCAGGCGCTCGAGGGCATTCGGAACTGCAGTCGCGCGGTCGTGGTAGAAGGCTACTTCGACGTGCTGGCCCTGCACCGGGCCGGAATTCCGGAAGCGGTTGCGCCCTGTGGTACGGCGCTGACGCGCGAGCACGCGCGGCGCCTCCGACGCTACGTCCCCGAGGTGATCCTGCTTTTCGACGCGGACGAGGCGGGGCAACGTGCGACCGAACTCTCGCTGCCGATCCTGCTTGCGGAGGGAATCCGGGTGCTCGCGGCCGAGCTTCCCGCCGGGGAGGACCCGGCGACACTGCTCGCGAAGCAGGGCGCGGAGGCGCTCGCGGACTGCGTTGAGCACAGCACGCCACTGCTCGAGAAGCTGATCGACGCAAAGCTCCCGGGTGGGTCCGAGGATGCGGTGCGGTCGGGCGAAGCCGTGCGCTCGCTCGCCCCTTATCTCAAGGCGCTCGAAAATTCCGTCGAGCAAGCCGCCTACTTTCGAAGCATCGCGGCCCGGCTGGGTGTGCCCCCCAGCGCGGTCGCGGAGACGGTTCGTTCGGACCCGGCGCGCTCGCGTCGATCCGGGCCGCAACCCGCTGGTCCGGAAGTCCGCACGCAGCCCGAACCGGCCGCGCCGGCCAGGCTCGACCTCGTCAGCCGGCAGTTGATCGAGGAGCTGACGTCGTTTCCCGAACTCGAGGCGAAGACACGCGAACTAGATCTGGCATGGATCCCGCCCGGAGCCGGCCGGGAACTGCTCGGGCAGGTGATGCGGGTGCTCCGCGAGGGCCAGCGTGTGGAAGTGTTGCTTTCGCCGGAGTCCGAAGTTCTGGATCCGGCCTCGAAGACCGCGCTTTCCAGGATTCTGGCGCGTGCGGGATCGGAGGATCTGGCGATGGCCCAGCGCGCCGTTTCCGATTGCATCGACCGACTCCAGCGAGAGGTGCGTCAGGCCCGTCTGGCCCATCTGCGTGAGGAACTTGCGAAGAGTTCACCGGCAGATCAGGACGGGATCCTGGAGCAGATCGATGCGCTGAGTTCGAGTCGCCGACAACCTTCACCCGAAGAGCCGCCCTCCGCGGTTTGAACGGAACATTTCTGAACGCATGAGGAGTCCCCCCACGATGCCCAGTTCCAAGCGCAGTCCCAAGCAATCCCGGACTTCCCCGTCCGGGAGCAAGGCCCGGAGCGGGGCCAAGGCCCAGAGCGGGGCCAAGGCCCAGAGCGGGGCCAAGGCCCAGAGCGGGGCCAAGGCCCAGAGCGGGGCCAAGGCCCGGAACGGGGCCAAGGCCCGGAACGGGGCCAAGGTCCAGGCAGCGGTCCCGGTGAAGGCCCGAGTCCGAAGCGCCAACTCGACCTCGCGGTCGACGGCCGTGAGCAAGACCAGGCCGACGCGCGAGGCCCGGGAAGCAATCCAGAAGCTGGTCCGGGGGACGCACCCGGGCGGAGGGACGAGCCTGCGACAGCTGCTGCGCTCGGGCAAGGACAGGGGGCACGTCGACGGCGCGGCGCTGCTCGGCGTTCTGCCGAGCCACATCTTGGAGTCATCTCAGAAACTCGATGAGGTGGTGACGCTCTTTAAACGGCACTCCGTGGCGATCCGGGACTGGACTCCACCCGTCCAGTTGCGCAAGCCCGACTCTCGCCGGCGTACGAACGGCGCGGACGACTACTCGGGGTATCGTTCGAACGATCCGGTGCGTGTCTACCTGCGCGAGATGGGTGCGGTATCTCTGCTCACACGGGCGGGAGAGGTCGAGATCGCACAGAGAATCGAGGCGGGGGAGGGCGACGAGCTGAAGGAGATTCTCAAGTCGTCGGTCGTGATGGATCGATTGCTCGAGATCGGAGACGAGCTTCGCAACGACAAGCGCGACGCCAAGAAGCTCTTTCCGAACAACCTCGAAGAGGGTGCGGACCTGGTGACCAAGCGCAAGGGCCTGCTCCAGGCGCTCACCCAGGCGCGGCGCAGCGGACCCGAGTTGCTCAAGCGGAGCCGGGTCCTCGCCAATTCGCGCACGCGGGCCGCGGCGCGCGAACGGGTGGAGGCAGAACTGGACACGATCCGCAGCCGGGATGCGACCCGGGTCCTGGATTCGGGCGTTTCGACGGAGTTCGTTCGTTCGCTCCAGTATGAGATCGCGAAGTTCGTCGAGGAGATCGACGAACTGCAGTGTCACATCGAGCGCATGTTGAAGCCGCTGCGTCTGTCCGGCGAGGAGTTTCTCGAATTGTCCGCGCAGTCCCGTCGCCGTTCCGTGCCCGGAAAGAAGGCGCTCAAACGGCTCGGTGGGAACCCAGAAGCGATCGCGATCGCGGAGCGCGAGTTGCTCTCGGTGCGCCGCCAGATCCAGAAGATCGAGGCGGATCATCAGACGAGCCACGACGCGGCTGTGGCATCCCAGCAGCGGATACAGTCGGCGGCCGAGCGGACCCGGGAGGCGAAGAGTGAGCTGATCGAAGCGAATCTGCGGCTGGTGGTCTCCATTGCCAAGAAGTACACGAACCGCGGGCTCCAGTTCCTCGACCTGATTCAGGAGGGGAACATCGGCCTCATGAAGGCGGTGGACAAGTTCGAGTGGCGCCGCGGATACAAGTTCTCGACCTACGCCACCTGGTGGATCCGGCAGGCGATCACGCGCGCCATCGCGGATCAGGCCCGCACGATCCGGATCCCCGTGCACATGATCGAGACGATGAACAAGCTCGTTCGAGCGACGCGCTACCTGGTTCAGAATCTCGGGCGCGAGCCGACTCCCGAGGAGGTCTCGGAGAAGATGGACATGCCGCTGGAGAAGATCCAGATGGTGCTCAAGATCGCGAAGGAGCCGATCTCTCTCGAGACCCCGATCGGCGAGGACGAGGACAGCCACCTCGGCGATTTCCTCGAAGACAAGAAGCGCGTCTCTATCACCGAAGAGGTAATTCTGCGAAGCCTCTCGCAGCACACGATGGAGGTTCTGGGCACCCTGTCGCCGCGAGAAGAGAAGGTGCTCAAGATGCGCTTCGGCATCGGGGAGCGTTCGAATCACACGCTCGAGGAGGTCGGTCAGGACTTCGCGGTCACCCGCGAACGGATCCGCCAGATCGAGGCGAAGGCGTTGCGCAAGCTGCGCCATCCGAGCAGGTCCAAGGCCCTGCGCGCCTTTCTCGACTGAGAACGAACCGGTAACCCGGAGCTTTTCGAAGCTTCGACGCGCGCGCGTTCGATTCCTCTCAAGGCGCGCGCCCTTGTGGCCGATCCTGCACGCGTGGGACGAGGTCGGCGGCGAGTCTGCATCGCGCTTTCGCTGTGCGCCTTCGCGTGCGCGAACCCGGCCGGCTTCGCCCCGCAGGCCCACCAGGATCTGCCCCGGCTCTGGCGGGCACCCGACCCGCCGAGCGACGGCGCGTTACTGCGCATCGAGCCGCGTCACGCTGCGCTGCGAATCGGCGACTCCACCACGCTTGGGCTCGAAGGGCGCGACGCAGCGGATGCGCGCTGTAGCGCCTCCGGGCGAACGCTCCGCGGGCCGGAGTTCCGCATCGAAGCCCCGGTGGCGCCGGGCGTGGTCGACGTCGTCTGCCGGAGCGGAGAGGCCGTGGCCTACGCTCAGGTGACGGTGACCGACGCGGCTCAGGTGCCGCTGAGGGATCCGTATGCGGGCGGTGTCGTGCTGTTCAAGACCCGTCTCAACCCGCGCGGCGTCCTGGGACCTGTGGGCACGCGCGCAACCGGCCTCCCGGCCCTGGACCGACTGCTGGAGCATTTCGGCGCGTACGCCCTGCCCGCCTTTCCGTTCGATCGCTCCAGGACCCGCGACCGGGTCGGTCTCGATCACTGGCTCGTGATCGATATCCCGGAGGACGTGAACTTCTTTCAGGCGGTCGCGCGACTGCGTGCACACCCCGAGATTTATCCGGCGAGCTATCTGTTCGAGGACGCCGGCTTCTTCCGTGTCGGCACCGCCGACTGGGCGGTACCCCTCGAGGCGGTCCGTGATGTCGGGTGGGCCGTACCGCCAGTCCAGCCCGAGCCCGCTTCACACGAGCAGCGGCCCGCCGTGGAGCAGATTTCCTGGGAACTCCAGCGGCTCGGTGTAGCCGAGGCCTGGGAGCAGGCCACCGGCCGGGGAGTGTTGATCGCGGTCGTCGATACCGGGGTCGACGTCAATCATCTTGCGGTCTCGTCGAGTCTGCGTTTCAAGCAGGGCGAGGGCGCTGATCGCGACCTCGATGGGAACGGCATTCCGGGAGACGCGATCGGCGCGAACTTCGCTCACCTTGCGATCATCGAATCCGCCCACCCCGGGGCCGCTCCGCGGCTCGCGCTCGGGTTGATCGAAGACGTTTCGGACTGGGACGGTGCCGCCTCGGGTCCCGGGTCGAGGCCCCGCGGACACGGGACCGCGATCGCGGCGCTTGCTGCCGGCTCGGGAGCTTCCGGGCAGCGGCCCGGCGTCGCGCCGGGGGCAACCATCATCCCTGTCGATGTCCAGGAGAATCTCGAGCCCTCCGGAAGTCCACTGCCCGAGGATCCGCGTATGCGGACCACCGCCACGTCGCTGCGTGCGCCGGTCTGGTCGCGTGCGGTTGGTGTTGCCTATGCGGCTGCGGAAGGTGCGCGTCTACTGACCTGCGCGTGGCCGCCACAGTCCGCGCACTGGATTCTCCACGACGTGCTCCAGTACGCGGAGGACAACTGTGCACTCCCGGTCTGTGCGGTCGAGGCGCCGGCCGATGCGGAGCCGGGCTACCCGGCCCGTTGGCGGCGCGACTGGCTCAACTCGCAGGATCTCGGAACCGGCGCCGTGCTCGACGTATGGGAGTGGCGCGAGATCGAGGACTTCTTCCAGCGTCCGCTCGCCGCAACCTTGCTGGTGGGGGCGCTCGGGCGCAACGGTCGCCCGCTGGCCGAGTCGGCCGGGACCGCACCCGACCTGCGGGTCGTGACGGGCCGGAGTCGGCGCGGCGTCGAGGCTGCGGTGGCGAATCCGGGAAACGATCACGAGTTCGCGCTCGACGCGACGGTTGCCCTCCGCGGCGGGCCCGCGGTCGCGTCCGCTCTGGTCGCGGGCACGGCGGCGCTCCTGGTCGAGGTACGCCCGGATCTCGATCCCCGGGCACTCCGAGATGCGCTGCTGGCTGGCACGCGCTCGGGGCCTCCCGGGCGCCTGAACCCGGCTCTGGCGCCGCGAGCGCTCGCCGCGGCCCGCGCTCTCCCGCGTGGCTACTGCGACCGGCTCGGAGAGCGCCTCCGGCGGGACCATTCTGTCGAGCATCGTCCCTGGTGGCAGCGGGTGCGGGTCCGGACTTCGATCGATTCGCCGATCGAGGTTCCGGGTTCGGATCCCTGGGGTTCGAGCGCCCCGCCGGCCTCCGAGGACGGGGTGCGCTAGGCGCCTTCTTGCTCGCCGGACGCGCTCCGTCTATTCTGCCTCGCCGCGCGGGGCGTAGCGCAGCTTGGTAGCGCGCTTGGTTCGGGACCAAGAGGTCGCCGGTTCAAATCCGGCCGCCCCGACCACTTTCCTGCCGCGCGTGCAGGCCCGGGTCTCTGCACGTGCGGATGCGGGGATCGGATGAGCACGGAGCACGGCGCGCGGGGGCCCAACGAACTGCGACTCGCGCTTCGTGCAGGTGTCATCTCGATCGTTGCGAGTGCGGCGATCACGCTGGTCAAGTTCCTGGCCTGGTCGCTCACCGGTTCGACCGCCGTGCTCTCGGACGCGGCTGAATCGCTCGTGAACGTTGCAGCCGCCTCGATGGCCACGTGGAGCGTCGTGGTGGCCGCGCGCCCGGCAGATGCCGATCACCCCTACGGACACGGCAAGGCCGAGAGCATTTCGGCCGCGGTCGAGGGGCTGATGATCGCCGGAGCGGCGTCCTTGATCTTCGTCGTGGCAGTGCGCGCCCTGGTGGTCGGCCCGGTCATCGTACGGCTCGACTACGGCATCGTGCTCTCGGCCGCGACCGCCGGGGCCAATCTGGTGCTCGGCCTGTATCTGGTCCGGATCGGCCGCCGGGCGGGATCGGCCGCGATCGAGGCGGACGGCCAGCACGTGATGACCGACGTCATCACCACCGCAGGCACGATCGTTGCGCTGGTCGCGGTCAAGCTGACCGAACTCGCCTGGATCGATCCACTGGTGGCGCTGGCCGTGGCCGTGAACATCGTCCGGATCGGCTGGCGGATCGTGCGCCGTGCGCTCGGGGGCCTGCTCGACGAGGCAGACTTCGAGCTGCTGGAGCAGCTGAGTGCAGCGCTCGAGCGTAACCGTCAGCCGGAGTGGGTCGGCATCCACGAGTTGCGGTCGTGGTTCTCGGGCTCGTTCCGGCACTTCGATCTTCACCTTTCCGTCCCTCGCTACCTGTCGGTGGAGCAGGCGCACCGAATCGGCGATAAGCTGGAGAGCACGATCCTGGAGCAGGTCGGGGGCGGGGGCGACGTCGTCGTGCACCTCGACCCGTGTGAGTCGCGCCAGTGCGGCAGCTGCACGCTGGAAGATTGTCCGGTTCGAGCGTCCCCGCTGCGCGAACCGTTCCGTTTCGGGGTCGAGGCCATGACGCGGAAGGGGCTCGTCTAGCCGCAATGCGGTGCGGAGAGTAGGCTCTCGAGATGGCCCCTCCCCCGCTCCGCAGCAGCGGCATCCTTCTCCAGCCAGAGATTCCGTTGTGCCAGTCGGATCTGCCGCTCGACTGGTACCAGGACGCGTTCCAGCCCTACGCGGAAGAGTACCTGGCGCTCCCGGATCGGACGCCCGCAACCGTGCTGCCCTGGATGGATTCTTACCTGCGACCCGCGCTGGATCAGCTCGGGGGAGAACTCATGCTGCTCGCCCACTACTACATGGGGGGCGAGATCGTAAAGCTGGTCGAACGCTACGGCGGGCGCGTGGCCGACTCATATCTCCTGGCGCGCCAGGCGGTGCTTCACCCGGAAAAGAGACTGCTAGTGGAGTCGGCCGTGCACTTCATGGCGGAAGCAATCGCGATTCTGGCCTCGCCCGATCAGCAGGTGTACATCACCAATCCGAAGTCGGGTTGCACCATGGAAATGATGGCCAAGGACTTCATGGTGGCTCCTGCGGTTCGGGCGCTGCGCGAGTGCTACGGCGACGACCTGATGGTGGTCGCGTACATGAATACCTCCGCCCGCGTCAAGGCGCTGGCCGGGAGCACCGGCGGCTCGGTCTGTACGAGTTCGAATGCCGCCGCGATTCTCCGCTGGGCGCGTGAGCAGGGTCGCAAGATCTTCTTCGTGCCGGATCGGCACCTGGGTGAGAACGTAGCTCGCGAGGTGGGGATTTCGCGGGATCGCGTCTGGCAGTGGCCCGGAGGACACGAGGGGGCCGATCTAAAGCCCGGGGACCTCGGCGCCCGCGACCGCGACCGTCTGGATCGCGCGGAACTGGTGCTCTGGGGCTCGTTCTGTGGTGTGCACACGATCTTTGACCCCGCCCAGGTCGACTACTGGCACGGGCTCGACTACCGCGTGCTAGTGCATCCGGAATGCCCCGCGTCCGTCGTGGAGGTCGCGGATGGCGCGGGATCTACCCATTTTCTGTGGCACACGGTGCTGGAGGCCGCTGCGGGCAGCCGCTTTGCCGTCGGCACCGAGGGCCACTTCGTGCGAAACCTGGGAGAGCAGGCAGCCAGGAACGGGGTCGAGGTCGTCCATCTGGCGGATCTTCCGGGCGCGGCCGATGCGGGCTGCGGTTGTGCCACGATGTCGCGCAACGATCCCCCTCACCTGGTGGCGCTGCTGGACCTGCTGGCGAAGGGCAAGCCGCCGGAGGCGAACCGCGTTCTTCCCGGCGACTGCGTCGACGAGGTCTCGGGTGCGCGCGATCGGCTCGACGAACGAGCACGCGCTATCGTGGTCCGAGACGCCCGCCGCGCGCTGGAGCGCATGATCGAACTCACGGAAGCGGCCTAGCCGCCGGGCTTCGGGCTGCGGCGGTGCAGATCCCGGAGTACCGCCGGGACGCGTTCCGGCTCGAACCAGGTACCGTTCCAGAAGAAGGCCTGGTGCCAGCGTCCCTTGTAGAAGCTGTACCAGAGGTCGTCGGGTTCGAAGTAGTAGAGGGCCGGGCCGATCTCGACTGCGCGCGTCAATCCGGGGTGGGAAGTTGCGGCCATCGTGGGCGCCTCCGGGCCCCGCCGAGCGGCCGGACGGGGCGGTTCCGGGATGTCGGGCTCGGGCGGTACGACCGTGATCCCCAGTTGCTGCTGGAGGCAGCCCGAGAGGAGCAGCGTCCCGATCAGCCGCAGTCCCTTCATTCGTCCCCGTCCGGAACGAAGCCTCTGGGCACCTCTCCGCGTTCGATCTGTGCCATCGACGTCCGGGTCGCACCCCGCGCAGCGCTTGCGGGGTCCCGCCCCTCGACGCGGAGCATCAGGTAGGTGCCGAGGAAGACGTCGCCGGCCCCCACCGCCGGGCCGTCGAGAACCGTGGGCGGCGAAATCTCCGTGCAGCATCCACCGCTCAGGATCGAGGCACCAAGCGCCCCGCGGGTCACGATCATTTCTGCAATTTCGTGTCGGCGGATGAAGGCATCGAGTGAGTCCCCGTCGAGGACGGCGGAGAGTTCCTGTTCGCTCGCCTGGACCACGTCAACACCTTGTAGAAAGGCTTCGAGCGACGGGTTCGGCTCGGCCCGCGCGTACTCCGAACCTGCGACGCGCACCAGACCCTGCAGATCGAGCCCGGTAAGGCCGCCGAAGACCGTGCCCAGTTCCGGCCGCAGGTCGCGGCGGTGCAGCGGACCCAGGTGGATCAGGTCGGCTTCGCGCCAGTCGGGCGGCACGTCGTCCCCGCGCAACGGCTCGGAAGTCGAGAGGAGCTTGTGCCGGTCCGGGGATTTACCGCAGTCGTTCACTCTGCCGTAGTCGTTCAGGTAGGACGTGGTTGAGCAGCTATCGAGAGCCAGCACCTCGACCCCGTCCGCTTGCAGCGGAGCGAGTAGGCTCGGCATGTCTTCTCGTTGCAGGCGGGTGATGACACGCGTACGGAGCCCCATGCGTGCCAGAGCTCTTCCCGAGTAGCAGACGACGCCGCCCGGTCGCGAGCCCTTCAGGACGCCTTCGTCCGCATAGTCGCGCGACAGCGAACCGACGACGATGGCGGATCGTGACGGCACCCGTTCAGCATACCTAGATTCGCGGACCCGCGCTTCCGTGGTATTCTCGAAGGGCGCTGGGGGGGAAGGAGATCGGCGTGCCCCGACCTACTGCGAACCTGCGACCCTCCGGGCGCCTGCTCCGAGCGCTAGTCGCGGCCGCACTGCTCGCATGTGCGGGAGGCGGGAGTTCCGAACCGCGCACTTTCGCGATGCGCGTGGAGGGTGTGCGGTTCGATCCGCGGACCGACAGTCCCGTGGTTCTGCTCGAGGAGACTGCGGGTGCCGGGCGTCAGCTTCCTATCTGGATCGGTCCCTACGAAGCCCGGTCGATCGCGATGGAGATGGGAAAGGTCGACCCGACCCGTCCCAACACGCACGATTTGCTGGTCAGCATTCTCGGGAGCATGAGCGGAACGCTCGATCGTGTCGTGATCACCGAGCTGAGAGGCAACACCTACTACGCGGTGCTTGAGATTTCCCTCGATGGCCGCACACTCGTCGTCGATTCGCGGCCCAGCGACGCAATCGCGATCGCGATACGAACCGGCAGCCCGGTCGCGGTGGCGGCGGAACTGCTCGAACGGATCTCGCTGGAAGATTCGGAGGCTCTGCCGACGGAGATCCGCCGGAACTTGGAAGAAATGCCCGGAGGCTTCCGACCTCGCTCCTACTAATCCCGGTTCTTTTGCCTGCGGGTGTTCAAGTGTTGCGGACGATCCGTGCACAGATTCGATTTCGTGATCTGCCGCGAAGACTTCGAGTCGCCGTTGCACTTTTCCGACGGTACGCGTGCACTCAGATTGCAGCGGTGTGCCAGAATTTGGGACGAGGTTGCGCACCGCGGCGGCGAACTTCTCTTGACACGCGAGATCGTTCCGAGAGATGATAGGGTTTGGCCCGGGTCCCCCCTGCGTGGAGTCGACGTTGACGCGTAATGAAATCGCTACTGAGCTTGCCGATCTCTGGACCGAGTTCACTCCGGAACAGATCAATCGCTTGCTAGCCGGGAACGTGCCGGTCGATCTGCTCGAGTTTTTTCTCGATTACGCGGATTGGTTCGCGCGCGATGTCGGAGGGTTCGAGGGAAGCGAGCACCAGTTCCAGCGCGAGCAACTTCCGAACTTGCTGATCATGGGCTACCTGATCCGACTGCTGGAGGAGCGGCTCCGCTGACGGACGCGGCCGGCGGGTTCTTCCTCTCTTTCAGCCCCTGGAGTCCGTTTCGGTGCCAGAATTCGAGCGGAAACAGGAACGCGCCCTCGACGCCGGACTCCTTGTGACGCCCGGGTTGGATGTCGGATGCCACCGTACGCCGGGACAGGGTCCAGCAACTCCCTGTCTCGGCCGCAAACGCCAGTAGGACCTCCTGGATGCTCGCTCCCTCCTCAACTTCGAGCGTGGCGACCGGATCGTTGGCGAACATCTCGCCGGCCAGGAGATCCCCCTTTCCCGGGCCCTGACGATTCCGGTTGATCCAACGTGCGAGCTCTCCGAGTGAACCGGAGAACGATCCCGCTTTCAGCCGTTCGGACAGCATGCTCCCTGCGACGCCCGCGTTGTGGTCGTAGCGGGCCGAGTGCATCAGGATTACACCGTTGCGTTCTTCCCAGCGAAACGGTTGCGGTACGGAGGTACTCGCATAGTCATCAAAGACCGCCTGGAGTTGCTCCGGGGCCGGGGAACTTCCGCCGTGCGGCCCCGAGTTCCCTCCGAGCGAGGGCAGCGGGACGTCAGGTCCGTGCGCCCAATCGACAATACAGATCGGAGTCCCTGTCCGCTCCGCGATGTCGACCATCGTGCCCAGAAGGGAATTTCGGTTGGTCGTACCGTTGGGCTGGTACCCGTGCTTCCTCACCACTAGCAGCCCGAGTTCCTGGATGGCGAACACTCCCCGATTCCCAGCTTGCTTCGCGCTTGGGCTGCTGCTGCGGTAGAGCAGCCAGCCCGATCCGACCTCCTTCCCGTATCGCATCAGGAAGTCGACGACAGACATCGGCTCCGTGGTTTCGAAGTCGACCTTCTTCCAGACCGGGGTCCCGGGGACCTGCGCGGTCTTGACGGCGATCCCGGGGCCCCGGAGGAACCAGGAGCGCAGATCGGTGAAGTTCCCCGCGTATCTCCCGGCGGGAATCAGTTTCTGGTGGAACAGCGGGTCGTTGGGCAGGAGGCCGACCCCCCGGATGTAGACTCCGTCATCGAGGCCGGTGTAGAGAAACCCACCGAGCTTCGCGTAGAGCTGCTGCAGAGCGTCGCCGACGGTTCCCGGCGCCAGATCGAGATCGACGAAACGTCCGTCGAGACGCGTCGCGCCTGGCGATGAGGAAGACGTAAAAAGATCGATTCCGAACTGGACCCCGGACTCGCCCGAGATACGCCTCAACACGTACAACGCGGGCGCCCCGGAAAACCGGAGCGCGGGAAGCGGTGCCTCCAGTGCCGGGGTAGAGGCAACCGGTGGATGCGGCGGGATCGCCCGCGGGTTGTTCGATGGCGGCGACGCTGCAGGCGTCTGCGTTGTGGGAAAGGTGGGGCTCGAGGCTGCAGGACCGGGGTCCGCCGCGGGCGTGGTCTCGTCGCCGCAGGCCAGACCGGCCAGCATCAAAGCCGCAACCAAAGCGGGCAGTTGGAGCAAGATCCGCGGAATCAAGGTCGGTTCCTCCTTCGGGCCGATACGCCCGGCGGCGAGTGTAGCAGCCTGTGGTCGGGGAAATCGGTCCGCCTTCGTAAGGCCGGTCACAGTCGCTCGGTCCTGCCTCCGTACCTCGCAGCAGCCTCGCCCGAGCGCTGGATTGACACGCGAATCGGGCCTTCCTACCTTCGACCGCTCGGTGGCCGAGCGACTCCACATGACGCCGGGCGGCTACGAGCGCCTCACGGAGGAGCTTCGGCGACTCAAGAGCGGGGATCGGCCGCGCATCATCGGCGAGATTCGGGCCGCGCGCGAACACGGCGACATCTCTGAGAACGCCGAGTACCACGCTGCCAAGGAAGCGCAGGGCCACATCGAGGCGCGCATCAAGTTGCTAGAGGATCTGCTGGCGCGTGCCGAAGTCGTCGAACCCGCCACGCAGCCACCCGACCGGGTGCGATTCGGAACGACCGTGATTCTCGAGGACCTCAACTCCGGGGAGGAGATAAGCTACACCCTCGTGAGCGAGTACGAGGCCGACATCTCGCAGGGTCTGCTCTCGATTCAGAGCCCGGTCGGCCGGGCCCTGATCGGAAGAGAAGTAGAGGACGAGGTCGCGATCCGGGTTCCGTCCGGCACCAGGGCATTCGAGATCCGCTCGATCAAGGCCCTGCGCTAGTCCGCGCAGATCTACGGCGGTGCTCGCGGTTGGCTAGGATAGCCGCATGGCAGACGTCGTGATGTACGTGCGTGAGAGCTGTCCCTATTGCCTCCGGGCCCGGCTGCTTCTCGGTTCAAAGGGCCTGCGCTGGGACGAGATCGACCTCGACCAAGAGCCACGGCGTCGGCTGGAGATGATCGAGAAGAGCGGCCGGCACACGGTGCCCCAGATTTTCATCGATGGTACGCACGTCGGGGGCTCGGACGATCTGGCAGCGGCCGAGAGTTCCGGGCTGCTCGGCAGGTTGCTCGCCGGGAGTGGAGCCTAGGTGCCGGGAGCACAGCGACACACTGCGATTGCGATCGTCGGCAGCGGGCCCGCGGGCTTTACCGCGGCGCTGTATACGGCCCGGGCCGAACTCTCTCCCGTGGTGCTGGCGGGTTTCAGCTTCGGCGGACAGCTGATGATCACGACGGACGTGGAGAACTACCCCGGCTTTCCGGACGGGATCGGGGGACCGGAACTGATGGAGTTGTTTCAGAAGCAGGCCGAGCGCTTTGGTGCCCTGGTACACAACGAGGATGTGATCCGCGTCGAACTGGATTCGCGGCCCTTCCGGATCGAAACCGACGAGCGGAGCCTGACAGCCGATGCGCTGATCGTCGCCTCGGGGGCCTCGGCCAAGTGGCTGGGCCTCCCGTCCGAAGAGCGGCTGATGAACAAGGGGGTTTCGGCCTGCGCGACATGCGATGGAGCGCTCTACCGCGGAGCCCGGATGGCGGTCGTTGGTGGAGGGGATACCGCATTGGAGGAAGCCCTTTTCTTGACGCGATTTGCAAGCTCGGTGCATGTGATTCACCGCCGTGACGAGTTGCGCGCGAGCCGAATCATGCAGCAGCGCGCGCGGGAGAACCCCAAGATCGAGTTCGTCTGGAACACTGTCGTGGACGAGATCGTGGGCGACGACGAGGTTCGGGCGGTATCGCTTCGGGATGTCCGAAGTGGGGAGAAAATCGAACTCGAGGTCGGGGCAGTGTTCGTCGCGATCGGGCACCTGCCCAACAGTGAACTTTTTGCGCGCTGGCTAGAGACGGATCCCGCCGGCTACCTTCGGGTCGAGCCCGGGTCCACGCGGACCTCGGTTGCGGGTGTGTTCGCGTGTGGCGACGTCATGGACCCCGGCTATCGGCAGGCGGTGACTGCCGCGGGCAGCGGTTGCATGGCTGCGATGGACGCCGAGCGCTGGCTCGCCAGCCGGGTCTGAGCGGTGCAGGTAGAGTTCGATCGCTACAGCCTGACCATTGACGGGGAGCGGAAGCTGATCCGGTCGGGGTCGCTGCACTACTTCCGCCTTCCCGACCCCGAACTCTGGCGCGATCGAATCGAGCAGATGCGGCAGGCGGGGCTGAATGCCGTCGACCTCTACTATCCGTGGAATTACCACTCGGAGGTGCCAGGCGAGTACTCGTTCTCGGGCTTCCGCGACATCGACCGCCTGCACCAGATGATCGACGAGGCGGGTCTGTACCTGATCGCGCGTCCCGGTCCCTATGTCTGCGCCGAGATCGATCTGGGCGGGCTTCCGGCCTGGCTGCTGCGTGAGCCCGGAGTGACCCTGCGTTGCCGGAGCGCTGCCGGCTTCGCGTACTCGAGCGCCTTCATGGAGGCGGTCGGCCAGTGGTTTGCTCAGGTTCTTCCTCGCATCGCACGCTGCCGCGGGCTGCTCCTGTTGCAGGTCGAGAACGAGTACACGCTGCCCGCCCCCATGTCGACGCTGCCGCGCGACCTTGCGGACCTGCTGTTCCGCTGGTTTGGGGTGCGCCCGGTCGCGGCCGTCCTGATGCGTCTGGACGCCGTGCGGCGGCGGCTGCGTCGTGCTTCTGCCTCTGACTCGCTGGAGCGGGCCCGGGGACGCGGCCAGACGAACGCGTACATGCGCGAGCTCTTTGGACTCGCTCGCGCCGCGGGCATCGAGGTTCCGATCTTCCACAATGATCTTTCCTCGGACCGCGGGCGTCAGTCCGACGTCGATCTGATGGCCATCGATCGCTACCCGATCACCGATTTCCGGCGCGACTGGAGGAACCGGCGCGATGTCTTCGCGTCGTTCCGCGGCGACGAGGCGGGCCTCGATCGGCACCGCCCGGACAATCCCGTGTTCTTCCCGGAACTCCAGGGAGGTTGGTACGACGGCTGGGGGGGGCCGGGCTACGCGCGTGTACGGGAGTTGCTGGGACCCGAGGCGATCGAGAATGCAACCGTGGCGGCTCTGGCCGAGCGGGCCACGCTCTGGAACTACTACGTCTTCTGCGGCGGGGTGACCTGGGGCTATATGTCGAGCCCCGACGTCTATTCCTCCTACGATTACGGGGCGCCGGTGCCGGAGTCGGGGCGCACGGGCGCCCGCTACCGGGCGGTTTCCAGGCTCAACGAGTTTCTGAAGGCCTACGAGAGCGAACTTGTCCGGACCGACCGCGTCGAGGCGGAGCCCTGGTGTCCGGAGCACCTGGCGACCCGGCAGGGACCGACGCGCCGCTTCGTGTTCCTGCGAAACGCGCGGCGGGAGCCGCGCGGTCTTCCGACGCCCGAGCCAATGCGGTCGGAGCTGGCGCCCTGGGAGGCCCAGATTCGGGTCTACACCCCGGACGGAAAGCTCGAGGCCGTGAGCCCGGAACCGGAGAAGCCGTTGCCGCTCGCGCCGCCGCCCCGGACGCCCCTGCCGGCTCTGGAGGAGTGGAGCTTCACGGGCGCGAGCCCGCAGCTCGATCCCGCGTACGACGACTCCGGCTGGGCGACCATCCCGCCGGAACGCGTCGAGGCTTGCGTCGGGTTCGACATCGACGCGCTCGGGCTTCACTACGGCTTTGCGTGGTACCGGGGGAGCTTTCGGGGACCGCTGGACCGGTTGCTGCTCGACGCTCGGCATTGCTGGGCGGTCTGGATCAATCGCGAACTGATTGCGGCCGGGGACCAGTTCCGGAATCCGCTCGGCGTCGGCCCGGACGGGGCGAGGCTCGAGCGCATCGACCTGCGTCCCTGCGTGTGGAATGCGGGCGCGAACGTGATCGTGATCTGCGTCGAGAGCCTGGGTCACAACAAGGGCTTTGCGGACGATGCCCGAAATCCGAGAGGGATCGTGAGACTCGACACGGGCTCGACGCCGATTTCGTGGAAGTTCCGCGGCGGCCTGGTGCGAGGGGAGCGGGGGATGAACCCGATCGTGGCCTTCTCCGGGATCGAGCGCGGAACCCCCGCGTCCGTTGCACTCCCTCACGCCTGGGAGGCCGACCCGGCCGGGGTGGGGCTCTACGAAACGCGCTTCCGTCTGGATGGCCTGAATCCCGGGCGTGGGGCGATCGGGGCGGTCTTCGACCCGGGTCGGGGCAAGGCGAACCTTTACCTGAACGGGCACCTGCTCGGTCGCTATTGGCCGGAACGCGGACCGCAGATCCGGTTCCTGTTGCCGTGGGGCATCCTCGACCCGAGCGCCGAGAACCACCTCGCGATTGCGCTCTGGAAGCGGACTCCGCGCGCGGCGCTGGGCAAGGTTCGGCTCGAGCTGCTGGACGTCTAATCGGCTGCGGCCGGCCGGCGCCTTGGCGGGGCGTGCGAGGAGAGATTAGATTTCCCTCCTATGCCGCTTTCCCGGGCCTCTTTGGAGAGACTGGTCGAGGCCTCCCCCGATATCGTCATCGCGACCGAAGGTCGCGGTGTCGTCTCCTTCTACAATGACGGGGCGGTCGAGAATCTCGGCTACGCGCGGGAAGAGATCATCGGCGAGCCGGTGCTCCGTCTCTACCCGAGCCGCGCGGAGGCGAAGCGCGTCATGGACGCGATGCGCGACCCCGTCCAGGGCGGCCGCCACAGGGTCGTAAACTTTCCCACGACCTTCATCGCAAAGGACGGACACGAGATCCCGGTTGCGATCTCGGGCGAGATCCTGGCCGATCCCGCCGGCCGTGAGCAGGGGACGATCGGCTTCGCCAAGGACCTGTCGGAATTCATTCGGCGCGATCAGCTTGCGGTTCTGGGCGAGGTCGCGATCGGGCTCTCCCACCAGATCAACAATCCTCTCGCCGTGATCACCAACCAGCTCACCCTGCTCGGCCGTCTCGCCGGAGAAACCGGGACCGAGGAGCAGACCGAGCGCATCGCTGCGATTCGTATCGAGGTCGGCCGCATCGAGCAGCAGCTCCAGCGTCTCTCGCAGATGGCCGCCGGGGACGAGTACTTGAGCACCGACTACATCGGTGACGCGCGGATGCTCGACCTCGAGGCGCAGGCGGCCTCGTCACTCGATGGGCGTCGCGTGCTGGTCGTGGACGATGACGCGGCGGTTCGCCAGACCGTGTCCGACGTGCTCAGTGCGGAGGGCTGTTACGTGGAGAGCGCGAAGGATGGCCGCGATGCACTCGACCACCTGGCACAGTCCAGCTGGGACGCGGTGGTCTCCGATGTCGTGATGCCGGGACTCGACGGCTACGAGTTGTTCCAGGCGGTTCGCCGGGACTATGCCGATACCCAGGTGGTCCTCATGACGGCCTTCTATTACGACAAGGACCACATCATCAAGCGAAGCCGCCTGGAGGGACTCGACGGCGTCCTGTTCAAAAAGCCGGTCGATCCGGGGAAGCTCATCGAAACGCTCAGCCGGCTGCTGTCGTAGCCCGCCGGACGATCGCCTAGTCGGTCTTCAAGAGTTCCTTGCGGACGTTGAAGAGCTTCCCGTCGGTATTCCGAACCAAGTAGTGGTGGGCCCACTCCTTCAGCACCGTGAGCTCTTCGCCCGCCGAGAACTCTACGTCTTCGACGTCCTCGCCAAGATTTGCATGGGCCTTCAGGGTCAGCGCCTCTTTGATCTGTGCGGAATCCGGCATGGGGCTCCTCGTCTGTTCGGGCTCGCGCTCCCGTTATAGCGCAATCGTTCCCGCCAGCGCGACCCGGAGCACGCGCCGTGCGCCCGCCTCCTCCCGCAGGGTGACCGCCGCCTCGTCGAGGGTTGCGCCCGTGGTCGTGACGTCGTCGAGGAGCAGGACGCTTCGTCCGCGCAGTGCCGCCCGGCGGGCGCGGAAGCTCCCGCGCACGTTGCGACGCCGATCGGCCGGTCCGAGGCCCGTTTGCGTTGGCGTCGGACGGCTGCGCCCTAGCACGCCATCCCAGAGGGGCTGGCCGGTCCGTCGCGCGAGATCGCGCCCGAGTTCGAAGGTCGGGTCGACGCCGAGTTCCCGTACCCTTCCGGGATGCCGCGGCACCGGAACGACGCCCTCGAACTGCTGCCCTCGCACGCGCTCGACCAGGAAATCCAGCAGCACCCGGAGCGCGTCCCGGCGGTGCTCGAACTTGAACCTGCGCAGAAGCTCCGCGCCCTTGCCCTCGTACGCGATCGCGGTGTGAACCGCTCGGAGCCCGGGCAGCAGTACCAGAGCGGCCGCACACGCTGCGCACAGCAGCGGCCGCCCCTCGGCGCGCGGCTCGTCGCAGCCGGGGCAGACGCTCGGGACGATCAGTTCGAGGAGTGCGGCTCGCACCGGAGCAGCTTCCGACCGCTCATCTTCGGGTCCGGTTCGAGCCCGAGCAGTTCGCAGAGCGAGGGCGCGAGGTCTGCGAGGCCGCCGTCTTCGAGAGAGCAGCCCTCTGCCGGGTCGACAATCCACCAGAGCGGGACGGGGTTGGTCGTGTGCGCGGTATGAGGCGAGCCGCTTTCGGGGTCCCGGAGGCACTCGATGTTTCCGTGGTCGGCGGTGACGAGCAGGCTTCCTCCCCGGGACAGGATCGCGGTGCGAAGCCGGTCGAGGCAGGCGTCCACGACCTCGACCGCTCGAACGCAGGCCGGGATCATCCCCGTGTGGCCCAGCATGTCGGGGTTTGCATAGTTCACCAGAATGAACGCGTACGCTTCGAGATCGAGAGCTTCGAGCAGGCGATCCGTGACCGCGACGGCGCTCATCTCGGGTTTCAGGTCGTAGGTCGGAACGTCGCGCGGGGACGGAAGCAGAATTCGATCTTCTCCCTCGAAAGGGTCTTCGCGTCCACCGTTGAAAAAGTAGGTGACGTGCGCGTACTTCTCGGTCTCGGCGATGCGAAGCTGCCTGAGCCCCGCGTCGCTCACGAGTTCTCCGAGGCTTCCCGAGACGTCGATCGGCTCGAACAGGCTGGGCAGAGGGAAAGCCCTGTCGTAAACGGTCAGCGTGTAAAAGGCCCCCGGACGGACCGGCTCCAGTTCGAGAATCTCGGCACCCAGCGCGTCGGGTCGCGCGCGCGTGAGGGCGTTCGTAAGTTCCCGTGCACGGTCGGCCCGGAAGTTGAAGAAGAGACCCGCCGACCCATCCTCGAAGGCTCGCGGACCATCGCCCGCGATCACCGTGGGAAGAATGAACTCGTCCGACTCGTCCCGCTTGTAGCCCTGCCGGATCGCGTCTACGGCCGAGGCGGCACCCGGACCCTCTCGCCCTACGATGGCGCGGCACGCGAGCGCGATCCGGTCCCAGCGTTGGTCCCGGTCCATGGCCCAGTAGCGTCCCGACAGGGTCGCGATGCATCCTCCGAGGGCGAGCAGTCTCTGTTCCAGTGGCTGGATCCAGGCCAGCGCGCTGCGTGGCGGGGTGTCGCGGCCATCGGTAAACGCGTGCAACACGGGTGCGATCCCGTGTTCCTCGAGCAGATCGATCAGAAACTCGAGATGCCCGAGCGAACTGTGAACGCCTCCGTCCGACACGAGACCGAACAGGTGCAGCGAATTGCCTGCCTCACGAACTGCTTCGAGCAAGCCCGTGAGAGTTCCGTCGGCCCTCGGGGCGCCCGCGTCGAACGCCTTCTGGATTCGGACCGTGTCGTGCTCGAAGATCCTGCCGGCACCCAGGGTCATGTGCCCGACCTCGGAGTTCCCCATCTGCCCCTCGGGCAGGCCGACCGCGAGCCCCGAAGTCTCGATCCGGGCGCGTGGGTAGAGGCGGTCCGCGCGATCGAAGAACGGGGTATCGGCGAGCGCCGTCGCGTCGTGCTCGGCCGCCTCTCGGTCGCTGCGGAGCCCGAACCCGTCGAGAACGACCAGACAGATCGGACCCTTCAACCGACGCCCCCTGCAAGCTCTGGAAGTTCGATCGCCTGCGCCTCGTTCCAGAGCCGTTCCAGGTCGTAATAGGCTCTCGCCTCGTGCTGCAGGACGTGCAGCACGACGTCGGAAAAGTCGACCAGAATCCAGCGTCCGATGCTCTCGCCCTCGATGCCGAGCGGTTTTTCGCCGGACTTCGAGACGGCCTCGATCCCGGCATCGGCGATCGTACGAGTCTGTCGTGACGAACCGCCGCCCGCGATCACGAAGAAGTCGGTGAAGTTGGAGACTTCTTGCACGTCGAGAATCAGGACTTCTCTCGCATTCTTGGCGACAACTGCGCCGGCCAGTAGCAGTGCCTTCTCCCGTGCGGTCAAGCGTCCTCCGCGTAGAGCCGGTGCTTTCGGATGTAGTCGAGCACAGCGTCGGGTACCAGGTAGCGGATCGAAGTCTCTTCTGCGCAGCGAGCCCGGATCTCTCTCGCGGAAATGGCGAGTGCGGAGACCGGCACGCGGGAAACCCGTGCCTCGCGCTCCTGCCGCAGGATGAGTTCCGGACTTCCAGGGCGGCTGACGATCGCGAAGCGCGCGAGCCGCAGTACCTCGTCGGGCTCGCGCCAGCTGTCGATCTCGGCGACGGCATCGGAGCCGATGATGAACCAGAGTTCGCTTCCGGGATGCAGGGAGGAAAACGCCCGAAGCGTGTCGACCGTGTAGCTCTGGCCCACGCGGCGGAGTTCGAGGTCGCTCGCCTCGAAGGCCGGATTCGGGGCGGTCGCGATCCGGACCATCTCCAGCCTGTCGGTCGCCGTGGCCAGGGGCCCCGGGCGGTGGGGTGGGTTCGAGGCAGGGACGAAGAACACGCGGTCGAGTTCCAGCGCGAGGCGCACCTCTTCGGCGATCCTCAAATGCGCGAGGTGGATCGGATCGAAGGTGCCGCCGAGAATTCCGAGCTTCACTCGAGCAGGGTACCGTTACCAAAGACGACGAACTTCTCGGTCGTGAGTCCCTCGATGCCCATGGGCCCGTACCAGTGCACCTTCGAGGTCGAAATGCCGACCTCGGCACCGAGTCCGAGCTGGAACCCATCCGCGAAGCGCGTGCTCGCATTGACCATGACGCAAGACGAGTTGACACGGCGCAGGAACTCGCGTGCGTTGCGCAGGTCCTCGGTGACGATCGCCTCGGTGTGGTTCGAGCCGTAGCGCCGAATGTGCTCGACCGCGTCGTCCAGGCTATCGACGACCCGGACCGCCAGGATCATGTCGAGGTACTCTTCTTCGAAGTCCGCGTCGCTTGCGGGTGCGACATCCGGGAACGCGGCCTGGGTGCGCTCGCAGCCGCGGAGTTCGACTCCGAGCCCGTCGAGTTCCGCGAGCAGTTGCGGGAGAAACTGCTCCGCGAGCGTCGAGTGGACCAGCAGTGTCTCAGCGGCATTGCAGACGGAAACGCGCTGTGTCTTGGAGTTGATCGTGAGGTCGCGCGCCATCTTGGGATCGGCGTGCTGGTCCAGGTAGACGTGACAATTGCCCTTGTAGTGCTTGACGACCGGGATCCGGGAACGCTCCGCGACACGCCGGATCAGGCCCTCTCCGCCGCGCGGAATTACGAGGTCGATGTCTTCCTCGCGTTCGAGCAGCAGGTCGACGATCTCCCGGTCGGCCTTCGGCACGAGTTGGATCGCGTCCTCGGGGATGCCGGACTCCCGGAGCGCCCCCCGCAGGAGTTCGGCGATGGCGCGGTTCGAGCGGAGCGCCTCCGAGCCGCCCCGGAGGATCACGGCGTTCCCGCTCTTGAGGCAGAGCCCGCCGACGTCGGCCGTGACGTTGGGCCGCGACTCGTAGATCATCAGGATCACTCCGAGTGGAATCCGCATCCGGCCCACCTGAATCCCGCTCGGGCGGTTCCGCAGGCGCGTGATCTCGCCCAGCGGATCGGGCAGCGCCGCGATCTCGCGCAGCCCCTGGGCCATCGACACGATCCGTCGCTGGTTCAGCTCCAATCGGTCGAGAAGCGGCGCGGCGAGACCGTTTCGCTTCGCGGCCTCGAGATCCTGCGCGTTCTCGCGGCGCAAAGAATCCGCTTCTTGCTCGAGGCGGTCGGCCGCTAGGCACAGCGCCGAATTTCGCGCCTGCGCCGGAAGTTCGGCCACGCGCTCTCCGGCGCTCCGGGCCCGGGACCCGAGGTTCTCGACCAGCGTTGTGTGAGGCACCGCCCCCGATGGTAGCAGCCCCGGCAACCTCCGACCGCGGGCCCTGGCTGCGCGGAGCCGGCGTCCCCGCCCGCATGCCGGAACGCACCCCCCCCCGCCCAGCTCGGCCTACGCGATCACCAGATCGTCGCGGTGGATCACCGCGCTGCCGTTCGAGTACCCAAGCAACGCCGGGATCTGCGAGCTGCGCTCGCCCCGGATCGCCCGGATCTCGTCCGCGCCGTAGGCGACCAGGCCGCGGGCCACCTCCCGGCCTCCGGGAGCGAGGCAGCGAACCAGATCTCCGACGCGGAACTCGCCGCGTACCCGCATGACCCCGGCCGGGAGCAGGCTACGGCCACGCTCGCGGAGTGCGCGCTCCGCGCCCGCGTCGATCTCGAGCGAGCCGCGCGGCCGCGGGGAGAATGCGATCCAGTGCTTGCGGGCCGAGAGACGGTCGGGTGCGGCGTGAATCAGAGTTCCCACGTCGCGCCCGGCCAGGATTTCCCCGAGGATCCCGGGCCGGCGACCCCCCGCAATTACGGTCGGTGCGCCGAAGCGGGCCGCCACGCGTGCCGACTCGAGTTTCGAACGCATGCCGCCGCTCCCGCCGTTCCCTCCGGGCCGGTCGCCCGTGAGCGCGAGCAACCGCTTATTCACCCTTTCGACCTCCGGGATACGCGTGCCCGGGCCCTCGTGCGGCGGACGGTCGTAGAGCCCGTCGACGTCCGTGAGCAGAATCAGCAACTCCGCCCCGCTCGCGTTGACGACCAGGGCCGCCAGTCGGTCGTTGTCTCCAAAGCGCAGTTCCTCGGTGGCCACCGAGTCGTTTTCGTTCACGAGTGGCACTACGCGTTTCGCGAGAAGTTCTTGAAACGTGCGCCGCGCGCGCAGGAAGCGCTCCCGGTTGGACAGCCCTGCGTGGGTGAGCAGGATCTGGCCCACCAGGTATCCGTTCTTCGAGAAGCTCCGCTCGTAGCGCCGGCACAGGTCGATCTGGCCGATCGCGGCCGCGGCCTGTTTCTCGGGCAGCGTGAGCGGGCGCTTGGTCTGGCCGAGGCGCCGCTGCCCGAGCCCGACCGCACCCGAGCTGACGAGCACGACTTCCCGACCGTCGTCCATCAGCTCGGAGATGTCGCGAGCGAGCTGCGAGAAGCGGCGCGTGTGTACGCCGCCCGAGGGCGGAGCCAGCAGACCGGTTCCGACCTTGACGACGATGCGCCGCGCGCGCCCGAGCCTGGCACGGGTCACGACTGCTCCGTTGCGCCGGCGCGGGCTGCCACTTCCCGGCTCAGCCGTTCGAGCAGTGCCTGCATGCCTTCCCCCGTCGCGGCCGAGATCCAACTCACCTCGACCCCGTCCCGGCGTAACTCCGCCGCGATTCGCTCGCGCACCTGCGGGTCGCCGACCAGGTCCGCCTTGGTGAGATAGACGAGTTCCGGGCGCTCGGCGAGCCCGGCCGCGTAGCTGGCGAGTTCCCGGCGGAGCGCGCGGTAGTCGCGCAGCGGGCTCCGCTCCGGCGTCTCCAGCAGCAGCGGCTCGGGATCGAGCAGGTGCACGAGCACGCGGGTGCGCTCAACGTGACGCAGAAAACGGTCGCCGAGGCCGGCGCCCCGGTGCGCCCCGGGAATCAGGCCCGGAATGTCAGCGACCGCGAAGCGCGCCTCCCCGACCTCGACCAGTCCCAGTTGCGGGACCAGCGTCGTGAACGGGTAGGCGGCGATCCGGGGACGCGCGGCCGAGACGCGGGAGACGAAGGTCGACTTGCCCGCGTTCGGGAATCCGATGAGACCGACGTCTGCGAGTACCTTGAGTTCGAGCCGGAGCCAGCGCGCTTCTCCGGGCTGGCCCGCGTCTGCCCGGATCGGCGCCCGCTGGGTCGAACTCTTGAAGGTCGTATTGCCGCGCCCGCCGGCGCCACCCCGGGCCACCAGGAGCCGTTCCCCATGCTTCAGGATCTCGCCCAGGGTCTCGCCCGTCTCCTCGGAGCGGACCACGGTTCCGAGGGGCAGGCGCACGACCACGTCCGGGCCGGAGCGCCCGTCCTTGAGGGCGCCCTGGCCGTGAGCGCCCCCCGCGGCCCGCCAGTGCCTGCGGTAGCGAATGTCGAGCAGCGTGGTCTTGTCGCGATCCCCTTCGAGGGTCACGGAACCCCCGCGGCCTCCGGAGCCGCCGTCCGGGCCGCCGCGAGGCACGAATTTCTCACGGCGGAAGGAGACGCAGCCGTGCCCGCCGGAGCCGGCCTGGACGAAGAAACGGCACTCGTCGATGAAGTCCGTGCGCATGGCCCCGGGGAGTGTGCCGGAAACAGGCGGCTTTCGCGGGGCGTCCGAGCCTCCGCGAGGGCCGGAAGCCGATCCCGAAGAATCTCGGACGCGGCCGTCCCGGGCTATTCGATCGAGACCAGGTTTCGGTTGCGGGACTGGTAGTAGCGGGCCTGGCCGTCTCGCAGCGCGAACAGCGTGTAGTCGCGGCCGATGCCGACCCCGCGCCCCGGGTGGACGCGGGTGCCCAGCTGCCGGACGAGGATGTTCCCGGCTGTAACCGTCTCGCCCGCGTAAATCTTGATCCCGCGGCCCTGCCCGCGGCTATCCCGTCCGTTCCGGGTGCTCCCCTGTCCCTTCTTGTGTGACATTGCTAGGCCTCTATCGACTCGATCCGGATGGTGGTGTAGTTCTGGCGGTGGCCCTGCCGAAGGCGGTACCGCTTTCGGCGCTTGTACTTGAAGATTCGGAGCTTAGGCCCCTTCGAGGCCTCCTGCACGGTTGCGACCACGCGCGCGCCGGGCACGCACGGGGACCCGATCTGCAGTTCGTCGCCCCCCACCAGCAGTACCTCGGAGAGTTCGATCCGGTCGCCCGGCGCGCCCGCCGTCCGCTCGATCGAGACCAGGTCCCCGGGCTCGACCCGAACCTGCTTGCCGCCTGTGCGTACTACCGCGTACATGAGAGGGGCGCGAGTGTACGGGAATCCGCCCCGTTGGCAACCGATTCTCGACCCGGAGCGGCTCCTCGAGGGCGCCTGAATCTCAGCCGAGATGCTGTCCCGCGGCCGCAAGCGCCGCTTCAGCCCCGTGCACGAGGTCTTCGAGTACCGCGGCGGCGGGCCGGATCTCGCGGATCATTCCCATCGCCTGGCCTGCGAATCCCGCGTAGACGTCGGCCCGCTCGGCCCGAATTGCGGCCTGCAGGACCGGGCCCGAGATGATCGACTGGAACGGCATCGGCAACGGCTGCTTCCCTGCGTCGTCCCAGGCCTGGGCCCACTTGTTGCGAACCAGCCTCGCGGGCTTCCCGGTGACGGAGCGCGAGATCACGGTGCCTTCTTCGCTGCCGTCGACGAGTGCGCGCTTCTGATAGTCGAACAGGTTGGCTTCCCGGGTGCCCAGGAAGGCCGTACCCACCCAAACGCCAGAGGCCCCGAGCATCATCGCGGCGGCGACGCCGCGCCCGTCGCCGATCCCGCCTGCGGCGAGTACGGGGGTGTCGCCCGCGGCGTCCACGACCTGGGGGACCAGCGAAAGCGTTCCGATCGGCGAGTTGTGCCCACCGGCGTCGTGTCCCTGGGCCACGATGACGTCGACCCCGGACTGCTTGACCTTGCTCACGTGACGGACCACGCCGACCACGGCCATCACCGTGGTTCCGGCGTCGTGAAGGCGATCGATCCAGGGCCCGGGATCGCCGAGCCCGGATGCGTACACCGGAACTCTCGCCTCGATCACGCACTCCATCTGTTCGTCGAAGAAGTTTTTCGAGAACAGCTCCCGGCGCGTTTCGCTCCGCGGGGCGCTGCGCGGGACCGGAGAGGGAAGCCCCTCCTGCTCCAGAAAGGCGCGCGCGAACTCCAGGAGCTCGGGGACCCGGTCCGCCGGCGAGGGACCCTCTACACTCGGTGGCATTCGCCGAACCGACGCCGGGAGCAGCGTGTCGACCCCGAACGGCCGGTCGGTCAGATTGCGAGTCTCGGCAATCCACTTGCGCAACTCGTCGGGCCCGCAGCTGGCCGCGCCGAGTACGCCCAGCCCGCCCGCGTTCGAGACCGCGGCCGCCAGTCCCGGGTGGCTCGCGCCCCCCATCCCGGCGAGCACGATCGGGACGTCGATTCCGAGCAGGTCACACAGCGGAGTCTGCAGTCGCATGTCGTTTCTCCTAGGAGCTCCCGGTCCCGGCGGTGGCGGACGCGTCGCGTGCGCGGCGGTCGAGCTCGGCACGAATTTCTCGATGCTCGCTCTCTCCGAGCCCAAAGCGCGTAAAGACGACGGCAGCGATCGCGTAGCAGACCAGCGGAAACAGCGAGTAGAGGGCCAGGATTGCGGTCTTGGCCGTTTCGGTCTGGGCCTGGTGCGGCGTGAAGCCCGAAGCCGTGAGGACCCAGCCCGTCAGAAAGATCGTGATCCCGCTCGCGGCCTTGAACACGAAGTTCCAGGCCGCGAAGTAGGAACCTTCCTTTCGTTCGTGCGTGACGAACTCGTCGTAGTCGATCACGTCGGACTGGACCGACGGGCCCACGGAGGCGCCGCAGCCGCCGGCCAGGCCGCCCAGGACCGCGAGTACCGAGATCAACAACCACGAGCCGGCTTCTAGGAACCACATCATCCCGAACGCGAAGGTCGTGAGCCACATCGAGAAGATCCAGAGCGCCTTCTTACCGAAGCGGCGGGCGAGCGGGAGCCAGAGCGGGACCGAAACGATCGACGCGACCATGTAGAGCGCGATGTAGACCGGTGTGAGGCTCGGCGTCTCCACGATGTAGGTCGCGACGTAGTAGGTCAGGATCCCGATGGTTGCGCCGCCGATGTTCTCGATCAGAAATACGATCAGGAGCAGCCGCGCGTGCGGATTTCGCAGCACGTCCGCGAAGCTCTTCCAGGGGTTGCGCCCGCCGCGCCCGATGAATTCGGGGCGCTCGCGCAGCTTCACGATCGCGAGCGAGATCAGCATCGCGGTCACGCCCGCCGCGGTTGCCGCGATCCGGAACGCCGTCGAGCGTGGGTCGGCCGACTGGATCAGGAGGTACATCGCCGGCAGCGCAAACAGGCTTCCCACGGTCCAGCCGATGTGCCGCAGGCCGAAGACGCGGGAGCGATCGTGGTAGCTCGCCGTGAACTCGGCGCCCAGCGATTGGTGAGGTACGACGAACAGCGTCATCGCCGAGTAGAAGCCCAGCACGCCGACCGCCATCCAGGCGGTGAGCGCGGTCTGCGAGAGGCCCGCGGGAGGGGTCCAGAGCATCACGAACGCAACCATGATGGGCAGGATCGAGGCCAGCAGCCAGGGTCGGCGGCGCCCGAGCCTCGAATTCGTGCGGTCGGACAGGAAGCCCGTGAGCGGATCGGAGATCGCGTCCCAGATTCTGGAGACCCCGACGATGGTGCCGAGCGTGGCGGCCGAGAGCCCCAGCGTCTCGGTCCCGAACGGCATGATGTAGAGATTCACGAGCAGGAACATGAATCCCACCCCGATGGTGGGTGCGCTGTAGAGGCCGATCGTGGACCAGGCGACGCTCGGCTCGGCGCGCGGCTCGGGTAGCGCGTCCGCAGCCGTCGCGGGCATTCGGGCCGGTTCGGCGGTCACCAGGCAGAGTCGTGCGTAAAGCGCAGGGAGCCGGATCCCCAGGATGTAATCGGAGCCTGCATGCTGTCGCCTCGAGCCGGGATGGGCGGTGATTGTACCTCCGGGCGGGCAGCGTCTGTGGAACCGGCCCCGCTCAGGCCAGCAGGGCCGCGACCCGCCCCGCGATCGCGGCGCTGGCCGTGAGGCCCGGGGATTCGATTCCGAGCAGGTTGACGAGTCCCGGGGCGCCGTGGACGCTGGCTTCCTCGATCACGAAATCGCGGAACGGCTCCCCCCTGCCCTGGAGCTTCGGCCGGATTCCGGCGAAGGCCGGAGACAGATGCGAGGCGCGGAGTTCCGGCAGGAACCGACGCGCGACCTCCGCGAAGTGCGCGGCCTTGGCCGGGTCTACCTCGAGCTTCGGCTGCTCGACGTACTCGGCATCAGGCCCGAGCCGGTAGCCGCCGCCCAGATCGAAGGTCACGTGAATGCCGAGCCCGGCCGCAGCCGGAACCGGGTAGACCAGATGCCGCGTAATCGAGCCCAGTGCCGGGCTGAGGGAGAAGTAGTCGCCCTTGCACGGGTGGACGCGGTAGCCGAGCGCTTCCACGTCGAGGCCGGCCGCGCGGGCGATGCCGTCGGCCGCGATCCCGGCGGCGTTCACGACGGTTCCGGCCTCGAGCCGAAACCGGGTCCCGTCCGCGCCGAGGGTCTCCAGGCGCCACCCCGGACCCGTGTGCTCCAGGCCGACCACGCGCGTGGCGAGGGCCAGCTGGGCTCCGTGGCGCTCCGCCTCCGCCTGGTAGCTCGAACACAGTTCGTGCGAGTCGACGATGCCGGTCTCGGGGGACCAGAGCGCCGCGACCCCGCGTACCCGAGGCTCGCGGCGCACCAGCTCGCGCGCCCCCAGGATCTCGAGCCCCGCGACTCCGTTCGCGGCGCCCTGCGCGAGCAGCGACTCGAGCAGCTCCAGTTGATTCGGCTCGACGGCGACCACCAGCTTTCCGGTCCGCCGGTGAGGAATCCGGAGCGCGCGGCAGCGCTCGTAGAGCCGGGCCCGTCCCTCGACCGAGGTTTGCGCCTTGAGTGAGCCGGGCGGGTAGTGGAAGCCGGCGTGAATGACCTCGCTGTTCCGCGAAGTCGCCTCCTGTCCGGGCTTCGTGTGCCGCTCCAGGACCACCACGCTCCGGCCACGCTGGGCCAGGGCCGCCGCGCACGCGAACCCGATCACGCCCCCGCCGATGATGGCCGTATCCACGAATTTCCCCCGGGCGCTATAGGTTAGGGACGAAGTCGCCGATCAGTGAGGGGTCCCCGGCGAGTTCGGGCGTCCGGGAATCGACGGAGCGATGTGCACATCGGCGAGCGCGCGGGCTATTTTGCACCGAGCGGGACCCGCCGCGCGGGCGGCGGATCAGAGAGGGCAGCCCTGGGGGCGGTCGGGATGACGCGTAGACTGACCTGCCGAGTCTCCGCGGGCTGCGGGATCGGGGGGTACGGGCTCGATGTACACTGAATATTACGGGTTGACGGAGCGGCCCTTCGCGCTGCTGCCCGACCCCCGCTTCCTCTACCTGTCGGGGTCTCACCGGGAGGCGCTCGCCCACCT
>JABSQV010000052.1 GCA_013215565.1 Myxococcales bacterium | reverse complement strand
TGACCTTCGCTCAACGTGCCCAAGCCAGCGCGCTCGACAGCGGAAATGTGGACGAAGGCATCCTTTGCACCATCTTCGGGCTCAATGAATCCAAAACCTTTGTCTGAATTGAAAAACTTGACGGTACCAGTGATCATTTAATTATATTTCCTCATAGGACTTTCGTTTCATCCACAAAACGATTTGTGGTGTACTCGAGTCGTCGTTCACTTTGTGTACATTGCCTGAGGTCGAGTCGGACGTGCCGCCCTACGGCTCTCACCAGGACGAACTCAGCTTCTATTTTACAGAACGCCCGTGATCGGAACCTGAACCCAAGCCCAAAAGCCCGCTTATTTCTCCTATCCTTCCCCGGATCGGCGGGTGGAGGCGAGTTCGAGGTCCACGCCTCGCGTGTTTCGCGGCGCTGGTACCATGGCGCGGCGTTTTTGCGCATGGAGAACCCCGATGAGACGGTGGAGAATCCCGGCGATCGCGCTGTTCTTTCTCGTCGTCGGAATCTTGCTGGGGCGTTTTGAGTGGGGTGACGCCGTGGTTGAGCGGGCGGGGGCTCTCGGCGAACGTGCCGTGGGATTGGCGCTCGGAACCGTGGCCCGGACGTTCAGCGGAGATGTACGCCTGCAGATCCTCGCCGAGAACCCCGATCTCCTGGCGGCCATTCGCCGCGGAGGCTCCTTTGGGGGCACGTATTCGGTTGCTGTGGCACGTGGGATGTTCTCCCGGGATCCCGAAGCGATCGAGGATGTTCGGGAAGGGATGGAGGTCATCGAGCTCGCGCCGCGGACCTTTCATCTTCGCATGCCCATTGTGAACGCGACCCTGTTCGAGACGGACGAGGGCCTTGTATTGGTCGATACTGGGATGGCGCCGGCGGGCCCAGCCCTTCTGGAAGCGATCCGCGGAATCAGCGACAAGCCGCTGCACACGATCATCTATACCCACGGCCACGTGGATCATGCCTACGGGACCTGGGCGCTTCTCGAAGGCACAGGGGAGTCACCGCAGATCATTGCCCAGGAAAATCTTCCGGCGCGTTTTGACCGCTACCTGCGCATGCGTGGGTCTCTGGCGCGGTACATGAGCCAGCCGCTAGAAACGCTCCCGCAGAAGCCAGAAGACCTGGTGTGGCCAACCCGGACCTTTCGCGATCGACTGGACCTGGAGATCGGTGGAGAAACATTCATTCTGTTTCACTACCCGGCAGAGACCGACGACCAGCTCTTTGTATGGGTGCCGGGGCGCAAGGTCATCGCCACGGCGGACTACTACCAGGGGTTTTTGCCCAACGCGGGAAACGGCAAACGTGTTCAGCGTTACGTTGAAAGCTGGGTGGAGGCTCTCCGGGAGATGGTATCGCTCGAGCCGGAGATCTTGATCCCCGGCCATGGTGCTGCGATCAGCGATCCGGCGCTGATTCGCGAGAACCTGACGGTGCTCGCGGACACCCTGCAGTTCATCGTCGATCATACGATCGCGGGACTCAATGCCGGTCTTCGCAAGGACCAGATTCATGGTTCGCTCGAACTTCCGGAGAAGCTCGCGAACCATCCAACGATGACGGTCCAATACGTAAACCCGGAAGACATTTCGAAGATGGTTCTTCGCCAATACACCGGCTGGTGGGACGACGTGCCCTCGCACTGGACGCCGGCCCCGCTGGAGAAACAAGCAGAGGTGATGATCGAAATGGCCGGGGGGCTAGCGCCCTTCGCTGCACGCGCTCGCGCGCTGATGACGCAAGACCTGCAGCTGGCCTCCCATCTGGCCGATTTTGCCTACCTGGCGTATCCCGGTGACCCGACGGCGCAGGCACTCGCCTACGACGTGTACCGCGCGCGGATCCTTGACCCGGCGAGCAACACACAAGAGATCGTTGCCTACCTCGATGTGATGACGGACGTTCGCGTGCGGCAGCAGGCAACCGAGTGATGGGGAAGGGTGCAAATTGACGACGGATACAGGGTTTGTTTCCTCTCCGTTTTCGTGGGGGATGCGGCGAACCGCCGCCCCACGGCCCTGCTCAGCCTAAACCCAGGCTCCATTTAACAGAACCCTCGTTAGCGGAACTCGGACCTACGCCCAAAAACCCGCTTATTTCTCCTATCCTCGCCAAAAGGTCGACTGGTTCTCCGATCCTCCAGGGCAGGATGTGCACGTGGGAACGTCGAATACGCAGCCGTATTTCCACGTTCCCATCTACAAGGAGATGCTCTCCCATATCGGGGGCCACATCCCTTCCCCCGCCTCTATTTGACAGAGTCTCTAGTTATCAGACGCTGCGGAAACGCGGCTTGAACTTCCTATGCTCGTATCGGGAACCTGATTCCTTCCCGGCCTCCATTTGACAGAATCTCTGGCTGTCGGACCTAGGGAAAAGGCACTTTGGCAGTCTCCCGTGCCCGGCTCTGGCTCGATTCGAAGGCAAGTTCGAAGATCAGGGCCGCGCCTCCCTGGTCCTCGCGTCGATTCGTGACGGGAACGCGCCCGCCGAGGCCGATGCTCAGGTTGCTCAGCGGGTGACCGTCGCCGAAGGGAACGACCCAGAAGCCCGCGGCGAGCTGAAAACTCGAACCTTCGTCAGCGGACTGGACGGCGTCGACGATGCTCGTGCCCAGGAGCTCGAACGACGGCTGGAGTCGACCTCCGAACAGAGGCTGCACGAAGGCCAGGTTCCAGACCACTCGTTTTTCGAGCGTCTTCGAAAGGCCGAGGCTCCGTGCCGTGTCGAGCTGGTCTCGCGACAACCGCATCTGTTGGAAATAGCTCGCCTGGAACTGGATCGAGAGATCC
>JABSQV010000051.1 GCA_013215565.1 Myxococcales bacterium | reverse complement strand
CGAGGATGTCCGGCTCGGCTCCGTAGCCGCCGTACTCCTTCGGAATGGTGCGGGCCCAGTAGCCGTGCTCGATCAACAGGCTCAGCCAGGCGACGCGGTGCTCGGGGCTGCCACCGCTGAGTCCGATCGGTCCCGCGGGCCGGTTTTCGGCCAGGAATTCGCGCACCTGCGCACGGAACGCGTCATAGGTGTCGTCGAACTCGAGATTCATGACGCTCCGGTCTCCAACTGCCCGCGCGGGCGGCTCAGGTCTGCGGGCCTCGCGTCCCGGGCTTCGGCGGGTCCGCCGGTCTGCCGGCGAAGCACTGGGCAATGGCCATCCACTGCGTCGCAATCGGCCCCGTCACCTCGAGCGCGGTGTCCGCGATGTTGCGGCCCTGGGTCACCACGTAGCAGAAGTCGACCGCGTCACCACGGATGCACTCGGTCTCGCCGGGCTCGTTCCACTCCCAGGTCGCGCCGGAAGGCGCCACGAGCCTCACGTAGGGGGGAGGGCCGGGGATCTCCAGCTTCCGGTTCACGAAGGTCCAGCCGAAAGTCTTCACGCCGATGGTGGCGATGTTCTTGATTCGATCCGTGTGGCTGCGCGGCGCGCCGACGAGGTCGTAGACCTCCTGACCGTGCGCCCAGGTCTCCATGTAGCGCGCAGTGGTGAACATCTGCACGCCCATGTCCGGCCCGAACCAGGGCAGGCGGCGCTTCGGGTCCGATTGGCCGAGGGCTTCGGTGAGTGCGTGCGCGGTGCCGCGCCACTGGCCCAGGAGTCCCGCCGCGTCGAGATCGGCGAAGCGCTCGCGTGCGAGCTCCCGGTTGGTGCGGCCGGCGCCGATGGCGGCAAAGAGCGCGTTGCGCTCCGGCGCGAAGGCTTCCTCGCCCTCGAGCGCCAGCATCGACACGCAGTCGTAGTAGTGGAGATGGCCGACCACGTCCCAGGGCGTCCAATGCATGAAGCCGGTCTCGCGCTTCCAGTCCTCGGGCTTCAGCGTCTGGAGGAAGCCGTGGAACTCGTCCACTTCCTCGCGGAAGTCGAGACTCACTTGCAGCACGGGGTGGGCTCCTCGTTCGATGCGGCGGTGGCGGCGCTCACTCGGGATCGGCCGCCCACGGCGGCTTCTGGCGCTTCAGGAAGGCCTTCATCCCGGCGGCCGCTTCTTCGCCCTTGAAGAGCCGTGCCGAGAGATCGGCGGTCCACGCGAAGGCCTCCTTCGGCTCCATCGCCGGCACCTCGTAGACGAGGCGCTTCGCGAAGCCGAGAGCCTTGGGGCCGCCGAGGCGCAGATCGGCGAGCACTTCGTCGACCGCGGCGTCGAGCTCCTCGGCCGGCACGGCCCGACTGATCAGGCCCATCTCGGCGGCGCGCGACGCCGGGAAACGATTGCCGCGCAGGAATGCCTCCAGCGCGTCGCCGCGCCGCAGCTTCGGCAGGCAGACGACGGAGATGATGGCCGGGGCCACCCCGAGGCGGACCTCGGTGAATCCGAACTTCACGTCGTCCTGAGCGATCGCGATGTCGAGCGCCGCGGCCAGGCCGTTGCCGCCGCCGACGACGTGGCCCTTGATCTTTCCGACGATCGGCGTGGGCGAGCGCTGGATCTCGTCGAGCAGCTCGTCGAAGCCGACCTTCGGGCGGACGCCCCGGGCGGCACCCGATTGCTCCTTCAGGTTCGCTCCGGCGCAGAAGGTCGTGCCCTCGTTGGTCACGACGACGGCGCGGATCTCGGGATCCTCGTTGGCCCGCCGGATCGCGTCGTGTAGCCCGTTCAGGATCGCAGCGCCCAGCGCGTTGCGATTCTCCACGTCGGCGAGGGTGGCGGTCAGGATCCCGTCGGCGGTCTCGAGCCGGACTTCGCCCATTCGGTTCTCCAGCGGTTCGCGGAGGAAAATATTACTTGATCATTATTACCCTATTTGTTACCTATGCGTCAACACGCTTCGGCGGCCCCGATCCGGGCGCGCCCGGGAAATGGGAACGCCATGCAGCCCTCTCTCCTCGCTCCGCCCCTGCACTCCAGCCTCGATGCGCGCACGCCCGAGTTCCGGGAGAACCGGGACACCATGCTGGAGAAGCTCGAGGAGATCGAGACCCTGCTCGACGCGGCCGAGCTCGGCGGCGGCCCTCACCACCACGAGCGACTCGCCAAGCGCGGCAAGCTCCCGGTGCGCGAGCGCATCGCGCTGGCCCTCGATCCCGACAGCCCCT
>JABSQV010000050.1 GCA_013215565.1 Myxococcales bacterium | reverse complement strand
TTAAGTCGACCGGTGTTTTTTTTTCTCGGTACATGGTATCTGATAAGCAAGGTTCAACCTTGCTTATCAGTGGGCCGTTTCTCATTCAAAACCTGCCCTCATCGTCGCGAATGTATTTTTCATGTTGTCGTCTCGTCGCTGCCAACCGCCTGTTCTCGGTTTCGCTTCCAAATCGTCCACATGATCGAAGCCTTGCAGTTCCCGCACGTCACCTCACCCGGGCGCATCGTCATCGCCCCGTGTCGCTGCCATAGATTGCACAGGGTGTTCGCGGCCCCGTCCTCCTCCTCTCGAAGCTTACGAGCGTGTATCGGCAAGTTTCCCCCGCTTCAGTAGTGCATATTTCGCAAGACATGCCGCCTCAGCGACGTGCATACTGTCCCTGATTCCCCTGGGCAAATCCCGATAGCCTTGGAGAATGCCCCGCTTTGGCATGAGCGCCATCATCGCAGCCCGTTCCGCGTCATCGCTTGAGCAGTTCGGCCGCAAACCGAGGATCATCGGCCGCCATTCCGACGCCTTGGGGCGGAATATGGTATTGCACCATCGTTCTGCCGAGCCAAGCACTCGGCCCGTTGTCTCTGCCAGTGTGATCGTCCCCTTCGACGGGTTGCGGGGAACAAATAGCCCTTCGACGGCCATCGCGTCTGGTCCGCCCAACATCGCGATACCTATTAGGAAATCGTCAATTACGGTGTGCATTAGGGGATTACCGGTAAACTCGTCGCATATGCCATCGTCGCGACGCCACGTGATTCTGATATACGTCGGCGGAACCTTCCGTCCGTATCGCCGCCACGACAGGCCCGCGATCACGCGCCCGCTTTGCACTGCTACGGCGCCGCCTGAGTGTCCTGGGTCTATACCTACGACGATCATAGATTCGTCTTCTCTGCTCGGCGCCTTGTGATCATTTCCTCCGTCTCTGCCATCCATTCGTCCCACGTTTGCACCTCGTCGTTACTTGGCTTGTGGTGCGCATCCAAAGTCCGCTGCAGCTTCTGAATAGCCGCCAAAAGCGCACGCCTACTATGCTTCAAAATCACCTCCCTCGATCATACTTCGCACATTGTTTTGCTGTTCGATCTGCAACCCCGCCACGCCGACGATCTTCGCCGTTGCTGGCCGCATTACCTCGTTGATCCAATCCCGATCCCAATGATAGCCGAGCGTCCATACGTCCCCTGGGGCGCCGTCGTCCACCCGAGCGAGCTTGTATGGGTCTACGCCGTTCCGCCGCCTGTAGTGCCGAACAGCCCGAGCCGATAGGCGCCACGTTGCGCACCATAGATCCTCATTGTCCGCCAGCTTGTGAAGTAGGCTTGTCGTTAGCCGCGTGGTTGACCCCGCATCCTGTAGCCACCTCGACCGCGCCTTAAGGCTCTCCTCGTAGTCGGGCACGAGCTCTAGGAGCTGCCCGGGCGTGGGCCACCAATTCGATCCGCCCTTCAGGAACAGGTGCGCCGCGTGGTGCAGCTCGGCGGGCGTGATTCCCTCCAACATCTGGGCATACACGCCCGGAGCTCCAGCCATGACGCGTGGGGTCTTCCAAGGCGGGCGGATGGCGGCGCACTCGAGGCGATCAAACACCGCTTTAACGTCTTTTGTAGTAATCATTAGAATGGAATATCTGGGTCAGGGAAGTCCATAAACATGTGGGCGCTTTCCGGATCCGCTTTGGCCCGCTCGATTGCCTCGGCCTGTGCTCGATCGATCCGCTCCGTGATGGTGCCGCCCTGTTCGTTAGAGGGGCGCCCACGACTCACCCAGTCGCGGTGGGTCTCCAACCTGTCCTCGACCGTCATCGTCCCCTTGACCCGCAGCACCGGCCCTGGACGCTTGGAGCGGTTCCCGAGGCGTCCGCCATTCTCACCACGCAGCACAAAGGGGGCGTCACCCTCGGTGCACTCCCTGGCGTATTCGGCGAGGTCGGCAATGATGCTGCGGAGGGTGTCAGGGTCGCTATCGTGATCGGTGCCGAGGGCTGGGTAGTGGAACGAGGCCCACACGCCCAGAACGTTGCGCCCTCTCGCCTCGCTCGGCAGCCCCTTCATCGGTTTGCGTGTGATCTCCTCGAGGCACCGGGTGATCGCGTCGAGGATCTGCAGATTCGATACTGCTTTCGGTATCATCGGCTTCGTCCTCCTCCACTTCGAAAGCCACTGAGGAACGACCGACCCCGTTGGGGGTTTGGGGGTATCCTTCTCCTTCTCTTTCTCTTTCTCTACTCTCCTTCTAGGGGCCTTTTTTCCCGGCGTTGGATCGGCACTTTCGAGGGCACTGTCCCGGTGTTGTCCCGGTGTTGTCCCGGTGTTGTCCTGTTGGTGTCCCGGTGTTGTCCTGCAGTGACATTAGGACCCACGAACGTTTTTCGATGAGCCGCTCGACGCGCCCCTTTTTCCAATTCCAGTCCGCGGCGATGTTGCGGATTGACGGCGGCTTGTCGTCGAGCACGTAAACGAGATGCTGATAGGCGAAGACCGCTTGATCGATCGACAACGGTCGCCGCCAGCCCTCGATGGTCTCCGAGGCCAGCGCCGCGGGCATCCTCTGCCATGGCAGCATGTCACGAGTCACGCTTCGACGAACGCGAATTTCTAGCGCGCTCCGTTCGTAGCTGCTTCAGTCCGATGGCGATCGCGAAGCGCAGGACGTCGCTCCGAGAGGCGTTTGCTCCGGCCAGTCGATCGGTTGTGACGTAGTCGATGAGGTCGTCCGCCTCCGATAGGTGCATATCACCGAGGCGTATCGTTGTGGTTGTCGCCATGTATTATCCCTGTGTTGCGCTTTCCTTATACAGCGAATATAGTCAACGGGCAACCAGGAGAAAACGAAATGCGACCGTTCACCGATCCCTACGAACCCGGCCCGTCCGTCGACGATCCCCGCTGGGATCGCGTCGACATGGGCGAGATCACAACACACGTCGAGCTACATTTCGCCTTTTTCGCTGTAGCGGTGGCACTTGAGGGCGCCATTCGCCTGTACCTGCGTAGCCAGGGCGCATACGCGGATATGGACGCGATGGAACGGATATACGCCGTCGATTGGGCCCATGCAATGGCGCACGGCGCGACCGGCGACGGCGCGCACTGATGAGCGCTCGTCAGCTCCGCCTCGTCGATCACGAGGAGCCGCACGCCGGCTACTCCGAGTGTCAAGCCCTACGCGTCGCCCGCCGTCTCCCTGATTGCCAGCGCTTCTCGTGGGATATCGGCATGCGCTGGATAGTCGACGCCAGGACCGAGGTGATCGAAGACGGGCGCAGCGTACAAACCGCCCTTCCAGGGTTTGGTGTAGGCGCTCGGGTCCTCACCGGCGAGCAGGTGATCGAGATACCGGCGCAGGCGGGAATCGTCTCCTACGCCGTTCAGGCGCCTCGACGGGCTTACCCAGACATATACGACCCGGCGACGCGTCGGGCGCTTGCGAGCATGGCGGGGCTCAAGGCATTCGGTGACCTCGAAGAGGTAGCCGATTCGCTGGAAATCACGGTGTTATGTAAACAACCGGCGATCGTAAAATCCGACCGGTTGCGTCGTCAGTACCTCGCGTGGCAACGGTCGAGGCGCGGCAACGACACGCGGGGAGCTTTGCCATTCGCTCAAGAGCACGGGTATCGACTGGTTCAAGTGTTGCGCGCTATCGGGTCGAAGCCATGAGAATCGGCAGCCTGTATTCCGGTATCGGCGGGCTTGACCTGGCGTGCGAATGGGTTTTCGACGCCGATACCGTATGGCAGCTCGACATGGTTGGCGAGGACGTGCGTCGTCGCCACTGGCCGCGAGCTCGTCAGGTGGTCGGCGATATCACGACGATTGACCCAATTACACTGCCCCGGATAGATATCCTATGCGGTGGCCCGTCCTGCAGGGACCTATCGGCAGCCGGAACGGGCGACGGACTTGAGGAGGACAGCGCCCACAGCGCCCCGACATACGCCAGAATGC
>JABSQV010000005.1 GCA_013215565.1 Myxococcales bacterium | reverse complement strand
CGAGTGGAGATCCGGTGACGCCGTTGTCCCTTCCGGAGTTCGGCGGGTTGCAAGGGGAGCCCGCGCGTCCGTCTGGGCCCACCGTTTCGGGCTCGAGGCCGGGGGTGCCGGCCGGGGCGCTTCCGAAAGTGGCGGCACCCGCGACCGCAGCTGTGCCGACCGCGGGGCCCCCGCCCGACTCCGCTGACTTGAACTCTGTCGGGCTGGGCTCCGACGAATTGGGCTCGGCCGGACGTGCGGCCGAGCTCCTGCTGCGCGAGATCGCCTCGCGCCGGGGGGACGAGGGGGGAGAGGGACCGCGCACGGGTACCGTCGTCCAGGTTGCCTCCTACACGGACGCCCGTTCCGCCGATGCGCTCGCCGTCCGGCTCCAGCGCAAGGGCTTCGACTCGTTCGTCGCCGCGAGCGAGGGCGATGCCGGGCCGCGTTTTCGCGTGCGCGTGCAGCCTGGTGGAGAGACCCGCGGGAGCGTCCTGGCGCAGCAGTTGCGCGAGCTCGGATTTTCCGTCTGGGTCACGCGTCAGTGAGCCCCGCGGCCTCCGCTTCGGCGGCTTCAGTCTGGCTGGTGACGGGTGCCGCGGGTCAGCTCGGGCGCTCCTTGCTGGCAGTGGGCGAGGAGTTCGGGATTCGCGCAGTCGGCCGGACGCGCGGCGAACTCGACATCGGCGACGCCCGTGCGATCGGGGGGGTTCTCGACGAACTCCGGCCGGAGGTGGTCGTGAACTGCGCCGCGTTCACCAAGGTCGATCTCTGCGAGACGCGGCCCGACGACGCGCAGCTCGGAAACGCCCGCGGGCCCGAGACGCTGGCGCAGGTTTGCTCCGACCGCGCTCGCCTGGTGCACCTGAGTACCGAATACGTGTTCGGGGGAGACGGTTCGACGCCGATCCCGGAAGACGCGGATCCGGACCCGCGTTCAGAATACGGCCGGAGCAAGCTCGCAGGCGAGGTCGCGGTTCGGAAGGCGGATCCGGAGGCCCTGATCGTGCGGACCCAGTGGGTGTTCGGCCCGGGGCCGAACTTCGTACGGACGATCCTGGCGGCTGCGCGCGAGCGCCGGGAGCTTCGTGTCGTCGAGGATCAGGTGGGTCGTCCGACCTGGACCGGTGCCCTCGCCCGGGCAATCGTGCAGGCGGTGGAACTGAACGCGCGAGGGACTCTCCACCTCGCCTCCTCGGGGGTCGCCAGCTGGTACGATTTTGCGCTCGAGGCGATCCGTGAGGCGCGCCAGCGGGGCCAGATTCCGGAGGTCGCGGTCCGGCCGGTGACGAGCGCGGAGTTCCCGAGACCGGCCGCGCGTCCCGCGTTTGGGGTCCTGGGACTCGACCGGGCGCGCGAACTCGGGATCGAGTTGCCTCACTGGAGGGATGGCCTTTGCCGATATCTCGACGCAGAAATGGAGGAGCGGGATGCGTAGGATCCTGATCACGGGAGGGTCGGGTTTCATCGGATCCCACCTCTGTCGCCGTTTCCTGGACGACGGCGACGAAGTGATCTGCATGGACAATCTGCTGACCGGCCGCCTCCAGAATATCGAGGATCTCTTCGGACGCGACTTCTTCACGTTCCTCAAGCAGGACGTCTCCGAGTTCATTCACGTGCCCGGGTCGCTCGATGCGATCCTGCACTTCGCCTCGCCGGCGAGCCCCTCCGACTTCGAGCGGTTTCCGATCCAGATTCTCAAGGTCGGGGCCCTCGGGACCCACAAGGCGCTGGGTCTGGCCCGGGAGAAGGGTGCGACCTTCCTGCTTGCATCCACCTCGGAGTGTTACGGCGATCCCGAGGTGAACCCGCAGCCGGAGACATACTGGGGCAACGTGAATCCGATCGGAATTCGGGGGGTCTACGATGAGGCGAAGCGCTTTGCCGAAGCGATGACGATGGCCTATCACCGCGCGCACAGCGTATCGACCCGGATCGTCCGCATCTTCAATACCTACGGTCCCGCGATGCGGCCCGATGACGGCCGCGCCATTCCGACCTTCTTTGCGCAGGCTCTCCGCGGCGAAGATCTCACGGTCTACGGAGATGGATCGCAGACGCGCAGTGTCAATTACGTCTCGGATCTGGTCGAGGGAGTCTGCCGCCTGCTCGACTCCGACTACGCGCTTCCCGTGAACATCGGAAATACGCAGGAAATGACGGTCCGCGCACTGGCGGAGAGGATCCTCGAACTGACGGGATCTTCGAGCGGCATCGTCTGCCGGGACCTTCCGCCGGACGATCCGAAGGTGCGTCGGCCCGACATCTCGCTCGCGGGGCGCGTACTCGGCTGGAAGCCCCAGGTCAGTCCCGAGGAGGGACTCCGAACGACGCTCGCCTACTTCGAGCAGGAAGTCTCGCGCGCGCAAGGTTGAGATTCCATGGACCGGATTCGAAACTTTGCAATCATCGCGCACATCGACCACGGCAAGTCGACGCTTGCCGACCGGCTACTCGAGGTCACGGGTACCATCGGAACCCGACAGAAGGTCGATCAGTTCCTGGACAAGATGGATCTGGAACGGGAGCGGGGCATCACGATCAAGGCGCAGACCGCCCGGATGCAGTACCGAGCGCGAGATGGGCGAGACTACATCCTGAACCTGATCGACACCCCGGGGCACGTCGATTTCCGCTACGAAGTCTCCCGTTCCCTGTCCGCGTGTGAAGGGGTGCTGCTCGTCGTAGATGCGGCCCAGGGGGTCGAAGCCCAGACGGTGGCCAACGCCGAACTTGCCGTCGCCGCGGGCCTGGAGGTCATTCCGGTCCTGAACAAGATCGATCTGCCGAACTCGGACCCCGAGCGGGTCCTGCAGGAAATCGAAGACGTGGTCGGGGTTCCGGCCGACGGAGCGCTGCAGGTTTCGGCGAAGACGGGTGCCGGCATCCACGAGGTGCTGGAGGCCATTGTCACGCGCGTTCCGGCGCCGCAGGGCGATCCGGATGCGCGGCTGCGGGCGCTGGTGTTCGACAGTTGGTTCGACCCGTACCAGGGGGTCGCGATGCTGGTGCGCGTCGTCGACGGAAGTCTGGAAGGCCGGGAGCGCATCCGGCTCTGTTCCAGCGGGGCCGAGTACGACACCAGCCTGCTCGGCGTGCTCGTTCCGGAGGTTCAGCCGGTCGATAGGACGAGCGCCGGGGAGGTGGCGATCCTGTGCGCGAGCATCCGAGATCCGCGCGCGGTCCAGATCGGGGAGACCGTGACCGCAGCCCGGGAACCGGCCCCGGAACCGCTCGGCGGCTTTCAGCCAGTCCAGTCCATGGTCTGGAGCGGGCTGTACCCGACCGATCCGGGTGCCTACGAGAGCCTTCGCGTCGCGATCTCCAAGCTCCAATTGAACGATTCGGCGATCTTTGCCGAGCCCGAGACCAGTGACGCGCTGGGCTTCGGTTTTCGCTGCGGCTACCTCGGCCTACTCCATATGGAGGTGACCCAGGAGCGCCTCGAGCGTGAGTACAGGCTCGATCTGATCATCACGGCGCCGACCGTGGTGTATCGGGTGAAGTGCCGCGATGGCAGCGAAGTCAGCATCCACCGGCCCAGCGATCTTCCCGAGCAGGGAGAGATCGATGAGATCGCGGAGCCCGTGATCCTGACTCAGATTCACCTCCCGCCTCAGCACCTAGGAGGGGTGCTCGCCCTGTGTCAGGCGCGCCGTGGGGTTCAGCGCGATCTCGCCGTCCACGGGGAACGCCGGGCCGTACTTCGCTACGAACTGCCGCTCTCGGAGGTGGTCGTGGACTTCTACGACCGTCTCAAGAGCGTGACGCGCGGCTACGCGTCGATGGATTACGAGCTGCTCGAATATCGACCCGCCGACCTCTGCAGGGTCGACATTCTTCTGAACGGAGAGGCGGTGGACGCGCTCTCGCTCATCGTTCACCGTGAATCGGCCCACGGGCGCGGGCTCGCGGTCATCCGGCAGATGAAGAAGCACATTCCGCGTCAGATGTTCGACGTCGCGTTGCAGGCCTCCGTCGGCAGCCGCGTCATCGCGCGGGTGAACGTCAAGGCGCTGCGGAAGAACGTGACCGCCAAGTGCTACGGTGGTGATGTGACCCGCAAGCGCAAGCTTCTCGAAAAGCAGAAGGCAGGCAAGAAGCGCATGCGCAAGGTGGGAAGGGTCGAAATACCCCAGGCGGCGTTTCTGGCAGTGCTCTCGACGACGGATGGGGAGCGATAGGATGGCAGTCAGGGGAAAACCGCCCGAGCAACCCGGGCGCGCTTCGAGCAGCTTTCTCGAGAACGTCCGCGCCCTGTCGCTGGCGGTCCTGGTTGCGCTGCTGATCCGGGCCTTTCTGTTCGAGACTTTTCACATCCCCTCGGGCTCGATGATCCCGACTCTGCTCGTGGGCGATCACCTCTGGGTGACCAAGTTCAGTTTCGGGGTTCGGCTGCCCTTCACGGGGACCTTGATTTTCGGAGGCGGCATGCCCGAGCGTGGTGACATCGTCGTGTTTCGCGCTCCCGACGACCCGAGCATCGACATGATCAAGCGTGTAATCGGATTGCCCGGCGACACCATTGAGGTCCGGCGCGAGGGAGTCCTGGTCAATGGCGAGGTCCTGGAGCGCATCCCCGAAGGGGTCTTCGAATATTCGGATCACCAGCGCGGCGCGGCGGTGGTTGCCAAACGCTTCGAAGAGCAGACACCGGGCGGCACGGCGTACACGATTCTGCAGCGTTCCGACCGAGGGGTGAGGCCCCGACAGCGAACCTGGACCGTGCCGGACGAGCACTACTTCATGATGGGGGACAACCGGGACAATTCGTTCGACAGTCGCTTCTGGCAACAGAGCTTCGTGCCTGCTCACTACGTGAAGGGGCGCGCCCAGCGCGTCTACTGGTCCTGGCTGGTGGAGTCCGGGCCGCATCCCGATCGCGGCTTCTTGCTCGGGCTGGTCCACACCCTGTACCGGGCTGTGACCTTCCAGATCGAGGAGATCCGCTGGGACCGGATCGGCCGTTCTGTCAGCGGTTCTGCCGACTGAACGCCCGGGGGCGATGGCTCCGTTGGAGCCGGGCTCCGAAATCCGTCGGAGCCGGGCTCCGAAGTCCGCCGAAGTTCCTCGCTCATACGCCCGCGCGCGATCTGGATTGACGCGCTGGAGCCGCCCGGATAAGCTTCGCCCGGGTTCGGTGGAGCGGGACTCCGGCCGCGTTCCTTCGGGCCTCGACTGCGAGACGAGAACCTTTTAAGTCCGTCCAGAGAGGTGGACAAGGGGACTCCATGAGCCGAGAGGCCCGGTCAGAACCGGCCGCGGAGGCAAGGCCGAATTCGGCTTCCGTTCCGTCCTCCCCGAGCCCGGCAGCCGCGGCTCGGGTCGTTCTGGACGCCACCGGCATCCAACGGGCGCTGATGAGGGTGGCGCACGAGATCCTCGAGCGCGACGTGCTTCCCGAGAAGCTCGTCCTGATCGCGGTGGCTCAGGGCGGGATTCCGGTGGCCGAACTGCTTGCGGAGCGCCTGCGCGAGATCGCCGAGATCGAAGTTCCGCTCGGAACCCTGGACGTCACCCTGTATCGAGACGACGTGATCGCCAGCGGCCGACGTCCGATTCCGAGCCCCACGCGGATCCCGGTTTCGGTCACGGGCCGGAGCGTGGTCCTTGTCGAGGACGTGGTGTTCACGGGGCGTACCGTGCGCGCCGCCATGGATGCCGTGATCGACTTCGGGCGGCCTGCCGAGATCCGCGTCGCGACCCTGGTCGATCGCGGCCACCGAGAGCTGCCGATCCGCGTCGATTTCGTCGGAAAGAACATCCCAACCGCCCGTAACCAGACTGTGTTGCTTCAGCGCAACTCCGCGGGTCAACTCGAGGTGGTCGTCCAGTGAGGCATCTGCTCGGAATCGAAGGGTTGAGCCGCGAGGAGATCTTGCGCCTGCTCGATACGGCGGAAGCGATGCTCGAGATTTCGCAGCGGGAGGTGAAGCGTGTACCCACCCTGCGCGGAAAGACCATCGTGAACCTATTTCTGGAACCCTCCACCCGCACGCGCGTGAGTTTCGAGATCGCCGCGAAGAGACTCTCGGCCGACGCGATCAACCTGCAGGCGAGCGGCTCGAGTCTCTCCAAGAAGGAGACCCTGGCCGACATGGCCTCCAACCTGGAAGCGATGAACGTGGATCTGCTGGTCGTCCGGGATCGGACGGCCGGGGTTCCCAAGATGCTGGCCGACCGCGTGAGAATCCCGGTGGTCAATGCAGGCGACGGGGCACACGAGCATCCGACCCAGGCGTTGCTCGATGCGCTGACGCTCCGCCAGAGCTTCGGAAGTCTCGAGGGCCGGGTCGTCGCGATCGTCGGTGACATCGCGCACAGTCGGGTCGCCCGCTCCGACCTGCTGGTGTTCTCGGCGCTCGGAGCCGAGGTCCGGGTGGCGGGACCGCCGACCATGATCCCGCCCGGGATCGAGGCGCTCGGCGTCAAGCCGTACTTCAGCCTCGAAGATGCGCTGGCGGGGGCGGATGCGGTGGTCGTCCTCCGGATCCAGCAGGAGCGTCTGGAGGGGGCACTGTTTCCGGGAGAGCGCGAATACGCGCAGAACTGGTCCCTGACGCGGCGGACCCTGGCACTTGCGAAACCCGAAGCGGCGGTCTTGCACCCCGGCCCGATCAATCGGGGGGTCGAGATCGCGAGCGAGGTTGCAGATGCCGAGCCGTCGCGGATTCTGGACCAGGTCACGAACGGAGTGGCGGTACGAATGGCAGTGCTCTACCAGCTGACGGGAAGCGAACAGTGAGCGGCCTCCGAATTCGCAAGGCGAGGGTGCTCGATCCCGCGAGCGGCCGGGACGAGGAACTCGACCTCGAGGTGGAGGGAGGCCGGATCTCGGCGCTCGGAAGAGATCTGCCCGGCAGGCCGGAGCATGTCGTCGAAGCAGACGGCCTCTGGCTCGCGCCGGGATTCGTCGATCTTCACTCGCACCTGCGCGAACCGGGGCAGGAATACAAGGAAGACATCGCCTCCGGAAGTCTGGCGGCTGCGGCCGGCGGCTTTACGACGGTCTGCTGCATGGCCAACACCGACCCGGTCAACGACAGCCCGGCCATTACCGAGTACATCCGGCGGCGCGCCCGGGAGTCGGCAAGGGTCCGTGTGCGGCCGATTGCGGCTGCCACGCAGGGCCTTCGGGGAGAGATCATGACCGAGATGATCTCGCTCACGAAGGCGGGTGCCGTCGCGTTTTCGGATGACGGCGAGGTGATTCGGGACGCGGCCGTGATGCGCCGCGTGCTGGAGTACGCGCGCGGCGTCGACCGTCCCGTCATCGCCCACTGCGAGGATCCCGATCTGCGGGGCGCCGGCGTCATGCACGAGGGCGGATGCTCGACGGCGTGCGGTCTTACCGGGTCGCCGGCTGAGGCCGAGTCCGTGATGGTGGCCCGGGATCTCGAACTCGCGCGGCTCTCGGGCGCTCATCTCCACATCGCGCACGTCTCGGCGGGTCGCTCCGTCGAGTTGATCCGCGAAGCCAAGGAACGCGGCGTCCGTGTCACGGCAGAGGTAACTCCACATCACCTGACCTTCACGGACGAGATCGTGCGGAACTACGACACCAACGCAAAGATGGCGCCTCCCCTGCGCTCCGCCCGGGATCGCGAGGCGCTGCGAGAGGGGCTGGCCGACGGAACCCTCGATTGCGTAGCGACCGATCACGCGCCCCACGCCGCCTACGAAAAGGACGTCGAATTCACGGCGGCCCCGTTCGGGGTCGTGGGACTCGAGACCGCACTCCCGGCGCTGCTCGCCGTGGTTCGCTCGGGCGCACTCTCGGAGCTCGAGGCGGTCGCAAAGCTCAGCCATGCTCCCGCGCGCGCCTTCGGTCTGCGCGCCGGGACCCTCGAGGTCGGCGCACTCGCCGACTTCGTGCTGATCGCGCCCGAACTCGCCTGGAAGCCCGAGCCGTCGGATCTGCGCTCGCGTTCCAAGAACAGTCCCTTCCTGCGTCGCGAACTGGTCGGTCGCGTGGTGGGCACCTTCGTTGCGGGCGAGCGCGTCTTCGACCTGGGGACCGGATCGTGAACGAGCCGGCCTGGCTCGTGCTCGCGGACGGCAGCGCGTATCGGGGCGAGGGGTTCGGGGCTCGCGCGGAGGGAGCCGGCGAACTCGTCTTCCACACCGGCATGACCGGCTACCAGGAGATCCTCACCGACCCGTCCTACCGGGGTCAGATCGTCTGCATGACCTGTCCCGAGATCGGAAACGTCGGGACCAATCCCGAGGACGAGGAGTCGGATGGTCTCCACCTGCGTGCGCTCGTCGTCCGCGACCACGTGGACTTTCCCTCCTCGTGGCGAAGCAACGCTTCGCTCCAGGAATACCTCGTCGGGAACGGGATCCCGGGAATCTCCGGTGTCGATACCCGGGCCCTGGTACGCAGGATTCGGAACTCGGGCGCCATGAACGCGGTCCTGGTCTCGGGCGACTGCGACCTCGAAGAAGCCGGACGGCGCGCTGCGGGCCTTCCCTCGATGCTCGGACAGAATCTCGTCGACGAGGTCACCTGCTCCGAACCCTACAGCTGGACGGATCCCGGCAGCTGGGGAGAGATTCCCGAGACTTCCAGTCCGGGGCTGCGGGTCGTGGCCTACGATTTCGGTGTAAAGCGGAACATCCTGCGCGAGTTGGTTCGCCATGGCATCGAGCTGACCGTCGTCCCGGCTCGGACACCCGCCGCGGAGGTCCTAGCGCGTGACCCCGACGGCGTCTTCCTCTCGAACGGTCCCGGGGACCCCGGGGCCGTCGATTACGCGATCGAGAGCGTCCGCGAACTCGTCGCCGCAGGCATCCCGATCTTCGGGATCTGTCTCGGCCACCAGATCCTGGGCCTCGCGCTCGGCGGCACTCGCACGAAGCTTCGCTTCGGCCACCACGGGGCGAATCAGCCCGCCCGCGACGAGGAGAGCGGACGGGTGCTGATCGTCTCGGAGAATCACGGCTTCGCGCTCGACGCTGCGGGACTTGCGGAGGATCCGGATCTCGAGATCAGTTACCGCAATCTGAACGACCGCTGTGTCGAGGGACTCCGTCACCGACGACGCCCGATCTTCTCGGTCCAATACCACCCGGAGGCTTCGCCGGGCCCGCACGACGCGGCCTTTCTCTTCGACCGCTTTCTGGGCTTGATGGAGGCGCACCGTGCCGGCGCGCACTGATCTCGAACGTGTACTGGTGATCGGGGCCGGCCCGATCGTGATCGGACAGGCGTGCGAGTTCGACTACTCCGGGACGCAGGCTTGCAAGTCCCTGAAAGAGGAAGGCATCCAGGTCATTCTGGTCAACTCCAATCCGGCGACGATCATGACCGATCCGGGGTTTGCGGACCGGACCTACATCGAACCGATTACGGTCGACACGCTGGAAAAGATCATCGAGAGGGAGCGGCCCGACGCGCTCCTGCCGACCGTGGGTGGCCAGACCGCGCTCAACGCAGCGCTGGGTCTCGTGGATGCGGGTGTACTCGACCGTCTGGGCGTGGAGTTGATCGGGGCCGATGCGGAATCGATCCTGGTCGCCGAGGATCGCAGCCGCTTCCGGCTTGCGATGGACGAGATCGGGCTCGCGGTGCCGGACTCCGTGCACCTCGAGCGAATGGAGGATGCAGAGTCGGCGCTCGAGCGCGTCGGGCTTCCGGCAATCATCCGGCCGAGCTTCACGCTCGGTGGGACCGGCGGAAGCGTGGCGACCACGGCGGAAGAGTTTCGTTCGTTGGTCGAGTGGGGAATTCGCCAGTCCCCCCGGAGCCAGGTCCTGGTGGAGTGCTCGGTCCTCGGCTGGAAGGAGTTCGAGCTCGAACTGATGCGTGACCGCGTCGACAACGTGGTGATCGTCTGCTCGATCGAGAACTTCGATCCGATGGGTGTGCACACCGGAGACTCGATTACGGTCGCTCCGGCCCAGACCCTGACCGACAAGGAGTATCAGCGGATGCGGGACGCCGCGATCCGCGTAATCCGGAAGGTCGGCGTGGAAACCGGCGGGTCGAACATCCAGTTTGCGGTCCATCCCAAGACGGGAGAGATGGTCGTGATCGAGATGAATCCGCGCGTCTCTCGCAGTTCGGCGCTGGCGAGCAAGGCGACCGGATTCCCGATCGCGAAAATTGCTGCCAAGCTCGCGCTGGGTTACACGCTCGACGAGATCCCGAATGACATTACGCGCGAGACGCCGGCCAGCTTCGAGCCCAGCATCGACTACGTGGTGACGAAGATCCCGCGCTTTGCCTTCGAGAAGTTTCCCGGAGCCTCGAGCCGCCTCGGGGTGCAGATGAAGTCGGTGGGCGAGGTGATGTCGATCGGACGGACCTTTCGAGAATCGCTCCAGAAGGGGATCCGCTCTCTCGAAATCGATCGCTACGGCCTCGAAGAGCTGGACGTCGAGGAAGAGGAGTTGACCCAGCGTCTCAGGCAGCCTCGGCCCGGGCGCCTCTGGGCGCTCGCGGAGGCGCTTCGCCGGGGACGCTCGGTCACCGAGGTCGCGGCCGACTCCTCGATCGATCCCTGGTTCTTGTACCAGATTCAGCAGATCGTCGAGGAGGAAAAGCGCTTCGAACGCTCGGGTGACCTGCTGCGGGCGAAGCGAGAGGGTTTTTCGGATCGCCGCCTCGCGACGCTGGCGGGTGTGAGCGAGGAGGAGATCCGTGCCCGTCGGCAGGCGGCGGGCATTCTTCCCGTGTTCAAGCGGGTCGACACCTGCGCGGCCGAATTCGCGGCCCATACCCCCTATCTCTACTCCACCTACGAGAGCGAGTGCGAGGCGGATCCCACCGACCGGAATAAGGTCGTGATCCTCGGAGGGGGGCCGAACCGGATCGGACAGGGCATCGAGTTCGACTACTGCTGCGTGCACGGTGCCTTCGGCCTCTCTGCGGACGGCTTCGAGACCGTGATGATCAATTGCAATCCCGAGACGGTTTCGACCGACTACGACACCTCCGATCGGCTCTACTTCGAGCCGCTTACCCTCGAGGATGTGCTGGCGGTCGTCGAGCGGGAACGGCCGGTTGGTGTGATCGTGCAGTTCGGGGGCCAGACCCCGCTGCGTCTTTCGATGGCGCTCGAAGCCGCGGGAGTTCCAATTCTGGGAACCCCGCCCAATGCCATCGATCGGGCAGAAGACCGCGAGCGCTTTGCCGAACTGATTCGCTCGCTCGACCTGCTGCAGCCCGAGAACGCGATCGCCTCGACCGCCAACGCGTCGCGAAGGCTCGCGGAAAACATCGGCTATCCGGTGCTCGTCCGGCCCTCCTACGTGCTCGGGGGTCGGGCGATGCGAATCATCTATGACGAAGCGGAACTCGACGAGTACCTGCGGTCGGCGGTCAGCGTGAGCCCCGAGCACCCGGTTCTGATCGACCGCTTCCTGGCTGACGCGATCGAAGTAGATGTCGATGCGATCTGCGACGGCGAGATGGTCGTGATCGGTGGCATCATGGAACACATCGAGGAAGCGGGTGTGCATTCGGGAGACTCCGCCTGCTCGTTGCCTCCCTACAGTCTGTCTGCTTATCTTTCCGATGAGATTCGCAGGGTGACACGGCTTCTGGCGTTGGAGCTCGGAGTGCGGGGCTTGATGAACGTCCAGTTTGCGGTGGCCGATGAGCGCGTGTATGTGCTCGAGGTGAATCCGCGCGCTTCTCGAACCATCCCCTTCGTCTCGAAGGCGATCGGTGTGCCGCTCGCGCAGCTTGCCGCGCGCGTGATGGCCGGCAAGACGCTGAAGGAAGTCGGATTTACCCAGGAGGTGGCGACGTCTCAAGTCTCCGTCAAAGAGGCCGCATTCCCGTTCGTCAAGTTCCCCGGGGTCGACACGCTTCTGGGGCCGGAGATGAAGAGCACGGGCGAGGTGATGGGCATCGATCGCGAGTTCGGTGCGGCCTACGCGAAGGCGCAGCGTGCAATCGGTTTTGCGTTGCCGAGCGGCGGCGTGGTCCTGGTGTCGGTGCGCGACGAGGACAAGGCCCCGATTTCCGAGGCGGTCCGCGAACTCGTGGGGTTGGGTTTTCGCGTGGTCGCGACGCACGGAACGGCGCGGGATCTGAAGGAGAGGGGGATCCCGGCGGATCCGATCAACCGGGTTACGCAGGGGAGCCCGAATACCGTCGAGTTGATCGCGCGCGGCGGCGCGGCGCTCGTGATCGTGACCACCGCGCTGGCCGACCCGATCGCCGTACGTGATTCTGCCTCGATGCGCAGAGCGGCGCTCGAGCACGAGGTCGCGTACTTCACGACAGTGGCCGGAGCTCGGGCCGCAACCGCCGCGATTCGAACGGGTTCGTTCGAGCCGGTCGCGCTCCAGGACCTCTACGCCGGAGGCTTTGGGCAGGGGCGCGAGACTGGCAAACCGTAGCTGTGGTGACGCGCGCCGGAACCTCGGCCTTCCGGAGTGCGATCGACGCNGTCTGTGCGCCTCTGGAGTTCGTTCGGGGAGATCCCGAGCGGGCCCTTCAAATCGANGATTTCCCTCAGACGCTGCGACGAGCGCTGGAGCACGCGGCGTCGCTCTCTATTCCGTCGGACGCGGGCCGGCGACTCGAGCGAGTTCGTGCCGAGCTGAGCGGAGCCGCGATCGATCAGCGGGCTCTGGTTCGTCTCGAACGTGCACTCGCGCCGCTCGCAGCCGAGGATTATCCCGTCCTCGTGCTTGCCCGAAGCACGGAGCGCGTGAAGGGAGTCGGCCCGAAGACGGCGGTGTCACTGGCGCGCAAGGAGATCGAGACGGTCGAGGACCTGCTGTTCTTTCTTCCTCGGGGCTACGAGGATCGCCGCGATCTGAGCTCGATTGCAGAACTTCGCGTCGGACACCCCGCGGTCTTCGAGGGGACCGTCACGCGTGTCGGCAGCGTTCCGATCCGGGGGGGCCGCCGGTTCTTCGAGGCCGTGGTGAGCGATGGCGGCGCCTCCGTAAGTCTGAAGTGGTTTAGGGGGCTCGCGCACTTCGAGGAACGGATTCGCCCCGGCGTGCGGCTTCTGGTCGCCGGAGACGTCCGGCGTTACCGCTACTCGAAGGAGCTACATCATCCCGAGATCGAGATCCTGGGCGACGAGACTCCACACGAGAACCTCGCCCGGATCGTTCCCGTCTACTCGGCGGTCGAGGGGATTCCCGCACGGACGCTGCGGCGCATCGTCGCAGCCGCGGCGCTGCACGCGGCGGACCTCGTCGAGGGTTTTCTTCCTCCGGCCGTCGTCCGTTCACTCGGGCTCGCGGAACTCGGAGAGTCGCTTCGGCAGGTGCACGAGCCCGATCCGGAACTCGACCCGGCCGAACTCCGGGACCGGCGGACTCCCTATCACCTGCGGCTGGTTGCGGAAGAGTTGTTCGTTCTGCTGGTGGGACTCGAGATCCGTCGCGCGCGGCTCGCCGAGCGTACGACCCTGCCGCTTGCGCCCGAGCATCCGAGCGTGGCGCGCGCAATCGGGGCGTTCGGCTTCCGGCTCACGCAGGACCAGGTAGGCGCCTGGCAGGAGATTGCGGCCGATCTCGCCCGCCCGCAGCCCATGAACCGCTTGCTGCTCGGCGACGTCGGCACCGGAAAGACGGTCCTGGCGATTCTGGCAGCAGTGGCGGCGCGTGCGGCCGGCGGCCTCACGGCCGTTCTGGCCCCGACCGAGATCCTGGCCGAGCAACACCACGCGGTCTTCCGCGAACTCGCGGGCAAAGTCGGTCTGCGGACGGCCCTGATCACTGGGAGCGTTCTGGCCCGCGAACGGCGCGTCCTCGGGCAGGCCCTCGAGCGGCGCGAGCTGGCGATCGTGGTCGGGACCCACGCGCTGCTGGAGAAAGGCACGCCGCTTCCCGGTCTGCGCCTGGTCGTGATCGACGAGCAGCATCGCTTCGGGGTCGAACAGCGGCGCGCGATCACCGAGAAAGGGGCGCCCGGCAGGCCTCCGCATCTGCTGGTGATGACGGCGACGCCGATCCCGCGGACGCTGGCGCGTATTGTGTACGGCGACCTCGATCAGTCGCTGCTGCGCGAGCGCCCGGCGGGCCGGGCGCCGGTCCGGACCCGTGTGGTTCCGCCCGCGGCGGCGCGGGAGGCGCTCGAAGCGTTGCGTCGCACGGTCGGGCGCGGGGAACAGGTCTACGTGGTCTATCCGCTCATCGAGGAGTCCGAGAAGCAGGACCTGCTCGACGCCACGCGCGGGTCCCAGCGTCTGAAGAAGGCGCTCCCTGGCGTGAGCGTCGGGCTCGTCCACGGACGTCTCGACCCGGCCGAGCGAATTGCCGCGATGCAGCGCTTCGTCCGCGGCGAGACCCGGGTCCTGGTGGCGACGACCGTGATCGAGGTAGGCATCGATGTCGCCAACGCGACGCTTCTGGTGGTTCAGAATGCAGAGCGCTTCGGTCTTGCTCAGCTCCACCAGCTTCGTGGCCGGGTCGGCCGGGGCGAGCGGCCCGGAAGCGCGATTCTGGTCGCAGATCCCCGAAGCGAGGAGGCCGCCCGGCGTCTCGCAATTCTGGAGCGCAGCGCGAGCGGCTTCGAGATCGCCCGGGCGGATCTCGAGATCCGCGGAGCGGGCGAGTGGCTGGGAACCCGGCAGGCGGGCCATCTCCCGGACCTGCGCCTCGCCGATCTCGTGCGTCATGCTGAGTTGATCGAGCCGATCCGTCAGGCCGCGCGGCAACTCGTCGCGCGTGATCCGGGACTTGCGGCGAGTGCGAGCCTGCGGGCTGCGGTGCTGCGCCGGTGGGGGCGCCGGCTCGAGTTTTCGGGCGTTGTGTGAGGCCCTTCCGGGCCGTGCCCAGCCCGGACCGGGCTCCGATCCGGGCTGGCACGCGAGATGTTTCTTCAATAAATTCACGTTTTTGTATGCGTAGTCCCGAACTCGTTCCAGATGCCGGGCGGCCTCCGCGGCTGCCTGTCTGGTGCCGCCCCCAGCCGGTCCCGAGGGCCGCCGCCGATGAACTTCGCCGCGGCTTGCGGCGCCATGGGCTTCATTCGGTCTGCGAAGAGGCGCGCTGCCCGAACCTTCTGGAGTGTTTCTCGCGCGGGACCGTGACCTTCATGTTGCTGGGCGCCATCTGTACCCGCGCCTGCCGATTCTGCGATGTGGCGACCGGCCGACCGGGGCCGGTCGATCTCGCCGAGCCCGGCCGGGTCGCCCGTGCGGCGGCCGAACTGGGCCTGGCCCACGTGGTACTGACGAGCGTGAACCGGGACGACCTTGCGGATGGAGGCTCGCTTCAGTTCGTGGCAACGCTGGCGGCCCTGCGCAACGCCCTTCCAGGGGCGACCCGCGAGGTGCTAACGCCCGACTTTCGCGGGGACACGGCCGCGATCGACCGGATCGCCGACGCGGGCCCGCACGTCTACAACCACAATCTCGAAACCGTCCCCAGACTCTATCGACGGGTACGCCCTGGAGCCTTGTACGCGCGTTCCCTGGCCCTGTTGGAACGTGTCGCCTCGTGCTACCCGCGGATGATCGTCAAGTCGGGCCTCATGCTCGGTCTCGGCGAGCGCGGCGAGGAGGTCCTGACGGTGATGTCCGACCTCAGGCGCAGCGGAGTGCATGCGCTGACACTGGGCCAGTACCTGCGGCCGTCGCTCCGGCACCTGCCGGTGACGCGCTACCTGGAGCCCGACGAGTTCGAAGCGTATCGCGAAAGCGCGCTCGGGCTCGGCTTTCGGCACGTGCAGAGTGGACCGCTCGTGCGCAGTTCCTTCCGCGCCGATCAGGTATCGGGGTTGATCGACTCCGAAGTGCGGCCATGAAGTTCGAGAAGGTAGAGCGCCTGCCCCCGTACGTTCTGGGCGCCGTGAACGAACTCAAGCTCGAAGCCCGGCGTCGGGGCGAAGACGTGATCGACCTCGGATTCGGGAATCCCGACATTCCGACGCCGCCCCACATCGTCGAAAAACTGATCGAAGCGGTGCGCGATCCTCGCAACCACCGCTACTCTGCATCGCGGGGACTCCCGAACCTGCGGAGGGCCATCGGCCGTTGGTACGCGAGGCGGTACCAGGTGGAACTCGATCCTGCGACCGAGACGATCACCACCATCGGGGCGAAGGAGGGGCTCAGCCACTTTGTACTCGCGGCGCTCAGCCGCGGCGAGACCGCGATGGTCCCCGACCCCTGCTTCGGGATCCACAGCTTTTCGGTCGTGATTGCCGGGGGTGAACTGGTTCGGGTTCCGCTGCTGCCGCTGGCAGAATTTCTGGATCGGCTGAGAGATACGGTTCGGCTGACCTGGCCCCATCCGAAACTCGTGATCGCGTCGTTTCCGCACAACCCGACCACCGTGGTGGTGGATCTTCCGTTCCTGAGCGGGCTCGTCGAATTCTGCCGCGAGAACGAACTGATCCTGGTGCACGACCTGGCCTACGCGGAGATTTCCTACGACGGCTACGAGCCGCCCAGCGTGCTGCAGGTGCCCGGTGCGAAAGAGGTCGCGATCGAGTTCACTTCGCTCTCCAAGTCGCACTCGATGGCGGGCTGGCGCGTGGGATTCGGGGCCGGGAATCCCGATATGATCCAGGCGCTCGCACGTGTGAAGAGCTACGTCGACTACGGAACCTTCCAGCCGATCCAGATCGCGGCGATCGCGGCGCTCGACGGTCCCCAGGATTGCGTTGAAGAAATCGTGGACGAGTACCGTATGCGGCGCGACGTCCTGATCGACGGCCTGGCACAGCCCGGCCCGCGCCCGGCCTGGAAGGTCGAGAAGCCGCTTGCGACGATGTTTGTCTGGGCCCAGGTGCCCGAGCCCTTCCGGGAGGCCGGTTCCTTGGAGTTTTCGAAGCTCTTGCTGGAGCGTGCCTCCGTCGCGGTCGCGCCCGGGGTGGGCTTTGGCCCCTCTGGCGAGGGCTACATCCGCTTTGCGCTGGTCGAGAACCGGCAGCGCATCCGCCAGGCCGTGCGCGGCATTCGCCGGGTCCTGGGCGATGTCTGAACTGCCGGGCGACGCTGTCGGCGTAGGCCTGGTCGGCCTCGGGACCATCGGTACCGGGACCGCGCGCATCCTGCTCGAGCACGCGGAGTTGATCCGGGAGCGTCTCGGCCATCCGCTCGAACTCGTGCGGATTGCCGACCTGGATCTCGGGTCCGACCGGGGGATCGACCTCTCGGGCTTCGACTGCTCCTCCGACTGGCGGGACGTGATCGGGGATCCCCGGGTCGGGCTGGTCGTCGAACTCGTCGGTGGCACCGGCGTAGCCCGCGAGATCGTGATTGCGGCACTCGAGGCGGGAAAGGGCGTGGTGACGGCCAACAAGGCGCTGCTGGCCCACCACGGTTTCGAGATTTACGAGACCGCGGCGCGTTGCGGCATCGAAATCGGCTTCGAGGCCAGTGTAGCGGGCACGATCCCGGTACTTCGCGCGCTGCGCGAGGGACTCTGCGCCGATCGGCTCGAGCAGGTCTTCGGGATCGTGAACGGCACCTGCAACTACATTCTCTCGGAAATGGACGAGCACGGGGAGCCGTACGAGAGCTGCCTCAAGCGGGCGCAGGATCTGGGCTACGCCGAGGCGGATCCGAGCTTCGACGTCGACGGAACGGACTCGGCGCACAAGCTCGCGATTCTGTGCGGCCTGGCTTTTGGGGTCCAGATCGGCCCGGAGGAGATCGCGACCGAGGGGATCGAGAAGATCTCGGCTGTCGACATCGACTACGCGCGCCGCTTCGGTTTCCGGATCAAGCTGCTCGCGATCGCCAAGCGCAGCGAAGCGGGACTCGAAGCCCGCGTCCACCCCACGCTGCTGCCCTGCGAGAGTATGCTGGCGAGGACCGGAGGCGCGATGAACGCGGTCGAGGTGCGTGGCCAGAAGTCGGGACCGACCGTCTATTACGGCGCGGGCGCGGGCGCCGATCCGACGGCGAGCGCGGTCGTGGCGGATTTGATGGAACTCGCGCGTTCCCGCAAGCTGGGGCCGGCTGCGGGGGGGGTTCGGGTCCCGCCTCTCGGGACGCCGACCCTGCGGGCCCTGCCCGTGCGACGCCTCGAGGATCTGGAAGGGGAGTTCTACCTGCGCTTCGATGCCCTCGATCGCCCGGGGGTGCTGGCGCATCTCGCCGGGGCGCTCGGCGACCGCGACATCGGGATCGCTTCGCTGCTCCAGCTGGAGGAACGCCGATCGGAGGCGGTCCCGGTGGTGCTCCTAACTCACCGGGTCAAGGAGGCGGCGCTGCGCGCGGCCCTGGCTGAGGTCGCGCGGCTCGGGGACATCTGCTCGACTCCACGGTTGCTGCGCATCGAGCGAGAGCTCTGACGGTGTCGTTCGCGTCACCTGGGACCGGCTACCGCGCCTGGTTCGAGTGCTTTCGCGGCTGTGCGGGCCGCTGGTCGCTCACCGAGGTCATCTACCGCTGCCCGAACTGTCAGGGCCTGCTCGAGGTCCGTCACGATTTCGGGCCCCTGCTGCAAACCTCGGCTGCGGAGTGGCGGCGGCTCTTCGCCGGTCGCAGTCGGACTACGGACTGGCCCTTCGGAAGTGGGGTCTGGGGCAAGAAGGAACTCGTCTGTCCCGTCGTGGAAGACGAAAACATCGTCTCGATGTACGAGGGGAACACCAACCTGTTCTGGGCCAAGCGCTTCGGGGAGATGCTCGGACTCGACGATCTGTGGCTCAAACTCTGCGGGAATTCGCATACCGGAAGCTTCAAGGATCTGGGGATGACCGTGCTCGTTTCGGTTGTGAACCAGATGCGCGCGGATCACTCGCAGATCCGGGCCGTGGCCTGCGCCTCGACCGGGGATACCTCGGCCTCCCTGGCGGCCTACGCGGCATACGCCGGGATCCCAGCGGTGGTTCTGCTTCCCAAGGACAAGATCTCGGTTGCGCAACTCGTTCAACCGCTGGCCCACGGTGCGATCACCCTGTCGCTCGAGACGGATTTCGACGGCTGCATGGCCATCGTCAGGCAGATCGCCGAGAAGGATGGGATCTATCTGGCCAACTCGATGAACAGCCTACGGATCGAGGGCCAGAAGACGGTCGGGATCGAGATCGTGCAGCAATTCGATTGGAAGGTGCCAGATTGGATCATCGTCCCCGGGGGCAACCTCGGCAACGTGTCCGCACTGGGCAAGGGGCTGCTCGAGTTGTTGGAACTCGGGATCATCGAACGGCTGCCGCGGATCGTGTGCGCCCAGGCGCAGCGCGCGAACCCGCTGTATCTCTCCTACCTGACAGACTTCGAGAAGGTGGAGCCGGTTCAGGCGCTTCCGACCGTGGCGAGCGCGATCCAGATCGGGAACCCGGTCTCGATCGAAAGGGCGATCGCGGTCCTGCGCCGGTTCGACGGGATCGTGGAGCAGGTGAGCGAGCCGGAAATCGTCGAGGCGGTCGCCGAGGCCGACCGGACCGGCCTCTTCAACTGTCCGCACACGGGGGTCGCACTCGGGGCGCTCAAGAAGTTGGCTGCTCGCAAGGAGTTCCGCGCGGACGATAAGATCGTGGTGCTCTCGACCGCGCACGGGCTCAAGTTCACCGATTTCAAGGTTGCCTATCACAGGAACCAGCTAGAGGGGATCGATGCGCAATTGCAGAACCAGCCGATCGAGCTTCGCGCCAATTACGATTCCGTGCGTGACGAGATCCAACGTCAAATCGATAAGCGCTTCGGGTCCGGGGAGTAACACTGATGTCGATCGATAGAAACATGGCACTGGAACTCGTTCGCGCGACGGAGGCTGCGGCGCTCGCGAGTGCGCGGGTGATGGGGCGTGGCGACGAGACGCTGGCGGATCAGGTTGCGGTGGACGCGATGCGGTCCTCCCTGAATCGGATCGAGATGGATGGGACGGTCGTGATCGGGGAAGGCGAGCGGGATGAGGCTCCGATGCTCTTCATCGGGGAGAAGGTCGGGACGGGCTCCGGCCCGCAACTCGAAATCGCACTCGATCCACTCGAGGGCACGACGATCTGCGCCAGCGGCGGGCCGAACGCGCTCTCGGTGATTGCGGCTGGGGAGCCGAGCAGTCTGCTACACGCGCCCGACACCTACATGGACAAGATTGCGGTCGGGCGGGAGGCACTCGGTGCGATCGACCTTGACCGTTCGCCGACGGAGAATCTGCAGGCGGTGGCCCTTGCCAAGGGGGTTCCGGTGGAGGATCTGACGGTCGTGATCCTGGATCGGCCGCGGCACGAGAAACTGCTCGCGGAGGTACGGGCCGCGGGCGCGCGTGTGAAGCTGATCAAAGACGGGGACGTCTCGGCCGCGATTGCAACCTGTAGCCGCGAGACCGAGGTAGATCTTCTGCTCGGGATCGGTGGCGCCCCGGAGGGCGTGATCGCGGCGGCTGCGCTTCGCTGCCTGGGCGGCGAGTTCCAGGGACGCCTCAAGCCGCGCAACCAGGAGGAAATCGACCGGGCTCGTGCGATGGGAATCGACGACGTCGATGCCCGGCTCGAAATGGATAACCTGGCCTCGGGAGACGTCATCTTCGCGGCGACCGGCGTGACGGCCGGGGACTTCCTGAAGGGAGTGCGATTCAGGCCGCAGGGAGCCTTGACGCAGTCGGTCGTCATGCGCAGCCGCTCGATGACGCTGCGCTACATCGACGCCGAGCACAACTTTCGATACAAGCCGGCATAGTCCGTGCGCCCGAGCCGCCCCGGGGCCTTGGGGACCTAGAAGGCCCGGCCAGCCGCGATGGGTTAGCCCCGCAGTGTGCCGGCAGCCCGCCCCCGCGGCGGTTTTCGGCTCCACCGTTGACCCGAGGTCGGGGTGATGACAGACTCCGTTGGCCACTTCGACTGAACCGGGGAAGAGGCGGCCTATCCCGGTCCGTCTGCGGCTTCAAGCCGGGGGTGCGTTTTGGAGGTTGGACCAAAGCATGAAGGAACTGGTTGAGATGATTGTTTGTGCGCTTGTCGACAGACCCGAAGCTGTTGAGATTTCGGAGATCAAGGGCACCCACGCCCATGTGATCGAACTGCAGGTCGCCAAGGAGGACCTTGGCAAGGTCATCGGCAAGGGCGGCGCGCACGCTTCCGCAATTCGTACCATTCTGGCTGGAGCGAGCGGTAAGGAGAACAAGCGGTACATCCTGGAGATCATCGAGAGCTGAGCCCCGAGGCGTCGGGAACGGTCAGCGAGCGGGTGCTGCGCGCGCTCGCACCCGAGACGCCTCTCGCACGGGGGGGGTCGGCCGAGGAGGCTTCCGAGGCAGCCTCTTCTGGAGTTCCCGGCAGCGGGTCGGACGCCGCGGGTTCGTTCATCGAGTCCGAGGAGATTCCCCTCTGGGTTCCGCGAGCCGACTTTCTCGAGCGGGTCCGCAGTCACGCCTCGCCCTTCGGGGCAGGCCGGCGCCTCTGGTCGCTGAGTGAGCCCTGGATCAGCGCGCTTCAGCAGGCGGTGCAAGAGCGCGCGAACCTGCTCTTCGAGTTCTCCGACTGGGCCGCCTTGCTCGATCGATACTCCTGGATTTCGGTTGAGAGCGAGGGACCCGACGGCGTCATCCGGTGGAAGAACGGAGCCGGCCACGCAGCGGACCCGGCCGAGTGCGCGTTTCGCACCGGAACGATCGCGGGTCTGCTCTCGACCGGCGACGATCCCTCGGTGGGGATCGAGCACCGAAGCTGCGAGGCTCGCGGCGATCCGGACTGTGCCTTTGTGGTGAGGGGGGTCGCGCCCGAGGAGGACTGGCGTCATGCGAGCATGCTGCGCGAGTTTTCCATCCAGGCCGCGGCTCTCGAGGGGCGCGAAGGGATCTTCCGTAGGCTCCAGGGGTTCTCTTCTCGCCGGGGGGCCTTCCCGGACGTCCGGGGGCTGCGCGCGGTGCGCCGCTTCATGGAGGAGGTCGAGGATCCGATCCTGATCCTGGCGCGAGACGCATCGGTCGTGGACGCGAACTCGGCGGCCACGCAGCTCTCCGGTCTCAGCCTGCACGAGATGCGGGGGCTTTCGGCGCGCGACCTCCTCACCCCGAGCTCCTTCGAGCTTCTGAGCCAGTTCATGCCGCATCTCTTCGAGGAGGGCTCATTGCGGCAGGTTCAGCTCAAACTGGGGATGCCGCCGCCGCTCCAACTCGAAGCCCGCACGCGCCGAGGGATCTTTCCGGTGGAGCTCTCGATGCAGGTTTCCGAGAACGGAGAGACGATCGTGTGTATCGCGCGGGATGTGAGTGAGCGCCTCCGTCTGGAACGCGAACTCGAAGATCGCAACCGTCAGCTCAAGGACCAGAACGAGCGGATCAGCGAAGCGGATCGTCTCAAGTCGGAGTTCCTGGCGAACGTAAGCCACGAACTCACCACTCCGCTGGCCTGCATCAAGGGCTTCGCCAGGCTGCTCTCGCAGGATCGGGAGCGATCGGGGCGCGGTGCCGGCAAAGCTGCGCTCGACGCCGCGCAGAAGGACGAGTTCCTGTCCACCATCCAGCATGAAGCCGAGCGTATGAGCCACCTGCTTCGGGGTCTGCTCGAACTCAGCAAGATCGAGTCGGGATCCGTCGTGCTCGAACGGGCGCGGGTTTCCCTCAACGCGATCGTGCGGGAGTCGGTGCTGGTCCTGAAGCCGCGACTCGACGAGCGTGAACTCGATATGGATTGCCGCCTAGACGAGGCGCTACCTCTGGTCTCGCTCGATCCCGGCCGGATCAAGCAGGTCGTCTTGAACCTGCTGGACAACGCGATCAAGTTCTCTCCATCGAAATCCCGGGTCGAGGTTCGCACCGCGGCTTCGGGTGGGAGCGTCAGGCTGGCCGTTCGAAATCGCTCGTCTGAACTCGACGATGTCGATCGATCCCGAATCTTCGACCGCTTCGTCCAGCGCGACGGCTCGTACTCGCGCCAGTACGGGGGTGTTGGGCTCGGTCTGAATCTGGTACGCGCGATTCTCGATATGCACGGGGGCAGCATTCGGCTGGAGATGGCCGAGCCGGGCGTGGTGGAGTTCGTGTGCGAGGTCCCCGCCTGACCCTGGCCCGGGCGCCGCGCAGGGCGCAAGTCCCACGCGCGATCGGCCGAAGAAGTTCTCGAGGAGGTTCCCGGTGCGCCCCGAGAACGAAGAGGCCCGGACTGGAACGGTTCAGCAGACGGGCGGAGCGTCCGGGTCCGCCGGAGCGGCCGAGCCCTTCGGGAGCGTCTCGCAGGAGGGGCCTCCGGATGCGAAGAGAAGCTGGCGCCATGCCCTCTCCCTGATCGAGTCCGGCGCCCACGAGGAAGGTCTGGCCGAACTCGAGCAGGCGTTCGAGGTCGACGGGCTGGATCCCGAGTGTCAGTCCGCCTACGCACTCGGGCTGGCGCTGGCCCACGGCCGCTTCCCCGAAGCCGTCGTGCTCGCACAGCAGGCGGCTCGGTCCGATCACCGGAATCCCGGGCTCTACCTGAACCTCGCCCGGATTCACCTGATCGCGGGCTCGCGCGCAGACGCAGTCCAGTGCTTGACTCGCGGACTCCGAGCTGTCCCCGAGCATGCCGGGCTGCTCGAAGCGAGGGCGGAGCTGGGGTTCAGGCATCGCATCTGGCTGCGTTTCCTGCCGCGAGGCCACTGGCTCAACCGCGGTCTCGGACTTCTGAGTGCGCGCTTGCGCTTGCGGATCTCCGACGCGCCCTGACCCAGGGACTTGTTGACAGCGGCGGACCGCGGGATAATCTGCGGCCTCCCGCGCCCGCTCGCCCGCGCGCCCGGGGCGCGACTGAAGACTCGGGTCCGATCCAGCGAACTGGGCAAGACAAGATTGGGACAAGCAGCGGGACAAGGAGTGGGGCAAGTATGGGAAGCGTGATCAAGAAGCGCCGCAAGAAGATGCGGAAGCACAAATACCGCAAGCAGCGCTCCAAGAACCGTCACAAGCGCAAGGCGGGTCGATAGGCCGAGCCTTCCCGGCGCGACTCGGCCCACGCGAGGCGGGGCTTTTTGCGGCCGGTCCGTTGACAGCACGCTGATCAAGTGCCTACTGTTTCCCGCAACCCGGGTACCGAACCATCCGGACCGGCTTGAAAAATCGGCTCCGTCCCTCAAGTCGGAGGGAGTGAGGCCGATACAACGGGCGAGCCGGATGTTCTTCCGCTCAGGTGTGGGACTCCCGCTTCCCGCGCGAGGCAGCTCGGTTGGTGGGTGTTCTACGGTGAATGAGAACGTAATAGGGGGGTGAAAGAGAATGGCAGCTCGAAAGAAGGCCACGCGCAAGAAGGCCACGCGCAAGAAGGCCACACGCAAGAAGGCCACACGCAAGAAGGCCCGCCGGAAGCGCTGATTCTTGCGGCTGGTAGGCTAGAAGCCCCCGTTGCCTCCCGGGTGACGGGGGCTTTCTTGTGCCGGGAGAGGCCCCTGACGCCCGACTCGGCGCCGTTGACCCGCGGCAGGGACTTGGCCTAAGCTCCCGGCGCTTCCTGGAGGTCGGCTCATGGCTCGAATCACGGTAGAAGACTGTACGCGACAGGTGGGGAATCGTTTCCGGCTGGTCCTGATGGCAGCCATCCGCTCCAGGCAGCTGATGCGCGGCGCCCGTCCGCTGGTTCAGGCAGAAGAGAACAGGGAGGCGGTCATCTCGCTTCGGGAGATCGCCTCGGGCAAGGTGCAGCCGGACAGCGACGAGGACTCCTAGCCGACGAGTTCCTTGACCGGCAGGGCGAGTGCGAATCGCGACCCTCGCCCGATCTCGCTCTGAACTGAGATCGCGCCGCCGAGCTGCTTCGCGAGGGCGCGCGCGATCGCGAGGCCCAGCCCCGCGCCCTGGTAGCCGCTGCCGCCTGCGGTGTCGACTCGGAAGAATTCTTCGAAGATCCGGGACTGATCTTCGTGCGCGATCCCGATTCCGGTGTCCGTGATCCGGAAGAGCAGTTGGTCATCGGTGAGTCGGGTCTCGAGCTCGACACACCCCTGGGTCGTGAACTTCACGGAGTTTTCGAGAAGCAGGAACAGAATCTGGTTGAGCTTGCCGAGGTCCGTCCGGACCTTCGGGAGGGTCGGGGGAATGATCTTCTTGAGTTCGACCCCGGCGTGGGCTCGGTCGCGCACGTTGAACAGGGCCTCCTCAGCCAGTTCGTGGAGGTTCACGTCCTGGAGGTCCAGTTCGAGTTCGCCTCGTTTGAGCGCGTAGAGGTCGAGGATGTTCTGGAGCGTATGCAACAGCGCCTGGGTGCTGGCGAGCGCACCCCGGAGCGTTTCACGGCCGGTCTCGGACAGCCGGTCGTGTTGATCCGAGAGCAGCGAGACGAGTTGACCTGCGATCCCATCGAGCGGCGTTCGAAGCTCGTGAGCGGTCTGCTGGAGCAGATCGTCGTTCTGCCGGCTCTCGCGGGCGACCTGTTCCTGCTTGCGCAGGATATCGATGTCCTGCTCGAGCAGTTGCTCCGAGAGCGCGAGCAGATCCTCAGAGGGCTCGTCCGGCGAACCGTCTTCCGAGTTGAGGGCATGGTGATCCAGGACGAGCGCGAGTTGGCGGAGCGTCGATTCGATCTCGGCGTTCTGGACGCGCGGCCAGGCGCCTGGACAACCCACCAGTGTGATGCCTCGAAGCTTCTCGCCCAGTCGCAGAGGGAATCCGAAGACGCCGCCCGCGGCGCGCTGCCAGATCCTGGGCGGCCCGTCCGGCGGATCGCTCGAGAGCGACCGCGCCTCCAGCGTGACCTCGCGTCGAAAGGCGTCCAGCCCGGCGCCGGCGACTTGAGCATCCTGCGCGCAGGTGAAGCCCGACCAGCCGTCCGGCTCCGTCCCGGGCGAATCGCCGGCGTAAACCAGGGCGAATCCCTCGACTGCGGCTGCCAGGTGTCGTGCACCCGCCGTCAGCGCGTCGACCAGGGATTCGTTCGACTTGTAGAGCGCCAGGATCTCCACGTTCGTCTATGCCTCGAAGCGCGTGCTCGCGTCGTAGTCGACATCGAGCGAATCTGATTCGGCCATCCCCGGGTCCTCCGATTCCCCCGAGAGCGCCAGTTCGGTGATCAGGTCCTGAGGATTGGAGGCCCCGTCTATGGCGGTGTCGCGTGCGATCTTGTTCGCCCGGTACAGATCGAGCAGGTGCTGATCGAAGCTCTGCATCTGCATGTGTTCCCGGCCACGGCAGATGTGGTCGACGATCTCGTGCGTCCGATTTTGGTCTCGGATGCACTCTCGGATCGAGCGCGTCGTGCGCATGATCTCGACCGCGGGGACTCGACCATCCCGCTTCTTGTTGGGAAGCAGGCGGAGAGAGACGATTGCTTTGACGTTGTCCGCGAGGCGCTCCATGACGAGGGACTGCTCGTCTGTCGGAAACAGGCTGACGATGCGCCGCAGGGTGGTGACGACATCTGACGTATGGATGGAGGAGAAGACGGCGTGCCCGGTCTCGGCGGCCTTGAGAGCCGTGTCGACCGTCATGGCGTCGCGGATCTCGCCGACCATGATCACGTCCGGATCCTGTCGCAGGGCGGCGCGCAGTGCGTCGGAGAAGCTGTCCGTATCGGTGCCGATCTCGCGCTGCGTGATGATGGACTGGTCCGGCTTGAAGATGAATTCGAGCGGATCCTCGATCGTGACCAGCTTGCACTTTCGGGTCTGGTTGACCTGCTGGAGCATCGTCGCCAGCGTTGTCGACTTTCCCATCCCGGTGGGTCCGGTGACCAGGACGAGCCCGCGCCGGATCTGACACACGTCCGCGAGGACGCTCGGAAGGTTCAGGGCCTCGAAGCTCTCGATGCTGAGCGGGATGACGCGCAGCACGATGTTGTAGAAGCGGCGCTCGCGACAGATGTTGACGCGAAAGCGAGACTCATCGGGAAGCTCGTATGCGAAGTCGATTTCTTTGAACTCGCCGAGCTCTCCGATCGAGCTTTCAGCGGCGAGCTGTCGGGCGATGGCGGCGGTATCGTCCGCTGTCAGCACCTTGTATTTGAGCTGGACCAGCTCGCCGTTGAAGCGATAGAGCGGAAGGTGACCGACCTGGAAGTGGATGTCGGAAGCGCCCTTCTCTGACCCGAGGAGCAGCAGGCGATTCAGCTTTTCCTTGTCCATTCGGTCCCCACGGCCGCGCTGAGCTTCGACCCGGCGTCGCCGTGCCTGAGGCTGCGGGCTCGAGGCGGCGCTCCCACTCTTCCTTCGGCCCCGGGCGCCGGACGCTTGATCCGTCGGAGGGCCGCGGGTGGCGTATATTGGGAATTCATGAGGCGCCCGAGTTCCCTGGTTCTGCTGCTACTTCTGGTGGGTGGGGGTCCCGTCCGAGGCCAGGAAGAATCGAGCCCGGAACCCGCGCCGACGCTCGCTCCAGCCGCCCCAGCTGTGGGCCTCGAACGTCTGTTGCGGATCCCGCCGAGCATCGAACTTGCGCCCGTTCGGCGGGGCCAGCGCGACCAGGAGGGCTGGCGCGAGGCCTTCCGAGAGGGCCGCGCCGAGGTATCTCAGCTGGAGCAGCGGATCGAATCGACGCAGACGCAGCTCCGCGAGGTCGCGCCCGGCAACTGGGGCTTCACGGCGCCCGGGGCCGGGCAGCAGTCCGATCCTGAGGTGCTGCGTCTGCGAGCGATGCTGCGGCGGGATCGGCAGTCGCTCGAGTCCTCGCGCGAGCGACTGCGAGATCTCGATGTCGAGGCCTCGCTCGCCGGGGTTCCGGACGCGTGGAGGGAGCCGGTGTCCCGTCCGGCGGCTGAATAGGCCCCGGGGCCTCCGGGAACGCATCCGCCTGCTAGGCAGTCTGAACCGGTTGCCGGAAATCCGGCTGCGCGCCTCTCCGGATCGGCGAGTCGCGGGCAGGCGAGCGGGTCTGGGGTCCGTACGACCAGCGGATTGGGCCCCGGACGGGATTTGTGTGCCGGTCCGGGTGAGGCGGTGAAGGAGGTAACGAGCCTGGCGGAAGCCATCTCTGCGAACCTGGCTTCGCACCCGTAGCGACCCGGAACGCCCAGGGCCCTCCGTTCGCGGGCCTCCGGGCTTCATTCGGCGTCGGCACGACAGATGCAACGATTCAGGTCAGATGTACCAACTCTGCTCGCGCTCGTGGATCTCAGTCGGGCTGCTCTCGCTGCTGCTGGTTGCCTGCCAGCTCCCGGGCCGCCCGGGTCCGGAGCAGGGGAGCCTGCATGCGGCGGAACATCTAGCGCTGATCGCGGCCGAACTCGAGATGCACCTGCGGGATGACACCTACCGGTATGGCCGGGCCGTCGGTGCGGACGGACGCAACGTGTTCGCGAGCGCCCTCTGGCGATTGGACCGTCTACAGCGCCACCGCGCGCGGCCCCTGGATCGCTGGGAGAACGTGGACGTCGTGATCGAGTTTGCGCGCGCGCGCGCACTCGAACGTCTGCGGCGCTATTCGGAGGCGCTGGCCGCCTACGAGCGGGCGGCCTCGGCCGGCACCATGCTCGGCGAGGTTGCGACTGAGGCCCGCGAGGCGCTGGCCCCGTTCGCCCTGCACCCCGGGGAGGTGACGCTGCAGCTTGTCGGCAAGCCAGAGGAGAGGGATTTCCTCGATCAGCGAGTTTCTCAGTGGCGGGAGCTGGCCTGGGAGTTCCGGAATACGAGCTACGAGGGTCTGGCGTTCGAGGAACTCGAGGCCTGGGAGATGCTTCGCCTCGAGTGGCTGGCCCGGAACGAACCCGGGCCGATCGCGGTTGCCGCCTGCGAGCGTTTGATCGAGCGTCACCGCGACTCCAAGCTCTACGCGAAACACCTGATTCGGCTCGGAGACCTGTACGCGCGCGAGGCCAGCAGCGAGTTCATGCGCTACCGGGTGCATCGCGGCGGCTTCGACGTCGAGCACTATCAGCGATCCCTCGATCAGGCGCTCTCGGCCTATGAGCTGGCCAGCGCGGAGTCGCGCCCCTCCTTCGCGAAGCTCGCCAAGCAGAAGATCGACGAGTTGTTGACCGCCCACGAGGCGGTCTATGCGGATGCTCCATAGGCGCGCGCGTATCGAGCGTGTGAGCGTGCGTCTGATCGCGGCCGCTGCGCTGGCGGCGCTCTACGTTCTTCTGAGCTGTGGAAGCGCGTACCCGGATGACCGGGCGACGTCTTCGGCCAGGGCCGCGCGGACGGCCGCGGACCTCAGGGCGCTCGAAGCGCTGGAACTGCTTGCGCCGCGCGCGCAGCCGGACTCTTCCGAGCGCATCGCGCGGGTTCGCGCACTGATCTCGAGCGCGAATCAGCAGCGACTTTCTCGCCTCGGAACCTCCGTCATGAAGACCGCCTGGTCGGTTGCCTGGGGCGTGTCGCCGCGGCAGATCCTCTCCGGTCTGCGCAGCCTCGGGCAGAGCGTGGACGACTGGAACGAGCGGAGGGACGAGGACCGGCGGGCTCTGCTGTTAGTTGAGCGCGAGATCCGGGCCGGCTCGAAGGACCCCGAACTCCGCGCGCTCTACGAGGATCTGTCCGAACGCTGGGAAGAGGATCGAAGCTCCGGAGAGACGCGCAGCTACGAGCGACTTCTGGAGCAAACCGGGTTCGAGAATCTGCGCGTACTGATCGAGGGCTCCGGTTCCACCAGCGCGCTGCGCAGCCGTTCCGGCGTTGATCCCCGCGAGCGTTGGTCGCTGTCTCCCCCGGCCGTGCCGGGCATTGCGCGAGAGCCGGAGACGGCCGAAGTCCTGCTCGCCGCATATCTGCTGGCCGGTGAATATCAACGTGCCCGCCGGGTCGCGGCCTCAGGGCCCGAGGCGCGTCTCGCGCGAGCGGCAGCCTGCTACTTGGCCGGCGAAGAGGCCCGGGCCGTGGAGCTGCTCGGTCCCCTCCGGGACAGTCCGGATGCGACCGGCGAGCTTGCCCGGCGCTGGCTCGACGGTCGGCTTCTGGATCCCGGCGAACGTTTCGAAAGCGCGGAGCGGTCTCATCGGCTCCGCGGTGCACTTTTCTGGGTCGGGGGGCGACGGCTCGAGGTCGACGGCGCGGAAGTTTCGGGGACCGGGTATCGAGTCTGGAAGAAGGCCGCCAACCCCCTGCGTCTGGCGCTCTCGATTCCCGTTCGCCTGCTTCGCGGAAGCGGTTCCGATTCTCTGGCCATCCGCAACGCCTCGCGCGAGTATCTCGCGCAGTCGCCTGAGGGCGAGCATGCCGCGGCTGCAGCGGAATGGTTGTTCGAAACCGAGCCCGCGGCATTGGAGCGCTTCCGCGCGTCGAGCTGGTACGACGGCCGCTTCATACTGCCGCGAGCTCGCACGAACTACCGGTCGCTGCTCGCGCCCCCCGTGCTGGTCTCGCGCGCGTTGCTCGAGGAACTGGGCCTGCTGGCCGAGTTGGAACTCCGCGAGGCCCTGGCGGACGGCCCGGCACTCTTGCTGCGAGCGGCGCCGGGCGGGCCCGGCGTCGGACTCGTCAGCCTTGCGCCCGATGCGGCCCGGGGTCTGGTTGTGACGCTTGCGCGATCCGTCGAGCAGAGGCGAGTCCGCATCGGTCCCAGTGAATGGGATGGGATGCGTTCCGGCAGCAGCGTCACGGCGCGGGCCCTCTGGCGAAGCGTCGCCCTCAGCGAACTGCAGCGGCTGGATGGCGTCCTCGCCCGAGGCTCCGGCCTGGTTCTCGAAGCCTGGCCCCGAGCGGCGGGAGAGTTGCCGGCCTACGCTGCCGGGACCCTCGATTTTCTGGAAGGGGAGATGGAAGCGGGGCAGAGCCTGTTCTCGGGGATCGGCGCATGCCCCGGAGATGCACTCTGTCTCGATCACCGGAGCCCGTTTCTGGCGTCGGTGTATGCGCATTCGGGGTCGGGTTTCCGGCTCGGGGCCCGCACCGAGTTCCAGGATGCCTCGCTCTCGGTCGAGTTGGTCAACTTCTGGCCCCGGGTTTCGCTGGTGCTTCCGATCTCGCGCTGGCTTCGCGTGGATCGCTGGATCGCGGTCGAGGCTCGGCTGGATGCGAGCCCGACGGGTGTCTCGGCCGTGCCGAGCTTCATCGCGGGTCCCGGCGACGTGCGGGCGCCCGGTTACTAGACGCTCAGAACCCTCGCAGGGCGGACAGCAGCCGGTCCACGACTTCGAGTCGCGCGTTCTCGCCCATCAGTCCGATCCTCCAGATTTTCCCCGCGAGCTTGCCGAGTCCGGCTCCGACCTCGATTCCGTGTTCGGCAAGCAGGCGCCCGCGGACTGCGGCCTCGTCTTTGAAGGGGGGTACCACGGCGTTCAGCATCGGCAGGCGGTGCGGTTCCGCGACCCACATCTCGAACCCGAGTTCCACGAGCCCCGCGAAGAGCGCGCGCTGCGCTTCGCGGTGGCGCTCGAAGCGGGCTTCCAACCCCTCCTCGAGCACGCGTCGCAGTGCCTCGTGGAGACCGTAGACGGCGTGGACGGGCGCAGTATGGTGGTAGACACGCTCCGACCCGAAGTACCGGCCGATCAGGCCTAGGTCGAGGTACCAGCTCTGGACCGGGGTCCGGCGGCGCTCGATCCTGGCCTGGGCCCGCTCGCCGAGGGTGATCGGCGAGAGGCCCGGCGGACAGGACAGGCACTTCTGGGTGCCCGAATACGCGGCGTCGACGTCCCAGGCCTCGATCTCGACCGGCATCCCGGAGAGCGAGGTGACACAGTCGAGGACGGTCAGGGCGCCGATTTCGCGCGCCGCGCGGGCAGCGGCCCGGACAGGTTGGGCGACACCGGTCGAGGTTTCCGCGTGGACGAGGGCGACCAGGTCGGGGCGGTGCTGCTGGATCGCGTCGAGCCACTGCGAGTCGGGGATGATCCGGCCCATCTCGGCTTCGATCCGGATCGGTTGCGCGCCGATCCGTTCGACAATCGAGGCCATGCGCTCTCCGAAGACTCCCTGGACCCCGACCAGCGCGCGGTCGCCTGGCTCCAGCAGGTTGACGAGGCAGGCTTCCATGCCTGCGCTGCCAGTGCCCGAAATCGGCAGAGTCAGCGGATGATTCGCTCTGAACACCCGCCGCAGCATTTCCTGCACGTCGTCCAGGATTTCGAGAAATGCCGGATCGAGGTGTCCGAGCGTGGGTCGGGCCATCGCCTGACGGACGGCCTCGGAGACGTTGCTGGGCCCGGGACCGAGCAGCAGCCGTTCTGGAATTCCGGGGAGTTCCATTGTCGAGGCTCCCACTATAGTGGACCTTCCAGCGTCGGGCTTTGCCCGATGCGCGCCGCCGAACCGATCCAGCGATCCGCTCCAGGAGGAGAAGAGCATGGACTGCCTGTTCTGTAAGATTTCCGCGAAGGAGATCCCGGCGACGGTTGTATTCGAAAACGAGCGCCTGGTCGCATTCGAGGACATCCATCCACAGGCGCCGACACACGTCCAGATCATTCCGCGCAAGCATGTTGCGACCACCCTCGATCTGACAGCCGAGGACCGTTCCATGGTTGGAGAGATCTTCGAAGTCGCGGCCGGGATCGCGCGGGATCGAGGATTTGCCGAGGACGGCTTTCGGCTGGTCGTGAACACGAACCCCGCAGCCGGGCAGACCGTGTATCACCTGCACCTACACCTCCTCGGGGGCCGCAGCTTCGGGTGGCCGCCGGGCTAGCCGCCGCTATCATCGCTGGCCGGGAAACATGTTTGTTCGGCTACTCCTCATCGTGCTCGTCGGCGCGGCCGCGTTCATCATGGTGGATCTCGCGTGGGACAAGCAGACTCGGACGCTGGCTTTGCGGATCCGGTCGGGTGAGGAGATCGCGGCCGTGGTTCGCAGTCGAGGCGTTCGGATTGCCGACCGCCTGGCCGAGGAACTCCGCGAGGAACTCCGCGAGGAACTTCCGAGGGCCGAGTTCCCCGCGGACGGGCTTCCTCCTCCCGTCGGAGCCGGTCCACCGAAACAGGCAGGCCTCAGGGAGCGGATCTCGGCGGACGAGCAGGGAGCGCTGGACTCGCTGATTGATCAGAAGACGCGCGAGTAGTCGGATGCGTCTGCGCGAGGTGCTCGAGCGAGAAGAGTCGGGTCGCCTCGGCCCGTGGGGAATGCGAGCCGGCGACTCCTCCGGCCGTCTGTACGCGGAGGAGCCTCACCCCTACCGCACGGCCTTCCAGCGCGACCGGGACCGCGTGATCCATTCCACCTCGTTTCGGCGCCTTCAGTACAAGACGCAGGTCTTCGTTCACCACGAGGGCGATCACTTCCGCAATCGCCTGACGCATACGCTCGAGGTGGCCCAGATCGCGCGCACCATTTCCCGTGCACTGGGGGCAAACGAGGATCTCTGCGAGGCGATCGTACTCGCGCACGACCTGGGGCACACGCCCTTCGGACACGCCGGTCAGACTGCACTCCACCGGCTGATGCGCGACCACGGAGGCTTCGAGCACAACCGCCAGAGCCTTCGGATCGTCGATGTGCTCGAGGCCCGCCATCCTGCTTACCCGGGTCTGAATCTCACGCACGAGGCCCGGGCGGGCATCCTGAAACACGGAGCTGGGTTCCCGCGCGACTTGCATCCCGTCCCTCTTCCAGAGCTCGGAGCCTCGCCCGGTCTCGAAGCGCAGATTGCGGATGCCGCCGACGAGATCGCGTACCACAACCACGACATCGATGATGGGCTACGCTCGGGGCTGCTCGAGCAGGAAGCGCTCGGCCAGGTGGAACTCTGGAGCCACGCGTGCGATCAGGCACGCGCGAGCGGAGCGCGAGAACCGAGGGTGCTGCGCGCGCGCGCGATCGTGAGCCTGATCGATCAGCTTGCGAGCGACCTGATCGTGGCGACCGAAGAGCGCCTGCGCGAGCTCGGAGCGAAGTCCGCCGCGGAGGTGCGAGACGCGCCCGAGCCCTGCGTCGGCTTCTCGGACGAGGTCGCGGAGCAGGTACGTGAACTCGCGTCGTTCCTGCGACGGGAGCTGTACCATCACTACCTGGCCGTACGCATGGGTGCCAAGGCCGAGCGGATCCTGCGCGATCTGTGGGAGGCGTATCGTGAACAACCGGCGCAACTTCCGCCGAGTGTGCGAGCCGGTCGTTCCCGAGAACTGGAGCCGCGCGCGATTGCCGACTACCTGGCCGGCATGACCGACCGCTTCGCGATGGACGAGCACCGCAAGCTCTTCGATCCGCACGCGCGGGTCTAGCACGCTGGGCGTCGACCTCGGGCCGCTTCGGGCGAGGGTTCCGGATTCCGTGCGCGCGCGGTTGCCCGCCGAAGACAGCATCGAGTCCTGGCTCTCGGCCGTCGGTGGGTCGCTTGGCGGGTTGCTCCTCGAACTCGATGACGAGCGCTTCGCTGCAGCGCTCGAAGAACTCGGCGCCTGCGGGGTCGAGGCAGTTCCGGCGCTCCGGGCCGCAGAACAGGCAGCGGATCGCGTGCGCCGCAAGCGGGTGCGCCGGATGCTCCACCGCCTGCGCAGTCACGGCGTGGACGTCGGGAGCGCGCTTCGGGCCGGCTCCGTGCCGGGTTTGCGCCCGATCGCGAGAGAGGCGGAGCGTGCCTTCGCGACGTTCATCGATCCCGGTGGGCAGCGACTCCTGTTTCTGCTGGTCCCCGTCCGCGGCGAGACGCGCGTGTACGAGGTGTTGGTGTCCGACGTCCGCGGCGTACTCCAGGTCGGTCGCTTCGAGGCACGCCGCCGGGAAGCGCGCGGTTTCGAGCGGGAGTTGCGAAGCCGGGACGGGGTGTTCGAGATTCCGGCGGGCGGAGCGCGGGCCCTGATCGCGGGGTTTGCGCGGGTAGAGGCAGGGCCCGGGGCGGGGGGTGTAGCGCCCGGCGTGGATCCCGTGCTGCTGACCGAGTTGCTCGCGGGTGCGCGGGCGGGCGGGCCCGTACCCGGCGAACTCGCCCGAGAGCGCCTGTCGGGGCGCGAACTTTCGGGATCCAGCGCCGAGCGTGCGCTGCGCGTGCGCTTCGAGCGCGGACGGCTCGCAGCCTGGCTGCCCGCGACGTCCGTCGTCGAGGCCGCGCAGCACGAACTCGCTTCGGTCCGAGACGGTGTCCTGGTTCTCTCCGAGCCGCAGCAGCGAGAGCGGGAGAGGACGCTGCTGGCCCGCCACGCGGAGCGGGCCTTCGACCCCGAGACGCGAGCGCGAATCGCTCGACGTCTGGAGGAGTCTGCCTGGGGCCTGCTGGAGGGCGACGATGAAGAGGGAGCCCTGGCCGCGCTCTGCCTGACGGATCGCGTGCAGGGGAGCGAAACTCCCCTCGAGGTGCCGCTGCTCCGCTTTCTGTTCGAGTCCGCGCTCGGGCTCGCGCGGGCCCCCGAGCCCGAGCGCAGCGAGGGCGGTCTGATCCTCCCGGGTCTCTGACCTCTGGAGTTTGGCGCCGAAAAGGCGAAGCTAGCGGGGTCAGAAACGCAGCGGGGCGCACGCGGAGTCGCGCGGCGTCCTTTCTGCGCAGGCTTTCGCGCGTTGTGCCTTGGCTGGGGGTTCCAAGTGGGAAGACGATTCATGCGGGGGTTCCGGAGGGGCTCCGGGCGTCTGCTGGGCCGCCTGGGGGGGCTCCGGGCACTCGGGCTTCAGGATGTGCGGAGTCTGGAGCGCATTCCCGGGCTCCCGAATGGCCTGGAACTCGGGACCGCCACGGCCTGGGGTGGGCGCCCGGTGGCGCTCGTGGTCGCGAATCGGGATGGGCCGGACCTGGTGGGCTGGGCGCCAGTTGCGGCAGCGCTCGCGCCTCCCGGGACCGCGCTGGCTGAGGTGATCGTCGCGGCGCCCTTGATCGGGCCGGCCACTCGACGCGCGGCCGAGGCTCCCGGCGGGGTCGGTCCGCCCGTACGGCTGGTCGCGTTCCCTGCACTGGCGGACGGTGCTCCGGACCTATTTGTGCAGGAGACGGTCCCGGCCGGCTCCGGTCCGCGGCCTGCCGGTGCGCCCGCGCGTTCGGTTTTCGATCGGGCTCTGCGGGTCCTCGAAGGTGCGGCCGCGGTCGCGGGTGACGCGGCCGTGCGGCATGCGCCCGGGGGCGCGGTGGTCTTTCTGCGCGGAATCCCGGCGCTGCGTGCGCTCCCCGCCGGCGAGGGTGCGTCGATCGAGGTCACGGTGGCGCGCAAGCGCCGCTTCGAGGTGACGGCCGCGAATTTTCCGAGTACCGGGCCAGAGATGCACGATACCGTTATCGAACTCTCGCAGGACCCGCGGCTGCTCGATCGTGTCGAAGCGCAGCGCGCAGCCGCCATCGATGCGGTCGCGACCGCGGCCGGGGTCCGCGTAGTCGGTCGCTGGCTGCCCTGGAATTCGGAAGGTTCCGATCCGATCGACTGGGTCGGGATCGATGCCGCCGCGCAGCCCGTACTGGGACTGCTTCGAGACGGGTTTGCCCTTTCCGACGTGCCGTCGGTGGTCGCCGCCCTGTCGCTGTTCGAGGAGCAGCGTGAACTCTGGGCGCCCGAGGCCCGGGGTGCGCCGCGTGTGTGTATTGCGGCGGAGCAGGTGGAGGCACGAGCGGCCAGCGTGCTCGACTCGCTCGGCGTGAGCGTCGAACACTTGACGCGTTCGGGTCCGGCGGCGGGTGCGGAGCCCGAGAAGTCGGGCCGCGAGGGAGGCCGCTCACGTCGACGCCGCGGACGATCGGCCGCCGCAGAGCGGCCGCTCGAAGCTCGAGACCGAGAGCCCGAGAGCCCGGATCGGGAGCGGCCGATCGAAGCTCGAGATCGAGAGTCCGAGAGCCCGGATCGGGAGCGGCCGCGGCGTGGATCGAGACGCAGCCGCTCGGACGACCAGCCGGCCCCCGAAGTCGCGGAGGCAGAAGCGGCCCCGGAATCCCCTGCGGAACCGTCCGAGCGCCCGCGTCGGCGGCGTGGTCGCGGCCGTGGGCGCGGCGCGGCGGGCCCGGAAACCCGGCCGGTAGAGGAGGACGTGCAGCCGGAGTCCCGGGAGCTCGAGGTTCCCGAAGAGGCCCCGGTTGCGGAGGCCGGGGCGCAGGCCGAACTCGGCGCGGAGCCCGAAGCCGGCGCGGAGACCACGCCTGCCCCGGACCTCGAGCCGGCAGAGCAGGCTCGACTCGATCCGGCCGCGGTCTCGCCGGATCCGCTCGATGCGGAGGTGGAAGCGACGCTGGCCGAGGTTCCGGCCGAGGAGCCGGAGGCCCTCGAGGAGCCGCTCGAGGCCGCGCCCGAGCGCCCGGTGCGGCGCGCTCGCGCCGCGATCGTGGTGCGGAACGACCCGGATGCCGTGCTCGCGGCGCTGGTCCTCGCCCGCGAGCGGCGCAGCATCGAGGCCTTCTGGGTCTGCGCGCAGGAAGCCCTGCTGGACTTCCTCAAGGGCCGGGCGACTGACGTCGGCGAGAACGCGGATCTTCTGGTCGTCGGATTTACGGCCGAACCGGTCGCGCGGGAGACGATCGAGGCAGCCGAGGTGTTTCGCAATCGCCTGCAGTGGTTCGATCACCACGTGTGGCCCATCGAGGACCTGGAGCGGTTGCGCGATGCAGTGGGCCGCGACTCGATCTTCATCGTCGACAACGGTGCCGGCCCGCTGGCAGCGGTTTCGCAGGTGACGGAGCGCCGCAACCGCTTCACGACGAAGCTGCTCGACCTGTCGGCGCGCCGTCTGCCCGAGAAGGACATGGAGCGCTGGGGATTCCGTGTCGCGGGCCTGATCAAGCGGCTTGCGGAAACCTCTGCCGACGGTCGTCCCGACATCGGACCCGTGCTCTCGGGCAAGCCCACCGAGTTGCCCGAGGCTCCTTCGGTCTATGAGGCCGAGGCGCGCTGGCTCGAAGAGAACGACCCTCGCGTGGTGCACTTCGGCGAGTATCAGATGGTCGTCGCGGTGGTTCCGGACAAGCTCGATGCGGGCGAGGTCGCCCGCCGTCTTCGGCTCCGGACGGACTCGCGGCTCTCTCTCTCGGTGTCGGACGGAGGGTCGGTTGCGATGCTCGGCTGTGCCGAGGAGAAGCGGCACTTCAACGTGATGAGCGTGCTCGAGCGCGTGGCATCTCGGATCTCGTGGGCGCACGCGAAAGACGGAGCTGATCGTTCGGGCCGGATCGCGCTCGACGAACTTCCGCTGCACCCCGAACGCTTCGAGATCTTGATCGGAGAGATCGTTCGCAACAAGTCGCTCCTCCGCGGCTGAACCCGTTCCATGGCGAGCCTGCTGATTCGGGAGATCTACCGCTCGATCCAGGGGGAGTCGACCTATGCGGGCTGGCCCTGCGTCTTCGTTCGCAGTTCCGGTTGTGACATTCGGTGCAACTACTGCGACGAGCCGCATGCTTTTCACGGCGGCGTCACCCTGTCCGTGGATGAGATCCTCGAGCGCGTGAAGTCCTTTGGAATCCCGTTGGTCGAGTTGACCGGCGGGGAGCCTCTGCTTCACGCGGCTGCGCCCGAACTCGTGCGAGCACTCCTCGAGGCGGGATTCGAGGTGCTGGTCGAGACCGGTGGACACCAGGACATCTCGACACTCGATCCCGGCTGTCACATCATCCTCGACCTCAAGACCCCGGGGAGCTGCATGCAATCGCGGAACGACTTCAAGAATCTCGACCGCCTGCGCGAGTCGGACGAACTCAAGTTCGTCGTCTGGGATCGAGCGGACTATGAGTGGTCACGCGATCTGGTGCGCGAACGCCGCTTGGAGGGGCGATTTGCGATCCACCTCTCGCCCGTTCACGGGGAACTCGAACCCTCCGATCTGGCGGCCTGGATTCTGGAGGACCGGCTTCGTGTTCGTCTGAACCTGCAGCTGCACAAGTACGTCTGGGGCGACGACGCGACCGGCGTCTGAATCGGGTCCCGCACCTAGCCCGCGCCGGGGCGGGCGCCCGGCAGCTCAGGAGTAGATGCGCGAGCCCTTCGCGCGGAACTCGCGCGCCTTCTGATCGAGTCCCCCAGTGATCGCCTGCTGTTCGCCGAGGCCCTTTTCCCTCGCGTAGTCGCGGACTTCCTGCGTGATCTTCATGCTGCAGAATTTCGGGCCGCACATGGAGCAGAAGTGCGCGAGCTTCGCACCCTCGGCGGGCAGGGTCTGATCGTGAAATGAGCGGGCGGTTTCGGGGTCGAGGGCAAGACTGAACTGGTCGCGCCAGCGAAACTCGAAGCGCGCCTTCGAAAGTGCATCGTCGCGGAGTTGTGCCCCGGGGTGGCCCTTGGCGATGTCCGCCGCATGTGCCGCGATCTTGTAGGCGATCACGCCCTGGCGCACGTCCTCCCGGTCCGGCAGCCCGAGATGCTCCTTGGGGGTGACGTAGCAGAGCATCGCGGTGCCGAACCAGCCGATCATGGCGGCCCCGATCGCAGAGGTGATGTGGTCGTAGCCCGGCGCGATGTCGGTCGTGAGTGGCCCCAAGGTGTAGAAGGGCGCTTCGTGGCAGACGGCCAGCTGGCGCTCCATGTTTTCCTTGATCAGGTGCATCGGCACGTGGCCCGGCCCCTCGACCATGACCTGCACATCGTGCTCCCATGCGACCTTGGTGAGTTCTCCCAGAGTCTCCAGTTCAGCGAACTGCGCCTCGTCGTTCGCGTCCGCGATCGAACCCGGACGCAGTCCGTCTCCGAGCGAGAAGGCGACGTCGTAGGCCTTCATCACCTCGCAGATCTCACCGAAATGCGTGTACAGGAAATTCTCGCGATGGTGTGCGAGGCACCACTTGGCCAGGATGGCGCCGCCGCGCGAGACGATTCCGGTCACGCGGTTTGCGGTGAGTGGCACGTAGCGCAGTAGCACGCCGGCGTGGATCGTAAAGTAGTCGACGCCCTGTTCCGCCTGCTCGATCAAGGTATCGAGGAACAGTTCCAGGGTCAGTTCTTCGGCCGCGCCCCCGACCTTTTCCAGCGCCTGGTAGATGGGGACGGTTCCGATCGGCACCGGGGAGTTGCGGATGATCCACTCGCGGGTCGAGTGGATGTCCGACCCCGTCGAGAGGTCCATCACCGTGTCGGCGCCCCAGTGGGTGGCCCAGAGCAGTTTCTCGACCTCGTCCTCGATCGAAGAACTGACGGCGGAATTTCCGATGTTCGCGTTGATCTTGACGAGGAAATTGCGCCCGATGATCATCGGCTCGCTCTCGGGGTGGTTCACGTTCGCGGGCAGAATCGCGCGGCCGCGGGCGATTTCTTCTCTCACGAACTCAGGGTCGACCTGTTCGCGGAGGCTCACGAATTCCATTTCGGGAGTCACGATGCCCCTGCGGGCGTAGTGGAGCTGCGTGACGTTGCTCCCGGGCTTGGCGCGTAGCGGAGCGCCCGCGCGCAGCGGGGCCGGGCCTGATCCGTTCGCGCGTTGGCCGTCGTCCTCGGGCGGCACTTCACGTTCCGGAGCTTCCTCGATGTCACCACGCTCGAGTACCCAGGGCCGCCGAAGGGCCGGTACCCCGGTGCGCACGTCTAATTCGAGTTCTGGGTCGCCCCAGGGTCCGCTCGTGTCGTACACACGAAACGGCGCGTTTTGGACCCTGGTTCCGTCCACGGAGCTGTCGGCAAGCTCGACTTCCCGCATCGGAACGCGGAGGTCGGGCCGCGATCCGGTCACGTATACGCGGCGGGATGCCGGGAACTCCGCTCTCTCTTCGTCGCTGCGCTTCATCTCGACTCCCCCCTCGGTCACAATCCCTGCCCGGCGGGTGTGCTCGTCGAAGCGCGGGCCCTGTGACGGTCTCTAAGGTACACGAGTGGCAGTGGACGAAAAAGGCAGGCCTGGTGGCGGTGGAGGGACTCGAACCCCCGACACGGCGGATATGAGCCGCCTGCTCTGACCGACTGAGCTACACCGCCGGCTGCGCCCGCGGCGCGGGAGCGAGGCAGATCCTAGTGGCTTCAAACCTTGCTCGCTATGGCGTTTCGTCGTCTTCGGCCGCGGACCCGAGGAGGGGCCGGCGGCAGGACGCGACCGCGATCCCCGATCACGCCGGAATCAGCAGCAGCCACCCGGCCGGCTCCACTCTATAGACGCGCCCCGGGCGGCGCGCTGCCGGCGCCGGCTGGCTGGGCATCCGGGTCCGGGCGCCGCGCGTGATCTCGGACCAGCCCCGGTCGATTCGCAGCAGCCAGGCGCAGGTCACGGGCCCCGCGAGGCCGAAGACCGGGAGCGAAAACGTCCCGGCCCAGAAGCCCATTGCATCCCGCAGGCTGCGCAGCCAGGGCACCGGGGTGGATCGCAAAGGGCGTGCGAGCCCGGCCGCGGCGAGCGAGCGGACCTGCGGAGCACCCGTTGCGGTCGCTTCGCAACCGGTGCTCCGCGAGGTGGGCCGGGCCCACCTGAAATGGCGCCGTGGATCGCTAGGCGGTCACCATCGGAGCGGGCAGCGCGGCTCCGAGCCTCGCCACCGCCTGCTCCTGACCGGGAAGGTCACTGGCCGGGATGCGCCACTGCTTCCCGATCCGGACGGCCCCAATCTGGCCCGATTCGATCAGCCGGTACACGGTGCGCGCTGAAATGCGCAGATAATTTGCTGCTTCTCGAACGGTGATCAGATTCTCCGACATGGTCTTTGTCCCCCAGTTGATTGAATTGGTACCCCCCAGGTGTCTGTCTGGGAGGTTCTGCCCCCTGCGCGGCGTCCCTCGATCAGCCGCGCCTCTTAGGCACTGTTTCGACATCGCAGACGTGCACTTGATAGGTCAATAGGTATATTTTCCGATGATTCAAATGATTCATCAGTCAGAACGAGGGGAGCGAGCCGGAAGGGCCCTGGTGTTCGATCGGGAGCCCCTGGTGCGAGAGCGGGCCTCCCAGCTGCTGGCGCTCGAGGGGTTCGAGACCTGTACCGTCGACTCGCCGGCCCTGTTCTCGGAGGTGCGCCGGAGTCTTGAATTCGAGCTCTACCTGGTCGGATTTCGCTCACGGACCGATGCCGAGGACTTCGTGGCGCTCGGCCAACCGCCCGAGCCGCTGGTCCTGCTGGTGCCGTCGGCGCTTGTGGCCGATGCGGCGCACCTCTTGGTCGCGTTTCCGCTCGCGCGTCGGGTGGATCGCCGGCTCCGGGACCCAGGTCCGCTGGGCGGCCAGAGGCTTCCGGATCGAGCCAATGAGACGACCGGCGTTCGGCTCGAAGACGCGGTCCGGCGGATGTTCGGCCCCTTCGGCATGTCCGAACGGCAACTGGAAGTCCTGGCGCGGGCGCTTCTGGGTGAGGGCACCAGCGCGATCGCGCGCCGACTCTTCATCAGCGAGTTCACGGTTCGCAATCATCTTCACGCGATCTATACCCAGGTGGGGGTAAGTGGGCGCCGCGAGTTGGTCGGGCGCTTCGTGCGGGGTCTGATCGATGCCGAGGATTCGACTCCCGCCGAGGACCGCCCGGGCGGCGAAGGACGGCCTGAGCCGTCTAGAACGGCCTGAGCGGTCTAGAGCAGCCTGAGGTACGCCAGCAGGCGGTGAAGTTCCTCGGAAGACAGCCGGGGCTCGGGCGCGTGCCCGGCTGCGCTCAGGGCTCGCTCGAGAGAACTCCAGCGGCCGTCGTGGCCGTACGGGCCGGAGACCGAGACGCCCCGCAAGGTCGGAGCGCTCCACTGGCCGTCGCTCGCCACGTCGAAGAGTCCTGGACGCGTGTACGCGGGGGGCGGGTGGCACTCGGGGCAGCCGGCCTCTCGAAACAGCTCGAAGCCTCGCCTGCTGGTGAGGGTTGCCGGCTCTCGCGGGGCTCCGTCCGGTGCGATGCGGCCCCGGTCGAAGGGCCGGATCGACTGCAGGTAGGCTTCCAGTGCGACTGCGTCCTCGGGCCGGATCGTCCCGCCTCGCATCTCGACTCGCAGCATCCGATCGATCGTGGCGCGGAGCGTTTCCAGGGATCCATCCCAGAGATAGGGCGCCGTCTGCCAGAGGCCGCGTAGCGGCAGGCTGCGGCGCCCGCCCTCCGCGCCGATCGCGACCTCTACCCCCTCCCGGTAGATCCGATAGTCGCTGCCCCCCCCCGGATGGCAGCCGGCGCAGCTCCGGGTGCCGTCGCCCGAGAGGCCGGGATCGAGAAACAGGAACGCCCCGCGCTGCACCAGATCCGGGTTCGGGGCCGGTGCTGCGGGGACCGGTGCCGGCGCGGGTGCGAGCGCGCGGCAGGCGACGAGCGCGGCAGCGACCAGGAGCACGTGGCTAGTTCGAGGGCGTTGCCGGGAGCGCGTGCTTGCGGACCTTGCCGGTGGCAGTTCGCGGGAGTTCGGCCAGGAACTGGACGCTGCGCGGGAGCTTGTAGCGCGCGAGCCGCTCCGCCGCGAACTGCAGAAGTTCCTCGGGATCCAGGTCCTCATCGAGCGGTACCACGTACGCATGTCCCGCCTCTCCCCACTCCCGGTCGGGCCGGCCCACCACGGCCGCGGCTGCGACCCGGGGATGCGTTTCCAGGACGCGCTCGACTTCGGCCGGGTAGACGTTCTCTCCGCCACTGATGTAGAACTCCGCGCGTCGCCCCACCAGCGTGACGAAGCCCTCGCGGTCCATCGTGCCCAGATCCCCGGTTCGATGCCAGCCGGCGATCCGGGACTGTGCGGTCTCTTCGGGGCGGCGCCAGTAGCCGCTCATTACGATCGGGCCTCGCACCACGACTTCGCCGATGCGGCCCGCGGGCACGAGGTTCCCGGCCTCGTCCGCGATTTGGACCTCGCCGTAGCGGACCGGGCGGCCGACCGAGCCGGCTTTGCGCAGCGCATTCTCCGCGTCGAGACAGCACAGGATCGAGGTCTCGGTCTGTCCGTAGCCCTGACGGATCACGACTCCGTGCTCCGCAAACGCCCGGATCGTCTCGCGGTCGAGCGGAGCGCCGGCGCAGAACGCGACGCGGAGAGCCGCGAGTCCATCGCCCTCGAGCCCGGCTCGGAGCATCCGGCGGTACATCACGGGCACGGCCCCGAGCAGTGTGCCTCGGTGCTGCGCAGCCGTGTGCTGCAGTTCGCTCGCGTCGAAGCGGTCGACCAGAACCAGCGTGGCACCGCAGAACAGCGTCGGTACCGACAGGATCTTGAGGCCGAAGGAGTGGAAGAGCGGCACCGGCACGATGCTGACGTCGTCTTCACGAAGCCCGAAGTAGAGTTCGGCGTTCAGCGTGTTGTAGACCGTCTTTCGATGCGGAAGCAGGGCCCCCTTTGGGCGGCCGGTGGATCCGCTGGTGTACATGAGCACCTGCGGAGCTTCGCCGCCCGGGGCCAGTTCCACCGGCTCGGCGTGCTCCGGAAGGGCGGCCACGAAAGCGTCGCGCTGAATCAGCCGGGTTGCCGTCGGCCCGGGATCCCGGATCGGGACTTCGGGGGTCCGGATCACGATGCGCGGCTCGGCATCGGCGAGTTGCTCGTCGAGTTCGAGCCCGGTGAGCCGCGTGTTGAGCGGGATCAGGATCGCGCCGAGCCGGGCGGCCGCGAAATAGAGCGCGAGGTAGAGGGGCTCGCTCCGGAGCGCCAGGGCGACCCGATCTCCTGCGACCACGCCGAGCTGCTGGAGTGTATGGGCACAGCGATGACAGAGCTGCGCGAGTGCGCGGTAGGACAACTCCCGCCCGGTGTCGGCGACCCGAATCGCGGTCTTCTCCGGACGCAGGGCTGCGCGCGCGTCGAGCCAGCCTCCGATGTTCGCATCGGCACGCCTGTCGGGTCCCGGCACGGCCGGATTCTACCGCAGCTGCGCGAGGCTACGGGCTGGGCGGTTCGGGCTCGGACGCGCACCCCTCGGAGCTCTCGCGTTTCCCCAGAAACGCCGCCAGCGCCTCCCTCATCGCTTCCGCAGTCGGATAGCGCTCCTCCGCTTGCTTCGCGCAGGCGCGCCGGATGATCTCGACCAGTTCCTGGGGACACTCGGGATTCAGCGAGCGGGGATCTGGCAGCTCGTGATGAAGTTGCTGGTCCACCAGGTCTTCGCCGATGAAGGGCCGGCGTCCCGCGGCCATCTCGAACATCGAGATTCCGAGTGCGTACAGGTCGGCGCGGCCGTCGAGCGGACGGCCCAGGAGCTGTTCGGGCGCCATGTATTGCGGAGTTCCCTTGGCCTGGGTCTGTTCCTCTCCCCCAGCCTCGAGCAGCTTGCTGATTCCGAAGTCGGTCAGTTTGACCTGCCCGCCGTCGGAAATGATGATGTTGGCTGGCTTCACGTCGCGGTGGATGATCCGCTGGGCGTGCGCGTAGGCGAGGGCCGTGCAGGTCTCGTGTGCGATCTCGGCCACCTTCCGGGGCTCGAGTGGGCGCTTGCGCTTTCCTCCCGGGTGTCGCTTGCGCATCAGGTCGCGCGCGGTCCGGCCGGAAACGTACTCCATCAGGATGCAGTGTCGGCCGCTCAGAATGCCGACGTCGTACACCTGCACGATGTTGGGATGATTCATCGCCGCCGCGGAGCGCGCTTCCTGGCGGAACATGCGCAACGCCGCGCTGTCTGCGCCCAGTTCCGGCGGCAGGAACTTGACGGCAACCAGGCGCCCGAGCTCCTTGTCCTGCGCCACGTACACGACTCCCATCCCGCCGCGGCCGATCTCCTCCTGCAGTTCGTAGCGGCTGTCGTAGATGCCGGTCGGGGGGCAGGTATCGGCCAGCGCCTGGTCCTGGAGCCGTTCGAGCCGACCTGCGGCGTTCTCGAAGGACTCGTCGATCTGGACGACCTGCTCGAGGGCACCGAGGGCCAGCGGGATTTCGCCCGAGCGTTCGTACGCCTCGGCGAGCAGCGAGAGGCAGGCGAGCTGGTCCTTGGGTTCGGCTGCCGGATCCTGGAGGGCTTCGAGCTTCTCCTTCCCTCGCTGGTATAGACCCTTCTCGACGAAGATTCGGCCGAGCAGCAGGGTCGCCTCGCGCGCCTCCGGTGACCCGGGTGCGATGCTCTGCAGGGTTTCGATCGCGCGTTCGTAGGAGCCGAGCTTGTAGTAGCCGCGTCCGGCATCCAGGAGCCAGCCGATCTGGCGCGCGATGTTGGCGGAACGCAGCAGGTCGCCGGCGCGCTCGTAGTTCGTGCGAGCCTCCGGGAAGGCCTCCGCTTCCTCGTAGAGTGCGGCTGCGCGGTCCCAGTCGCTCGCGTGCTCGTAGGCCTGCGCAGCCAGCGTGACGGCCCCGGCCGCCTCGAACAGTTCGGCGGCGCGCTGCCAGTCGCCGGCGGCCGCGAAGCACTCTCCGGCGCGTCGGGGCTTGTCTCCGGTGCAGAAGAGCTCGCCGGCGCGCCGCAGCGTTTCGGGTTCCTGGCCAGAGGCCTCGAGCAGCGTCGCGGCGGCTTCCGCCGTATCCCCCGCTCGTTCGAACAGGCGCGCCGCGTTCTCGGTATCCGCGATGCCGCGCAGAAGCAGCGCGGCCTTGCTCAGATCGCCCGCGCGCTCGAAGAGTTCCGCTGCCTCGCGCGGTTGTCCGAGGCCTTCGTGACACTCAGCTGCGTCGCGCCAGGCCCCGGCTTCCTGGTAGTGATGGGCGGCCTCCGCGGTTCTGCCGTCCTCGCGATACAGGTCCGCGGCGCGCCGGGGTTGGCCCAAGCGCAGGTAGCACTCTGCGGCCTTCTGCCGGTTCCCGCTGTGCTGAAACAGCGCGAGCGCCTTTTCGAAGTCTCCCTCGCGCACGCGGCGTTCGGCAGCTTCCGCATATTGATTGTGGTCGATCAGGTCCTGGATCGACGGTTCCCGGCTTCCGGGAGCCGAGGGCTGCGCGGACCGTGCGCGCAGGACCAGCCAGAGCGCGCTGCCCCCGAGCAGCAGCGCGGCCAGGATCACAAGGAGTTCTCCGAGGCCCTCGACCGGCCCGGGCAGGAGACCGGCCGCGAGTTGGGGAAGTTCCTCTTCTGGGCGGTTTCCGGACACGCGTCCTCTCGTTTCCGCGCGGTCGGTGTCCGGCGGGGGGGTGGAGTCTCGGGCGACTTTCAACGTTTTCGGCGCCGATGGCTGCGGGATTGAGTTGCCCCGGGGGTGGGAGGTGGCGGCACGGGGCCTTACCCTTGTGGCGTGGACCGGGTCCATTTGACCATTTCCGAATTCCTCCGCCGCCACGCGGTCTCGAGATCGCACCCGCTGCTTCTCGCGGTGTCTGGCGGCGGCGACTCCGTCGCCATGCTGCACGCCCTCTCGGCCCTAGGGCAGTGCATCGCGGCGGCACATGTGCACCACGGGCTCCGTGGCGCAAGCGCCGAACTCGATCTCGAGTTGGTGCGCGAGCGTTCGGCGAAGCTCGGCGTCCGGTTCCTGGAGGCGCGTGTCGATGTCCGAATCCCCGACGGACGCTCGCCGGAGGCGCGCGCACGTGTGCTCCGTTACGCTGCCCTCGAGCGACTGCGGGCCGATCACGGGTTTGCGTTCATCGCGACCGGGCACACGCTCGACGACCAGGCCGAGACGCTGCTGTTGCGCGCGATTCGGGGAACCTCCCCGGGTGGGCTGAGCGGGATCGCCGCGCGGGCGGAGACAGAGGCGGGCGCGCCTGTTCTGCGGCCGCTCCTGAGCCTGAGGCGGGAAGCACTGCGCAACTACCTTCGCACGCGTGGCCTGACCTGGCGCGAGGATCCCGGAAACTGTGACCCTGGCGTTCCGCGTAGCCGCGTTCGACGCGACGTGTTGCCGGTCCTGGAGCAGATCCATCCCGGGGCGACGGAGCGCCTCGCCGCGCTCGCGGGTCGAGCGCAGAGCGACGAGGCCTGGCTGTCGCGCCAGGCCAAAGAGGTGCTCGACCGGGCGGTGCTGTCAGCGGGCTTGGACGAGCCGGGTTCCGACGCCGCCGGCTTCCGCGTGCGGATCGCTCCGCTCGCCGGCCTCGATCGGCCGCTCCGACTGCGGGCGCTCGCGCAGGTGCTCTGCCGCGCCGGGCTGGTGGAGCGTCTCTCGGGCAGCCACCTCGACCGGCTCGACCGATTCATCCGCGGGGCCGGTGGGGGCCGGTCGCTCTCGCTGCCTGCCGACTCGCTGGCTGTCCGAGATTCCGGTTGCCTGGTGATTCGGCGTGACCGCCAGCCGTCAGCTGTGCGCACACGCGGCAGCGCCCGCTGAGAAGCGGCGGAAGTGTCTCTTTCACGCTGCGCAGCAAGCTGCTAAATTGTGGTGATCCCTGGGGTTTTCGGCCCTGCTTGGCGGAGTCGCGTTGAACCAGTTCTACCGGAACATGATGGCCTGGGCGATGGGGCTGATGGTGCTTCTGGCCATCGTCACGTTCTATTCCAGCGAGCCTCCTGAGACCAACGAGGTCCCATACTCGCAGTTCCTGACGCATGTCGACCAGGGCGACGTGGCCGAGGTCGAGATCCGGGGCGATCTGATCGAGGGCACCTTCCACAGCGGGCAGACGTTCAGCACACAAGGTCCGGCAGGGCACGAGTTGCTGCTGTCGAAGCTGCAGGAACGGGACGTCAAGTGGGCCTATCAGCCGGCCGAGGATACGGGCCTCTGGCAGGGGATCCTGGTGTCCTGGCTCCCGATGCTGCTCTTCATCGGCCTCTGGTTCTTGCTCTTCCGGCAGCTCCAGTCCGGGGGTGGCAAGGCGATGAGCTTCGGCAAGGCCAAGGCCAGGCTCCTCAACGAGAATCAGAAGCGCGTGACCTTCCAGGAGGTGGCCGGCGTCGAAGAGGCCAAGGAGGAACTCGAGGAAATCGTCTCTTTCCTGCGGGACCCGAAGCGCTTCACGCGACTCGGTGGCAGGATCCCCAAGGGGGTGCTCCTGGTCGGGGCGCCCGGCACGGGCAAGACCCTGCTCGCGCGCGCCGTTGCGGGGGAGGCCGGGGTCCCCTTTTTCTCGATTTCAGGCTCTGACTTCGTCGAAATGTTTGTGGGCGTAGGCGCGAGCCGCGTCCGCGACCTGTTTACCCAGGGCAAGAAGAACGCGCCCTGCATCGTCTTCATCGATGAGATCGATGCGGTCGGACGTCATCGGGGCGCCGGGCTCGGCGGCGGTCACGACGAGCGCGAGCAGACCCTGAATCAGCTGCTCGTCGAGATGGATGGCTTCGAGTCGAACGAGGGCGTGATCATCATCGCCGCCACCAATCGGCCGGACGTGCTCGATCCCGCGATGCTGCGCCCGGGCCGTTTCGACCGTCACGTCGTCGTGAATCGTCCGGACGTGAACGGCCGGGAGGCGATCCTCAAGGTCCATGCCCGTCAGGTCGTGATGGATGATAGCGTCGATCTGAGCGTGATCGCGCGCTCGACACCCGGCTTCTCGGGGGCCGACCTCGAAAACCTGGTCAACGAGTCGGCGCTCCAGGCCGCACGGCGAGATGCGGAGTCGGTCGAGATGAACGACTTCGAGTTGGCCAAGGACAAGGTTCTGATGGGGGCGGAGCGCCGGACGCTTGTGATGACCGATGAGGAGCGTCGGTTCACGGCCTATCATGAGGGCGGGCACGCGCTGGTCGCGATGCTCGAGGAACATGGCGACCCGATTCACAAGGTGACGATCATTCCGCGCGGCCGCGCGCTCGGTATCACGCAGACGTTACCGACCGAAGACCGCTATACCATGACCAAGAAAGAGCTGATCGCGCGGCTCACGCACATGATGGGGGGCAGGGCAGCGGAGGAGGTGGCGTTCGATCACTTGTCGACGGGGGCCGGGAACGACCTGGAGCAGGCGACCTCGCTCGCGCGCGAAATGGTCTGCGACTACGGCATGAGCGAGGCCCTGGGGCCCGTAAAGTACGTGGGCGGTGGCGGCGATCCGGTCTTTCTCGGCCGTGACTTCTCCAATCACCGTGAGCACAGTGAGGAGAAGGCGCGCCAGATCGACGAGGAGGTCCGGTACTTGCTGACCGAGAGCTACGACCGCGCAAAGAACCACCTGCTCGAGCACCGCGGCGCGCTCGACCGGATCGCTACCGCGCTGCTCGAGCGAGAGACCCTGAACCGGGAGCAACTCGAACTCCTGCTCGAGAACCGCGAACTCCCGCCACTCGCCCCCGTGGAACCCGGGCGGCCCGCGAGGCCCGAAGGCGAGGCCGAAGGGAAGGAGCCTCAGTTCTCTCTAGGGGACAAGGGAATCCCCGACCCCGAGCCGATGCCGGGCTAGGGCGCGTGCGCGGGTCGGCTGCCAGACTCCCCTCCCAAAGAAGTGCGGACCCACGCCGGGGTTCGGCCGGCGGTCGAGGGTCCCGTCCGCACGCCGGGGCCGAAGGGCGTGTGCCTAGGACATGATCACCTGGATCTATCAATGGCTGGCCGATGCCTGGAACAACCTGTCGGACAACTACGATCCGGTCTGGGACACGCTCGACATCGTGCTGGTCTCCCTGGCCGTCTACTGGCTGCTGCTACTGATCAAGGGTACGCGCGCGGCTCAGATGTCGCTGGGTGTGCTCACGGTCGTCTTGGTCTGGCTCCTGGCCGAACAACTCGAACTCGCCACCCTGGGGTTCATCCTCGACAACTTTCTTCGGTGGGGCGTGTTGATCGTCATCGTCATCTTCCAGCACGACATCCGCCGCGCGCTGGCGCGGATGGGGCGAGGGTTCCTCCGGACGGCGCCTCGCCAGCAGCTCCAGTCGATCGAGGAAATCGTGCAGGCGGTTCAGTCCCTGGGTCAGCGACGGGTCGGCGCCCTGCTGGTCATGGAGAGGGAGGTGAGTCTGGAGGATCACCTCGAACTCGGAACGCACATCGATGCGGCAATGACCCGGGACCTGCTGATCGCTCTGTTCCTGCCCTACTCGCCGCTGCACGACGGCGCGGTCGTGATCCGCGAAGGTCGCGTGGTCTCGGCTCGCTGCATCCTGCCGCTGGGTCTCAGTTCGAATCTCCCCGCAATCCTCGGGACTCGTCACCGCGCAGCCGTGGGGATTACCGAGGAAACGGACGCGATCGCGATCGTGGTTTCAGAGGAGACCGGAAGGATTTCGCTGGTGGCCGCCGGTACAATCGAAGAAGCCCTCGACGGTCCGCAGCTTCGTCAGCGATTGCTGCGCCTCACAGGCCACATCCGAGAGCCCGAAGCGCCCGCTCTTCCGGTCGAAGAATCGGCAGCGCAGAGTCCCAAAGATCCGGCGGGCGGACAGAAATCGCCGGACCCGGTATCCGATCCGGTTCGAGTCCCGGAGCCGTCCTCCTGAGCCATGCGGATTTTCAACAACGCGCTCTACAAGATCGTGGCCCTTTTCCTCGCAGTCTTGCTCTGGATGGGCGCGCAGGGGTTTCGTTCGATCGAGCAGAGTCTCGACATTCCGATCGCGCCCGAGAACACACCGGCGGACGTCGTCGTAATCGCGCAGTCGGCACGCGAGGTCAACCTGCGTCTGAACGGCAGCCGTGCGGCGCTTCGTCGTGCGGCCAAGCAGTTGGTCCGCTACCCGATCGACCTGTCCGGAGTCCGACCCGGGGAGGCTCGCTTCGCGATCGAGGTCGAGCGGCTTCAGATCCCACGGGGAGCCACCGTCTCGGCGCGCTCGCCCTCGACCGTCACGCTGACGCTCGACTCGCGTACGAGTAAGCGTGTTCCGGTTCGCGTGGATTGGTCCGGCGAACCGCGGGAGGGTTACCGGGTGCTCGGAGTTTCGGTCGAGCCAGAGGCCGTCAACCTCGAGGGCGCGCGCTTCGCGATGCGGCGAATTCGCGACGTCTTGACAGACCGGATCGACGTGAGCGGGATGGAGGAGAACGCAGTCATCGAGACCCGCCTCTCTCTCGAGAGTTCAGACATCTGGCGGGTTGAGCCGCTGGACCCGATTCGCGTAGAGGTTCTGATCGAGGGCCCACCGGCCGATGCGGAAGCGGAAGGATCGCAGACGGGGGGCGTGGAGGACGAATGAGGAAGCCAGCCGCAGGCGGCACAGAGACCGGCTCGGGGTCCGGGCGCAAGCTGTTCGGAACCGACGGGATCCGTGGACGAGCCAACGAATACCCGATGCGCGGGGAGGTGATGCTCGAACTCGGCCGTGCGCTCGCCATGGTCTTCCAACTCGGTCCGGCACAGGTGCGCGAACACCGAGTCCTGATCGCCAAGGATACGCGGCGCTCAGGCTACATGCTCGAGGATGCGCTTGCTGCCGGGATCTGTTCGATGGGCGTCAACGTACTGCAGGTCGGACCGATGCCGACGCCCGGACTCGCCTTCCTGACGGCCGACATGCGCTGCGATGCGGGCGCAATGATCTCGGCTTCCCACAATTCCTTCGAAGACAACGGAGTCAAGTTCTTTTCCGGCGACGGACTCAAGCTTCCCGACAAGGTCGAGGCGCGGATCGAGTCTCTCATGTTCTCGGAGGAGCTCCAGAGGGCGCGCCCGGTGGGAGCCGACATCGGCCGGGCCCAGCGGATCGACGACGCCTCGGGGCGCTACATCGTCTTCTTGAAGAAGACCTTCCCTAAGGAGTTCGATCTCGAGGGCCTGCGGATCGCGATCGACTGTGCGAACGGTGCGGCCTACCAAGTTGGACCGATGGTGCTCGAAGAACTCGGAGCCGACGTGATTCCGATCGGGACCTCGCCGGACGGGACCAACATCAATCTCGAATGCGGGGCATTGCATCCGGAGAAGATGACGGAAGCCGTCCGCACCTATCGGGCCGACCTCGGCATCGCGCTCGATGGTGACGCCGACCGCGCGATCATGTGCGATGCCAAGGGTGCGATCGTGGACGGGGACCATGTGCTGGCGATGCTCGGGATCGATCTCCACAAGAACGGCCGGCTGGAAGGATCGACCGTCGTCGGGACCCAGTACAGCAATGCCGGGCTCGAGATCGCGCTCGAGCGCGAGGGGATCCGCTTCGTGCGTGCGCCGGTCGGGGATCGTTACGTGCTCGAGGCGATGCAGCGGGAGGGGGCAAACCTCGGCGGCGAGCAGTCCGGTCACATCATCATGCGCGATTGGATCTCGACCGGCGACGGGATGCTGACCGGACTCCAGGTGCTGGCCCTGATGCGGCGGACGGGGCGTCCGCTCGAGGAACTGGCGGCGGCGATGGAGTCGCTGCCCCAGGTTCTCGAGGATGTGCGCGTGCGCGAGAAGCCGCCGCTCGAGACCCTTGCCAGTGTCTCGAGCGCGATCAGACGCCTCGAGCCCTCACTGGAGGGCGGGGGCCGGGTGATGGTTCGCTACTCGGGGACGGAACTGCTCGCACGCGTGATGGTCGAGGGCGAGAACCAAGCGCAGATTACGAAGGTAGCCGCCGAGATCAGTGCCGAGATCGAGAAGGCGATCGGGGAGGTCGGGCGGTCATGACGCGACGTCTAGTCGTGAATGTCGATCACGTGGCAACGGTGCGGCAGGCGCGCGGGATCGCCGAACCGGATCCCGTGGCGGCTGCCGTGCTCGCCGGAGTCGGAGGCGCCGACGGCATCGTCGTACATCTGCGCGAGGACCGGCGCCACATCCAGGAGCGCGATCTGCGCCTGCTCCGCGAAACCGTGCCCGGCTATCTCTGCCTCGAGATGGCGCCGGTCCCGGAGATGTTGAAGCACGCGCTGGAAGTTCGGCCCTCGTCGGTCACCCTGGTTCCCGAGCGGCGCGAGGAGTTGACGACCGAGGGGGGACTCGACGTGGTCACGCAGCGCGGCAAGCTGCAGGAGATTCTTGGTGCGCTTTCCGAGGCCGGTTTGCGCATTTGCCTCTTCGTGGATCCGGCGCTGGAGCAGGTGAAGGCCGCTCACCGTCTCGGAGCCGATGCCGTGGAGATCCATACCGGCTGTTACGCCGACGCCGTTGCGGACTCGGGCTCCGCCGGACAGGAACTCGAACGCGTCTTTGATGCGACGCAACTCGCGGCGCGCCTGGGACTCGATGTCGGAGTGGGGCACGGGCTCGACTATCGCAACGTCGCTCCGCTTGTGGCCCGGGCCGAGATCGAGGAGTTCTCGATCGGGCATGCGATCGTGGGCCGCGCGATTCTGGTCGGGATCGAACGCGCGGTTCGCGAGATGAAGGCCCGTGTCGGCTGAGATCTCGGGCCTCGGCGTTGGCCTGGTCTCGGTTCCGCACCTGCAGCGGGTACTCGACCGCTTCGGGCGGCGATTCGAGGAGCGGATTTTCTTGCCGGACGAACTCCGCTACGCGGCGCGCAAGCGAAATCGCGCACACAGCCTGGCGGCGCGCCTGGCGGCCAAGTGTGCGGGACGTCGGGCGCTCGCGGGTGTGTTGACCGGGCCCGTTCCGCTGCGCGAGATCGAGGTCGCGCGGCTTCCGAGTGGCGAGCCGACGCTGCGGCTCACGCGCGAGACGGCGCGGACCCGGGGGTTCCAATTCGGTCTCTCGCTCACACACGATCCCGATTTTGCGGTGGCCAGCGTCTGGCTGGAGCGGGCGCCGGTCGCCCCGGAGCGAGACTGAGCATGGATCGCGCTCTGCTCGCCGAGCGTGGCTGGCCCTGCCCGACCGCAGACCAGATGCGGCGCATCGACGCCCACGCGATCCGGGAATGCGGACTTCCGGGTCGGCTGCTGATGGAGAGTGCGGGTCGGGCCGTGGCGGTCGCGGTGCGGCTCCGCTTTCCCGAAGTGCGCCGGCCGCTCGTGGTCTGCGGCGGCGGAAACAACGGAGGCGATGGCTATGTCGTGGCCAGGACGCTTCGAGATTGGGATGCGCGGGTTGCACCCATCGTCGTGACCCTTGCCGAACCCGGGCGCCACTCCGAGGAGGCCCGGGCCAATTTGGCGCTGCTCGAACGAGCAGGGATCGAGGTCGTGTCGCGCCCCACGCCGGACCGGCTCCGCGAGCTTCGCTCGGCATCGGACCTGGTGATCGACGCGATCCTGGGCGTCGGGCTCACGCGCCGGGTCGAGGGCGAGCTGGCGCAGGCGTTGGAAGCGCTGCGCGGCGGGCCCCCGATCGTGGCCGTCGATCTTCCCTCGGGTCTGTCGAGCGATACCGGAGAGCCGCTCGGCGCCTGGCTTCCGCCGGATCTCGTGGTCACGCTCGGATTTCCCAAGCTCGGCCTCGCCCTGGCCCCGCTGGAGGCTGAAGTCCTCGTGGCCGACCTGGGGTTCCCGCGCGCTTCGCTCGAAGCGTCCGGCGTACGGCAGTTCCTGCTCGATGAGGCCGCAGCCGGGCGGCTCCTGCCGGCGCGACCGCTCGCCGGGCACAAGGGAAGTTTCGGACACGTGCTGGTCGTGGCCGGCTCCACGGGCAAGACCGGGGCGGCCTGTCTGGCCGCCGCTGGAGCGCTCCGGGCAGGCGCGGGTCTGGTGACCGTGGCCGCGCCGCGCGAACTGCACGCGGTCTACGAGGAGAAGCTGACCGAGGCGATGACGCTTCCGGTCGAAGACACGGGCACGGGTGCGTTCGCGTCGATCGCGGCCAAGACCCTGCTCCGCGAAGCCGAGTCACGGGAAGCCCTGGTCGTGGGACCCGGGCTCGGTATTCACCCGGAGACGGTGAGCGCCGTACAGGAACTGCTCGACGGACTCCGGCTTCCGTGCGTGGTCGATGCCGACGCGCTCAACGCCTTTGCCCGCACGCCCGAGGGGCTCCGCGGTGCCGGGCCGCGGGTGCTGACGCCGCACCCCGGGGAGATGGCGCGCCTGCTCGGCTGCCAGACGCGGGAGGTCGGGCGGGACCGCGTGGCCGCGGCGCGCGAACTCGCGTCCCGGACCGGCGCGGTGGTGGTGCTCAAGGGCGCGCGCTCACTGGTGGTGGGTCCGGATGGAGAGCTGAGCGTGAATCCGACCGGAGGCCCGGCGCTTGCGACCGGCGGCACGGGCGACGTGCTGGCGGGCGTGATCGGGGCGCTTCTGGCTTCGGGCACGGCGCCGTTCGAGGCGGCGGCCGTGGGTGTGTATCTGCACGGGATGTGCGGCTCTCAGCCGTTCGCTTCGGCCGCGGGCGTCGGGAGCATGGCCGGCGAGATCGCGGACCGCATTCCGGCGGCCTGGCAAGCCCTTGCGGGCTCGGAGTCCCGGGCGGAGGAGCCGCACGGTGACCTTCTGCGGCGATTCCCCTAGTCCGGAGCAGACCCGGAGCCTCGGGGCCGCGATCGGGAAGTCGGCGGAAGCCGGGGACGTGATCGGGCTCGAAGGCCCGCTCGGGGTCGGCAAGACCTGTCTCGTCCAGGGGATCGCGCGCGGCCTCGGTGTGGACCCCCGCACGCCGGTGACGAGTCCCAGCTTTACTCTGGTCGGTGAATACGCCGGTCGCATCCCGTTGCGGCATGCGGACTTCTACCGGGTCGAGAGCTACCGCCGCCTCGAAGATGCCGGCTTCGACGACCTGCTGGATGGTCGCGGCGTGCTCGTGGTCGAGTGGCCCGAGCGGTTCCCCCGGGCCCTCCCGAGCGGGCTGCTCTTGATCGAACTGGAGTTTGTTGGAGAATCGTCCCGCCGGATCCGGCTTTCGGCCCCCGGCGGGCGAGCGATGCAGCTTCTGGAGCACGCGACGAAGCAATGGCCCTGATCGTTCAGAAGTTCGGAGGGACCTCGGTCGGGGACACCGACCGGATTCGCGCGGTTGCGAATCGCGTCGTCGAGGCGCGCAAGCGCGGCGACGATCTGGTGGTGGTGGTTTCCGCGATGGCGGGCGAGACCGATCGCCTGGTCGCTCTCGCGAATGCGACCTCTCCCGACCCGGACCCGCGCGAGTTCGACGTCCTGCTCTCGACCGGCGAGCAGCAGACCATCGCGTTGCTGGCGATCGCGATTCGGGCGCTCGGAGTTCCGGCGCGCTCGTTCACGGGGGTACAACTCGGCATGCGTACCGACTGCTCCCACGGGCGCGCGCGAGTTCTCAGCATCGATGCGAGCCGGATTCGCCGCGACCTCGACCGGGGGGCGGTCGTGGTGGCGGCGGGTTTCCAGGGTACGGACTCTGACGGCAACATCACGACGCTCGGACGTGGGGGATCGGATACCAGTGCGGTCGCGCTGGCCGCGGCGCTCGGCGCCGATGTCTGCGAAATCTACACCGATGTACCCGGGATCTTCACGGCCGATCCGAACGTCGTCGCGAACGCGAGAAAACTCGACCACATCGCCTATGACGAGATGCTCGAAATGGCGAGCCTCGGGGCCAAGGTCCTGCAGTTGCGCTCGGTCAGTCTTGGCAAGCAGTACGGCGTGCGGATCCACGTCCGCAGCACCTTCGAACGCGAGGAGGGTACCTGGGTGATTCCGGAAGAAGAGGTGATGGAGCGGCCGGTCGTCTCCGGCGTGACCTACAACCGCAACGAAGCCAAGGTGACGATCTCGGGGGTACGCGATACACCAGGCGCCGCGGCCCGGATCTTCCGGCCCCTGTCGGAGGGGGGGGTCGTGGTCGACGTGATCGTTCAGAACGTGTCGGAGGACGGGCGGACCGATGTCACCTTCACGGTGCCGCGTCCGGATCTCGGGCGCGCGTTGGAGATCGCGGAAGCGGTTGCCGCGGAACTCGGCGCACCCCGCGTCAGTTCGGACGAGAGTATTGCCAAGGTCTCCGTGGTCGGACTGGGCATGCGGGAGCATGCCGGTGTTGCGAGTCGCATGTTCTCGGCGCTGGCGGAGGAAGGGGTCAACATTCAGATGATCAGCACCTCCGAGATCAAGGTTTCGGTCGTGATCGAGGAGCGGTACACGGAACTCGCCTGCCGCGCACTCCACGACGCGTTCGAACTGGGCGAGGAGCGGACCGCCTCCGAGGAGCAGGGCCTCCCGGCGAAATGAGCCGCCTGGAGCAGGGTCGGAGGCAGCCTCGGGCAAGGGCCGCGCGTGTACCCGGGCTCGATGGCGCCCGCCTCGCGGTCTGGCTCGCGCTCGCGGGAGCGGTCGCGGTCGCGGGCGTCGACCCCGCCGACCCGACACCCGCGGTACTGGTCGCCGACGCGTCGGGCTGCCGGCTCGACCGCCCCGGGGCGGCGGCTCCGTGCAGTTGTGCGGAGCTCACGGGATCTCAGCGTCGCTTGTTCGGCTGGCCGATCCCACTCAACGAAGCCGCCCCGGAGGATCTCTCGGCCCTGCCCGGCATCGGTCCGGTGCGCGCCGCGGAACTCGTCGCCGACCGCGAGCGGCGCGGCCGTTTCGAGCGGATCGAAGATCTGCTGCGGGTTCGCGGCATCGGCCCGCGCAGCGTCGAAGCGCTCCGGTCTGCCGTGTTCCTGGCCGGGCCCGACCCGGCCTGCTCCGCGGGTCTGGGCGCGCGCGCGCCGGCGCAAAGAGGCCGCTAGCGTGTCGGCCCTGCTGGAGCGCTGGCGCGCGCGCGCAGTATCGCTCCGCGACGCCCTGGTCGCGATGCCGGGGTTGCGCTTTGGGCTCCGAACCATCGAGGGCTTCCAGCGCGACCGCTGTCTGCTGCGCGCGTCGGCACTCACCTATTCGACGCTGCTGGCCGTGGTTCCGCTGCTTGCGGTAGTTCTGGCGGTCCTCAAGGGTGCGGGCTTTGCGGAGCTGCTCCGCCCGTTTCTGCTCGACCGCTTTCCGGTGATCGAGCAACAATCGATCGACGATCTTCTGGAATACATCGGTCGCGCCAACGCGCAGGCGGTCGGGGGCGTAGGCCTCGCACTGCTGTTCGTGTCGGTTTGGACGCTGTTCGGGAACGTCGAGCAGTCGCTGAACCACATCTTCGGCGTGCGCTCCGCGCGCGGTTACCTGCGGCGGATCGGCGAGTACCTGTCGATGCTGATGGTGAGCTCGATTCTGGTCGTCGCTTCCGTCGTGTTGCAGACGTTACTCGGGAACCCGGAGCTGCTGGCCCGGGTCTTCGGCGATCGCATCGGTAGCGGCCTGGCATACGGAATTCTGGCCGTGCTCCCCTGGGTCAGCGTCTGGATCGGCTTCAGCTTTCTGTACTCCTGGATGCCGAACACCCACCTCCCGCTGCGCTTCGCGGTGCTGGGCGGGGTCGTGAGCGGGACCCTGTTTCAATCCGTCCAGCTCCTCTACCTCGAGCTGCAGTTCGGGTTCGCGCGCTACAACGCGATCTACGGCGCGCTGGCTCAGCTTCCGATCCTGCTCGTCTGGATCTACCTGTCGTGGGTCCTGGTTCTCCTCGGCGCGGAGCTGATCGTGCGCGTGCGCGTGCGCTTCGCCGGCGGAGCGGACCCGGACGGGCCCGACCCGGAAGGGACCCGGCCGCTGGGGCTGGAAATCCTGCGGTTGGTGATCGAGGCCTTCCGGGGAGGGCGCGCGACCCCGCGCCCCGACCAACTCGCGGTCTGGCTCGGGGTCGAGGCTGGCCGGGTGCAGGCCGCGATCGATCCGCTGCTCAGGTCGGGTATTCTGGTCGACCCCGAGGGAGATCACGGGCTGCTGCCCGCCGTGTCGCCCGAGGCGATCTCGCTCGAGCAGGTCCTGTCGGCACTCGGCGGGGGCGGCGCGAAGCGCCCAGGTAGCTAAATTCCCAGCATGATGGAGCCCGTCTACCTCGACCATAACGCCACCACGCCCCTCCGGCCTGAGGCCCTGCAGGCGATGCGCGAGGTGCTGGAGGAGGTGTTTGGGAATCCCTCGAGCGTTCACTGGGCCGGAAGCCGTGCGCGCTCGGCAGTCGAGGCGGCGCGCGCGCAGGTGGCGCGACTCCTGGGCGCGGAGCCCGAGACAGTCGTTTTCACGAGTTCGGCGACGGAGGCGAACAACACCGTGCTCCGGAGCACCGCGCTGCGATCACCCCGGCACGGTGACCACATCGTGACCTGCGTCACGGAGCATCCCTCGGTGCGCGAGCTCTGCCAGGACCTTCGCCGCGAAGGACTTCGAGTCACCGAACTCGGGGTCGACTCGGACGGGATCCTGGATCCGGAACGCTTGGCGGCGTGCCTCGACGCTCGGACGCTGCTCGTGACGGTGATGTGGGCGAACAACGAGACCGGGGTGGTGCAGCCGATTCCGGAGATCGCCCGAGTCGCGGCGGCGCACGGTGTGCCGTTTCACACCGATGCGGTTCAGGCCCTTGGCAAGGTCGAGCTCTCGCTGCGGGAACATCCGATCGAGTTCGCCTCGTTCTCGGCGCACAAGCTCGGTGGGCCCAAGGGGGTCGGGGCCCTTTACGTGCGCGAGGGCAGTCGCTTCTCGGCGCTGCTTCGCGGCGGGCCGCAGGAGCGCCGCCGGCGGGCCGGAACCGAAAACGTGCCCGGCATCGTGGGATTCGGGGCCGCGTGCGAGGCGGCCGGTCGGGATCTCTGCGAGCGGAGCGAGCGGCTTGGCCGGCTTCGGGACCGCCTCTGGAACGGGATCGCGGCTGCGATTCCCGAGGTTCGCGTGAACGGCTCGACGACGGCGCGGCTCCCTCACACGTTGAACGCCGCGTTTCTCGGGGCGGACGGCGAGACGCTGGTCGAGGCGCTCGACCTCGCCGGGATCGCGGTGGCGTCCGGCGCCGCCTGCGCGTCCGGTTCGACCGAGACCTCCCACGTGCTTCTCGGGATGGGGATCCCGCCCGAGGTCGGGCTCGGGTCGATTCGTTTCAGCCTCGGAACCGATACACGCGACGCACACATCACTCGTGTGCTCGAGGTATTGCCGGAAATCGTCGAACGCGTTCGCGGCGAGAAGGCCCAATGACCGACCGCTGGCTGGTCGCGATGAGCGGGGGCGTCGATTCGTCGGTTGCGGCCGCATTGCTGGCGCGGGAGGGCCACGAGGTCATCGGTGTGACGATGGATCTCGGCACGCCTCCCGAGACTGCCGGGGCCTCCTCCGGCAAGCGCTGCTGCGGTCTCCCCGACGCGGAGGATGCCCGTTCCGTAGCGGCGACGCTCGGCATCCGGCACTACGTTGCCAACTATCGGAAGCCTTTCCGCGAGGCCGTGATCGACCCCTTCGTCGCCGCGTACTCGGCCGGAGCGACGCCGCTTCCGTGTGTGGCCTGCAACCGCGTGCTCAAGTTCGAACTTCTACTCGGGCGTGCACGTGCGCTCGGAGCCCGCGGCGTTGCGACCGGCCACTACGCGCGCACCGCCCCCGGTCCGGGGGGAACCCCGGCGCTGTTCCGGGCTGCGGACCGCGCCAAGGATCAGACCTACTTCTTGTTCGACCTGCCGCGCGAAGTCCTGCCCGAGGTCGCGTTCCCGCTCGGGGATCTCCAGAAGTCCGAGGTCCGTGAACTCGCGCGTTCGCTCGGTCTGGCGACGGCCGACAAGCCCGACAGCCAGGGGATCTGCTTCATTCCCGACGGGGATGTCCGTGGCGCGCTGCGTCGCCTGCGGCCGGACGCCGAGGCACCCGGGGCGGGAGAGATCCAGAAACGCGACGGAAGCGTCTGCGGGACTCACTCCGGCGCGGCGGGTTTCACCATGGGCCAGCGCAATGGCCTGGGTCTCACCGACGGCCCCTGGTACGTCACGGAGGTGCGGCCGCGCGACAATCTGCTGGTCGTGGACCGACGCGAGGGGTTGTTCCGGTCCAGGGTGGAGGTCGAGGGGGCGTCTTGGATGGATGGCGAGCCCCCGAAGGGACCGGTCCGCGTCCAGGTGCGGCACCGGCACCCGAGCGTTCTGGCCGGGATCAAGGCGGACGGTCCGTCGCGTGCGTGGATCGAGTTCGCGGATCGGGTCTGGGCGCCGGCGCCGGGCCAGGCCGCCGTGGTCTACGACGAGTCGGACACGCGCGTGCTCGGCGGAGGATGGATCGCTGACTCCGCGTGAAACCCATTCTACCGAGCCGCTCCAGCGCCGCCTGGGTCACCGCTTCAAGGATCCGGAGCTGCTGTTGCGGGCCATCACGCACCCCTCCCGCGCCGAGGAAGAGGGAGACCTGGGCCAGAGCTACGAACGTCTCGAGTTTCTGGGCGATGCAGTCCTGAGCCTGGTCGTGGCCGAGCGACTGATGGAACGGAATCCGGAGGCCCGGGAGGGCCGGCTCACGCGGAGCCGGGCCAGCCTCGTGAACCGAGATGCGCTTGCCCGCTGCGCGCGACAGATCGGGCTGGACGCCTTCGTCCGGCTCGGCCGGGGGGCCGAGAAGCAGGGCGCACGCGCGAGCGACGCGGTGCTGGCCGACGTGTTCGAGGCGGTGCTGGGCGCGATCCATACCGATGGGGGATTCGATGCGGCTCGCGCGTTCCTGGACGACCAACTGGGAGATCGTCTGGCCGAGGCCGCGCATGCGGTCGCCGACGCGAAGACGCGTCTCAACGAGGCACTCCAGCGCGACGGCGTCACCTGCGCCGAGTATCGAACCGTCGCGGAGTTGGGCGCGGGAGAATTCACCGAGTTCCATGTGGATGTCGTTGTCGAGGGGCGAACGGTGGGCGCCGGCGTCGCGCGTTCAAAGAAGGAGGCGGAGCAGCTCGCGGCCGAGGTCGCGCTCCGAACCCTCGGCGTCGAATGAGCCAGGACCCCGCCCGCCACCGCTGCGGCGTGGTCGCGCTGTTGGGCCGCCCGAATGCGGGAAAGTCGACGCTGCTGAACGCGCTTCTGGGTGAGAAGATCGCGATCACGTCTCCTCGCGCGCAGACCACGCGCAGCCGGATTCTCGGGGTCGTCCACCGGCCCGGGGCCCAGCTTCTGTTCCACGACACACCCGGCGTCAACCGCAGCCAGGCGCGTTTCAATCTCGCGCTGACCGAGGCCGCGATTCGCTCCGCCGAAGACGCCGACGTGCGCGTCCTGCTGTTCGACGCCGGTGCGGCCTGGGACACACCCGAAGAGCGGCTGGCGTCGCTCAGCGCACCCCTGATCGCTGTACGGACCAAGTGTGACCTGCGCGCGCCGGGCCCCCTGCCGAGCCGCGAGCGTTTCGACTCGGTGCTCGAGATCTCGGCCCGGACCGGAGCCGGCATCGAGGCGCTGATCGAAGTCCTGATCGAGCATCTCCCCGAGTCACCGGCCCTGTATCCCGAGGACGCGCTGACCGATCGCTCACTGCGCTTTCTGGCCTGTGAACTGCTGCGTGAGGTTTCCTTCGAACTGCTCCGAGACGAAATTCCGTATTCGCTGGGGGCCGAGGTTCTGGAGTGGAACGAAGCCGACGCGGATCTGCGGATCCGGGCCAATCTACTGGTCGAGCGCGATTCGCAGAAGGGGATCGTCGTGGGGGACGGGGGCCGGATGCTGCGAGAACTGGGGACCGAGGCTCGTCGCCGGATTGCAGAACTGGTGGGAAAGCCCGTTCACCTGAAGCTCTGGGTCAAGACCGACCGCAACTGGACGCGCCGGCTCAAGCGGGCCCGAGAACTCGGCTATCTCTGATTGACGCTCCGAGCCGGGGTCGGGTACGGTGCAGTGTAGACTCCTGCGAGATTGCAGAGCTTTTTGGGGTCGTGCGGCAGCGCCCCGCGGGGAGCGGGTCGCGACGCCTGAGCCGCTGCCCGAACCGGAGGAAGAGCCATGAACGAGGTACTGATCTGTAGCGCCGCCCGGACCCCGATCGGGTCGTTCCAGGGGGCGTTCGCGTCGCTTTCGGCGGCCGATCTCGGAGCGGTGGCCGTCAAGGAGGCCGTTGCGCGCGCGGGTGCGACCCCGGATCAGGTCGAGCGGGTCTACCTCGGCAACGTGCTCTCCGCCGGCATGGGCCAGGCGCCAGCGCGCCAGGCCGTGATCAAGGCGGGGCTTCCCGATTCGACCGAGGCGGTCACGATCAACAAGGTCTGTGGATCCGGCCTTCAGGCTGTGATGTTCGCGCGCCGCGAGATCATGATCGGGGACGTCGGCGTGATGGTCGCCGGGGGTATGGAGAGCATGACCAACGCTCCTTACTGCCTGCCGAATGCGCGTGGTGGCTATCGGATGGGGAACGGCCAGATCATCGATACGATGATCCACGACGGTCTCTGGGATCCCTACGACGACATGCACATGGGGAACTGTGGCGACCTGGTTGCCGAGAAGTACGCGTTCAGTCGCGAGGACCAGGACGCGTTTGCGGCGGAGTCCTATCGTCGAGCACTCGGGGCCTGGGAGGCCGGCAAGTTCAAGGACGAGATCGTTCCGGTGCCCGTACCCCAGCGGCGCGGTGACCCCGTCCTGATCGATGCTGACGAAGAGCCGTCCCGCGGGGACCCGGCGAAGTTCTCGAAGCTGCGCGCGGCCTTCAGCAAGCAGGGTACGGTGACGGCCGCGAATGCCTCGACGCTAAACGACGGTGCGGCTGCACTGCTGCTGGCCGGCGAGGAGCAGGCGCAGGAACTCGGGCTTCGCAAGCTGGCGCGGATCGTGTGTGATGCCTCGGCCGCCGTCGAGCCCAAGTGGTTCACGATCGCGCCCGTGCAAGCGCTTCAGAAGCTCTACGACAAGAGCGGGACGCGAGCCCGAGACTGGGATCTCTACGAGATCAACGAGGCGTTCTCGGGCGTGACGCTGGCCGCCGTAAAGGAGCACGGGCTCGATCCAGAGAGCGTGAACGTGCACGGCGGAGCCGTGTCGCTGGGCCATCCGATCGGCTGTTCGGGAGCGCGGGTGCTCGTGACCCTGCTCCACGCGCTGCGCGACCGGGGCAAGCGCCGCGGCGTCGCGACGCTCTGCATCGGCGGTGGCGAGGCGGTCGCGCTCGGCGTGGAGCTGGTCTGATGAAGACCCTGGCGGTTCTCGGAACCGGAACGATGGGGGCCGGCATCGCTCAGCTCGCGGCCCAGAACGGCTACGAGGTGCTGTTCTGGAATCGCCGGGAGACGAGTGTCGAGAAAGGGCTCGGCGCGGTCACCAAGGGGCTCGACCGCATGCTGAGCCGCGAGAAGATCTCGCAGGCGGACCGCGACGCCGCGCTCGGGCGGATTCAGGGGAGTTCGGCCCTCGACGATCTCAAGCGCAGCGACATTGTGATCGAGGCGGTTTCCGAGGATCGCGAGACCAAGCTCGAGCTCTACTCCCGGCTCCACGAGATCTGCACCGAGGACGTGATCTTCGCGACGAACACCTCCTCGCTGTCGATTACCGACCTGGGGCGGGATACCGGCCGCGCGGAGAAGTTCATCGGCATGCACTTCTTCAACCCCGTGGGTGCCATGAAGCTCGTCGAGATCGTGCGCGGACTCGAGACCAGCGACGCGACTGCGCAGGCGGTCACGGACCTCGCCGAGCAACTCCACAAGGTCGCGGTCCCGGTCCGGGACATGCCCGGCTTCGTCGTGAACCGCGTGATCATGCCCATGATCAACGAGGCCGCCTACGCACTGATGCAGGGCGTCGCGGAGCCCGAGGCGATCGATGAGTGCATGAAGCTCGGCTGCAACCACCCGATGGGGCCGCTGGCGCTGGCCGACCTCGTCGGGCTCGACGTGGTGGCTGCGATCCTGGACACGCTTTACCGCGAACTCGGGCACCCGCACTACAAGCTCTGCCCGCTGATCCGCAAGCGAGTGGAGGCCGGCTGGCTCGGGACCAAGACCGGACGCGGCTTCTACTCCTACTAGCCGGGTCCGCGACCGGCCGCGTCAGTGCCCGGCGACTGCGGCGCCGGCGACCGCGGCATAGAATCACTATGTTTTGCAGTGATTTAGTCGGTTTCATGTAAGTTTCGCGTGCTGCCGTGTGGTGCCCTCCTGGCAGCGGGTCCCCGCCGGAAGGCTCGGGCCCGCTGCGGCCGAAGAGCTGGAAGGGGACCGAAGAGAACAGCAGAGGGGTTCTGCGAGAGATGAAGAGCGCACCCGTCAGCGAATCCTCCCCGGCCCGCCGGACGCCGGTTCGCGTCGTGACCGCGGCGGCCCTTTTCGACGGGCACGACGCCGCCATTAACCTGATCCGGCGCCTGCTGCAGACCGCCGGAGCGGAGGTGATTCATCTCGGACACGATCGCTCCGTCGAAGAGATCGCGAGTACGGCGGTCCAGGAAGACGCGGATGCGGTCTGCGTGTCCTCGTATCAGGGCGGTCACCTCGATTTCTTCCGCTTCCTGGTCGACCAGCTGCGTGCGTGCGGCGGCGAACAGGTTCGCGTGTACGCGGGCGGTGGCGGCGTGATCGCGCCCGCAGAGGTCCGGGAACTGGAGCGCTACGGGGTGGCGCGCATCTTTCGTCCCGAGGACGGTCAGGCCCTGGGCCTGGATGGGATGGTCCGCCAGATCCTGGGGGAGTGTACGGGCCGCACACACGCGGCGCCCGAGTCCGAGATCGAACGACTGTCCGTCGAGAATCCGGCGGCTGTCGGCCGGTTGATCAGCTGGTTCGAGGCCCGCGTCGATCCTGCGGCTGCGCTGCGGGGCAGGATCCGGTCACGGCTGGAGGCGCGCCGGCGCAGCCCGCGTGCGCCGGTGGTCGGTTTCACGGGGACCGGCGGGGCCGGGAAGTCCAGCCTGGTCGACGAGATCGTCCGCCGCTACCGGCGCGAGTTCCCGGGCCGCTCGGTCGGGATCCTGAGCATCGATCCCTCGCGGCGGCGGAGCGGCGGTGCGCTGCTCGGAGATCGGCTGCGCATGAACTCGATCTACGGTCCGGGCGTGTTCATGCGTTCGCTGGCGACGCGGCAGGCGCATCTGGCGCTTTCGCGCGCAGTGTCGGACGCGATCGCGGTGCTGCAGGGTGCCGGCTACGACCTCGTGATCGTCGAGACGGCCGGCATCGGTCAGAGCGACTCCGAGATCGTCGACCTCGGGGACCTTTCCGTCTACGTCATGACGCCCGAGTTCGGGGCCGCCTCGCAGCTCGAGAAGATCGACATGCTCGACCTCGCTGAACTGGTCGTGCTCAACAAGTACGACCGGCGCGGCGGCCCGGATGCGCTGCGCGCGGTCTCGCGCCAGTGGCGGCGCGACCACCCCACGGACGCGCGGGCCCCCGACGATGTTCCGGTCTTTGCCACCATCGCGAGCCGCTTTGCAGATCCCGGGACCGATCGACTGTTTCAGGCCCTGCTCGCCCGGATTGCAGAGGCGGGCTTTCCTGAGTACCCGCGACGCGTCCTTCCTCCCACCGAGGCGCTGCGGCCGGCACCTTTGATCCCCGAGGCCCGAGCGCGCTACCTGGGCGAGATCGCGGAGCAGGTTCGCGCCTATCACCGCCGCAGCGCCGAGCAGGCGGAAATCGCGCGCGAGGGCTACGCGCTGGGCCGTGCGCTCCGTGCGCTCGGTGACGAGCCCCCCGAGCGCCTGACCTCCTACGACTCGGGTGCGGGCCGGGCCGCTGCTCCGAACGAGGCGGTGAGCGAGTTGCGGCGCCGCTACGACCTGGCGCTGGCCCGGCTCGAGTCCGGAACTCGTGAGGCAGTCGCCGGCTGGGCGGAGTTGCGCGATCGCTATGCGGCTACATCGCAGTCCTACCGGGTTCGAGACCGCGAGATCGAGGTCGAGAACCGGACCCGGACTCAATCGGGACTGGCGCTCCCGCGGGTCGCGTTGCCCGCAGCCGACGAGTGGGGGGAACTCGTCCGCTACCTAGGGCGCGAGGGGCCCCCGGGGTCGTTCCCGTTCACCGGCGGGGTCTTCCCCTTCGCGCGCCGCGAGGAGGACCCGGCCCGGATGTTCGCCGGCGAGGGAACGCCGGAGCGGACCAACCGGCGCTTTCATTTGCTCTCGCGGGGGCAGCCGGCGGTGCGACTCTCGACGGCCTTCGACAGCGTGACGCTGTACGGGCGCGATCCGCACCCCCGCCCCGACATCTGGGGCAAGGTCGGTACCTCGGGCGTCTCGGTCTGCACCGTCGACGACGCCAAGAAACTCTACTCCGGCTTCGACCTCTGCGACCCCGCGACCTCGGTCTCGATGACGATCAATGGGCCCGCGCCCGTCGTACTGGCCTTCTTTCTGAACGCCGCGATCGACCAGCGCGTCGAGCGCCATCTGCGCGAGACCGGAGAACTCGAGCGTGCGCGGGCCGCGATCCGGGCGCGCCGCTGCCCGGAATTCGCCGGTCCACTCCCAGAGGGACACGACGGGACGGGCCTGGGCCTGCTCGGGATTGCGGGGGACGAACTGGTCGCGCCCGAGGTCTACGAGCGGATTCGCACCGAGGTGCTACGCAGCGTCCGCGGAACCGTTCAGGCAGACATCCTGAAGGAGGATCAGGCCCAGAACACATGCATCTTCTCGACCGAGTTCGCGCTCCGGATGATGCGGGACGTGCAGCGCTTCTTCGTCGATCACGACGTCCGGAACTTCTATTCGGTCTCGGTCTCGGGCTATCACATCGCCGAGGCGGGTGCGAACCCGATCTCCCAGCTCGCCTTCACCCTGGCGAACGGCCTGACCTACTGCGAGTACTACCTGGCCGAGGGCATGGCCGTGGACGAGTTCGCGCCCAACTTTTCGTTCTTCTTCTCGAGCGGTCTCGACCCGGAATACTCCGTGATCGGCCGCGTGGCCCGCCGCATCTGGGCGATCGCGATGCGTGACCGCTACGGGGCCGGCGAGCGCTCCCAGAAGCTCAAGTATCACGTTCAGACGTCGGGGCGCTCCCTTCACACACAGGAGATGGCGTTCAACGACATCCGGACCACGATCCAGGCGCTCGCGGCGCTGGACGACCAATGCAACAGCCTGCACACGAACGCCTATGACGAGGCGGTGACGACCCCGACCGAGGCGTCGGTTCGGCGGGCGCTCGCGATCCAGTTGATCCTGGGCCGGGAGTTCGGTCAGTCGCGCAGCGAGAACCCGTTGCAGGGCTCCTACGCGATCGAGGCGCTCACGGATCAGGTCGAGGAGGCCGTGCTCGAGGAGTTCGAGCGGCTTTCCGAACGGGGGGGCGTTCTCGGGGCGATGGAGACGATGTATCAGCGCGGCCGGATCCAGGACGAGAGCCTGCTCTACGAGCGGGGCAAACACTCGGGCGAGGTTCCCGTGATCGGCGTCAATACCTTCCAGAATCCCGAGCCCAGTGAGGCGCCCATGGCCCCGGAACTGATCCGGGCTACGGATGCGGAGAGGCGCAGCCAGCTCGAGAATCTGGAGTGCTTCCAGGCCCGGAACGCCGATGCCGTGGGCCCGGCTCTGCAGCGGCTCCAGGAGGTCGCGACCGCGGGCGGGAACCTGCTGGCCGAGTTGCTCGAAACCACGCGGCGGGCCAGTCTGGGGCAGATCACCGAGGCGCTCTTCGAGGTCGGCGGGCGCTACCGCCGGGCGATGTGAGGGCGGTCGGGTCCGGGCTAAACTGCGCCGCGGGGTCTGTGTGAGGCGCGACGAAGGAGGTCGGAGTGGCAGACGACGGCAGGGGTGCGGCGGACCTGGAGGCGTGGGAGGCGCTGGTCCAGAAGGAACTGCGAGGGGCTGATCCCGCGGAGCTCTCGCATGAGACCCCGGAGGGCATGAAGCTCAAGCCGCTCTACACCGCCCGCGACCTCGACCGGCTTGAGTTCACCGACAGCGTGCCGGGTCTGTTCCCGTATCTGCGGGGCCCGCGCGCCAGCATGTACACGAAACGCCCCTGGACGATTCGGCAGTACGCGGGCTACTCGACCGCGGAAGAGTCGAACGCGTTCTACCGGCGCAATCTCGAGGCCGGACAGACCGGGCTCTCGGTCGCGTTCGATCTGGCGACTCACCGCGGCTACGACTCGGACCACGAGCGCGTCGAAGGGGACGTCGGCAAGGCCGGGGTCGCGATCGACTCCGTCGAAGACATGAAGATCCTGTTCGGGGGCATTCCGCTCGACCGGATGTCCGTTTCGATGACCATGAACGGGGCCGTGCTTCCCGTGCTGGCCAGCTACATCGTGGCCGCCGAGGAGCAGGGCGTCGCGCCCGAGAAGCTCTCGGGGACGATCCAGAACGACATCCTCAAGGAGTTCATGGTTCGCAACACCTACATCTATCCGCCCGAGCCGAGCATGCGGATCGTCGCGGACATCATCGAGTACACGGCGAAGCACATGCCGCGGTTCAACTCGATTTCGATCTCGGGCTACCACATGCAGGAAGCCGGAGCGAACGCGACGCTTGAACTCGGGTTCACGCTCGCGGACGGGCTCGACTACGTGCGCGCCGCGCTCTCGAAGGGGCTCGACGTAGACGCCTTCGCCCCCCGGCTCTCGTTCTTCTTCGCGATCGGCATGAACTTCTACGTGGAGGTCGCGAAGCTCCGGGCCGCACGCCTGCTCTGGGCGAAGCTCATGCAGCAGTTCAGCCCCGAGGATCCGCGTTCCTCTCTGCTGCGCACCCACTGTCAGACCTCCGGGTGGAGCCTGACCATGCAGGACCCGATGAACAACGTGGTCCGCACCACGATCGAGGCCATGGCGGCCGTGTTCGGGGGCACGCAGTCGCTCCACACCAACGCCATGGACGAGGCCGTGAGCCTGCCCACCGACGACACCGCCCGGATCGCGCGCAACACCCAGCTGATTCTGCAGGAGGAGACCGGGATTCCGAACGTGGTCGATCCCTTCGGGGGCTCCTACTTCATGGAGTCGCTGACGCACAGCCTGGCCGCAGAAGCGCAGAAGCTGATCGACGAGGTCGAGGCCCTCGGGGGGATGACGCGCGCGATCAGCGAGGGCATGCCCAAGCTTCGCATCGAGGAAGCCGCGGCCCGGCGCCAGGCGCGCATCGACCGGGGAGCCGACGTGATCGTGGGGGTCAACAAGTACCGGCTCGCCGAGGAGGCGCCGATCGATGTCCTCGACATCGACAATACCGAGGTTCGCCGCAGCCAGGTCGAGCGGCTGCGCAAGGTGCGGGCCGGCCGGGACGAGGCAGAAGTGCAGGCGCGCCTCGACGCCCTGACCGAGGTCATGCGCAGTGGCGCCGGAAACCTCCTCGAGACTGCCATCGAGGCCGTGCGGGTGCGCGCCAGCGTGGGCGAGATCTCGAGCGCGATCGAGCAGGTCGTCGGACGGCATCGCGCCGACACCCGCGTCGTGTCGGGCGTCTATGGGGGCGCCTTCGGAGATGACGGAGGACTCGATGAGGTTCGCGCGGAGGTCGAGGCCTTCGAGCAGGAGGAGGGCCGACGGCCGCGGATGCTGGTGGTCAAGCTCGGCCAGGACGGCCACGACCGCGGTATGAAGGTCATTGCAACGGCGTTTGCGGATATCGGCTTCGACGTGGATATCGGTCCGCTGTTCCAGACTCCGGCCGAAGCGGCCCGGCAGGCGATCGAGAACGACGCGCACGCGGTTGGGGTCTCGACCCAGGCGGGCGGTCACAAGACCCTGGTCCCGGCGCTCATCGCCGAACTCGCTGCCGCCGGTGCCGGTGACGTGGTGGTGATCGTCGGCGGGGTGGTGCCCCCGAAGGACTACGAATTCCTCGAACAGAGCGGGGTTTCGCGCGTCTTCGGTCCCGGGACGGCCGTGCCGGATGCGGCGGCCGGAGTGCTCGAGGCGATTCGCGGCCGGTGAGTTCGCGCGCGGTCGCTCCGCCGGCAGCCGAACTGGCCCGCGGGGTCCAGTCGGGCGACCGCCGCGCGGTCGCGAAGGCGATCACGCTGCTCGAGAGCCGCCGCGCGGCCGACTTCGAGCAGGGGCTCGACCTGCTCGAGTTGCTGGTGTCGCACAGCGGGGGCGGGCTGCGCGTGGGCGTGAGTGGGCCGCCCGGCGTAGGCAAGAGCTCGTGGATCGAGGCGCTCGGGCTGCATCTGATCGAGCAGGACCACCGCGTTGCGGTACTGGCTGTCGACCCGTCGAGCCCAGTCACGGGCGGGAGCATCCTGGGTGACAAGACCCGGATGGGCCGGCTCTCCCAGGACGAGCGCGCCTTCATTCGACCCACGCCCTCGGGGGGTACGCTCGGCGGTGTCGCGCACCGCACCCGCGAGGCCACGCTGGTCTGCGAGGCCGCCGGCTACGACGTGGTCCTGATCGAGACGGTCGGGGTCGGGCAGTCGGAGACCGAGGTCGCGTCGATGGTCGACTTCTTTGCGCTGCTGCTGCAGCCGGGCGCCGGAGACGAACTCCAGGGCATCAAGAAGGGGGTCGTCGAACTCGCCGACGCGCTGCTCGTGAACAAGGCGGACGGCGACCAGGCCCGGGCAGCCGAGCGGGCGCGTGCGGACTACACCTCGGCCCTGCACCTGCTGCGCCCGCGCAGTGCATCGTGGTCGCCTCCTGTGATCTGTACCAGCGCGCTTGAAGGGACCGGGATTCGGGAGTTCTGGGGCGCGGTGCTGAAGCACCGCGAGGCGCTCCAGAGTTCGGGCGAGTTCGAGGCGCGCCGGCTGAAGCAGGCACGGGCCTGGCTCTGGGCGCTGCTCGAGCAGGGCCTTGGCGAGGCCTTCCGTCAGGATCCCCGCGTGTCCGCGAAGCTCCCCGGGGTGCTGGAGCGGGTCGAGTCCCGGACCCAGGCGCCGCCGCGTGCGGCCCGCGAACTGCTGCGCAGTTTTCTCGATGCCCGGGGCGACTAGCCGGCGGGCGCCCTAAGGGGCGGCTGCGCCCGCGCCGATATCAGGGAAGCGAACGAGGCGCCCGTGCCACAGCTCAATCTCGAACAGCGTGAGATCACGCTCAAAATCGTCTACTACGGCCCGGCTCTGTCCGGAAAGACGACCAACCTGCAGCAGATCCACGCCCAGTTGCCGCATCACACGCGGGGCGAGATGGTCTCGCTCGACACCCAGAACGACCGGACCCTCTACTTCGACTTCCTGCCGGTCGAGTTCGGGGAGGGGGACTTCCGGATCAAGCTAAAGCTCTTCACGGTGCCCGGGCAGGTGGTGCATCGGGCCACCCGGAAGGTGGTGCTGGCAGGGGCCGACGCGGTCGCCTTCATTGCGGATTCGCAGCGCCGCGCGGCGGCCGGGAACGCCTTCTCGTATCGGGACCTGGAGTCGAATCTGCGGGCCAACGGAGTCGATTTCGACCGGCTTCCGAAAGTGCTGCAGTTCAACAAGCGAGACCTCGACGACGTGAAGCCGCTGGCCGATATCCGCGAGTCCTGGGCGGCGACGGGGATTCCGACGATTCCGGCCATCGCGATCACGGGCGAGGGGGTCCAACAGACCCTGACCGAACTGCTCTCGGCGCTCTACCGGAATCTCGAGCAGCTTCACGACTTCGGCCGCAACTTTGGGATTACGCGCGAGGACCTGATCCTGGGCGTAATGCGGCACTTCGACTCCAAGCCGCCGAACTCGTCCGTCTGACGCCGCCTGCGACGCGTCGCGCGCGAGCGGCCGGGGTGCGGAAGGCCCCGATTTCCCGGTGTGCGAAGGCCCCGATTTCCGGAAGGTTGGCCGCGGTGGGCGGATTTGACAGCCCCCGGCGCCGCTGGTACGGTCGCGCTCGACCCCTACCTAGTAGGTAGGTAGGGGGGCCCCGGATCGAGGCGTCGAGGCCGCGCTGGCGCGCCCGCTGGTTCCCCGGGGCCGGGAGCGACCCGACCCAGATGACACGCCCCTCCGCTCACTCCGGTGATGCAAGCGCTCGAGACCCGGTCTGCCGCGAGGATCTGATCGCGCACGTGGAGTCCGTGCTCGCGGACATTGCTGCGGGCAGGCTGGTGATCCTGGTCGATGACGAGGATCGCGAGAACGAGGGCGACCTGTGCATGGCGGCCGAGAAGGTGACGCCCGAGGCCGTGAACTTCATGGCCAGGTACGGGCGGGGGCTGATTTGCCTGGGGCTGACCGAGGCCCGCGCCCGCGAACTCGAACTTCCGATGATGGTGCCCGACACGCAGAATCAGACCCCGTTCGGGACTGCGTTCACGGTTTCGATCGAGGCGCGACAGGGGGTCACGACCGGGATCTCGGCGGCGGACCGCGCGCACACGATCGCGGTCGCAATGGATCGGAACTGCGGGCCCAAGGATCTCGTGCGGCCGGGGCATGTCTTCCCTCTGGTGGCCAAGGAGGGCGGGGTGCTGCGCCGGACCGGACAGACGGAGGGCAGCGTCGACCTCGCGCGGCTCGCCGGCCTGGAGCCGGCCGGGATCGTCTGCGAGATCATGAACGATGACGGCACGATGGCGCGGATGCCGGATCTCCTGAGGTTCTCGCGCACACACGATCTCGCAGTCCTCACCATCGCGGACCTGATCAGGTATCGGCTTCGCACCGAGCGGCTGGTCTGGAAGGGCGCAGAGGCGGAGTTGCCGACGGTGTACGGGAGCTTCCGCACGATCGTCTTCAAGAACGAGATCGATCACGTCGACCACGTGGCGCTGGTCAAGGGTGAGATCCACCCGGACGAGCCGACCCTCGTGCGGGTTCACAGCGAATGCCTGACCGGCGATGCCTTCGGCTCGCTCCGCTGCGATTGCGGAGAGCAACTCACGGCCGCGATGCAGATGATCGCGGCGGAGGGGAAGGGCGTGATCCTCTACATGCGCCAGGAGGGGCGTGGGATCGGGCTCGAGAACAAGATCAAGGCCTACGCGCTCCAGGATCACGAAGGTCTCGACACCGTGCAGGCCAACGAGCGACTGGGCTTCCCGGCTGATCTTCGCGACTACGGGGTCGGCGCCCAGATTCTGTCCAGCCTCGGCGTGGGCAAGATGCGCCACATCACGAACAACCCCGCGAAGCGGGCCGGCCTCGAGGGCTACGGGCTGGAGTTCGTCGAGCGCGTTCCGCTCGAGATGATGCCCAACGACAAGAATCTCGGGTACCTCACGACCAAACGCGAGAAGCTGGGTCACCTGCTCTCGTTGATGAAGCGCTGATGAGCATCGATTACACCATCCTCGGGGTGCTGATCGAGTCACCCGCGCACGGCTACTCGATCAAGAAGTACCTGCTCGAGAACTTCTCGCGCCACTTCGGTGTGAACGACGGCCAGCTCTACCCGTCGCTGGGCCGGCTCGAGGCACGAGGCTGGATTCGCAAGCGCGTGGTGCACCAACGCCGGAGCCCGGCCAAGCACCTGTACCGGGTGACGCCCGCAGGCAACGCGGCGTTCTTCGAGTGGCTCTCCGGCAGCGGGGATTCGGGCGAGGCCGAGCCGGTTCGCTACGACTTCTACTGGCGCCACGCCTTTTTGCAACGCTGTGGCTTCTTTCGCCATCTCGGGCCTGAACAGGTGGCGCAGCAGGGTGCGGTCGAACTCGGGCGCGTCTCCCAGCAGATCGCGGATCTCGAAGGGGTCCAGGAGCGGATGGATCAGGACGCAGCCGACCCGTACCGGCGCATGATCGTCGAGTACGGAGTGCGGTATCAGAAGATGCGGCGCGACTGGCTGGCGGAATTGCTCGAGATTTCAGCCGGCTCGGCCGCCCGGAGTCCGCGGGTGGCGGGCCGGAGTTCGTAGCTCGGAGGGATCTCGCGATCCGCGAGCTTGAAGAGGAGAGACCATGTTCGATTCGGTGGAAGACGTCGAGAAGAAGCTGCACGACCAGGACTACATCTGCGGCAAGAACATCGCGACGGTCGTGTACCTGGCGACCAAGCTGCAGAAGCCCATTCTGATCGAGGGGCCCGCCGGCGTCGGAAAGACGGAACTCGGCCGGGCCGTTTCGCGCGCGCTGGGGCTCCCGCTGATTCGGCTGCAGTGTTACGAGGGTCTCGACGAGTCCAAGGCGCTCTACGAGTGGGAGTACTCGAAGCAGTTGCTCTACACCCAGATGCTGCGCGACAAGATCGAGCAGGTGATCGGGGATGCCGCCACGCTGAAGGACGCGGCCGCCCGGATCGGAGAGCAGGATGACGTCTTCTTCAGCGAACGCTTCATCGTCCCACGGCCGTTGCTCCGCGGGATCCTCTCGGAGGAGCGGGTTGCACTCCTGATCGACGAGGTCGACAAGTCCGACCCGGAGTTCGAGGCCTTCCTGCTCGAGGTGCTCTCGGACTACACCGTGAGCATCCCCGAGATCGGTACCATGGAGGCCAAGCACATCCCCCTCGTATTCCTGACCTCGAACGACTCCCGCGAGATGACCGACGCGCTCAAGCGGCGCTGTCTGCACCTCTATATCGATTTCCCGGGTGAGGAGCAGGAACTCGCGATCGTGAACCTCAAGGTCGACGGGATCCAGCAGCGGCTGGCGGAAGACATCGTGAAGCTGATCCAGTCGATCCGGAAGCTCGATCTGAAGAAGGCGCCCTCGATCTCGGAGACCCTGGACTGGGCACGGGCGCTGATGGTGCTCAACGCCGACACGCTGGAAGCGCCGCTCGTGGAGGAGACGCTCAACATCATCCTCAAGTACGAGGGCGACATTCACAAAGCGCAGATGGAACTCTCGAAGCTGCTCCAGGAGAAGGGCGCTGAGAGCCCGGGGCCGGAGGCAGAGGCCGGCGAGAAGCCCGCCGCCACGGGGACCCCGCCCAGGAAGAGCGTCCTTCACTAGGGCCGAAGCCCGTGCAGAAGAAAATCGTCGATTTCACGAACCTGCTCCGGAAGTCCGGTGTCCGGGTCTCGGTCGCCGAGTCGCTCGACGCCTTCGCGGCGCTCGACGAACTCAGCCTCGACGACCGGGAGCTGTTCAAGGACGCGCTGCGCGCGACCATGGTCAAGCGCTCCGACGACATCCCGACCTACGATCGGCTGTTCGACCTGTACTGGTCCGGCTTTCACGACGCGCTCCGGGAGCAGTTGGGCCAGGCGACCGGAGGCCTCCCGGATCACGTCGACCTCGATCAGTTGCTCGAGGCGCTGCGGCAGATGCTCGAGAACATGGACGTGGACCTGTCGGATCTGGCCAAGGCGATGCTCTCGATGGACCCGAATCAGCTGGAGCAGATGATCCGCGACGCGGCCGACGAGACCGGGATCGAGCGGATCCAGAACCTGCTCCAGATCGGTTTCTTCAGCCGCCGGATGATCGAGCAGATGGGACTGGAGGGGGCAGGGGGCGATCTGCGGGAGTTGATCGACCAGCTGCGCGAGGCCGGGATGGGAGAAGAGGAACTCGAACAGCTGGGCCGGCTCATGCAGGCGGTCCAGGACGCCGTGCGGCGCTCCGTGCGGCAGTTCGTCGAGCAGGAACTCGACAAACAGAACCACGACTACCTAGAGCGGTTTCGGCGCGAGAGCCTGCAGGAGAAGAGCTTCTACAACCTGACCGAGGAAGACATCCGTCGCATGCGGGAGCTCGTCGCCCGGCTCGCTCAGAAGCTCAAGAACGTGATCACGATCCGCCGCAAGCGCCAGCGGAAGGGGAAATTCGACCTCAAGGGAACGATGCGCCGAAACATGGCCCACGGCGGGATTCCGTTTGAACTCATCTTCAAGCAACGGAAGAAGGAACGCCCGAAACTCATCATATTGTGTGACGTTTCGAGTTCGGTCGCGAACGTCTCTCGGTTTATGCTCCAGTTCGTCCACAGCCTGCAGGAGGCCTTCACCAAGATCCGCAGCTTCGTGTTCGTCGCGGAACTCGGTGAGGTCACGCAGGTCATGCGCGACAACGACATTTACCAGGGGATCGACCAGTCGCTCGATGGTGGCGGGGTCGTGAACGTGTACACGCGCTCGAACTTCGGCTTCGCCTTCCACGTCTTCTGGCGCGACTTCCTCTCCGCCGTCGACAGCCGGACCACGGTCGTGATCATTGGCGACGCCCGCAACAACTACAACGATCCGCGCGCGTGGTGCCTCCGGGAAATCCACCGCAAGGCCAAGAACGTGGTCTGGATCAACCCCGAAGCTCCGGGCGCCTGGGGCTTTGGGGACAGCGTGATGGACCGCTACCTGCCCTATTGCGACGTCGCCGAGGAGTGCCGCAACCTGAAGCAGCTCTCCCGAATGGTAGATCGGCTGCTGCTCTAGCTCGCGGTGCGCCGCAGGCTCTGCGGGCCCCCGTCCACCGCTTCGTTCCACCGGACCTCGTCCGGCTGATCCGGGGGCTACGTCGCTCGAAAGAAAACGGCCCCCGGCGATTTCTGCCGGGGGCCGTTTAGGGGTCGGAGAGGGCGGTGGCGACTGTGGGGGGTGAGAGGTTGGACATTTCAAAGAAGAAATGTCGTCTCCACCGCCTTCTCCGTAAAAGCTCGGTTTGGGCCGGAAACCTCCTGGCTGCGAAGGGTCCGAGAAGTGCCCGTCTGGCCACCAATCAACCCTTACCTCTCCAGATTATGCACGGCGAGAAATAGATGTCAAATGCGATTTGACTCCTGCGGCGGGGCTTCAGCGCTGCGCTCGGAGGCTAATCTTCTGGATCAGAAATTCCGTACAAAAACCGCGTAATTGAAGGGTTTTCTGAATTTCCGAATGGGCCTGATGACGGTGCCCTGAAGCCGGGCTACCTTCGCGCGAGATGCGGCGAGGGCAGCGGCACAAGCGCTTTCACCTACGCACCTTCGGGTGCCAGATGAATCAGCACGATGCAGAGAAGATGGCAAATCTTCTCCACCATGAGGGGCTCCGGCCCGCCGCCGATGCGGTCGGGGCCGACGTCGTGGTGGTCCACACCTGCTCGGTTCGCGAGCGGGCCGAGCAGCGGCTCTACTCGGAGCTGGGCGTGCTGTGTGCCCTCAAACAGCAGCGTCCGGATCTGATCCTCGGGGTCGGCGGCTGCGTGGCGCAGCAGGAGGCGGACGGCCTGCTCGCGCGCTTCCCGGGCATCGATTTCGTCTTCGGATCCCAGAATCTCCGTTCGCTGCCCGCGATGATTCGGGCGGCGGGTGAGGGCGCCCGGAGCCTCAGGGTCGACTACGAGGAGTCGGACGCGCGCTTCGACCTCCCGGAACGGCACCCCGACTTCGGGCCCCGCTCCCCGGGCCGGGCCTTCGTCACGGTCATGGAAGGCTGCGACCTGTTCTGTGCCTACTGCGTCGTGCCGCGGACACGCGGCCGCGAGATCAGTCGGCCCGCGAACTCGATCCTCGAGGAGGTGCGCGAGCTCGCCTCCAAAGGCGTGGTCGAGGTCACGCTGCTCGGGCAGACCGTGAATGCCTACGGACGCCCGCGGCCGGGACGGGCGCCGGGCGAGGTGAGCTTCGCCGAGCTGATCCGCAGGCTGGCCAAGCTTCCCGGGATCGAGCGGATCCGCTTCACCAGCCCGCACCCGCTCTTCATGACCCCCGAACTCGAGGCCTGTTACGCGGAGGTCTCCGAACTCTGCCCCCACCTTCACCTCCCGGTTCAGTCGGGGTCCGATCGCGTCCTCGAGCGGATGGGCCGGCGCTATACGCGCGCCCGCTACCTCGAGATCGTAGCCGGGCTGCGCCGCGCACGTCCCGGGCTCGCGCTGACGACCGACCTGATCGTGGGCTTCCCGGGCGAGACGCCCGAGGACTTCGAGGCGACCCTCAGCCTGGTGCGCGAGGTGGCCTTCGTGGACAGCTACGCCTTCAAGTACTCGCCCCGGCCCGAGACGCCAGCCGTCCGGCGAGGGCTGTCTCCGGTCGACCCGGAGCGGGCGCAGGCTCGCCTCGAGCGCCTGCAGCGGCTCCAGGCGGAGCTGACTGAACGCGCCCATGCCGCCCGGCTCGGCAGCCTCACCCGCGTCCTGGTCGAGGGCGCGAGCCGCCACGGGGGCGGACAACAGACCGGCCGCTGTCCGGAGCACCGGATCGTGAACTTTACCGCCCCGCAGCCCGTTCCTGCGGGCGTCTTCGCCGAGGTTCGGATCACCTCCGTCACGCCTCACTCGTTGCTCGGCGAAGCGACCGCGCAACGCGCTGGCGAGAACTTGGAGCAGCTGCAGGCACCCCGCGGCCCCGCGCCGCGCGAGCTGCAGCTTCCCGTGGTCTGAACATGGCCGATCGTGATGCGGTCCCGGTGCAGGTGCGAGCACTCCCGTTCGATCGGGAGTCGGGGCAGGCCGTACTGCTGCTCGAGGCCTCGGATGGCCGGCAGCTAGCGATCGCGATCGGGATCGCCGAGGCGACCTCGATCGCCAAGGAGATCGAGGGCCTCGAACTCCCGCGACCGCTTTCCCACGACCTGCTGCGTGACGTGATCAAGGAGCTCGGTGCCGGCGTGTCGCAGGTCGAGATCACGTCGCTCCGCGAGAACACCTACTACGCGGAATTGATTCTCGAGCATGCGGAGGGGCGCCGGAGCAGACTCGACTGCCGGCCGAGCGACGCGATCGCGGTCGCGGTGCGATTTGGCGCCCCGATCCTGGTCCACGCCTCGGTGCTGGCCGAAGCGGGGTCCGATCCCGCGCCGGCGGAGGGCGGAGAGCCCGAAGGCCAGGCCGAAGCGCGCCAGGTCCCGCTTCCGACCGACAAGGCGGCGTGGAAGAAGCTGCTGGGGGAGATGGATCCGAAGGACTTCGGCAGGTACAAGATCTAGCCGTGGCATCGCTCGTTCCGGGCTCCTCCCGGCCTGGGCCGGGCTCTGGTTGACGCGAACCGGGGCGGCGTCTAACCTGCGCGGGCAACCCACCCGGAGGTTGCATGTCCCAGGCCCCGATACGAGACGGCCTGACTTTTGACGACGTTCTGCTGGCGCCCAGGGCGTCCTCGGTGCATCCGAGCGAAGTGGATCTGTCCACGCAGTTGACGCCGCAGGTCCGCCTCTCCGTGCCCTTGATTGCGGCGCCGATGGATACCGTGACCGAGCACCGCGCCGCGATCTGCCTGGCGCAGGAAGGCGGGATCGGTTTCATCCACAAGAACCTCTCCGTCGAGGCGCAGGCGGCCGAGGTCGCGAAGGTCAAGCGCTTCGAGTCGGGCCTGATTGTGGACCCGCTCACGCTTGAGCCGGGCGAGTCGATTCGGGCGGCGCTCGACATCATGCACCTCCACCAGATCTCGGGCCTGCCGGTCGTGCGAGGTCGACAACTCGTCGGGATCGTCACGAATCGGGATCTTCGCTTCGTTCGGGAGCTCGACGTTCCGGTCTCGACGCTGATGACCTCGGACGGGCTGATCACCGTGCGTCCCGGGGTCTCGCTCGATCGCGCCAAGCAACTCCTGCACGAGAACCGGATCGAGAAGCTCCTGGTCACCGACGACGCGGGCAACCTGTGTGGCCTGATCACGTTCAAGGACATCGAGAAGGCGGAGCAGTATCCCAATGCCTGCAAGGACCCGCTGGGCCGACTTCGGGTCGGGGCCGCGGTCGGGGTCACCGAGGACCGGATCGAACGCGCGGCCGCCCTGCTCGACGCCGGCGCCGACTTGCTGCTCGTCGACAGCTCCCACGGCCACGCGGAGTCCGTGATCCGCACGGTGGAGGAGCTCCATTCCGAGTTTCCAGAAACCGAGATCGTGGCCGGCAACGTCGCCACCGCCGAGGGAGCCGAGGCGCTGATCAAGGCGCACGCGTCCGCGATCCGCTGCGGGGTGGGTCCCGCTTCGATCTGCACCACCCGGATCGTCGCCGGGGTCGGGGTGCCGCAGCTGACGGCCGTGCTCGAGACCAGCGAGGTGTGCCAGCGTCATGGCCGGCCCCTGATCGCAGACGGCGGGATCAAGTACTCGGGCGACGTGACCAAGGCGCTCGCCGCGGGTGCGAGTACCGTCATGATCGGGGCGCTCTTCGCCGGGACCGACGAGGCGCCGGGCGACGTCGTCCTCTACCAGGGCCGGAGCTACAAGGTCCACCGCGGGATGGGCTCGCTCTCCGCGATGCGGCGGGGGAGCGCTGACCGCTATTTCCAGGAAGGCGAGGACCAACCGGGCAAGCTGGTGCCGGAGGGGATCGAAGGCCGCGTGCCCTTCCGCGGGCCGCTTTCAAATAGTGTTTATCAGCTCGTGGGAGGGCTCCGCGCAGGCATGGGCCTGCTCGGTGCGGCGAATCTGCCGGAGCTCCGGCAACGCGCCCAGTTCGTGCGCGTGACGGCGGCCGGTCTGCGCGAGTCGCACGTGCACGACGTGATCATCTCGGAAGAGGCTCCGAACTATCGGCTCGAGTCCTAGTGCCGGGCAGCGACCTGGTACTGATCGTCGACTACGGCTCGCAGTACACGCAGCTGATCGCGCGCACGATCCGCGAGCTCCGCGTCTACTGCGAGGTCGTCCCCCCCTGGGTGCCCGCCGAGCAGGTGCGCGAGAAGGCGCCGCGCGCGCTGATCCTGTCCGGGGGACCGGCCAGCGTAGGTGATGCGGATGCGCCCCAGATCCAGGGTGAAATCCTCGACCTCGGAATTCCGGTGCTCGGGATCTGCTACGGACAGCAGGTGCTGGTCCGGCACCTGGGGGGAACGGTCGAAGCGGCCGGCGAGCGCGAGTACGGCCCGGCCGAACTCCGGGTCGCCGACGCCCGGGATCCTCTGCTCGAGGGCGTCCCGGCCGCGAGCACCGTCTGGATGAGCCACGGTGACCGCGTCACGGCGCTCCCGGAGGACTTTCGGAGCCTGGCGACCTCCGAGAACAGCCCGTTTGCCGCAATCCGCCACGACTCGCGACCGCTCTACGGCATCCAGTTCCACCCCGAGGTCTCGCATACGCAGGCGGGACGCCGCCTGCTCGAGAACTTTCTCTTCCGGGTGGCGGGGCTGCGCGGCACCTGGACCATGGAGGAGTTCATCGACCGGACGCTCGGGCTGCTGCGTGAACGGATTGGCGCCGGGCAGGTAATCTGTGGCGTCTCGGGCGGCGTCGACTCGACCGTGGTGGCCACGCTGCTCCACCGGGCGATCGGAAGTCAGCTCCACTGCATCATGATCGACAACGGGCTGCTGAGGCTCGGAGAGGTTGCCGAGGTCCAGCGGATGTTCGGAAAGGGGCTCGGGATCCCGCTCGAGTGCGTCGATGCCTCGGCCGAGTTTCTCGAGCGGCTCGTAGGCGTCGAGGATCCCGAGAAGAAGCGGGTCTCGATCGGCCACGCCTTCGTGGAGGTGTTCGAGCGCGCGGCCGCCCGCTACGCAGACGCGGGCTTTCTCGCGCAGGGGACGCTGTACCCGGACGTGATCGAGTCGGTGTCGGTGTGGGGTCCCTCCGCGACGATCAAGACGCATCACAACGTGGGCGGCCTGCCGGAGAAGATGCGGATGGAGGTGGTCGAGCCGCTCCGTGAATTGTTTAAGGACGAAGTTAGAGAAGTTGCAGATCGACTCGGAATTCCTAAGGAAATCTGGGGTCGGCACCCTTTCCCTGGCCCCGGCCTCGCGATTCGCGTGGTGGGCGAGGTCACGCCCGAGCGGCTCGACGTCGTGCGTCGCGCCGACCGGATCGTGATTGGCGAGATCCGCGAAGCCGGCTGGTACGAGAGGCTCTGGCAGGCGTTCGCGGTCTATCTGCCCGTGCGCTCCGTAGGCGTCATGGGAGACGCGCGCAGCTACGAACACGCCATCTGCGTTCGCTGCGTCACCTCGCGCGATGCCATGACCGCGGACTGGGCCGAGATTCCACACGCACTCCTGGCGCGGATTTCGAACCGGATCATCAACGAGGTGCCCGGCATCAACCGCGTGGTCTACGATATTTCGACCAAGCCTCCGTCGACGGTCGAGTGGGAATGAGCGCGTCGCACGCGTCGATGCGCGTACTGAGATAAGATCGGCCCCCCCCCGAATTTCCGTCTACTCTCGAGGAGCAGGGGTGCCCCAGACAAAGATACGGCGGGCGGTTTCCAGCAAGGGGACGGCAGCCGGGCGTTTCGCGCACCTGCACCTGCACACCCAGTACTCGATTCTGGATGGTGCGATCTCGATTCCGCTTTTGATGGAGAGGCTCGCGCGCACCGGCATGCCGGCTGCCGCAATCACGGATCATGGAAATCTCTTCGGAGCCGTCGAGTTTCACGAAGCCGCTCGCCGGGCCGGGATCCGGCCGATCATCGGCTGCGAGGTCTACGTCGCCCAGGGCTCCCGCTTCGATCGAGACCCCGAGACCGGAGGCTTCGAAGGCATCAATCACCTGATCCTGCTCGCCATGAACCAGACCGGCTACAGGAATCTGGTCCAGCTGGTCTCCAAGGGCTACCTCGAGGGCTTCTACTACAAGCCGCGGATCGACTTTGAGCTGCTGAGCCAGCACGCGGAGGGGCTGATCGCCACGTCGGGCTGTCTCTCCGGCGCGGTTCCCTCGCAGGTCCTCAAGGGCCGCGAGCAGCGTGCCTGGGAGCTGGTCGAGAACTACTCGAAGCTCTTCCCGGGCCGCTACTACCTAGAGCTTCAGCGGCACGGAATCCCGCTGCAGGACACGGTGAACCGCGTGCTGCTCCAGATGCACGAAGAGCTGCGCCTGCCGCTTCTGGCGACCAACGACTGCCACTATCTGAACGCCTGTGACGCGCGCCAGCACGAAGCCCTGCTCTGCGTTCAAACCGGCAAGACCCTCGACGACCCCAAACGCTTCCGCTTCGACGGCGAGGGGTTCTACGTGAAGGACCCGGCCGAGATGCTCGAGGTCTTTCACGACCACCCCGAGGCGGTGACGAACTCGGTAGAGGTCGCCGAACGCTGCGAGTTCGAATTCGAGACGGGCGAGCTGCTGCTGCCCGAATTCGAGGTTCCGCCTGGCCAGACGCTGGACGGCTATCTCGAGGGGCTCGCGTTCCGGGGCCTGCGAACGCGGCTCGGTCTCGAGCCCGAGCCCGAGCCCGGCGGGCCCGTGCTGCCCTCCGACGCCGCCGAGTACGAGCAACGGCTTCGCTACGAGATCGACGTGATCCAGCGCTGCGGCTACTCGGGCTACTTCCTGATTGTCGCCGACCTGATCCGTTTCGCGCGGGAGCGCGAAATCCCGGTGGGTCCGGGACGGGGCTCTTCCGCGGGCAGCCTGGTGGCGTGGGCGCTCGAGATCACCGGCATCGACCCGATCGACTTCACGATTCCCTTCGAGCGATTCTTGAACCCCGAGCGGGTTTCGATGCCGGATATCGACGTCGACTTCTGCATGAATCGCCGGCATGAGGTGATCGAGTACGTCGAGCAGAAGTACAACGGGGAGGACGAATCGAGCCGCCGCGTGGCCGGGATCGTGACCTTTGGCACGATGCAGGCGAAGGCCGCGATCCGGGACGTCGGCCGGGTGCTGGGCATGCCGTATCCCGAGGTGGACCGGATCGCCAAGCTGATCCCGAATACGCTCGGAATTTCGCTGGAGGCGGCGCTGGAGGGGCGCGAGCTTCGCGAGTTGGTCGAGCGGGACCCGGCGGTCGCGGAACTCTACGAGCTGGCGCGCAGTCTCGAAGGGCAGGTCCGGCACCCGAGCAAGCACGCGGCCGGGATCGTAATTTCCTCCCGGCCCCTGCTCGAGACCGTTCCCCTCTACTGCGACGCGCGGGACCGCGCCGACGTCGTGACCCAGTTCGACTATCGCGCGGCCGAGAAGGTGGGGCTGATCAAGTTCGACCTGCTGGGCCTTCGCACGCTCACCATCATGGCCGATGCCGTGCGGCGGATTCGGGAGGCGTACGCTCCTGCCTTCTCGCTCGAGCGGATCCCGGCTGACGATGCCGAGACCTACGCGCTGCTCCGGGCGGGGGATACCGAGGGGGTCTTCCAGGTCGGACTCTCGAAGGGCATGACCGACCTGGTCGTCAAGGTGAGACCGAACCACCTCCGCGACCTGGTTCCCCTGATCGCGCTCTACCGGCCGGGACCGCTCCAATCGGGGATGGTGGACGACTTCGTCAGCCGCAAGCATGGGCGTGCCCCCGTCGAGTACCTGCTGCCCGAACTCGAGGAGATTCTCGCGGAAACGGTCGGCGTGATCGTCTACCAGGATCAGGTGCTCCAGATCGCCAACCGGCTGGCGTCGTTTTCGCTCGGCGAGGGCGACCTGCTGCGCCGCGCAATGGGGAAGAAGATCCCGGCCGAGATGGAGCAACAGCGGAAGCGCTTTCTCGACGGTTGTGCCCGGAACGGGTTCCCGGCCGAAAAGGCCACGCAGATCTTCGATCTCATGAATCAGTTTTCGGGCTATGGATTCCCGAAGGCGCACAGCGCGGCCTACGCGCTGATCACGCACCAGACGGCCTACCTGAAGGCGCACTACCCGGCGGTCTTTCTCTCGGCGCTGATGACGGCAGAATGGCGGGATCGCGACAAGCTCGACCGTTACGTTCGAGATGCGCGCGGCCGCGGCATCGAGATTCTGCCTCCGTGCATCAACCGCAGCGAGTCCCAGTTCAGCGTCGCGCCTTCGGGCGACGTGATCCGCTTCGGGCTCTGCGGCGTGAAAAACCTCGGGGAGGGTGCGGTCGACTCGCTGGTGAGGCGGCGCAGCGAGGGTGAGGAGTTCCAGAGCCTCTACGACTTCTGCTCGCGCCTGGATGGGCGCCGTCTGAACCGGCGGGCGCTCGAGAGTCTGATCCGCTGCGGGGCGTTCGACTGTCTCAAGCTGAGCCGCGCCTCGCTCTGGGCGGTGCTGGCCCCCGCGATCGAAGCCGGCCAGCGGGCCCAGCGGGACCGGGAGTCCGGCCAGCGCTCGCTATTCGGAAACGCGACGGGCCCGGTCGAGGCGCGCGTGCCCGAGCTGCCGGAGTGGCCCGAGCCGGAACGTTTGGCCGGCGAGAAAGAGATGCTGGGCATCTACATCACCGGCCACCCGCTGCGCGCGCGGCGGCGCGAACTCGAGCAACTCGCGAGCGTGAGCTCGGATCGAATTTCGGACGCGCACCAGGGCGCGCAAGTGCGGATGGCCGGGATGCTGAGTGCGCTGGATCAGCGCAAGACCCGCAAGGGCGCGATCATGGCGCGCGGGGTTCTCGAGGATCTGGCCGGGACGGTCGACGTGGTCTTCCTGCCCGAGGCGTTCGAGCGCAACTCGGAGCTGCTGCGCTCGACCGAGGCGCTGCTGGTGCGCGGCAAGCTCCAGATAGAGTCGGGGCGCTGCGAGTTGATCGGGGACGAGCTGGTCCTGCTGCAGGACGGCTACGCGCGCTGGACGCGCGAGTTGCACCTGCGCCTCGATCACGAGGCCCTGTCCCCGGAGCGGCTCCGGGCTCTGAGAGAGACGCTCGATCTGGTCCCGGGAGAAGTTCCCGTCGTGGTTCGGCTGAGGCTGCCCTCCGGGGCCGAGGCCATCCTGGAACTCAGGCGGCACCGTGTGGCGGTGAGCCCTGATCTGGTCGACGGTCTGGACCGGCTCTTCGAGGCACCGGTAGTCGAGTGCCAGCTCTCCTAGCGGTCTTCGCGTGGGTTTGGATCGCGCTTTCGCCCGGGGCCGCGCCCGCGGTCGAGCCGGTCCAGGTGAGGGTGGCTGGCTCGATCGAAGTGACCGGCGAGAACCGCTACTCGGCCCGCGCTCAGGCCTTCGATCAGGCGCTGCTCGAGGCAGTCCTCGCGGTCGCGCGCGAGATGCTTCCGCAGGCCACATTCGAACTCGAGGAGCAGCGGCTGCGTGTCGACCTCGTGCCGGTGGCGGCCCGCTCGGTGCTCAACTACCGGCCCGAGAGCGCAATGGAGATCCAGAACGACCCGGGCCCGCCCGAGCGGACGCTGTTCGTGGTGCCAATCGTGGCCACGGTGGATGCAGCCCAGGTCCGCGAGCGCCTCTCCGAACTCGGCTATCTGGGAGGCGGCGCCAGGCGGCCCTCGGTGGCGCTGGTGGTGCGCGCCGTCGAGAGCCCCGAACTCCCGCTCGACGCCTTCGAGCAGACGCTCAGACGCAGCCTCAGCGCGCAGGGTTACACGCTGGTCCGGCCGCCGCTGCGACCGGGTCGCGGTCGGGTTCCGCCGACGGCCCCGGAGCTTGCGCGTGCGCTGGGGGCCGATGTCGCGGTGGACGTCGAGGTGTTGTGGCGTGCGCGCAGGATGGGCGCCGGCGTGGTGGGTGGGGACGCGCGGGTTCAGGTGCGGGCGGAGCGGGCCTCCGACGGCTCCGAACTGGCGCGTCTGACCTTCGAGACGCCCGCGTATCACCGCGACGCGGCCGAGGCCACGGCGCGCGCGCTGGAGGCGCTCGAGGAACAGGTCGTCCGGAACCTGCTGCTGCAGCTCGATCGCAACTGGCAGGTGCTGGATCAGCCGCAGGGGCCGCTGCGACTGATCCTGGTCAACGTGCGCGAGTTTGCCGAGGTCGATGCGGTCCGCGAGGCCCTGACGGAGCTGATCGGGGCCGACGGCGCGAAGCTCCGACTGCTCGGGCCGCTCCGCGCGGAGTTCGAGCTTTCGTCGACGCTTTCTCCGGGCTCGCTTCAGGATCGGCTCGTCCGAACCGGCTTTCCGGGATTCGAGCTCGAACGGGTGCGCGTGACCTCCGATCTCGTCGAGCTGGGCGTCGCCCGGATCTCTGAGAGCGAACAACCCGACCCCGCTCCGCCGGCGTGGCGCCAGTGAGTCGACGGGCCTGGTGGATTTTGGGTGCGACGGCGGCGACCACGCTGCTGGCGGTGATCGCACTCCGGAACGTGCTGGTCGCGCTGGCGGCGGCCGGCCTGCTCGCCTACCTCGCGAGTCCGCTGCTGACCCGGCTCGAGGCCCTCGGGATTCCGCGTGGAGCGACCGCGGGTGCCGTGCTGGCACTGGCCGGAGCGCTGCTGACCGCGCTCTGCCTGGTGCTGCTCCCGGTGATTCAGTCCGAGATCCTGGGCCTGATCGGGCAGTTGCCGGGGCTGGTGTCCAGGCTGCAGACCGACTGGATCCCGTGGGTCGAACAGCGCCTGGACCTCTCCCTGCCGCACACCAGTACCGAGGCCCTCTCGGAACTCCGCTCCCGGGTTCAGAGGCTCGACATTCGCGGACCATTCACGGCCGCGGTCGCGGCGATGTTTCGGAGCACGAGCTCGCTGGTATTCGTCGCGTTCGAGATCCTGCTCTTCCCGGTACTGGCCTTCTACGCGATGCGGGACGGCCCGAGGCTCCGCGGCACCCTGGTCGGCGTGCTTCCGGCCGAGGCCCGGGATCCGGTTCTCGAGGCGGGCGTGCAGGTGGACCGGGTGGTCTCGGCCTGGCTTCGGGGGCAGCTCAGCGTGTGTCTGGTGCTGGCGCTCCTGTACAGCCTCGTGTACTCGATCGCGGGGGTGCCGGCCGGGATCCTGGTGGGGACGCTGGCCGGATTTCTCGTGATCATTCCCTACGCGGGCCCGGCTCTCGGCTTCGGGCTGGCGTTGCTGTTGACCGGGGTCGAGTACGGTCTGGACGCGCGCCTGGCCTGGGTCGCCGGGGGATTCGCGATCGTCCAGGCGCTGGAGGGGACCCTGATCACCCCCCGGATCGTGGGCGATCGCCTCGGGCTGCACCCCTGCGTCGTCATCCTGGGCCTGGTCGCGGGGGGCCAGTTGCTGGGCTTCGCCGGGATCGTGCTCGCAGTGCCGCTTCTGGCGGTGGCCCGGGTTCTCGTGGTCCCCCGGATCTGGGGCCCGGACCCGGCCGCGCCTCCGACCTCACGAAATTGACACCAGAATCCGAAATTGATATTGAATCCGAGTGGTTAGAGGCACGTAGCTCAGTGGAAGAGCACTACCTTGACACGGTAGGGGTCGCCGGTTCAATCCCGGCCGTGCCTACCACCTAGGTCGAGCCGATTGGCTCGAGCCAAGCACCCGCGGGGTTGATTTTGCGCCTGTCCCAAAACTCCGATCTTCGATGAGTGAGCGATCGCTCGAACTCGAGCTGCCGGACGGGACCTGTCTCTGCGTACCCTTCGGTGCGACGCCGCTCGACGTCGCGTCCAAGATCGGGCCCGGACTCGCGCGCGGCGCCGTGGCGGGGGCGATCGGGGGCCGTCTCGTCGATCTGCGCGAGCCGCTCTCGCAGAGCGGCCCGTTTCGCGTGATCACGGCGCGAGATCCAGAGGCCGGCGAGGTGATCCGCCACTCGGCCGAGCACGTGATGGCGGCCGCGGTCAAGCGGCTGTGGCCGGAAACACAGATCGACGTCGGACGGTCCGATCACAGCGAGAAGTTCCAGTACGACCTCGACGTGCCGGTCCGGCTGACGCCCGAGCACTTCGAGTCGATCGAGGCCGAAATGCGGCGCATCGTCGAGGCGCAGCAACCGCTCGAGCGGGAGGTCGTGGAGCGCGAGGAGGCGAAGCGCCTGTTCGCGTCGCTGGGAGAGGAACTCAAGGTCTCGCGGGTCGACGACATCGACGAAGGCGCCGAGCTGACGCTGTTTCGGAACGGCGACTTCGTCGACCTCTGCCGAGGTCCCCACGTGCAGCAGACCGGGCAGATCGGGGCCTTCAAGCTCACCGAGGTCGGCGGCTCTTACTGGCGGGGCGACGAGTCGAACCCGATGCTTCAGCGGATCTACGGCGTGGCCTTCTCGACCGAGAAGGAACTCGGCTTGCACCTGGAGCGGCTGGAGCAGGCGCGCCGACGAGACCACCGGCGAATCGGGGCCGACCTCGATCTGTTCTGGTTCCATGCCTGGGCGCCGGGTGCGCCCTTCTACCTGCCCAAGGGGCTGGTGCTCTTCAACACGCTCGTCGCGTACATGCGTGAGTTGAACCTCAAGTACGGGTTCCTGGAAGTCACCGCGCCCCTGCTCTTCGACGTCGAGATTTTCAAGCGTTCGGGTCACTACGAGATGTTCCCGGACATGTTCAAGATCCGTGCTTCCGGCGAAGACGCAGAGATCGGCGTCAAGCCGATGAACTGCCCCGGTCACTGCCTGATCTTCGGCTCGCGCAAGCGCTCCTACCGCGAACTGCCGCTGCGCCTGGCCGAGTTCTCACGCCTGCACCGCAACGAGCGCTCCGGGACGCTGCTGGGCATGACCCGGGTGCGCGCGATGTCCCAGGACGACGCTCACATCTACTGCCAGCCCGACCAGGTCGAGGCCGAGATGGACCGGGTACTCCGGATGACCGCCGAGGTCTATCGCGATCTCGGGCTCTCGGGCTTGGAAGTCCGCGTGGCGACGCGGCCAGAGCAGTACATCGGGGAGATCGGGGACTGGGAACGTGCGGAGAAGCGGCTGGGCGACGCGACCGAGCGAGCCGGCTTCTCCTTCGAATGGGCTCCCGGGGAGGGCGCATTCTACGGGCCCAAGATCGAGTTCCACTTCCGCGACGTGCTGGGTCGCCAGTGGCAGCTCGGGACGCTCCAGATGGACATGGCGATGCCCGAGCGTTTCGACCTTCGCTACGTGGGCGCCGACGGCCAGGAGCACGTGCCTGCGATGATGCACAAGGCCATCCTGGGCTCGCTCGAGCGTTTCATCGGCATCTACCTCGAGCACACGGCCGGCGAGCTGCCCCTCTGGCTGGCGCCCGTGCAGGCCCAGGTGCTGCCGATCGCCGACCGGCACGCGGAATATGCGGGCAAGGTCTGCGACGTGCTCAGAGGATCCGGGATCCGAGTGGAACTCGATGCCCGAAGCGAAACCCTCGGTTACCGAATTCGTTCCGCCGAAACCGCCAAGATTCCGTATATCCTGGTGGCCGGAGACCGCGAGCTGGCCGACGGCACGGTCACGGTTCGCAGGCGCCACCAGAAGGCCCAGACCACGGTCGGGGTCGAGGAAGCTTGTTCCACATTGGAGGAGGAAGTGAAAACGCGTGGGATTTCGTAGACGACGTTGGCGCGATCTGCGTCCAGACGAAGACAAGGTCCGGGTCAATACGGCGATTCGGGCCGTAGAGGTCCGGCTGATCAACCATGACGGCCAACAACTCGGGGTGATGGCGGCCGACGCCGCGAGGGATGTCGCGGGGCGGGTCGGACTGGATCTGGTCGAAATCGCTCCCACTGCTCGACCGCCCGTCTGCAAGATCATGGACTACGGGCGTTACAAGTACGAGCAGAAGAAGAAGGCCGCCAACGCGAAGAAGTCCCAGCACCAGACGCAGCTCAAGGAGATCAAGCTCAGGCCGCGGATCGATGATCACGATCTCGAATTCAAGTTGCGAAATGCGCGGAAATTTCTGATCGAGGGTGACAAGGTCAAGTGTACGGTCATGTTTCGCGGACGAGAAAACCTGTTCACGAATCTCGGCCGCGTGTTGTTGGCGCGGATCTCGGAACTCATGAGTGAAATTGCGACCGTAGAGCAGTCGGTTCGAAGCGAAGGGCGCACGCTCAACCTGGTGCTCGCACCGATCCGCTCGGCGGTCGAGAAGATCAGGAAGGAAGAGGCAGCACGCCTGTCGGCAGAGGCTGCCGAAGCCGAGGAGCGCGAAGCGGCCGTCGGGTCCGTTGAGGCGGCGGGGACGGAGGACCTGGGAGTGGTCGAGGAGGAATCCGCCGTCGAGTAGGGCGGGATCCGCGGGAAGGAGTGCAATGCCGAAGATCAAGACCAGACGGGGCGCCGCGAAACGTTTCAAGTTGACCGCAAAGGGAAGGCTCGCTCGCAAGAAGGCGTTTCGGAATCACATCCTCACGAAGAAATCACCGAAGCGAAAGCGCAATCTGCGCAGCGGTGGGCTGGTCGATTCGGTCGACGAGCCTCGAATCAAGAGTCAGGTCCCCTATCTCTAGGGGTCTGGGAAGAGGAAACTCGACATGAGAGTGAAGCGAGGGGTCACGCGACAGCGGCGTCACCGGAAGTTGCTCAAACAGGCGTCCGGGTTCCGCGGATCCCGGGGGAAGCTCTTTCGACCGGCCCGGCTCGCGGTGGAGAAGAGCCTGGTCTACGCCTACCGCGACCGGCGGCAGCGCAAGCGGCAGTTCCGCCGGCTCTGGATCACGCGGATCGGTGCGGCGGCGCAACAGAACGGGCTCTCGTACAGCAAGTTGATCCACGGGCTGAATCAGGCCGGGATCGAGATCGATCGCAAGATCCTGGCGGAACTCGCAATCCAGGATCCGAAAGCGTTTGCCGCGATCGCGGATCGGGCCAAGCAGCCGGCCGTCTGAGGTTCCCGGAATGCCTGCGGAGACCCCGGACCTCGGAGCGATCGAGCGAGCCGCTCTCGGGGAGGTCGCAGCGGCCGATACGCCTCAGAGCCTGAGAGAGACGCGTGCGCGCTTTCTGGGCCGCAGGGGATCTCTCTCGGGGGTGCTGCGAAGCCTCGGCGAACTTCCGGCCGAGCGCCGCTCGGCCATCGGATCGGCCGCCAATGCGCTCAAGCAGCGGATCGAAGCCTGGGTCGGGGAGCGGCAGGCCGAACTCGAGCGCGATCTTCAGAGCGCCGAACTCGCCAAGCACCGCCTCGACGTCACCCTGCCCGGAGCGTCGCTGCGGCGTGGCGCCTTGCATCCGGTGACGTTCGTCGAGCGCGACATGGTCGAGTTCTTCCAGGGGCTCGGCTTTTCGGTCGTGGAGGGTCCCGAGGTTGAGAGTGATTACAACAACTTCGAGGCCCTGAACTTCCCTCCGGACCATCCCGCCCGCGACATGCACGACACCTTTTTCGTCGAGGGAGGAGCGGTGCTTCGCACGCATACGTCCCCGGTTCAGATCCGGGCGATGCGGGACCGCGAACCGCCATTCCGCTTCATCGCGCCCGGGCGCGTGTTCCGGACCGATCACGGTTCGACGAAGTCGCCGCTCTTTCATCAGATCGAGGGCTTCCTGGTCGATGAGGAGGTGACCTTTGCCGACCTCAAGGGCGTGCTCTACGCGTTCGCGCACCACCTGATGGGCTCCGATGTCCCGCTGCGTTTTCGCGCGAGCTTCTTTCCGTTTACCGAACCGTCCGCCGAGATGGACTTTTGGTGGAACGATCAATGGCTCGAGTGGGGCGGGTGCGGGATGATCCATCCCCGCGTGCTCGAGAACGTAGGCGTCGATCCCGCCCGCTATCGAGGATTCGCCTTCGGGATGGGCATCGACCGCACGGCCATGCGCCGCTACGGCATTCCCAACATTCACGCGCTCTTCGACAGCGACGTCCGCATCCGGGAGCAGCTCTGATGCGGGTTCCGCTGGGCTGGCTCTCCGAGTTCATCGATCTTCCCGAGGATCCGGAGACGCTGGCGGAACGGCTGACCCTGGCCGGACTCGAACTCGACGAGATTCTGCGGACGGGCCCGGAGCTAGAGGGGGTTCGCGTCGGGCAGGTCGTAGCGCACGAGCGTCACCCGAATGCCGATCGCCTCTCGCTCTGCCGGGTCGACCTCGGAGAAGGCGAGCCAGTCGACATCGTGTGCGGCGCGCCCAACGTCGCGCCGGGACAGAAAGTCGCGGTGGTGTCTCCGGGCACGCGGCTCCCCGACGGGACGAAGGTCAAGAAGACGAAGATCCGGGGCGTGGTCTCGCACGGGATGATCTGTTCTCTGCGCGAACTTGGCCTGGGCGACGAGCACTCTGGGATTCTGGTGCTCGACGCCGACGCCGAGATCGGTGCGCCGCTTGCCAGCCAGATGGGCGGCGAGACGGTGCTCGACCTGGAACTGACGCCGAACCGCGGGGACTGTACGTCGTTGCTGGGCGTGGCGCGCGAGGTCCGTGCGCACTTCGGCGGCACGCTCCGGCTGCCGCCCTGCGAGCCGAACGAGGTCGAGCGCGAAGCCTCAGACGACATTCGAATTTCGATCGAAGACCCAGCGGGGTGCTACTGCTATGCGGGCCGCGTGGTGCTCGGTGTGAAACTCGGGCCCTCTCCCGACTGGCTTCGGGAGCGCCTCGAGGCCTGTGGCCAGCGCTCGCTCGGAATTGCCGTGGACGTGACGAACCTGACTCTGCTCGAATTCGGTCAGCCGTTACACGCGTTCGATCTGGCTTCGATTCGGGGGGCAGAGATCCGCGTCCGGGCGGCCCGTGCGGACGAGCGGATCGTGACGCTCGACGGTCAGACCCGCGAACTCTCGACCGAGGACCTCGTCATCGCGGATGCAGAACGCCCAGTCGCGATTGCGGGCGTGATGGGGGGCGTCGAAACCGAGGTGGGCGAGACCACCGTCGACATCTTGCTCGAGTCCGCCCACTTCGCTCCATCGCGGGTGCGGCGCACGGCGAGGAGGCTCAACCTGCACTCCGAAGCTTCGTACCGTTTCGAGCGGGGCATCGACCCGGAGGGTGTCGTGCGCGCGGTCGACCGCGCGGCGCGGCTCCTCTCGGAACTCTCGGGTGGCGCCGTATCGCGCGGTGTCGTCGAAGCCAGAGGAGATCCCGCCCCGGTGCCGGGTCCGATCCGGCTCGATCCAAAGCTCCCGGAACAGCTGCTCGGAGTCCCACTCCAGACCGAAGAGGTCGTCGCGATGCTCGGCCGGGTCGGTGTGCGCACCGAACTCGCGCCCGATGGCCGACTCGAGTGCGTTGCGCCGAGCTGGAGAAACGATCTCGGGATCCCGGAGGACCTCGTCGAGGAGGTGGGGCGCGTGCTCGGCTACGACCAGATCGAGCCCACGATGCCGATTGGCGCGGCCGTGCCCGCGACCGAGCCGGCTGCCTACCGGCTTGCGGACCGGGTCCGGGACCTGCTGGTCGGATCCGGCCTGAGCGAGATGCGCGCGTTCCCGGCCGTTTCGGACTCGGACCTGGACGCGATGCGGCTTGCGGAGGACGATCCACGTCGGCGCTCGGTGCGCTTGCTCAACCCGATCGTGGAGGAAGAGCCCTGCCTTCGGTCCGACCTGGTGCCCACGCTCCTGCGCGCGGTCCATCGGAACCTCTCTCACCAGCTCGACCGGGTGCGGCTGTTCGAAGTTTCTCGCGTGTTCAGGACCTGCGAGGGCCGGCAGCTGCCCGAGGAACGCCTGCGCGCGGCCGCCGTACTGACGCGGGGAGAGCGCCAGAACCTGTGGGAGGCCGCGGAGCCGGCTCCTCTGTTCTTCGAGGCCAAGGGGATCGTGGAGGGGTTGCTGCGCGAGTTCCGGGTCGAGGCGAGGTTTCGAAGCGGGACCGAGCAGCCCTACCTGCACCCCGCGGCCGCGGGCGAGTTCGTGGCGGGCAAGGACGTGCTGGCGACCGTCGGGGAGCTGCATCCCGAGGTCGCCGCGCACTTCGAGATCGAGGACGCCTGCGGGGTGCTCGAGCTCGACCTGGACGCGCTCGAAACGGCCGAGGCCGGCGCCGCGCGCTCGAAGTTCGTCGAGGTCTCGAAATTCCCAGCGGTACGCCGCGACCTCGCGATTCTCGTGGACGAGGCGCGGGGTGCGGGAGAGGTACTGGAGGCGATGTGCAAGGGGGGAGGGTCTACGCTGGTTTCTGTGACCCTCTTCGACCGTTATCAGGGGAAGGGCATTCCGGACGGCAAGGTCAGCCTGGCCTTCCGCCTGATCTTCCAGCGACCCGACCGCACGCTTCGAGACGCAGAAGTCGCGGGTACGACCGATCGGATCGTCAAGATGCTGGCTCATCGCTTCGGTGGGGAGCTTCGGTAGCAAATACGCGAAGGGGGAGGTATGACCAAGGCCGAGATCGTAGAGTTGATTTACGAGCGGGTCGGGTTCTCGAAGAAGGAGTCGTCGGAACTCGTCGAGACTGTCTTCGACTCGATCAAGGAAGCGCTCGTGTCCGGCGAACAGGTCAAGTTTTCGGGTTTTGGGAATTTCCTGGTCCGCGAAAAGAACGCGCGCAAGGGCCGAAATCCTCAGACCGGGGAGGAGATCCAGCTCGAGGCCCGGCGGGTGCTGACTTTCAAGCCAAGTCTGGTACTCAAGAATGAGTTGAACGAAAAGGACGTTTCCGCATCATAGGGAGCGCGCCGGAGGCGGCGGTTTCGCGGGGCCGGAGTCCCGCGGTCGGGCCGTCCGCGTCCGGGTCATGTGGGCGGCGGGTTCCGTTCGGGCGGGGCCCGTTCGAAGGGGGGAAGATGGAGGAAGTCGACAGGGTCATGAAGGCCGTGCCGCACAAGCTCTACTACCGGATCGGTGAGGTCGCCAAGATCGCGAAGGTCAAGCCTTACGTGCTCCGTTACTGGGAGACCGAATTCAAGGCGATGGTTCCGCCGAAGTCGCGTTCGAACCAGCGCATGTACCGCCGTAAGGACATCGAGCGGGTTCTGATGATCAAGCAGCTGCTGTACAAGAAGCGCTTCACGATCGAAGGGGCACGCAAGCGACTGAATGAGCTTTTGCGCAGCAGCGAGGCCGGCGGTGAAGCCGGGAGCCCGAGCGATTTCTCGGGGCTGCGGCGTGGGCTCGAGTCGGTGCGCGACCTGTTACGAGCCGAGGCCTGATAGCAGGCGCTGGCGCCGGGCCGCGAGCGCTTCCTGGAACCGGTCCGCGGGCGCGGCGGCCGAGGCCGCACGCTTGACCTTCGGGCGGCGGGCCTGCTGCTTGCTCCGTGCCTTGGCGGCGGGCTTCGTCACCGGCTTGCGGCCGGCCTTCGGGGCGGCCTTTCGCTTCGTCACCGGCTTGCGGCCGGCCTTCGGGGCGGCCTTCCGCTTCGTCGCCGGCTTGCGGCCGGCCTTCGGGGCGGCCTTCCGCTTCGTCGCCGGCTTGCGGCCGGCCTTCGGGGCGGCCTTCCGCTTCGTCACCGGCTTGCGGCCGGCCCTTCCCGGGGCCTTTGCCGCGGGCCGCTTTGTGCCGGTCTTTCGACTGGCCGTCTTCTTTGTTGCCTGCTTCGCAGTCCGCTTCCTCGCCACCTCTTCCCCCTTTTTGTGTCCGCCTGAATCTTAGACCGGGATCATTCCGCCTCGCACCGTCGCCGCCCGATCGCTCGCCAGCCACACGATCACCTCTGCGACCCTGGAAGGCGGGGTCCAGGTCGAGGGATCGGCCTCGGGCATTGCCTTTCGATTTGCGGGCGTGTCGATCGTCGTCGGAATCACGGCGTTGACCCGAATCCCCGCGTCGCCGGCCTCGGCGTGCAGGCTCCGGGTCAGGTTTACGACGGCGGCCTTCGAGGCACTATAGGCTGCGAGCCGGGCGGGCGGCGCGGCCGCGGCCTGTGCGCCGATGTTGATGATCGCGCCGTGCCCGCGCTGGAACATTCCGGGCAGAACCGCACGGCTCATGGCCACCGCGGTGCGGACGTTGATCCGGTACATGCGATCCCAGACCTCGAGGTCCGCTTCGTGGACCGGAAGCCCGCCCTCGAAGCCTCCGACCCCGTTCACGAGCGCGCGGGCCGGACCAGCGACCCGTGCGACCTCGGCTGCGCCCTTGGCCTCTGCGACGTCGGCCTCGACCAGCTCGAGTCGGCCGTCTGCGAGCTCGGGCGCGAACAGGCTCGCGACCTCGTCGCGCTCCGAGGCGACCAGCCAGGCGGCGGTCACCCGGTCGCCGACCTCGAAGAAGGCGCGCAGCACCGCGCGTCCGAGTGCCCCGGTCCCTCCCGTCACCACCACTGTCGCTGTGGTCTCGCCGTTCACGCCGTGTCGCATTGCCGCATCGTGTGTATCTAGCGACTCCCGAACAGCCGCCGGATCGCCCACGGCGTGCGATCCGCGTCCCGATGCTGACGTTCCTGGATGCGTGCGCGTAGACGCTTGCGGCAGTTCTCGATCCGCTTCTGCCGGCGCTCGCCGCCGTCGAGGGCACGCTCGCGATAGCGGAGGAAGTCCCGAAATCCGGCAATCTCATGCCGGAGGTCGCGAGTCAACAACTCGATCATGATCGTGTCGTCGAGGAAGCCGAGTCCCGGGACCGAGTCCGGGATCAGGTCGACCGGATTTGAGAAGTAGCTGAGCGCCGTCACGATCCGGGTGCGAGCGCCGGGCGGCACCTTCCAGTCGGGGTCATCCATGATCCGGGTCGCCAGCTCGAGATTCTCGATCCGCTCGAGGACGTAGTCGGGAGCCTTCGAGCTTCGGGTGGTCTCGATCGTCCGAACGGCTGCGGCGCGGATTTCGGACTCGCTCAGGCTGGCTGCGGACTTGATGGCTTGCTCCATCAGTGCGGTCAGGTGGCCGACGTCCTCATCCGCAAGCTTCAGCGTGACTCGGATCGGCGGCATGCTGGGATCTCCCGGGGTCGGCTCGTCCCCGATGCGAAACCTAAGGGAAACCGCCCGGCGCGGTCAATTCCAGTCGTGCTCCGAGCGCGCTCTGGTACTGTACCGGAGTCCGGTGACGCGGGCTGAGGGAAGGGCTTCGGATGTCCGTCGTGCGCGTGCAACAGGCGTTGCTGGAGGCGGTCAAAGCCGCGCTCCCGGAAGCGGCCGTCGAGCTGCGCGCCGCAAGCCCGGGCCACTTCGCACTGCGCGTCACGGCCGAGGCGTTTCGCGGAAAGTCCCGGGTCGTACAGCACCAGCTCGTCTACGCGGCGATCGCGCACCTCATGCAGGGAGACGCCGCCCCCGTCCACGCGATCGACCGTCTCGAGTGCCTGCTTCCCTGAGTGCCTGAACTCCGGGTCTGGGTGTCGAAGCACGCGCTCGCGGTGCGCGCGATCAGTCGTCCGGTGCCGCGAGCCGCGGCAGTACCGCGGCGATCGCGTTGAGGAAGATCACGTCTGCGAGCGCGTCCATCTCGGTCGGCTGGGCGTTCAGGATCACGACCCGCGCGCCAGACTGCTTCGCGATTGGGACCACGCCGTTGATCGGGCTGACGCCCAGCGTCGAGCCGATCGCGAGCAGCAGGTCGCACTCGAGCGCGGCCCGCTCCGAGCGGGCCAGGTCCTCCTGAACCAGCCCCTGCCCGAACGAGATGGTGGCCGACTTCAGGATCCCGCCACAGCTTCGGCACGCGGGGTCGGCTTCACCGGCCCGGACCCGCTCCAGGGCGCGCTGCATGGGCGCGCGCTCGCCGCAGTCGAGGCACGCGACCTCTCGCATGCTGCCGTGAATCTCGATCACCCGTTCGGCCGGCATCCCGGCCGCCTGGTGCAGGCCGTCGACGTTCTGGGTGATCAGCGTGTCGAGCTTGTTGCGCTTCTCGAGCGTGACCAGCGCGTGGTGCCCGAGGTTCGGCTCGGCATGCCAGGCCGGGGAATCGAGCCGGTTTCGCCAGGCGCGCTTTCGCACCTCTGGTTCGGCCAGATAGTGCTGGAGCGTGGCCATCTTCTCGGCCTCGGGATTCTGGGTCCAGAGTCCCTTCGGTCCGCGGAAGTCCTGGATCCCCGAGTCCGTCGAGATGCCGGCCCCGGTCAGGACCACGACGGAGTCCGCTTCGCGGATCCAGCCGCGAACTTTCTCGATGTCGGCGTCACTCACGGTCGGTTCGGACATGCCGCGATTCTAACGCCCCGGGTGCGAGCCGGACACAGCCCGCGCAGCGTTTCGGGCCTGCCTAAGTGTTCTGGACCAGCAGTCCGCCATCGACGGGCAGGATCGCGCCGTTGATGTAGGACGAAGCCGGGAGGGCCAGGTGAAGGGTCCCGTGTGCGACTTCCTCGGGGTCGCCGTAGCGGCGGAGCGGCACCCGTCGGCGGGCAAACTTGTTCTTGGCTGCGTCTGGGATGGCCGCCGTCATCGCGGTGCGAATCGGGCCCGGGCAGATGCAGTTGACCGTGATGCCGCGCGAGCCCAGCTCCACCGCGAGGGCGCGGGTCAGGCCGACCACGGCGTGCTTGCTGGCGGTATAGGGGCTCACGCCGGCCGTCGCACCCAGGCCTTCGGTGGAGGCCACGTTGATGATGCGGCCGGACTCGCTCTTGAGCAGCCAGGGCAGGGCGGTCCGAATCAGTCGCTGATGCGCGGACACGTTGACGGCCAGGGCCCGCTCCCAGAGTTCGTCGTAGCCTTCCGCCTCGACCGGCAGGCCCGCGGGCATTCCGGCGTTGTTTACCAGGATGTCGAGCCCTCCGAAGTGGTCGGTGATCTGCTCGACCGCGGCCCGAACAGCCGAGGGGTCGGAGACGTCGAGTTCGAGTCCGAGGGCCTCGTGCCCGGCTGTCTCGATGCGTTTCACGAGTTCGAGGACTCCCTCCCGGTTGAGGTCCACGGCGGCGATCCGGGCCCCCTCATCCGCAAACAGGCACGCGGTCGCGTAGCCCATGCCGCTCGCGGCCCCCGTGATGAGCGCGACTTTGCCCTCGATCGATCGCGACAGCCGTGTGAGTCTCTCCATTCTCGACCGGCTCCCTCCGACCGGTATCATAGCAACCGCGATGTGTACCCGGGAGCGGACTGCGAGATGAAGCGTGCCCTGTGGATCGCGGCCGCACTGCTTACCTGTACGCTCGGGTGTAGAGACGGCGAAACTTATCTGCAGCGCGAGCGGATCTTCGTCGATGCGGAGGCGGTGGCTGCAGCCGGCGGCGAGTTGCCGGTCGAGACGATCGGGGCCGAGACGCGCTACGTGTTCCGGGGGCACCCCAGTGCCCACGTGCTGGCCACCTTCGGAACGAAAATTTCCGCCAGCGAGCAGTTCGAGAAGCGGATTCAATTGCCGGAGGCGCTCGGGGCGCCCTCGCGGGTGGTGACGGACGGGCGCTTTATGTACCGCGGAAGGGCTCACCCGGTTCCGCAGAAGGTGCGCACGCTCAAGCCAGAGGGAGAGAGGCTGACCCTCGAGGTGAAGGTGGTCTTCCCGCCCAGATCGGCCGGGGAGCGTGTCCCGATCCTCGTCCGGGCCACCGTGCTGCCCGAATCGGACCGGGGCAGCTACCAGACCCAAGCTGTTCCGATCCCACCCGGTGCGCGCCTCGAATTCGGCTACGGGGTGCTCGAACTCGCGCGGGACCAGGGCCCTGTAGAGTTTCTGCTCGAAGTCTGCAGCGACGGCGCCTGTGAAGAGCTGTTCCGGTCCACGCTGGATCCCCTCGAATCCCCCCCGGAGGGCGGCTCGGGCTGGCGCGACGAGGTGGTTTCTCTCTCACGCTGGGCCGGGCGCGAAGCCTCGCTCCGACTCTCCACGACCCGGCTGCGCGACGACGCGGGCGGCTTCTCTCTCCCGGTCTGGTCGACCCCGACCCTCTACAAGACCGGGCTGCGTCGGGACGGCGATGTGAACCTGATCCTGATCTCGCTCGACACGCTTCGCGCGGATCATCTGAACAGTTACGGCTACCCGCTCGAGACGGCGCCCTTCCTGGAGGAAGCGTTTGCGAAGGGAGGCACCGTCGTCGAGCAACTGGAAGCCGCGGCCGCGACCACGGCGCCCGCACACATGACGGCGTTTACGGGCCTGAACCCCTCCGCGCACGGAGTCAAAGCCGGACAGCTTCGCGAACTCGTTCCCGGCGCTGTGACCGTGGCCGAGCAGTTTCGGGCGCACGGCTTTCGCACCGGAGCCGTGACCGAGAATGCTGCCCTCATGATCGATCGCGGTTTTGGGCGAGGCTTCGATGCCTACCTCGAAGACAAGAGTCCGACCGTGTTCCTTCCGAGGGGCCAGATCGAACTCATGTTCCGAAGGGCCCGCAGTTGGCTGGAGCGAAACGGCGACAAGCGCTTCTTCCTGTTCCTGCACACCTATCAGGTCCACTATCCCTACGCGCCGCCCGCAGACTACGCAGAACTCTTTGCGGACCTGCCCGAGGGTCGAAAGCCACCCGTGAGCCTGCCGGCCGAGTTCGATCCACGTCTCTACGACCGCGAGATTCGCTTCACCGACGATCGCCTGCGCGAGTTCTACGCGGTGCTCGAGGAACTCGGACTCGACGAGAACACGCTCGTAGTCGTGACCTCCGATCACGGAGAGGAGTTCGGCGAGCACGGCTTCATCGGTCACGGGCCGACGCTCTTTTCCGAGATCACGCACGTCCCGCTTATGCTGCGGGGACCGGGAATCCCCGAGGGGCGGCGTGTGGCGGGCCCGCTCGGGCAGATCGGACTTGCGCCGACGCTGCTCGACCTGACTGGCGTACCTCCGCTCCCTTCTGCAAAGGGCAGGAGCTTTGCGCCCGAGCTTCTCGGCGAGGGGTCTGAGCCGGAGGCGCCGGAACCGGTCTTCAGCGAGAGCTGGGTGCCGAGCGGCCTCGCTCTCGACTTGCGCCGGCTCACTCGGAGCATCCCCGCGCTCTCGGTGCGTCTGGGGGATCGCCGGCTGGTTCGCTACGGGCAGAGTCCCGGGACCGACTACCACTACTTCGATCTGGGGCAGGATCCGTTGGAGCAGCGAGACCTCTATCCGGAGAAAGCGGCGGAGGCCGCCGATCTCCGCGCGCTGCTCGACGCGTATCTGTCTGAGCGCGAAGCCGAGCGGGTCGAACTCGAACTCGGCGCGGCCGCGCCCCCTGCGGATGCGCCATCGCCTCACGAGATCGATCCCGATCAGGCCGCAAAGCTCCGAGCGCTCGGCTACGTGGACTGAGCTTCCGGGTCCGGCGCGCGGGGTGCGTGATACCCTTCGGGCCGCACCGACGAAGGAGGCCGGCGTTGTCACTCGACTACTGGCGAAAGCGCTTCGAACAGACGCCCTACGTGCGCCGCCTCGGCTGCGAGTTGAACGAGATCGAGTCCGATCGCGTGCGTCTCCGCCTTCCCTATCTGGAACTCAACACGAACCCGGGCCGGGCGCTTCACGGTGGGGTCAACGCCTCGATGATCGCATTCGCGGGCTCGCTGGCTGCCGAGACGGGTCTGGATGACTCTGCCGATCTCGAGGCAGGCGTGATCGACCTTTCGGTGGTCTACCTGGCTGCCGCGATCGGCGAGGACATTCACGCGGAGGGCCGCGTGCTTCGGCGCGGGCGCGAGATCGTCTTCAGCGAGGCCTCGGTCAGCAACGACGCGGGCCGGGAATTGGCACGGGGCCTGGTGACCTACCGCTCGGTCCCGCGCGCGCAGGCCGAGCGGGCCGCGGCCGAGGATCCGGATCCCGCCCGGATCGAAATCGAGCGCTTCATCGAGGGCGAAATGGATCCGGGACCGATGGGCCGCGCGTTGGGGCGGGCTCCCTTCATCGGCAGTCTGATGGAGGTGGAGCACATGGGGGCCGGTCGCGCGCGGGTCGCGATGGAGCCCGCGGCGGAGGTGCTCGACGCTGAGGGATCGCACCACGCCGGGGCGCTCGCGGCACTGCTCGATACGGCCGGAGCGCTTGGCTCGTGGTCTCTCGTGCCGCTCGGCGCGCACAAGGCCATGACGCCCGGCATCCAGATTAGCTACGCGGCCCCGTCCAAAGGCGAGCGCGTGGTCGCGCTTTCACGCAATCTGCGCAAGCACGCGGAGGCGTTCAGCAACCGCGTGGATCTCGTCGGAGAGAAGACCGGACGCCTGATCGCCCAGGGCCTGCTCAGCTACCGGATCGTGGTGGGCGAGAAGCTTCCCGAACCCAAAGGCTGAACGCGGCAGAGCCCGAACCCAGCGGCGCTTCGCTCAGCCCGCATCCGCCACGCGCGGCAGTACCTTGGTGTAGAACTTCTCGATCGAGTTCATGAGCTTCGCGTGCGGAATGAACGCGTTGTAGGTCCAGGCAAAGAGCCAACGGGCCGGCAGCCGCGCCCGAAGCGCCTCGAGTTGGCGGGTCACCGTATCGACGCTCCCCACCAGCGTCAGGCCGTCCGAGAACAGGTCTGCCACGTCCCCGGTCTCGGGGTCGATGAGGCCCTTCGAAAAGCCAAATGGCGCGAACCATGCGGCCCCGACGTAGGCGGCGCTGTCGGCCCAGAGTTGCCGCGCCTCCTCGTCGGAGTCGGCGACGATTACGTCGCGCAGTACCCCGATGTCCTCGCCCAGCGGCTTCCCGGACGTCTCCGCGTAGACGCGGAACAACTCCTGCTCGAGCGCGGGACGCAGCGCGGGCAAGACCGGGGTGACGCCCTCCTGCGCGCACCAGCGCACGCTTCGCTCCGACGAGGAGAAAGGCTGGAAGAGCGGAGGATGGGGCTTCTGGACGGGCTTCGGCACGACGCCGACCGACCGCACCATGCCGCCTTCGACGCCCGCGCCGTAGAGCCGTGTGGCTTCGAGATCCCAGGGGGTTTCCCCGGCCGGCACGCGCCAGTACTTGCCCTGGAAGGAGAGCTGGTCCTGGGTCCAGGCGGCTTTGATGATTCGGAAACACTCTTCGAACGCGGCGCGGTTGGCGGCGTCGATTTCGTCGTGCTCGTGGGGCAGCGCGCCGTGAATCCCGTGGGTCTGTTGGGCCATGATGTCGACCCAGCGGCGCTGATACCCACGCGCGAATCCCGCGTTGGCGCGGCCACCCGTCATGTGATCGAGCATCGCGATGTCTTCGGCCACACGAATCGGGTTCTGGGCCGGGAGAACGATGCCGAGTTGACCCACCCGGATCCGGGTCGTCTGCATCCCGACGAAGAGGTCTAGCAATACGGGGTTGTTCGAAAGCTCGAACCCCTCGATGTGGAAGTGGTGCTCGGTGAAGCTGATCGAGTCGTAACCGAGGTCGTCTGCGAGCTTCGCCTGCTCAGAGAGTTCGCCGAGCATGCGGTCGTAGAGGTCGCCGCGAAGGCCGACACGGCCCTCCTCGACTTCGGCGCGGTTTCCGACCGAGGGCAGATAAAACAGTGAGACCTTCACGCGGGCGCCTCCGTCGGCGGGTATTCTAACCTGTACGACGCTCAGCGGAGGCCGAAGTGGGCCGGGCCGGCGCGCCACTTCCGGGTGATAGGATTCGGGCCGTGTCCGAGCCGCTTCCAGCACACGCGCGCGTCGTCATCATCGGTGGCGGCATCATCGGCTGCAGCGTAGCGTATCACCTGACGCAGCTCGGCTGGCGGGACGTGCTGTTGCTCGAGCGGAAGTCGCTCACCTGCGGCACCACCTGGCACGCGGCCGGGCTGCTGGCGCAACTCCGAGCGACCCACAATCTGACCCGGCTCGCGCAGTACAGCGCCGAGCTCTACGCGCGGCTCGAGGCCGAGACCGGGCAGGCGACCGGATTCGTCCCCACCGCTTCGCTCTCGATCGCGCGCGATCGCGAGCGCTTCGAGGAACTGCTGCGCGGCGCCTCGATGGCGCGCTGCTTCGGGATCGAGGTCGAGCCGGTCGGGCCGGACGAGATCAAGCGGATCTGGCCCGCGCTCGACCCGCATGACCTGGTAGGCGGTGTCTACGTCCCGGGAGATGCCTCGACCAGTCCCGTAGATACCACCCTGGCGCTCGCGCGCGGAGCGCGGGCAGGTGGGGCACGGATCCGCGAGAACACGCGGGTTACCGGCATCCACCGCAAGCACGGCTGCGTCACCGGGGTCGTGTCGGAGGCGGGCGAGGTTTCGGCAGACTACGTCGTGAACTGTGGCGGAATCTGGGCAAATCAGATCGCGGGGCTCGCGGGGACGTTTGTGCCGCTCCACGCCGCCGAACACTTCTACGTGATCACTGAACCCGTTCCGGGTCTCGAGGCGCGCCTGCCGACGCTGCGGGATCCGGGTGCCTGCGCCTACTACAAGTGGGAGGCCGGCGGAAAGCTCCTGATCGGATTCTTCGAACCGCATGCCAAGCCCTGGGGCATGCAGGGGATTCCCGAGAACTTCGCGTTCGATCAGCTTCCCGAGGACTGGGAGCACCTCGAGCCCCAGCTCGAGGAGACGCTCCGCCGCGTGCCCGTACTGCGTGAGGCCGGGATTCGGACTTTTCTCAACGGGCCCGAGAGTTTCACCCCTGATGACCGCTACTACCTGGGCGAGTCACCGGGACTCCGCAACTTCTTCGTCGCCGCCGGCTTCAATTCGATCGGCATCCAGTCCGCGGGCGGCGCGGGCATGGCGCTCGCGCACTGGATCAAGGAAGGGCGGCCACCCATGGATCTCTGGGACGTCGACCTGCGACGCGCGCTTTCGTTCCAATCCGACCCGGACTATCTCCGCGAGCGCACCACCGAGACGCTGGGCCTGCTCTACGCCATGCACTGGCCCTACCGCCAGTTCGAGACGGCGCGCGGGATGCGCCTCTCACCGCTTCACGATCGGCTCGCCGCGCGCGGCGCCTGCTTCGGCGAACTCGCGGGTTGGGAACGCCCGAACTGGTTCGCGCCGCCCGGGGTCGAGCCGCGCTACCTGTATTCCTACGGCCGCCAGAATTGGTTCGAGTATTCGGCGGCCGAGCACCGGGGGGTGCGCGAGCGGGTCGGACTCTTCGACCAGAGTTCGTTCGCCAAGTTTCGGCTCGAGGGGCCGGATGCCGAAGCCGCCCTCGGCTGGGTCTCGGCCAATGACGTCGCGGTTCCGGTCGGTCGCGTGGTCTACACGCAGTGGCTGAACGAGCGCGGTGGGATCGAGGCCGACCTCACCGTGACCCGGCTCGGAACGACGTCCTTCCTGATCGTGACCTCGCCCCCGGGTCAGGTGCGCGATCTCGATTGGCTGCGCCGCCAGCTGCCCGAGGGCGCGCGTGCCGCGGCGACCGACGTGACCGAGGACTACGCGGTTCTCGGAGTAATGGGGCCGCGTTCCCGCGAGCTGCTCGGTACCCTCACAGACGCCGTCCTGTCTTCGGCCGCATTCCCGTTCGGAAGCTCGCGAGAACTCGAACTCGCGGGTGTCCGGGTTCGCGCGATGCGCATCACCTACGTGGGAGAGCTCGGCTTCGAGCTCTACGTCGACCCCGGCGACGCTCCGGAACTCTACGACGCGATTGTCGAGCAGGGCCCGGCCTTCGGGCTGGTGCACGCCGGCTACCACGCGCTGAACTCGCTCCGGATCGAGAAGGGCTACCGGCACTGGGGCCACGACATCTGTACCGATGACACGCCGCTCGAGGCCGGTCTCGGCTTTGCCGTGGCCTTCGACAAGCCCGGCGGCTTTCTGGGTCGCGAGGCGCTGCTCGCGCGGCGCGGCCGGCCACCGGAGCGCCGCCTGGTGCAGTTTGCGCTCGAGGACCCGGAGCCGCTGCTCTACCACGATGAGCCGATCTGGCGCGACGGAGAACTGGTCGGGCACACTACCTCGGGCATGTTCGGGCACACGCTCGGCCGCTCGATTGCACTCGGCTACCTGAATTCTGCTTCGGGCGTGAGCGCGGACTGGGTTCGGGCCGGGCGCTACGAGATCGAGGTCGCGTGCGAGCGGTTCTCCGCGAAGCCCTCGCTGCGTCCGCTTTACGATCCGCACGGAGAACGCGTCCGTGCCTGAGCCGCACAGCACGACGCTCGCGCGGCGGATCGAGGAGCTCGCCGCGAAGCAGCCGGACCAGGCAGCCTTCTACTGCGGGGCTGAGACGCTCAGCTGGGCCGAGTACGCGACGCGTTCGGACCGCTTCGCGAACGAGCTCGCGGCGCTCGGTCTCGCGCGCGGAGACCGGGTCGCCGTGTTGCTGCCGGATGACCCGGACGTCCACGTCGTCTTCATCGCCTGTGAAAAAGCCGGGCTGGTGGTGATGGGCATCGGCGCGCGCGCGGGTGCAGACGAAATCCAGCACCTGCTGGAAAAGTCCGGAGCCCGCGCCCTGGTCTCGCGCGAGCAGCAGGGAGATCTCGATCTCGCGTCGCTCTACCGAGAACTGCGCGGCCAGGGCCTGCCGCTCCGGTACCACGTCGTTGTCTCCGGCTCGAGCGGCAGGGCCGGCTCATCGGGCGCAGTGGAAGCGCGGGATCCGGCGGGCCGGGCTTCCGCGCTGCGGCCGGCCGCCCGGCCCTTCGAGGCCGACGAACTGTTTCTCTTGAACTCTACCTCGGGCACGACGGGGCTCCCGAAGTGTGTCACGCACCACCAGGCACGCTGGTTTCGGTTTCACGATCTCGCAGTCGAGGCCGCGGATCTAGGTCCCGACGACGTGTTCCTGTCCGCGTTGCCCGCACCCTTCGGCTTCGGACTCTGGACCGCGCACTTCACGCCGACCTTGCTCGGGATCCCGTGCGTACTGCTCGAGCGGTTCACGCCCGAGGCCACGCTCGCCGCGATCGAGCGCCACCGCGTGACGGTGCTGGCCGCGGTCAGTACCCAGTTCATCATGCTGCTCCAATCCGGGGCGATGTCCACGACCGACCTGAGTTCGTTGCGCGTGCTCTTCACCGGCGGGGAGGCGGTTCCCTACGATCGGGCCGAGGAGTTCGAGGAACGGAGCGGCGCGCGCGTACTGCAGTTCTACGGCTCGAACGAAACCGGTGCGCTCTCTCGCACGACGCTGCGCGATGCTCGAGAGAAGCGGCTCGGGACGGCCGGTCGCTTGATCGAATCGATGCAGGTTCGACTCTGCGACGAGGCGGGGCGCGACGTAAGCGCCTCGGGCGAGGGCCAGCCCGCCTGCCGTGGGCCCCTCACGAGCCGCGGATACTACGAAGATCCGGACGCGAACGCGCGGCTCTACACACCCGATGGCTGGATGCGCACCGGCGATGTCGCCCGCATCGACTCGGACGGCTACCTCTCCGTGGTCGGGCGGACCGCCGACTTCATCATCCGCGGCGGAAAGAACATCAGTGCGGCTGCTGTCGAGGAAGCGGTCGCGGGCCATCCCTCGGTCGCGCTCGCGGCCGCGGTCCCCATGCCGGACCCGGTCTTCGGCGAGCGGGTGTGTGTGTACGTCGAGACCGGGCCGCGCACGCCCGCGCTCAGTCTCGAGGCACTCTGCGCGCATCTCGCCGCGCGTGGGGTGAGCCGCGAGTGGTTTCCGGAGCGCCTGATCGTCGTCGACGGCTTGCCGCGTGCCGCGGGTGGCAAGCTCGCCAAGGGCGCGCTGCGCGCCGACCTCGCACGCCGGATCGCGCGCGAGTCGGGCGAGAAACCCGGCTAGGGTCAAGGACGTGGAGAGGCGAGGCCAACTCACGAAGCGGACGCGCGGCCTGCTCGGCCTTGGCTGGTTCGCTGCGGCCGGGACGGCCGTTGCCGTCCGGCTCTGGAACGCGCTGGCCGGGCCGAGTGGCTACGGCTACGACGCCTGGGGCCACTACAACTACGTGTTCTTTCTGGACCTCTACCGCTCGCTCCCGTACTCGGATCAGAGCTGGTCCTTCTTTCATCCGCCGCTTCACTACCTGCTCGGCTGGGTGCTCGCGCAGTTCGGGCAGGCGGATGTGCTTCTTCGAGGACTCGCGCTCGTCGGTAGTGTAGACAGCCTGGGGGTCGCGGTGCTGAGCGCGCTGCTGGTGCACAGGACGTTTCCCTCCCGGCCGAAACTCGCGCTGCTCGCGTTTACGGCCGTCGCATTTCTCCCCGTACATCTCTACACCTCGCCGATGCCCGGAAACGAATTGACGGCTGCCTTCCTGGCTTCGGCCGCGGTGGTCGCCGCGGTACTGAACGAAATGCGGGAGCGACCCGGTCTCGGGCGTGCCGCGCTTGCGGGGGGACTCGCGGGTCTGGCGATCCTCGCCAAGACGAGTGCCGCGGTGGCGGCAGTCGCGATCCTGGCTTTTCTCGTGGTACGCAGACTGCGGGAGGGAGCGCTCCCGGGTCTGGTCAGGCGGGCTGTGCTGATCGCCGGCCTCGTGCTGGTCGTCGCGGGTCCCTACTACGCGCGCAATCTGGCGGAATTCGGAACCCCGATTCCGTTGCTGCACGTCGACGAGTTGGTTGCGATGCAGCCGCCCGGATCCCGCAGCTGGCGGCACTACCTGCGCTTCTCGCCCAGGATCTTCACGGACGCGCGACCCGGCGAGCCGCACCTGGCCGAATCCGTCTGGGCCACCTTTTACCTCGGGGCCTGGAGCGATCTGTTCGGGGTGTCGCAGCAGCCACGCTTCAGCGCCCGCGATGCGGACAAGCGACAGTTCGTATCGACGCTGCTCGCGCTCTCCGGCGTGATTCCCACCGCACTTCTCGTGCTCGGAGTCCTGCTTTCCGTCCGCCGGGTGCTGCGCGACCCGCGCGCAATCGCGGACCTGGCGATGCTGCTCCTCTCGGGCGGCATGCTGTTGGCGTCGGTCGGGTTTACCTGGCGGGTTCCGGTCAACTCCGCGGTCAAGGCGTCGTATCTGCTGGTGCTCTCGCCGGCGTGCGGACTCTTCCTGGCGCGCGGAATCGAGTTCCTCTCGCGCCGGGGGCCGCGCCCCGCAGCCTGGATCGCGACCGGCGCAGTGATCGTGGCGGCCCTGCTCTCAGCCGCCTTGTTCACCTCGGGACTGGTGCTGCCCCGCCGGGCGGAGAGCTACAACGTGGCCCCGGTCCGTGCCTACTTCGGCGAAACCGAGCGTGCGCTCGCCGCACAGCGCGAGTTCGCCGGGCACTGGCCGCGCACGCGCGGTGGTCGGGTCGGACACTACGAGATCCTGGCCGGGATCCAGCTGCTTGCGGGCAATTCGGAGCAGGCGCGCGAGTACTACGATTTCGCAGTATCGTTCGCGAGCGATCCGGACGGTGGCCTGGCGCGGAATCTCGCGGTGGCGACTGCGCTCGCCGGTGACCACGTGCGGGCGCTCGCGATCCTGGAGCGCGCGAGCGGAACCGGGAACCGCGTCGATGTGCTGGTAAACCGCGGGGCGCTGCGCGCGAACTCGGGGCGTCTCGAGGAAGCGGAGTCCGACCTGCGCACGGCGCTGGAACTGGATCCCGGACTCGCCCCGGCCTGGACGAACCTCGCCGCGCTGCTCGGACGTTCCGGTCGGGACCAGGAGGCGCAGCGTGCGCGAGACGCCGCCTACCGCGCAGCCGCAGGAACCGCGCGCGGCTACCCCTTCGGCATCGGTTCCGGGCATCCCTACGACGCGGGACGCGCACAGCGCTGGATGCTGATACTTCTGCCCGAGGGACTCGAGTTGTACCGGCCGCTGCGCGCGCGCAACCGGCCGGACTGACCCCTCGGGCGCGCGGGCCCGGGTCTCAGGCGTCGGCCGGGTCCTGCTCGAGCTGCCGCCGGAGTTCCGCCTTTGCGATCTTCTCGAGCGTCGAACGCGGCAGCTCCGGCACGATTCGGACTTCGCGCGGGACCTTGAAATCGGCCAGGCTCTTTTTGCAAGCGTCGATCACCCGTTCCGCGAGACCGGCAGGCGCTTGGTCGGGGCCGCCGGGCACGAGCACGAAGGCCACCGGCACCTCGTCGAGCATCCGGTCCGACTTTGCGACGACGGCGCATTCCTGGACGCCCCGGACGCTCATCACGACGCGCTCGACCTCGGACGCCGCGACGTTCTCGCCGCCCACCTTGAGCATGTCCTTGTCGCGGTCGGCGAATGCGAGGTGGCCGTCGGCGAGCAGCGTCACCCGGTCGCCCGTGACGAAGAAGCCGGCGGCATCGAAGCTCTCGGCGGTTGCCTTGGGGTTGTTCAGGTATTCCGCAAACAGTGATAGTCCCGGAATACCCCGAATCAGCAGATTGCCCGTCTCTCCGAGTTCGACCGGCGTACCGTCGTCGCGCGTGATCGCGATCTCGTAGGCGGGGGAGGGCTTGCCGATCGAGAAGGCTGGGGCGGGGTGGAACGGGTCGCTCACGATCCCGTGCGCGATCGTCTCGGTCATCCCCCACCATCCGATCGTGTGTACGCCGAACTTCCGGTCCCAGCGCGGATTCACCAGCGCGTTGCCCCAGAGTCGGTAGCCGTGCGCGGGAACCTCGTGTGCGCCGAGCGCGCGGGTGCAGAAGGGCACCATCGAGGTCCAGGTGCAGCCGTGCTCGAGCGACACGGGCCAGAAACGCGAGGCCGAAAAGCGCGGTTGCAGCACCACCGTCGCACCCACCCAGAGCGACGCCAGCATCGAGTAGGACTGCGCGTTGGTGTGGAAGAGCGGCAAATACGTGAGGTGCACGTCGTCCGCGCGGAGACTCTCGTGAAGCGCGCAGACCTTGGCGCCCCAGAGCGCATTGGCGTGGGTCCAAACGACCCCCTTCGGCCGCGAGGTGGTCCCCGAGGTGTACTGAATCCCCACCGGCAGCATCGGGTCCGGAGCCCGGAGCGGCGCGTCTTCCGGATTGCCGTCGAGCGCCGAGAACGCGTCGCCGGGTCCGGGTGCGGTGCCGGGCGCGGGCGCGGCTCCGTTGTCGCTGTCGGTGACGGCCAGCCAGCCGATTTCCTTGCAGGCCGAGTTCACGAGTTCGGCGAAGCGCGGCTGCGTGATCGCGCCCACCGCGGCCGCGTCGCCCGCGTAGTAGTCGAGTTCGTCGGCTACGCTCCGAGCGTTGGTGGTCACGGCCGTCGCACCGAGATGCGCGCACGCGAACCACGAGAGCAGGCTCTCGGGACAGTTGTCGAGGTGCACGAGAACCCGGTCGCCGGGTCCGACCCCGCGCGCTGCGAGACCTGCCGCGACCCTCTTCACACGGTCGTGAAACGCCGCGTACCCGAAGCGCTGGCCCGGGCCGTCGAACGGCTCCCAGATCAGGAACGGATGCTCGGGCCGCGCGGCCGCGTGCGCGGCCAGCAGGTGTGCGACGTCGAAGCCCGAGAAGGGATGAACCTGGGGCGTACGCAGACGATCCATGTTCGGACCATTCTCGCAGATCAGGGAGGCGGAGGAGGGCGGCCTTCGCGCGGGATCAGGAGGCGGGGCCGGCCGTGCGAGGGCGCTCCGTGTTTGCGAGGGCGCGCGCCGGGCCCGGTGTCGCGGCCTCGTCGCGAGGGGCCGCGCGGTCCGCGACCGGAGTGAGAGACACGACGCGGTGGACGTTGCCCTCGAGCGTGATCACAAAGTCGACCGTCTGGCCCGGCGAGAGTCCCTCGAGCAGGGCGGGGTCAGCCACCTCGAACGGCATCGTCATCGCGAGCATCAGCCCGGGGATGTCTTCGTGCTCGATCACGACCTCGCCGCGCTGGGAGTGGATCGCGCGAACGATCCCGTGCCCGGAATAGGTGTCGCCGGTGTCCGAGGCGAGCCTCACGCGTCGCGCCGTGGTCTTCCATTGATCGTCCCAGGTGATCCGGAGGATCGTCTTGGCCAGTAGCCGCCGGTGCATGAGTGCGGGCAGCGCCGACCAGCGGTTGGTGCGGTCGTTGCCGAAGGTCACGATTCCGGCGTGCTGGGTCTTGTCGGCGTCGATCACCGGGTCGAGGTCGTAGACCCCGAGTTCGTGGCGCAGTTGATCGATCTCGTCGTAGTCCCCGGTCAGGAAGAGCCAGCCCGGCTTGCTCCCGAAGAGCTCCCAGTACTGTTTCAAACGTTCGGGTGAATCGACCTCGGGATCGATCGAGATCGACAACATCGTCACGTCCTCGCCGATCCAGGGGCCCAGCGAGTCGTTGACCTTCGCGAGTTGTGCGGTCGTGGCCGGGCAGATCTTGGGGCAGGTGGTGTAGATCAGGTTGATGATCACGACCTTGTCCTTGACCAGATCGTCGTAGAAGCGGACGGGCTTGCCGTGCTGCGTATACAGCAGGATGTTGGAGAAAGCGTCCGATTGCTTTCGCTGATCTCCGCGCTGGACAGGCTCCGCTCTAGGCGTGGCTGTGGAGTCTGCGGGAGTCTCCCGCGTGTCCGGGGCGCGAGGTCCGCACGCCAGTACCAGGGCCGCCACGAGGCATAGCCCCGTGGCCGCGCGAGCGCCGGGAGTCGGGATCACTTCTTCCTGCCCCGGTTCCCGCGGAGCGTGATGTCGAACTCGCATTCCGGGAACCCAACGCCGCGATCATCGATCGTTTCCAGGTCCCCGGCTACATCGAAGTACAGGTATTTCTCGTGCTCGAGATCGATGCAGTCCGGAACCACGCCCGAAACCGCGGCTTCGATGCGGGTCTCCCCGTCCAACGGCGGGGTTTCGTCGATGGCGCCCTCCGTCTCGTCCGTCGGCGTCGGATCGACCACGCCCATCATCCGCATGTCCTCGTGCTCGATCGTGTGACAGTGGAACACGAATGGACCGGTGAAGGTTCGGAACTTGACGCGGAGTTCTACGAGTTCGCCATTGTGGAGCATCGTCAGATCCTGGTTGTGTCGGCGCTCCCGGCGTGGCGGTTCTCCGTTGATGGTGATGACCTGATGGCCCTCGAGGTGCGTGTGGATCGGGTGGAACCAACCGCCGGACTTGTTCTCCCAGAGCCATTCTTCGGCCCCGACCCCGAGTTCGGGATTGGCGTCGGAGCGCCTGGGATTGAAGAAGCGGTTGTTTACCGTGAAGGCGCCCATTGCGCGGTCGAACCGGAAGTAGCGCTGCGTCACGAGCTCGTCTTTTGGAATCAGCGCCCACTGTCCCGGCGGGTCCTCGTCCACCCCTTGAACGCCACGGATCACGGTGCCGTCTACGCACGGTGCTTCCGAGTGAGCTGCCCCTTGGACGTTGAACTTGAGGAGTGGGGTCGGCCGGTCGGGATCAATTTTCTTGCTCTTCCGGCCGTCCGTCTGGATCATGATGTTCTCGAGGTAGACTTCCTCGCCGTCCTCGTACTCAGAAAAGTCGATGATGAGGTCGTGCCGCATCCCGGAGGAGACTTCGAAACTCTCGACCTCGACCCCGTACGGAAGCAGCCAGCTGTCCGTCCCGATGATGCACATCTTCTTGCGGCTGCTGAGCCTGAGCTCGAAGATCCGGGCGTTGCCGGCATTCAGGAGGCGGAAACGGTACTTGCGCCGTTGTACGTTGAGGTAGGGCTGAACCTTTCCGTTGACGATAAAGAGGTCGCCGATGTGCCCGTTGTGATCGAGAAAATCATAAAAGATGCTGCCGTCCGCGTTGAGTCGCGCGTCGGCCACCGCGAGCCCGATGTCGAACTCCCCGCCCGGTTTCGGGATGACTCCTGTCTTGTGCAGGAAGTCT
>JABSQV010000049.1 GCA_013215565.1 Myxococcales bacterium | reverse complement strand
TGGTTTTCATGCTCGCCCGTTCCGCTCGAATCGGGTTTTCCGCGTGGCGCGATCGACGCTCGATCGCAGGTGCGTCTTAGTCTCAGGTAGGGAGTTGTCACTTGGCAGCTCGCATCGAATACACGCCCGCCCTCGTCTCCTATCCTCATTAGGCAGTAGCGGCGCGCCGCCGGCGTCGGCTCCCGCCAGGCCAGGGCGATCATCTTTCGGTAGTTCGCGAAGTCGAAGAGGAAGAACACGCGATGACCCCGGATGAATCTCGAAAGCTACACTATGGTAGCGGCATGGGAATGCTCGGCTTTCTGAAGCCCGCTCACATCGGCTGGACCCTCGGCAACCTGCGGGACGCGGCCATCGACAAGCTCCGGGGTTCGGCCCCGCGCCCCGAACAGGCGCGCCTCCACGTGGAGGCCCACGCCACCCGGGGAGATCCCGCCAGCGTGCTCGCCGCGCTGGACGACTTCGCGCGCAACCGGCGCTTCCTGATGAACGTGGGCCCCGAGAAGGGCCAACTGCTGGAGGCCGAGGTCGACCGCGCGGGTCCGGAAGCGCGGATCCTCGAACTGGGCTGCTACTGCGGGTACTCGGCGATCCTGATGGCGCGCCGCCTGGGAGCGGGCGGCAGCGTGCTCTCCATCGAGAAATCCGGTCACTCGGTGCGCGCGGCCCGGACGATCATCGACTTCGCGGGCCTCTCCCACGCCGTCGAGGTCCGGCAAGGGGCTTCGGGGGATTGCATCCCCCAGCTCGAGGCACACTTCGACCTGATCTTCCTCGACCACTGGAAGGACCTCTACGAGGCGGACCTCCGGGCCATCGAGGCCAAGCAGCTACTGCGACCGGGCTCGGTGATCTTCGCGGACAACGTGGGTTCCCTCTTCAACCCCGAGGACTACCTGCGCTACGTGCGCGAGTGTGGACACTACGACTCCCGCTCCGAGGAGTCGCACATCGAGTACACGCAGCTCCCCGACCGGGCGGAGATCTCCGTCTTCCGCGGTTAGCGGGCGGCCGGGGCGCGCAGGACGATCTCGGTCAACTCCGCGGGTGCGCCGCCCCACGGCTCTCACAAGGACGAACTCAGCTTCTATCGAACAGAAGGATCGTTATCGGAACCCCAACCCAAGCCCAAAAGCCCGCTTATTTCTCCTATCCTCAGCGCAAGGAGACAGGGTCGTGTCCCCGGCCTCAATCCCGCGGCGGGGGCCAGAGCATTTGCGTCAGTTCGGCGCGATCCTCGGGGGAGAGTTCGCGCGACGTAAAGAACCGGGCGTGCGCGTCTGCGGGTGCGCTGGCGTCGAGTTCGATTCCCCAGAGGGCTTCGATGCGGTTGGGGACAACGGAATAGCGGATGTCGATTACCCGCGCGGGGCGGTCCGGGTCTCGCGCGATGAATCCCTCCGAGAACCAGCGGAATCGCTCCACGTCCCGAGCTTGCTGTGTCTGTCTCGTGAGCCACGGGTAGTCGCGCGCAAGTTTCAGGGCTGGAGCGGTTTGTCCCGAAAAGACAATCGAGGTACCGAGGAGTCGGACGGCGTCTACGTAGTAGATCCCCTGGTATTCGTAGATCGTCTTCCAGAGCACAAGGTTTGCGAACGAGGGCTTTGCAACGACGGCTGCCGGCGTCTGTCCGCGCGACCGTGCGAGCTCCCAACCGGCCCAGGTCGCCCGTTCGCGTTGAACCAAACCGATCGCGAGATACAGCAGGACCCAGGCCAGGCCTGCTCGCGCCAATCGAGGCGCGCGACGGAATACGGCTAGGAGGAGCAATGCCAGCAGCGGTAGCGTCAGCAGCGGATCGACAACCGAGACGTTGTTCCAGGCAACGCGCAGCGTGGAGAATGGCCACAGCAGCTGCGTACCGTAGGAGGTGCAGGCATCCAGCAGTCCGTGGGTGGCGTAGCCGAGACAGCAGTAGCCATAGGTCGTGAGGAAGCCGAGCTTGGTGCGTACGAATGCAAACAGCGCCAACGCACAACCCAGGCCGCCGACCGGAATGAAGAGCAGGGCATGGGTGAACTGTCGGTGGTATTCCAGGGAGAGAAGCGGGTCTGTCGACGACCGAATGAGCACGTCGAGGTCTGGCGCCATGCCGGAGAGTCCCCCGAGCAGTGCTGCGGGAAAAACCCGCGAGCGCGGGGCGATCGCCAGGGTCGCGGCGGCGCCGAGCGCGCCCTGCGTTACGGGATCCACGGCTTGCGCCGCCCTTCACGCTCGGTCCCCGAGCCACGAAGGGGCCCCCTGATGTGGTGTGGCCTCGTGTTACGACCCACGCTGCATGCGCCGGACCCCGGGCTCCGGTAAGCGGCTTCGAAGCCCTCGCTGGTGTAGACCCGTTGGGCTGGACCGTTGCCGATGATCAGTGAGGTCTGGCTCTTGCGATAGCCC
>JABSQV010000048.1 GCA_013215565.1 Myxococcales bacterium | reverse complement strand
GTGGGTGACTGCTACAAAGGAGGATGAGCCCGGGCTGTGGGAGGGTCGAACTCTCACTGAGGGATCAAGAATCCGCACAGGTTTCGGCCTCGGAGCGCCTACAGCTAATACAGAGATACGGGGGGATCATCGTATGCCCGAATATCCGGACCCAGTACCGACATCGGCGGCGCCATGAGCAAAATCGCCGACGCCCTCGCCTGGTTAGCCGCCGACAAATCCCGCGGCTATCGGCGGGCCTCGCGCGAATTCGGGCTCCCCGCGAGCGACATAAAGCGCGCCCGCCTCGAGCAGAAGACGAGCGCGAAAGCCGCCGGGCCTATCTCCCGCCTCGAGTGGGTGGCGTGGCTCGCCGCAAATCCGGGCGGCGCCAAAATGGACTGTATTCGGGAGCTTCGTCCGGCCGAAGATCATAGGGCCGGCGGCCCAGAATACGACCGCCTCTGGCGATACGAGCAGAAAACGGACCCTGTTGTGCCTGCGCCAGCCCCCCGGGACGCCCCACGCGAGCCCATGGCGGCGATGCTCGACCGCCGACAATGGGCAATCATGGCGCTCGCCGACGTCGAGGCGGACATCGCGACCGAGCGTGGTAAGCGGAACCCGAGCGCGGCGGGCTTGTCGTCGCTGCACCGCTCGGCCCGCGAACTGCGCGATACGGTAGACCGCGCCGAGGTTCAGGCGATAGACGAGCTAGACGGTATGACGCATGACGAGCAAATAGAATGGTTGCGTGCACAGGCTGAGACCTGGTCTGATGCGCACCTTGAGACGGTCCTACTAGTGTACGCCGAGCGGCTCAATGTACAGCTATTGGCAGTTCACGAGGGATATCGAAGCGCGTTGACGGACGACGGCTGGCAGTCCATCGGGTAGCATTCGCCCGCCCGCGCTGTACCGGGTACACTGGCAATATGCCCGACGTGCAACAGCGCGGGCCCTCGAAAACGGGGATCCTCGAGAATATGGTCCGCGACGCATCCGAGGAACGGAAGGCGGCGGCGTTGCGCGATGCTGAGCGGGATCGCGACTTACTCGAGGCTTCTACGGCGCGCGAGACCCGCTGGTATAGGCTCGCCGTTTTCGAGCTGCTTTGTATCCTGGCGTTGTGCGCAGGCGCGGCGGGCGTCGGTGTGACCGGATCGATTCCCGGCGTCGGCGAAATCGGCATCGTTCAGACGAGCGAAGCCGCGCCGGCCGAGTAAATGGTCGACCTGATCGGCGCAAGCCGCATGGCGATAGCGTCGCAGCGCAATCCGCTCGACCGCGTACGCCTCACGCCGTGGCAGTTGGACTACGTCCAGATCGCCGAGTCGATGGCACTCCTTCGCGCCGGGAACCAGATCGGGAAGACGCTGATCAAACTGTGGGAGATGATCCATCATTGCAGGGGTACCCATCCCTATCGGCGCATCTTCAAGCCGCCGATCAAGGTGCTCGCAATGGGCCAGACCTGGGAGCAAATGGGCAAGACGGGCGGCTACATGGAGGAGCTCTGGTCCCTCTTACCGAAAGGCGAGATCGCCAAGAATATCCGCCTCGACAAGGGCCGGGGAATCACCGGAAAGCCCCCTCGAATTGTGTTCACCAGCGGCCCGGGCAAGGGCTCGGTTATCAATTTCGGCACCTACAAACAGGGCTCCGCGCCACATGCGGGCGTCACGGTTCACTACGTGGACTGTGACGAACCGCCGCCCGAGAATATCCTCCAAGAATTGCTACCTCGCCTCCTCAGATTTGGCGGGCATATGCGGATCGGGTTTACTCCCGTCGTGGGTATGCCTGATCAAAGTTTCCTAAGGGAGAAAGTAAAGAACGGGACGCTCGTAGAGCGGAATCCTTGGCTAGAGGAATCGTCATGCTGGCCTATAGGAGCCCCGCGCCCATGGATAACTCAGGCGGACGTCGATGCGTTCGCCGCGAATCTCATAGCCGCCGAGCGCGATATGCGCATAAAGGGCGCATGGGACCCTATTCTCGACGAAGCTTGGCTAACTAACTTCATCCGGAAACGGCACATCGTGCCATGCGAAGCGCCGCCCGGTGCCTTTCTGGTCGTTGGTGTCGATCATGGCATCGCAGCCGGCAAGCAAACCGCGGTTTTGGCTGCTGTCGTGGGTCGTCGCGATCTCAGGCCATATGTGGCCATACTCGATGAGGAGTGCGCCGAGCTTGCGACTACTCCGGCGGATGATGCGCGGGCGATCCTCAAGCTGCTGAAACGGCACGGCATTCCGTGGCGCCGTATCGACGAATGGGTAGGAGATCGCCCCGCCGAGTCGCGGCACCAAATGAAGCGCAAGTCGAACATGGAACTCGAACGAAATCTCGCCGTCCAGGTGGGCGTGAGGCGCTTTCCAAGGTTCCATACGCCATACAAAAACCGCTCTTCGGTTGCGCACGGTATGCACCTGATAAACGCCATGTTAGGCGCGTTCGACGACGACGGGACCCCACATTTCATGATCGATCCGAAAGCCGAACGGTTCGCGACATTCTGCGAAATCTGGGCGGGCAACCCTCACCACGAGCTGAAAGATGTCGGCGACGCGGGGCGTTATGCTGTCGAGCGGGCGCTCGGTAAGGTTCCGATACAACGACTCACAGCGATATACTGAGGCACCATGCACGGCACACTCGACGGAAAAGTAGATGCGGACCGCCCACAGATGCCGACGGACGGCGACGAGTGGCGCGCCAAACATCAACATGCACGCCTCGCGATCTTGCTCGAGTCATGGGACTGGGTCCTCGAGGAATGGCTCGACGAGCATATCAGCGCCGAGCGATCTCAACAGTGGGGAGTGCCAGATACGTCTAGCAACGTGATCGCGGACATTGCAAAGCAGCTAACGACGCCCGGTCTATATGGAAAGCGTTGGGACGTGCTGAACGTCGACCCGAGCGCGCAGGGCCTCGTCGGCGAGCAGGGTCTTCTCGAAGCCGCCGGATGGTACTCGAAAATGGCGTTTGTTCAGTATTTGGCGATCGGTATGGGCGATATGTTCGTATCCGTCGAAAAAGACCGGCGCGGCGGTTTGGTGATGCGCCTCATCTACCCGTCGGACGTCTTCCTCGAGCCCGACGAAGACGACCCGAGCCGGCCAAAAGCCCACTGGGAACTCAAGAAGCGCTGGCACCCACTGAAGAAAACCAGCGTCTACGTGTGGGACGTGTGGGACCTTGGGCGCATGTCCGCCGACGGAAAGACGGTTCTCGAACACCCATCATTCACGGTCCGCGACCGCGAACGAAAGGACGTCACACAACTGTATTTTTCCGACCCCGCCGCCCTCGCTGGCGAGTCGTACCCATGGCGTACGGACGACGGGCGCCCGATTATCCCGCGAATCCACTATCAGGACGCTGATGCTGGCATGCTATGGAACTGGACGCTCAAGCGTGGCGCGCACCGCGGAACGCTTAACAGTGCCCTCTTCTGGACTTACACGGCGCATTGCGCCCGCGACTCGGTCGGCTCTTATGTGATCATCGCGGGCCTCGACGACGGCTCGGTCGATGTGGTGCGCGACCGAGACGGCGGTAGCAGCAGTCCGCGCGGCGGCTCACCGTCGACACGGTCGAAGACGATCGAACCAGGCACCATCGACTACCACGCCATTGAGCCCGGCGTCACGCCATTCGTAAAGGAAATCGGGCCGGGCATCAACTTGCCGAACGTGCTCGAATTCTCGATTGCATACGAGATGAAGCAGGCGGTTCGCTGGGGACTGAATCCGAGCGACCTGTCCAGGACAGCGGCGAACCCCACGAGCGCGGCGGCGCTGATGGTCAGCAACGAAGGAAAGCGGGAGTACTCGGCGCAGGTGGCGGCCGTATTCCGAAAACACGATCTAGAGCTATTGGAGCTCGCCGCAATTGTGGCCAAATCCGCGAACTTGGGGAGCTTCCCTCAACGTGGGTATTCGATCCAATACCGCCAGATACCACGCAGCCCCGGCGAGGAAGCGGAATTCCGCGACGACCTAGACTGGCGGAAAAAACGCGGTCTAATGTCACGCGTTGACGTGTACCGGGCGACATATCCGGGGACTACCGAGGACGACGCTATCGCAGCGCTCGTCAAGGTGGCCGGTGACGAGAAAAAACTAACTGAAACCATCGGCCCAGCTGAGCCGATCGAGGAACCACCCAATGCCAGGATGCCCCCACTGTAGCGAGCCTATCGAGTCTCTCGAGGGATTCATTCCACAAGCCAAGCACGAATTGAGACTCAAGGCGAAAACGGACGAGAACAAGGCTTTAGGCGACGCAGTGTCGCGGTTGACTGAGCAAACCAAGGGGCACGACGCGATTATCGCAGAGCGGGACAGGTTCCGGTCCGATTACGAGGCGCTCCAGCGCTCGAGTGCGATGTCCGAAGTGGGCCTCAGCTCGGAATTCCGCGAATACGCCGAAATGTTTTACGAGTCCGCGAAAGCGAGCGGCGACGACGCGTCGTTCTCTGATTGGCTAGGTAGCAGCGCGCAGGAGCACCCTCTACTCAGGGATAAATTCCAGGCACCGGGGATCGCCCCAGTAATCGCCGCTGCGCCCGCCGCCGCTGCGATCCCGTCTATGACGGCCGGCGCTGCGCCCGCGTCGGGACCGGGCGGCAAGATTTCGCCGAACGACGTGCAGTCCTATTTCCAGTCGGCGGAATACGCGCGGCTATCTAGCGCCGACAAGCGATCGAAGATCGCCGAGCTGCAACAGCAAACCACCGCGACGACCCGCGTCGCTTGACGATGCGCCGCCCAACGTGGTAGCTATTTAAAACAATACAGTCCGAACGAGTCGTGGGCGCAACCCAACGGGACGAAGAAGCATAAACAAGGGAATACCCATGACTTCTATCGCTCCACCTACCTCATTCGCCAATGTCCAGTCCGCCGGGTTTGGTTTCGACTATATTTTCGCCGCCGAGATGATCGCCATCGAATTGCAGGATTCACTCGACGTCCTCGGACTCGGTGTGATCCCGCTCAAGGGTGACCTCATGAGCTCAGGTAGCGATACCCTTCGGATCACCGACTTTGGTGGTATCGGCTGGTCTTTGCCAATGAAGGCCCTGACGACTGAGACTGAGATTGTCGCCCCGAGTCCATTCGATATCGGCTTCGAGGAAATCACAATCGCCCCGCACGGGCTCGCTCAAAGTGAGACATACCAGTCTCAAATTCTTGGCCGCGAACCCATGATTATGCTCGACGCCCTCAAGCCTCGTCTCGTCCAGAGCTGGCTCAGGACTCTGCGTGACAAAGTATGTATCACCGGCGCAGGCATGACCACCGACGTTGGCAGCGCGACAACGCAGCTCAGCGTAGACGATCACCTCGATCTGGCGACTGCCTACCGGGTGAACCTCGGCAACCGCAAACCCTTCGCGTTCATCGATGGCACGCAGTTCGACCAGTTGGCACGCAGCTGGCGCAACGAGCCCGCATTCCAGAACAGCGCCAGCGACTTCGCCGCACTGCTCTCGCTCGCAGAAGGCGACGGCGGACAGATTGCGCAGAAGCACCCGAACTACGCCGGCATGAACATCGACATGTATGTCACCGATTCCATTGTCCAAGCTGCAGGCGCTCGGCGCGGCTTCGCCTGTCCCATCGGCGGGATTGGTTACGCCACGGCGAACACCGCCCCGGTCCGACCTGCGAATACGGTAGGCTTTGTGAATATCTCGGCGTTCGGCCTGATCATCGAGGAAATCACGAGCGGCGGTTCGGCGACTACTCGGGCATTGCGTGCCACCGCATGGCTCGGCACCGCGCTTGGTTCTGAGCGCGTCCATACCCTGCGCGGCTTCGTCTCGTCGATCTAGGCTGAACTGGGTACCCGGTACAGGAGAGACCTACCCATGACACTACAGACTGGATCACCTTTCGCTGCGAGTATGCTACCCGCGTCGCCCGTGCTCACTTCCTCGGACCCAGGTAGTCTGAGGATCGCACCGAATTACTCGTTCAAAATGCGTCACCACGCAGCGGCCTGGCGAGTATCTGCGACGCTCGAGGTTCCCACCTGGATCCCCGTGATCGGTCACCTGACGATTGCGCCCGGATGCGACGGTATCCACACAATCAAGGAGAGCGACCGCCCCGAAAAGGTGTGGGAAGATGCGGTCGCTAAAACGACCAAGCTCGGCTGGTCCTATTTTGGCCAGAACGACCCTATACCCGCGGAATACTTACCCCCCGGTGTACCCGAGGGTGGATACCTGCGCCGTCTGCCATGCTGGGACCCTCAGGCCGGCCGGGGCACCTACTACCTTGAGGCGTGGCGGATTCCTGTAGCCTCGCTTCCAAACGAAGATCAGCAGTTTACGTACGCCATGGGGGCACATGAGCGTTGGTGCGAATGGCTCGTCGCGACTGGCCAGGTCGCCGAGATTCTGCCCCAGGTCGTAAAGCGCAGGATCGCCACGGCCCGCAACCGCGTCGAGCGTGCGATTCCGTCCGTACAAAGCGGACGACAGACGAAAGAGTATCTACAATTTAAGATCGACGCAGCCAAGCGGCACGAAATGGCACTCCTGCCAAGAGACCTAAAAGCGAAACGCGCCAAACGCACAAAAAGGGCGAAAGCATGAGAGACAACGACGAAAGCCGAAAAGCTGCGAACGGCGTTGCCCGCGACTACATGGACAAGGCGAAGCGCGCCGGAAACACGACCTACACTTTCCAAGAAGCGCGGGCACGAGTTGGCGAAGCCCTCAACCGCGGCGACCACAACAGATCGAACAAAAACCGATAGGGGGGGCGCTTTGCCACTTACAGATCCGACCGTTGAAGATACGATTGACATGGGCGTTTCCGCTCGCACAGGCCGAAAGAATGGCTTTCAAGAGCTGGTGATCACCGGCGCGCTCGCGCTCGACTACACAAATGCAAGCGATCTCAACGTGTCGGCGGCGGGCGCGCAGGACGTTACGCTCGAGGGGTCGGCCGATGTCGACCCTGCCCTCGACGGCATGGAGCGCCGCGTCACCTGTATCGGCGTTGCGGACCTTACCCTGAAGTCATTCTCAGGCGCTACGGTCGCGACTCTCCAGCAGTTCGACAGTTGCGAGCTTTGCCACGACGCGAAGGTCGGCCTAGACGGTGTCGTTACTGGCTCGGGCTGGAAGATCAAGCGCGTCACCGTTGTCGCTCTTTCTTAGGGGTTAAATCATGGGTTTTCTGACAGAGGCTCGGCGTTTTCTGCGCCAACAAATGCAATCAGGCGGCGGCGTGAACGTCGAAGTGCTGGCGGCGGCGAAAGTCCTCGACGGCAAATCGGCGCACTGGCAACGCCTCGACCCAGACGGAGCCCCGCGGGACGTGATGTTGCCCGATGGCGGCGGCGGTGTTCCCGACTCTGTCGGCCTCCCTTTCCATATTCGGAACGACGCAAGCGGCGCGTTTGCGCTCGTCGTCAAGAATCCGGCCGGGGCGACCATCGTATCGATTGGCCAGAATCAGGCCGCTGTGGTGGTTGGCACCGGCGATGAGGGCTGGACATCCATGGGCGCGACTACCGTCTCATGAGCCACGACGCGCCCGCATTCATTCGGCCGTATCCGGATATTATCCAGCGGGAGAGAGACCGCACGGTTCGCCTCGAAGCGCGCCGTGGCGGTGAAGTGCTGGCGCCTACCGTACTGGGGTCGTCGTTTTCGTTGCTCGTCCCTGGGGGCGCCGCTATCATCGACGCCCAACCTATCACCCTGGTCGATGGCGTTGCGACCTACAACATCCTCGCGGCATCGCTACCCGATACTCTGGCCCTCTCCGACAGGTACCAGCAACACTGGGTGTTATCGATCGACGGCAAGACCTACGAGCCCCGCCACGAGGCGGCGATCGCGCTGTTTGAGATCTACCCGCCCGTGGGTGAGGTAGACCTCGTACTCGGCGAATATCCGAACCTCCTCGAGGAGCTCGACGACAACAACCAGACGGTGCAGCCATTCCTCGACGAGGCATGGAAACAGGTCGTCGAGAAGCTCTGGGACGTTGGCCGCTGGCCGTCGCTGATCATCTCGAATTCGTCGTTACGCCGACCGCTTCGGCAGTTGGCTTTCTTCCTTATCTTTAAGGAACTGCTACACGCCACGTCGGGAGCGAACCGCTGGCAACTGCTGATGGACCATCACAACGCGGAGTGGAAAGAGGCGTGGAAGGCCTTGCGTCTACGTATCGACCACAATCAAGACGGATTCGCAGACGACGACAATCGCGAAAGCAGCGGGCTCGTGCATCGAAACGTACATCGCAACAGGCGCCTGCGCCGCTCTCCGTCGTGGTAGCGCATGGCGACCGACTTCCAGAAGGTGCAGGACTGGTTCTCGTCGCGCGTCGAGAGCGTGTCGGGAGATCCCTATGCTCGGCGCAACGGGAGCAAATTCAAACTCTCGTCGGTGCCGCTCACCACGATAGAAGACCCGAGCAGTTTGCAGCACCTGCTATACAATGTGTGGATCGAATCCGCCCCGAATACCGGGCTCAATCGCGGGCGCGACACTATCGACGAGCGCGACGGTACCATATGGATAGAGGCCCGCGTACTCGTGCAATTTACCTTTCACCTACGCGTACGGACACAGGTGGAGTCGCAGAGGCTTGCAGGCCATGCCGCGGCCGCTGTTGTGCGGGGCATTATGGGCGCTCAGTCTCAGTTAGAGTTGGACGCGTTTGGCTGCATCTCGGCAGACCTCGTCGACGGTATGCGCCCGAGCCTGACTCCGGATGGGCATTGGGTATTGATCGAACAGGAATACATCGCGGGATTCGACCTCATGGTCCGCCCGCCAACATGCTAAGGAGCGCCTAAAATGGCAGTAGTCGGACCAACAAAAATGCTGGTGAAGCTGTTTTCCACGCTCGCGCCTTCTGGCGATATGGGCGGCGGACAAACGGCGGAATTCAATGTCGACGAGGCCTGGCCAACAGGCACAGGCGCACGACAGGGCGACAAGCCCTTCGACGACACGCGAACGCTCGCCGCGTCTACTGGCGAGGATCTCGACCTGCAGGCGCTTCTCGACGGGAATGCGGCCGCGCTCTCGCTTGCCGAGGTTGCGGCCATCGCCATTAAATCGGCAGAGGCGAACGGCGGCGATTTGCACGTCGCCCCGTCAGTAGGAACCCCCTGGGTGTCGCTCCTACAAGCCGGCTCGGTGATGGTGCTACCGCCTGGCGGCTTCGCCGTTTTTGGCTGCACGTCCGACCCAGCGTGGGCCGTCGCAGCTGGCAACAAGAGTTTCAACGTCGCCAATCAGGACGGGGGCGCCTCGGCGTCGTACCAAGTCTGGTTGATCGGCAAATCCGTTTAAGGGGGTCTGAAAAATGGGACGCATGAATTCACGAGTGTCTAACCTCCGGGTTGAGGACGCGAACGGTCTCGGTATGACCGTGGGTCCTGGCGAGGGGAACTGGTCGGTTGATCCGATGAGCTACGGGAACACCGCGAAACAGCGTGTTGACGACCGCGGTCGATTCGACTGTCATGTCGAGACGACCGACCTCGAGCAGGCCTGGTCTATTGATACCCGGATGAAGATCGAGAGCATTACGAGCGCCGTCTCTGCCCGATTGCAAGACTTCCTACTCAAGCAGGGAACGTTCTCCGCCGCTGTCTCGGTTTCTTCGAATCCGAATATCTGGGCTTTCGTCGTCAAATACACGATGACGCTTGGCGGCGTGACGACTGATTATGAGTTGCCTCACAACCTCGCCGACTTCTCGTTTTCGGAAGCTATCGACGGTCACACCGTATCGCTGAGCGGTACGAATAACGGAGCCGTTCTGATCGACGGCGTCGCGCAGACTACGAACTGATGGGAAGCTCCACGATCGTGCTCGTTCAGATGAGCATGCGAAAAAACGGCGATCTCGTAAATTCGGAGTGCATGAGCGTGCTGCCCTCGTTCCCCCGGAGGTTTGAGCTGAATGGCGCGTGGATAAACGCCATGAGCTCCGGTAGCGATTTCGAGCTTAGAAACGTGCTTTGTGCTTCGTTTGCAATGTGTTGGGACGCAAACCCGACTGACGACGACTGGAAAACTTTCCGCGAATGCGGACACGACCCGGTAGCGTTTGGCGAGCAGGCGCAAGATTACGCGTGGCGTCATTCGTGGGACGTGAATCAAATGTACAAAGAAGGCCGCCGCGTGCTCGACCTCATGGTCGAGGAGGTGCGCGCCGTGCTCAACGATGGAGTCGCAGAGGAGGAATCTTTTTCCGCGGACCAGGAGGGCGCTATCACCACCTGATTTGTACCCTGGGAATGCGCCACTATGGCGGGACTATGGGACTATACGACCGAGGACCTGCCGAGATATCGCGTGCGCTTGCCGTGCATTCGATGGCGATAGAATGGGCGCAGGAGGAACACGACGAGCGAGAGCGCCAGCGACGACGCGCAGGAGGAACACGATAGCAGCAATCCCGCCACCGCAGAATCTTGACCCCCGCATTGTTTGGCGCCCCGTCGGGAAGGTGCCACGCATGAAGCGCGGCGCTGGATTTTTGCACGCACACGGGTTCGAGGAAGTCGCGCAGAAGCTTTACGACGCTGCGTTTCGCGCGGTCGCTCAGGCTTTCGAGGAGGATATCGCGCCCGTTGTTGACGCCGCCGCGAACGCATGGCCAGTGCAGAGCGGTGAGTCGAGGGGTTCGCTATTCGTGGGCGTGTCGAGCACGACGAGCGACGAACTAGCGCTCGAGCTGGGAAACTCCGCGGACTACTCCGGAGTCATCCACTCTGGACAGACAGCTGAGGACCTCTTGTTTCGGCCCATTCGTGTCGCCGCGCGCCGTGCTGCGATCACGATCGGACGGGTATCGGTGGGCTCGAGATGACGACTAGAGAAGACGTCCTGATCAACGTTCAGGGCTCGATCAAGGACTACCTACAAGAGCTGAAACGGATACCCGGCGTAACCGGTAAAGTCATCACCGACGCGAACAAAAAGATCGAGGATGAAACCAAGAAGTCTGCCAAGAAAACGGCGGACGCTTGGGATAGTGCGTTTGATAGCATGGAGGCCGGCTTTGGCCGGGTCGCCAAAGCTGCGCCCGCTGCACTGGCCGCGGCGTTTGTCGGTGGGACGGTCGCGCTTGGGACCTACACATCCGAACTCATGGCGGCCCGTACTGAGACGATCCTGTTTTCGGAATCGACCGGCGTTGCTCTCGACACAATCACCGCAGTTGAAGCAGCCGCGGATCGTGCGGGAAGGCCGATCGACGATATTCGCGACTCGTTTATGGACTTCGGCGAGACCCTCTTCGACTTTTCCCAGGGGGGCGGACGCGCAAAAGAAGCGTTCGAACTGCTCGGCATCGAAGGCGACAACGTCATGGAGACCTACGGCGGCGTCGACGGCGCGCTGCGAGAGGTCCTTCGGAGCCTTCCCAAGGTCGAAGACGAGGTCAAGCGAAACGCAATCGCTCAGCAGATTCTCGGCGATACCGGCGTCGACCTCATTGGCATCCTCGGCGACATCCCCCTTGAGGAATTCGAGCAGCTGGCAGGCGACACCGGCCGCGCCATCGATGAAGAGGCAGTGCAGCAGACCGAGAAATGGAACACGTCCCTAGCAGTGCTACAGGGCGAGCTGCGCCGCTCGTCGACCGAGCTCGTCGACTTCCTAGCGCTTGGCACCGGACTTGAGCTTTTCACCCGCGGATTTCTTGGAATCGAGAACGCGGCGAAACAGGCTTTAGCCGAGGTGCTCGATCTCGGCGACGTGTCGAGCGCCCTGTTCTCCCTCGACGCCGTTGCGTTTGCCGACGCTGTCGATGCTGCGTTCGCTCGTGTGGGCGGTTCCGCTGTCCAGGCGTCGCAGGACTTCACCGAGGAAGCGGAACGACTGGCGGACGTCGAGGAAGCCGGCGCGGACGCAAAGATCGAACTCGAGGACCTCGCCAGCGTTCAAGAGGACGCCGCAAAAGCGGTACGGGTGCTCGCGAAGGAAGAACGCGAGCTTGAGAAGGCGCAGCGCGATGCGGCACGGGCAGCGCTCGCCGAGGCGAAAGCGCTACAGGCGAAGCGAGACTCTATAGATGATGCGATAGAGTCATTGCGAGCACTAAACGCCAGTCTGCTCAGTGGCCGGGACGGCGAATTACAGGCAATAGAAGAGACCCGTCTTGCGCGCCTTGCCGCCCTGGACGAGATCGCTACAGTCCAGGAAATAACCGACGAGGAGCTATCAGACGCCCGCATAGCTATTGTCGAGGCGTTCCTGATGGAGCGCGCCGATCTAACAGATCAGTTCAGGCAAGAGGACCTCGACAAGCAGAAGGAAGTCGATGAAGGGAAAAAGGAGGGGCTGTTAGGCTTGCTCGGCGCAATCCAAGAAGCCTCAGAGCAAACGTTCGCCATATTCAACGACGTCAATCAGATATTCCTCAGCAACATCCAGGACGCCGCTACAGAATCCGCGAACGCAGTTCAGAAGCAGCTAGACCAACGAAAGCGCGTAACGGACGACGCCCTAAAATCGATCGATAAGCTCAAGGCGGCGCGCGATTCATTACAAGACAAGCTCGACGAGGGCGTGTCACTAGAGGAACAGCGGGCGATAGCGGCGGAAGATCGCGAGCTGCAAATGCAAATCCGCATTGAGGAGGCAGACCTAAAGTCCCAGCAAAAGCGTCTAGACGGTCGCCGCAAAGTCGCCGAGGACATACTAGCGGACGAGCAGAAGCGCGCCACAAAGCTGTTCAACATCCAACGTGCCGCGGCAATATCACAGGCAATAATCCAGGGCGCCGTAGCTACGGTGCGCGCGCTTGCGGAACTCGGACCCATCGCAGGTCCGATCGCCGCTGGATTTATCGGCGGTACCGTGCTGACTCAGATCGGCGTAATCGGATCCGAGGAGCCCCCTAAATTCCACGCGGGCTCGCCGTCGTTTACGGGCGGACCCGACGAATTCACGGCGACGCTACGACGAGGCGAGCAGGTAACGGACCAGCGCGCCGCCGAGAATTCAGAATCGTCGCGGGAATCGCAGCGACGCGGCGGTGATATGTCCGGATTCCGACTACAGATAGGGACTCGGGAGATCGGCCGGGTCGTCCGTGACGAAATGCGTCGAGGACGCGAGCTAACCGGCGCAACGTCGGGACGTCGGCCGGGGATCCGGCCGACCTACATTACAAGGTAGAGATACGTGGGTAAGGCAGTCGACAGCAGGAATACTCAGGGGATCATCCTACCCGCTCAGGACTGGTTGCCGGAATTTCTGACGCCTATCGGCGCGGGCCTCACGGACTCTGCCTATTCCCAGGCCGGTCCACGTCCTGGTCAGGTCGTGCCTGCGCAAACTGGTACGCGCGCTGTGCTCGAGGCGTCGGGTCAACAGACCGAGGCGATCGAGATATTCACATTTCAAAGTGGAATGCCTGGGACGCTCGAACAGTCGTCGACGTACATGTACCGCCTGGCCACGGAGACGGACGATAACGACTGGCGCCGCGCAACCATCCCGTCGTGGCTGAACGGGTGGCTTCCGGCAGTCCATCTAGAGTCGGCGGTAGATCCATATGATCGATTCGACGTAGTGGTTTCCGCCATTACTCAGACTCCTGTGCTCATCTACGCGCGGAATATTACACCGTCGGAAACAGGCAAATCACGCACCTACGATTACGAGTCGCACTCATGGGGCGCCGAGGTCGTAATATCAGCCGATCCGATCCTGGGAGATGACGCCATAAGCGACGCCGTCACCGGGTTCGCGCTTCCGGACGGCTCGGTCGTGGCTGTCCTGTATGATAGCGTGCGGATCCTGACGTATATCAGCCGAGACGACGGGGCAACCTGGGGCCCGTACGGATCTAAACCGAATCCGGCCGCTAGTTCGGCGCCTCTCGGATCGATCGTGCGCGCGCGAGCCGCGTATTCCCGCACGGCGGCGGTGTCGTTCGCGGAGATCGGGTCGGACATTACACAGCACGCT
>JABSQV010000047.1 GCA_013215565.1 Myxococcales bacterium | reverse complement strand
GGTTGCCCAGAATGGCGAAGACTCCATGGCGCGCGCTGAGCCGCGCGAGTTCGCGGCAGCCTTCGTCGATGTAGTCGGCATCGAAATCGAAGAGATCGCCCGTGATCACGATCAGGTCGGGGTCGATTGCAGAGACGCGATCGACGAAGCTCCGGAGCCGGAGCGCCCGCAGGTGTGGGCCGATGTGGAGGTCGGAAAGGTGCGCGATGCGTAGCCCGCGGAGCGGCTGCGGGAGCAACGGCATCGGAATCGTGACTTTCTCGATCACCACGCGCCGCTGCCCGAAGCTCCGGCCCCAGACGATCGAAGCGAATCCGATCGCGATCGCGGCCCCGCCGGCCGCCACCAGGGCCCGGTGTCCCACGCCGTCCTCGGCGCCTCCGGCGATCCAGACCGGGATCCCGACCGCGGCGAAGGCCGCGACCAGCAGCGGCCCGGTGAAGATCGCGCCGAGCGTAACCAGCATGTAGGCGTGGCCCAGCACCCGGACCTGGCGGAACCGTCGCGAGAGCAGGCGCATTCCCCAGAGCAACAGGAAGTTCGCGGCGAGCAGCAGTACCAGCGTACCTGCGAATGCGACGGCGCCGAGCGCTGGCCGGCCCGAGAACAGAAACCACCACTGCAGGATCAGGGTTTCCGAGATCCCGACGGATAGCACCACGACCAGGAGCGTGTTGCGGATCAATTGTCGACGAAAGCGGCTCACTCGAGTTCGGCAGTCTACACGCCCGGCCCCGGCCACGCCTCGGGCCGCCTGGCCTCCGTCCGCTCGAGCAACTCTTCGAGTTCCGTGTCGGAGATCTCTGCGCGCTGTGCAGCCAGCCGCTTGAAGCGCTCGAAGGCCCCGTCCAGGGTCCGCTCCTCGAGATCGAACCCGAGCGAATGCGCACGCGCCGCAAACCCGTGCCGGCCCGAGAGCTTCCCGAGCACGATCTCGCTGCCGGCGGGGTGTCCGATCTCTTCGGGCGGGAACAGTTCGTAGGTTTCGCGCTGCTTGAGCCAGCCGTCCTGGTGCAGGCCCGATGCGTGCCGGAACGCGTTTCGTCCCACGATGGCCTTGTGCGCCTGGAGGGCCATGCCGCTGCGCGCCTCGACCAGTCGGCTCAACGCAAAGATGCCCTCCGGCTTGACCGCCGTTCCCAGGCCGATCTGGGTCCCGTGAATGCGAAGTGCCATCACGACTTCCTCCAACGAGGTGTTGCCTGCGCGTTCCCCGATTCCGTTCACGGTGACCTCCACCTGTCCGACGCCGGCTGAGACTGCGGCCAGCGTGTTGGCGGTGGCGAGTCCGAGGTCGTTCTGCCCGTGGAACGAGACCGTGACGTCCTCGAGTTCCGGCACCTCTCGGAAGAGTCGCGCGAACAGGCTGCGCACCTGGTCGGGCAACGCGCATCCCACGGTGTCGGGCACGTTGATCGTGGTCGCGCCCGCCGCAACCGCGGAGCGAAGCAGCGAAGCCAGGAACAACGGATCTGCGCGGGTCGCATCCATCGCGCTGAACTCGACGTCGTCCGTGAAGCGGCGCGCGCAGCGGATGCTGTGGCGTGCCATCTCCAGTACTTCGTCACGCGTCTTCCTGAGTTGGCGCTCCAGGTGGAGGTCGGAACAGGAGAGCACCAGGTGCAGACGCGCGCGGCGAGCGGGCGCGAGCGCTTTCCAGGTCTCGTCGATCTCGGCCTCGACGGTGCGGGAGAGTGCGCACACCACCGAGTCGCGGATGCTCGCGGCCACGGCTCGGACCGCGTGCGTCTCGGAGGCTCCCGCGGTGGGGAATCCGGCTTCGATCACGTCGACGTGCAGCGACTCGAGGGCGGCTGCGATGTCGAGCTTGTCGCGAAGCGAAAAGCAGACTCCGGCGGACTGTTCTCCGTCGCGCAGGGTCGTGTCGAACACGGCGATTCGCTTCTCTTGGTCGTGGTCGGGGGTCATGCTTTCCTCCTGCCGAACCGGCCCGCCGGCCGACCGAAGGAGGCTCCCCACCCTGGGGAGCGCACAAAAAACCCCTCCGGCCGCAACGGCGGGAGAGGTCCGAATTGGTGTGCCGGGGCGTCCGTTCTAGGCGGAACGCGCCGGGTGGACCTCACCCGCCCCAGTAAGGCCCAGAAGCATTCGGCCGGGGTGGTAGGTCCAGAGACTCATCGAGAGCCAAGCTACGAGCCTGCTGCCGGGGAGTCAAGCGAAGGCGAGATGCGGGCTAGGGCTGGAGCCGCTCCACCGACCAACTTCCGGCCCGGAAACTGTCCCCGTCGGGGTCGAGCGTGCGGTTCCAGAGTGCGCGGTCGTGGAGTCGGCCGAAGCGCCCGACCCAGAGTTCGATGCGCTCGATCCAGATTCGGTAGCCGCCCCAGTGCGGGGGCCGCGGAACCGCTGCACCCGGATCCTGGTCGCGAAAACGCGACTCTGCCTCGCGTTGACGTTCGAGCAACGCCACGCGCGAGCGGATCGGATCGCTCTGCTCGCTCGCCCACGCGGAGAGTGCGGCCTCGGGCGGGCGGTCGGCGAAGTACGCGTCCGATTCGCTCTCGGGGGAGTGAACGACCGGGCCCTCGATTCGCACCTGTCGCGCGAAGCAGTCCCAGTGAAACACGGCCGCCGCGCGCGGCACACGCGCGAGCGACCGTCCCTTCTGGCTCTGCCGATTGGTGTAGAAGACCAGCCAGCCCCGTTCGAGGTCCCAGCCGCGGCAGATCACGACCCGGGCTTCCGGATCGCCCTTCGGGCCCACAGTTGCGAGCGTCATCGTGGTGGGATTGCGCGCGACGCGGTCCTCGACCGCCTCGTCGAGCCAGCGAGAGAAAAGGGGCAAGGGGTCTGCTGGAAGCGGGTCGTCCAGGCAGAGGTCAGGACGTGCCTCGCTCTCGGGTTCCGGTTTCGACACGCCGGGAGGGTACCTCCTTCGGCGCGCGGTGTGGCGAGTCCGTGTTTCAGCGGATCCAGAAGTTCTCGGCGTAGAGCCGAAGCCCGAGTTTTCGTGCGACTGCACGGGAGCCCGTGTTGTCCCAGCTTGTGCTGTAGAGCGGTGTTCGTCCGGCGTTGCGTTGGGCGCGGGCCCATGCCGCGACGGTGCGCGGCGCATAGCCGCGTCCCCTGAATTCCGGCGCGGTTTCGGTCCCGGCCTCGATGCAGGGTCCGGGGAGGGTCGCCCCAAAACTGAGCGAGACGCAGGTCCCGCGCTCGAGTACGCCGAAGGCCGGCCCACACGCCTGGAGTTCGGTCGCGAGCCAGCCGAAGTGTTCGCCGAATGCCTCGTGGTCCGCGAGCGTGATCTCGCGCGCGTCGCCCGGGTCCGGAATCAAGTCCGGGAACACGAACGCCGGTCCGCGGTATTCGGCCTCGACCGGCTTGTGTTGCGCGAGGACTGCGCGTGCGGCGTCGCGGCACTGCGGGGGGTCGGCGAAGTTCGCGGTCACGGGTTCACTGCGCGCGAGTGCCTGCAGCTCCGCCGCAAGCTCCGGGGGCAGTTCGTGCTGCAGGCGCCACAGATTCCCGGCGCGGCTCCGTCCGAGAACGAAACGGGGCGCAAAGGTGTCGCCCCCTCGGTAAGCGACCAGGCGCGAGTGAAAGTCGCACTGGTAGAGGGCTTCGATCTGGCGTTCCAGGCGTTCTCGGTCGGTCGGCATCAGAAGCGGTCCGAGGGCCAGTACAGGGCGTCGCTCCGGTCGACGAGGGTTTCGAGGATCTGCGCATCGTCTCCGGCCACACCGGAGAGCTGCTCGAGCTTCGCGCGGTCGAGCACCCGCCACATCGCAGAGCGCGGACGGAAGAGCTCCGTGCGTGCCCCGAGTTTTCGAAGTGGCTCCTCGATCGGACTCGCGGGACCGATCAATGGACGGCCTCTTGTGGCGAGTCGCAGCACCAGGCTACCGAGTTCGAGTTCCGCCCCGGACGTGCAGGCGTATTCGAGAATCCCGCGGGCATCGGGCGCTCCCGTGGCGCGTGCGTACGCGATGATTCGACCGTCGCGCTCCGCGACCGTGAAGTCCTCATCCGGGCTTCCCGCGTAGCGGAGCTGCCCGTCCCAGTATTCGGGCGTGCGCAGCGTGGTCGTTTCGAGGCTCTCCGCGTAGCGCTCGTACAACCCCCGCAGCGCCTCGAGATCTCGGCGCTCGAAGTCCCGGATGCTGCAGTTCTCGGGCAGGCCCGGAAGCTTGTCGGGGGGGCTCACCCGGAGGTAGCGCTGCGGGATCGAGAGCCAGCCCTGCTGCTCGTAGAGCGGACGGGGCCCTGCGAAGAGCAGCGAAAGCGCCATGCCGCGCCGCCTCATCTCCCCGATCGCCTGCTGAAGCAGCGCGGTGGCGAGCCCCTGGTGGCGCCACTTCGGCTGGGTGGCGACGCTGCCGATCCCGCCCAGTCCGACGGCTTCGCCTCGCAGCCGGATCCGCTTCGTGAAGATCTGCACGCAGGCCACAGGCTGTCCCGCCGCGAGCGCGAGCAGGGAGTCTTCCGGGCCGAGCTCGGGGTCGAAATCGAGGTAGCCGGCGAAGAGCGGGCGCTCTCCGAATGCGGCTTCGAGCAGGTCGAGCAAGGCGCCGCGCTCTTCGGGACGCATGCAACGAAACTCGACGTCTCTCACGGGGGAAGTGTACCGGCGTCGAAGCCGGGCTGTGGGGACGAGCAAGCCCGGGTCGGGATCGCGGATCCGGGATCGAGTATGCTCGCCTTGAATTCAGGGAGGGTTGTATGTCCGAGGTCAAGCAACTGTACCGCGAGTCATTCGAGGAGTTCGCGAAGCAGAACTACGCGGAGGCGATCACCGGATATCAACGCGTGGTCGAAGCCGATCCGAATTTCGTCCTGGCGTATCAGGCCATGGCCGAGGCCTACGCGCGCAGCGAGAACCTCGACGGGGCGATCGCCGCGATCCTGAAGGCCATCGAGATCGACCCGGACGAGCCGCTGTTCCACACCAGCCTGTCGCGCTTCCTCCAGCAGCAGGGTCGGGTCCCGGAAGCCGAAGAGGAGGCCGCGATCGCGACCCGGCTCCAGTCCAAGGGTCCGATCCTGTAGCGCTCGGTGTCGGCGTTCCTTCTCGCGGCCCTCGTGGGCGTACTTCACGTGCACCACGCGCCTTCTCACGACAGTGAGCGGCCCTTCTCCGAGGTCCTCGGCGCGGCGCAGCTAGCCGAACTCGACTTCCTGGTGCTGACCGAGCACGCCGATGCCGCGGGGCCGCTGCCGGCGCATGGACGCGCGGGACTGTACCCGCGCCCCGACGGTGGGACGTTGCGCGTCCTGGTGGGCGCTGAGTTCGCTACCGAGGATGGGCACCTGCTCGGCTACGGGATCGAGCGCGCGGTTCCGGCAATCGGGCGCCGGGGGCGTGACGTGATCGCCGACATACACGCGCAGGGAGGGTTCGCGGTGGTTCCGCACCCCTTTGCGTATGGGGGCTGGCGCGACTGGGAGGCGCCGTTTGACGGACTCGAGGTGCACAACCACGCGGCCGATTTCCGCCGCCGACTCGGCATCCGGCTGCCACTCGACCTCGTCTGGATCGCGATCGACCGGGAGAGCTTTGCCCGCTCTGTCCTGGGGCGCCCGAACCGGGAACTGGCAGCCTGGGAGCGTCTTCGCGCCCAGGGGCGGAACGTGGTCGCGTTCTCGGGCGCGGACGCGCACCAGAACGTCTCGATTCTCGGCTGGCAGCTCGATCCCTATCTCGAGATGTTCCGGCTGGTCCAGACGGTCTGTCCGGACGGCCCGCTCACCGAGGCCTACCTCTGGGCCGCGCTTCGAAACGGCAGGTGCTGGATCCGCTATCTCATCCACGAGGAGCAGGCAGACGAGGCACGCGCCGTCGAGTTTCCCTCGGGCCGCACCGAACTGCAGTTGGACGAGGGTGAGCGCGTGCTCGAGATCAGGACGCCGCCTGCTTTGCCGCACTGATCGCGGCGTCGTAATCAGGATGCTCGGCAATCTCGCGCACGTACTCGACGTAGGTGAGCTTGCCCGCGCGGTCGATCACGAAGATCGCGCGCGCATCGAGCCGGAGTTCCTTCACCAGGGTTCCGAAGGCCTCGCCGAACGCCATCGCCCGGTGGTCGGACAGGGTCGTGATCGCGCTGGCTGCGTTGGCCGTGCACCAGCGAGCCTGCGCAAACGGGAGGTCGGCGCTCACGCTGACGACCTCGATGTCGTCGCCCAGGCTCCCCGCCTCCTCGTTGAAGCGCTTGGTCTGGAGGTCGCAGACGGGGGTATCGAGCGACGGGACCACGCTCACGATGCGGACCTTGCCCGCGCCCCCGAGCGTTGCGTCTCTGAGTGCGTTGTCGAGCAGCGTCACCTCGGGTGCTGCGTCCCCGCTTCCGAGTTCGGGTCCGACGAGCGTGAGGGGGTTGCCGCGCATGGTCACTGCTCCGGGTCGTTCGTTCGCCACCTTGGGGATCCTCCGCGTGTTGTCTGGGATCCGCAGTATACAGGGAGCCCGTTATACTTCGTGTCGTGAGCGAGCCCGCGCAGATCGCCGACCTCCGGAGTGACACCGTCACCCGGCCGACCGCAGCCATGCGAGAGGCGATCGCGGCGGCCGAGGTCGGAGACGATGTCTACGGCGAGGACCCCAGCGTGAATCGTCTTCAGGAAGTGGCGGCCGAACGCTGCGGGATGGAAGCGGCGCTCTTCGTCCCCTCCGGGTCGATGGCCAACCAGGTCGCGATCCGGAGCCACACGGAGCCAGGAGACGCCGCGATTACGGCCCACGGCTCGCACAGTTATCTCTACGAGTCGGGGGCGGCGGCCGCGCTTTCGGGCGTGCAGTTCACGCTGATCGGCCAGGACGGGCTCTTCGACGCGGACGAAGTTCGTGACGCGGTCCATCCGCCGAACGACCACTACCCGCGGACGCGGCTTCTCTGCGTGGAGAACACCCACAACAGAAGCGGCGGTCGGCTCTTCCCCTTCGACGACTTCGGCCAGGTGGTGGCGGCCGCGCGCGATGCGGGACTGCGCGTTCACCTGGACGGCGCCCGAATCTTCAACGCCGAGGTCGCGAGCGGCGTGCCCGTTGCCCGCTTCGCGGCCGAGGTCGATTCGCTCTCGTTCTGTCTGTCCAAGGGTCTCGGTGCGCCGGTGGGCTCGCTGGTGGTGGGCTCCGCCGAGTTCATTCACCGCGCGCACCGCTTTCGGAAGATGCTCGGGGGTGGCATGCGCCAGGCCGGGATCCTGGCAGCCGCCGGAATCTACGCCCTGGAACATCACGTAAAGCGGCTCGAGCAGGACCACTCGAACGCGACGCGCCTCGCGCGGGGGTTGAGTGAGATTCCGGGCGCCGAATTGGTGAGAGAGCCGGAGACGAACATGGTCTTGTTTCGCGTGCCCGAGGTCCCAAGCTTCCTCGTCCAGGCCCGAGACCGGGGAGTGTTGCTCGGCGCCGTAACGCCCGCGGAGATTCGCGCCGTGACCCACCTCGATGTAGATGCCGCCGCGATCGACGCAGCTCTTGCCGGAATCCGGGACGCGCTCGCTTGAGCGAGGAACTTCCGCTCGCACCCGAATCTCCCACCATGAAACGGGAACTTCGCTTCGAGTGCACGAAGTGCGGGCGCTGTTGCACGACGCGGGGCGAATACGCGTACGTCTACCTGAATCCCGCGGAGCTTCGGCGGATTGCGGCATATCTCGGAATCGGTGCGCAGGAGTTTCGGCGCCGCTACACGAAGCGAGACGAGTACGGGTGGACGCAACTCTCGTTCGCCGAAGAAAGCTGCGTCTTCCTCGACGAGCGGGGGCAATGCTCGGTTCACCCGGTTCGGCCGACGCAGTGCCGGACCTTTCCCTTCTGGCCCGAGTTCGTGACACCGCAGGGCTTCTCGGCAGAGGCGGCGGAGCTCTGTGAAGGGATCGGTCAGGGCCCTGCCTGGCCCGAGGCGGAGGTACGCTCGCTGATCGAGGAGACCCGCCGCTCGGAAGAGGAATAAGCTTCCTCTCTCGCGACTCGGACGGAAACAGGAAACCCCCGAGGAGGATCAGGATGCCCGGACAGATCGTGGAGTTTTCGAGCAACGGGTCGAACGCGCAGGGCTACCTGTCTTGTCCAGAGAGTGGCGGCGGGCCCGGAGTGATCGTGATCCAGGAGTGGTGGGGTCTGGTCGATCACATCAAAGGCCTCGCGGACCGCTTCGCGACTGAGGGGTTCGTCGCGCTCGCGCCCGACCTGTATCGCGGAGAGAGCACCACGAGTCCCGACGACGCGGGCCGGCTCATGATGGCGCTCGACATCGATCGGGCGGTCAAAGATCTCGCGGGCGCGATTGCTTTTCTCCGTGGGAAGGCCGCGGTTCGCGGAGACCGCGTCGGGACTGTGGGCTTTTGCATGGGCGGGCAACTCGCGCTTGCTGCCGCCTGCCAGAACCCCGAGGTGGGTGCGTGTATCGACTTTTACGGAGTGCACCCGAACGTGACGCTGGATTTCTCTGGACTGGAGGCCCCGGTGCTGGGCCTCTTCGCGGAACTGGACGGCTTCGTTTCGCCGGAGGTGGCGCGTAAACTCGAGCACGATATTCGCTCCGCCGGAAAGCGCGTCGAGATCCAGATCTACTCCGGCGCGGACCACGCCTTCTTCAATGACACGCGTCCCGATGTGTACGACGCAGACGCGGCAGCGGACGCGTGGCGCCGGACGCTGGAGTTCTTCCGTGCCGAACTCGGATAGCTTGCGCGCCCTGGGCCCCGAACTCGGCCGGCGGGAGCTTCTGAAAGGCGGCGGGATCTTGCTGGCCGCGCTCGCGTTCCCGTTCCGGCCGGGGCGCGCCGAGGATGGCTTCCGGGTACCGGCGGAGACGATGCGCGTGCTGGGCGAAAGCCCGCTGGTCTACGTCTCGCCGCTCAAGAGCAGCGGCGGCGAGAGCCGCTGCCACGGAGAGGTCTGGTATTCCCTGGACGGTCGCGACGTAGTCCTTGCGACCGCGACCGACGCCTGGAAGAGTCGTGCGCTTCGTCTCGGCCTCGACCGGGCGCGCATCTGGGTCGGGGACTACGGGCCGGCGGGCTCGGCCGACGGACGCTTCCGCGACGGCCCGAACTTCCTGGCGGAAGCCAGCGCCGATACCGATCCCGCGAGCTTCGAGCGCCTGCTCGCGGACTTCGGTCGGAAGTACCCGGCGTCGTGGGAGAAATGGGAGCCGCGTTTCCGCAAAGGCTACGCGGACGGCTCGAGGCGTGTGCTCCGCTACCGGCCCATCGGAGTCTGAGGCAGGGCTTGTCGAAAAGGGCCCGCATCGGGCACGCGCAGGTCCGGGAACGGATCCTCGAGGTCCTGTCCGCAGACTATGGCTGCACGCCGGCTGAGCTTCTCGACGGTCAGGTGCATTTTTTCGAGTTGCCGCCGGGCCCGGCCCGGCAACCCGGTCGCCGCCGCTATCCGACCGTCGATCCCCAGTTTGCAGCCGTCACCTTTGGCCGGGGCGCGGTGATCACCGCGAGCGCCGCGTGGCTTCCGTGGGTTCGCGAGCTTTGCCGGGAGCGGAGCCGCGATGAACTGTTCGACGCCGGCGTGCTCTCGGAGGTCTACGAGCGCGTGCGAGCGGAGGGTCACAAGGTCTGGGGTCCACAGTTGCGCTTCACGACGGCCGAGGCCGAACTGCACGAGCTTTCAGCGCCACCGGGCTATGCGATCGAGCGCTCGGACGCGGAAGGTCTGCGGGGCCTCGCGCACGCTGACTGGCCCAACGCGATCGGGCGTGCGCCGCGTCCGAACCGGCCGACCCGGGTCGCCGCGATCGCGCGCCGGGATGGACAGGTCGTCGGCGTGGCCGGGGCCTCGGCCGACGCCGAGCGGCTCTGGCAGATCGGGATCGACGTGGCGTCCGCGCACCGAGGGGTTGGTCTCGGCGCGCAGCTGACGGCCGACGTCGCGCGTGCCATCTTCGAGCACGAGGCCGTGCCGTACTACTCAACGCTGGCGGGAAATGTCCCCTCGATGCGGACCGCACTCTCGGCGGGCTTCAGGCCCGCGTGGGTCGAGGTCGTCACGACCGGTCCAGACAGCTAGGACGCGACTTCCGTAGGCGCAGCTCCCGGCGCGCGTCTAAGCGAGCTTGGGGATCCAGTCGCCGTGCGCTTCGAGGAGTTCGTCGACCAGGTCCGTGATCTCGTCGAGGGTCAGTTCTGCGGAAGTGTGCGGGTCGAGCATCGCCGCGTGGTAGACGTGCTCGCGGCGCCGGGTGAGCGAGGCCTCGACCGTGAGTTCCTGGGGATTCAGGTTGGTGCGAATGAGTGCCGCGAGCTGAGGCGGGAGTGCCCCGACCGGCGTCGGCCGGACGCCGGTGCGGTCGACCAGACACGGCACCTCGACGCAGCAAGCCTCGGGCAGGTTCTCGATCAGGCCGCGGTTCGGGACGTTCCCGTAGATCGTGCGCGGTCGGCCCGTCTCGATCGAGTGCAGGATCCGGGCACCGTACTCGCCGCTGCGAGAGACCTCGAGCGCTTCGGACTCATCGACGAGCGAGTCGCGCAGCGCGCCCCAGGCTGCGTCGTGTGCCTCGCAACGGCGTAGATACTCGTCGAGCGGAATCCCGAAGCGCTCGAGCAGGTCCTCGCGGTCGCGCCGAATGAACCAGGGTACGTACTCGGCGAAGTGCTCGCTCGACTCACTCACGAAGTACCCGAGGTGCTGAAGGACGTGGTAGCGCACGCGGTTCCAGTCTGGTGCGTGGCCGGCTTCGGCAATTCGGTGCAACTCCGGATAGAGGTCGCGTCCCTCGTGTTCGAAGCGAAGATAGAAGGCCATGTGGTTGATGCCGGCCGCCAGGTAGGTGATCTCGCGGTACGGGAGCCGCAGATCCTGGGCGAGCTGCCAGGCCGTCCCCTGGACGCTGTGGCAGAGGCCGACCATGCGGAGTTCGGGATGGGACCGGGAGAGCGCCCAGCAGTTGATGGCCATCGGATTCGTGTAGTTGAGCAGCCAGGCCTCGGGGCAGAGTTCGCGCATGTCGTCCGCGATCGCGCCGAGCACCGGGATCGTGCGCAGCCCGCGCATGATTCCGCCGATTCCAAGGGTGTCCGCGATCGTCTGGCGCAGCCCGAAGCGCTTTGGGATCTCGAAGTCAGTCACCGTGCACGGGCGGAAGCCGCCCACCTGGATCGCGTTGATCACGTAGTCCGCGCCGACGAGGCCCTCCCGGCGCTCGAGGTGCGCACTCACCCGGGGCGCAGCGTCGCAGGCCGCGGCGATGCGCCGGGTCATGCGCTCGGCGACCTCGAGGCGCGCGGCATCGATGTCGACCAGCGCGATCTCGAGTTCTCGCAGTTCGGGATAGAGAAGCAGGTCTCCGATCAGGGTCTTTGCGAAGACGACGCTGCCGGCCCCGATCAGGGTGACTTTCGCCATGGGCCGGTAGCATAGCCCGGCGTTCGGGGAGATTTCGCGGACCGGGCCCGAGCGTGACCACGGAAACCGCTGGCAGTCGCGCGGCGCCTGCGGCCGGCCGAGAGCGAAATAGGGCCCGAACCCGGGTGCGGGGCCCGGGTCCGGGCCGTCCAGGAGGGACCTGGACTTGGATTCGCGTGGGTCAAAGCAGAGCAACTGCCGTGCCAGCCTTGGGCTCGCGCTTGCGCCCGGAGTCGCCGCGCCGCGCTGCGCGTGGGCCGCCGCTGCTTCTTCTGCGGGCACGCCTGCCCGCGATCCGGTCAGCGGCCGGGTCCGCGCGTGCCCGCCGGCGCGCTGTCGAATTGGCGGTAGCCGATGGCCTCCGCGACGTGGCGCGTCGCGACCGCCTGCTTGCCGTCGAGGTCGGCCAGCGTGCGCGCGACGCGCAGCACGCGCACCAAGGCGCGAGCCGAGAGGCCGAGTCCCTCGAACGCGCGTTCGAGCACGGCCTGGGCCTTCGGTCCCAGGCGCGCGTGGCGCCGGAGCGCTCGCAACGGGAGTTCCGCGTTCAGACAGTGTGGGGAGTCGCTGTAGCGCGCGCGCTGTTGTTCGCGCGCGGCCAGGATCCGCTCACGTACGACCGCGCTGGCTTCGGCCGTCGAGGTCTGCTGAGACAACGTGCGCCAGGGGACACGCGTGACCGCCACGTGCAGGTCGATCCGGTCGAACAGGGGTCCCGAGATCCGGGCCCGGTAGCGCCGCAGTTGTCCGTCGTCGCAGAGGCACTCGCGCGATGAATCGCCCGCGTAGCCGCACGGGCACGCGTTCATCGCGCCCACGAGCTGAAAGCGGGCTGGAAGCCGCGCACTGCCATGGCCCCGAACCACGCGGATTTCGCCCTCTTCGAGAGGCTGCCGCAGGGCTTCGAGAACCGGACGGCGGAACTCGGGCAGCTCGTCCAGAAACAGCACGCCGCGGTGCGCGAGCGAGATTTCGCCCGGTCGGATCGGGCGTCCTCCGCCGATCATGCCGACTTCCGAGGTCGTGTGATGCGGCGCCCGGAGCGGCGGTGATGTGACGAGCGAGCGCGCGCCTAGCAGGCCCGCCACGCTGTGGACACGCGTCGCCTCCAGCGCGTGCGCGAACGAGAGCGGAGGCAGGATCCCGGGCAGTCGCCGGGCGAGCAGGGTCTTCCCGCTCCCCGGGGGGCCGCTCAGGAGCAGGTTGTGCCCGCCGGCGGCCGCGACCTCGAGCGCGCGCCGGGCGCTCTCCTGGCCCCAGACGTCGCGCAGGTCGGGTTCGTCGCCGCACTCCAGCTGTGCCGGGAGCGACCCGCTGCGTGGCTCGGCCACGGCGAGACTGGCGCCGGAGCGCAGCGCCTGAAGCAGGTCGGTTAGGCTGGCCGCGCCCATCACCTCGAGATCCGGGCAGAAGCTCGCCTCATCCAGGTTCGGGAGCGGCACGATTGCGCGTCGGATCCCGGCCGTGTGTGCGGCCGCGACCAGCGAGAGCGCGCCGCGGATCCAGGCCAGGCGGCCGTCCAGTCCGAGTTCACCCAGGTAGAGCGTCCCTTCCTGCGCTGCGTCCGGGAGCCGAATCCGGGTCGCCGCAATCCCGAGCGCGATCGACAGATCCAGCGCGGAGCCGGTCTTGGGCAACTCGGTGGGCGCGAGGTTGACGGTGACGCGTCCGGGCGGGAACTCGAGCTTTGCCTGGCGGAAGGCGGCCCGGATCCGGTCGCGGCTCTCGGCGACCACCCGGTCGCCTTGGCCCACGATGTGAAAGGCCGGCAACCCCCGTCCCGCGTCGACCTCGACCGAAACCAGGACACCCTCCACCCCGAGCAGTGTGGCTCCGAAGGTGCGCACCAACATCGAAATCCCCTATGCGGGACCGGTCTGCGTGGGTGAGGGCGGGCCGAATGGCCAAGGTCGCCTATCGTCAGGGTCGCGGCCTGGGGATCCCGATCACAGGGTCGCTTCCGGAGAGGGAAAGGTGTCGGTCAGGATCTGGCTCGCCAGCGCGGTCTGCCTGTTCTGGCTGGGGTGTCCCGGAGGCTCCGGAGAGACCGCGGCCGAGCCGGCGCTCGATTCGGCGGCCAATCGCTTCGAGGGCGCCCGGGCCTTCGCCGATCTGCGAGATCTCGTGGCGATCGGCGAGCGGCCGGCGGGTTCCGCCGGAGCTGCCCGGACCCGCGAACTGATCCGCGAAAGGCTCCGGCAGGCCGGGTGGGTTTCTGCCACACAGGCCTTTCAGGTCGACGCGGGGAGCGGCGCGTCAGTCGCGATGGAGAACATCGTCGCGAAACGTCCCGGGAGGCAGTCGACGATCATTCTGCTCGGCGCCCACTACGACACCAAGCGGATCGAAGGGATGCGCTTTCTGGGTGCGAACGACGGCGCCTCGGGTGTTGCGGTACTGCTCGAACTCGCCCGTGTGCTCGGGCCGGGCCCAGGAGAATTTCCCGTCTGGCTCGCCTTCTTCGATGGAGAGGAAGCCTTTGGCGCCGACATCACGCGCGAGGACGGGCTCTTCGGGAGTCGGGCCCTGGCGGAGCGCATGCTGCGGGACGGCGCCCTCGAACGGATCGGCGCCGTGATCGTCGTCGACATGGTCGGGGATCGCGATCTCGACCTGGTCAGCGACAGCCATTCCTCTCCGCGGCTGCGATCCTACCTGAACCAGGCCGCGGTTCGAATCGGCCACCCGGAAGTTCTCGGAAACGGGCCGCGGCTCGCCATCGTCGATGATCACCTGCCGTTTCGCGAACGCGGCGTTGCCGAGGTACTGCTGCTGATGGACTTCCAGTTCGGAGGCCGCAGCGTTCCGGGGCCGTACTGGCACACCCCGAGAGACGACCTCGCCTCGGTGTCGGCGGAGAGTCTGAATACGGCGGGGAAACTCTGTGTCTTAGTTCTTGAGCGAATCGAGCGATTCATCGCAGAGGAGTCGGCTCCCGGCCGCTAGCGGCTGCGCTATAGTCCACGGCTCTTCGCAGACGGTGTGCTTGGGCGCGAGGGTTCCGGGAGAGGGGGTTCTGATGTCGATGAGATCCGCTTCGTGGAGGGTGGTGCCCGTCGCCTGCTGCGTACTGGTTCTCGCGGGCTGCCAGACCGGTACCGGGACGATACTGGACCAGAAGTCCACGCAGGGCGCGCTGCTCGGGACGCTGGCGGGTGCAGCGGCCGGCGCCGCGATCGGCGGGAAGGACCACCGCGCGGGTGGACTCCTGCTCGGGGCGGCGACGGGTGCGATCGCGGGTGGCCTGATCGGAAACTATCTCGACAAGCAGGCGGCCGAACTCGACGCGATTCCGGGGGCCCAGGTTGAGAGGCGCGACGATTCGATCCTGGTGAACTTCCAGGGCGAGATTCTTTTCGACGCCGGCTCCTCCCAGCTCGCGCCCGGAGCGTACAGCCGGCTGCGTTCGCTGTCGCGCACGCTCGAGAACTACCCGAAGAGTCAGGTCATCATCAAGGGTCATACCGACAGTACCGGGGCGGTCACCTACAACCAGCGCCTCTCGGAGGATCGGGCGGATCGAGTCCGCGCGTTCCTGATCTCCGAGGGCGTGAACCCGACCCGGATTACGGCGATCGGCTTTGGTACGTCGCTTCCCCTCTCGACGAACGTTACGCCGGAGGGACGGGCCCAAAATCGGCGCGTCGAGATCGAGATCAGGCCGGCGCGAGACGTGATGCGGGGACGGTAAGGTCGCTGGCAGTTCCGGTGTCTAAGGCCGCGGAACTCTAGCGCCGAATAGCTTTTCTGAATGCAGAGACTCACAACCCTCGCACTCGCCGCGGTCGCGCAGCTGGCGTTCACCGCCTTTGTGCTGGCGGCAGAGACTCAGGATGACGCGCTTGGCGTGAGGATCGTGATCGAGGTTCCCAAGCCCGGGTCGGTGGTCCGGAGCCGGACCGACATGCTCCCGCTCGCGGGGCTCGCGAGCGCCGACGGCGAACGTCCCTCCCGCTTCGACGTGATGCTGGTGGTGGATGTCTCGGGTTCCACGAAGTACCCGAGTGGCATCGACCTCGACGAAGACGGGGAGATCGGCGAGACACGCCGCGCGCTTTCTGCGCTCTCGGTGGATCTTGCAAACACCGACCCCGACGACTCGGTGCTGGCCGCCGAAGTTCGGGCGGGCGCATCGTTGCTCGGTAGCCTGGATTCTCGCAGGGTCCGGGTCGGAGTCGTGAGCTTTTCCGGGGAGATCGATCCCTCGACCGGGCGCCGTCGTCGCCCGGATCAGCTGGATTCGATCGTCGAGCAGCCCCTGACCGAGGACTTCGACCAGGTCCGGGCGGCGCTCGAGGCAATCCATCTGCGCGGAGCCAGTGGCGGAACTAACATGGAGGCCGGGATCAAGACGGCGCTGCGGGAACTCGCGGGGCTCTCGGGCTCCCGCTCTGTGCACCGGGCCAACACCAAGAAGGTGATTCTGTTCCTGACCGACGGGAAGCCTTCGCTGCCGTTCGGGCAGGGGAACCAGGAGGACAAGGAGGACATCGAGTCTGCGATTGCGGCAGCCCGCCTCGCAAAGGCGGGGGGCGTGACCGTCAACGTCTACGGACTCGGACCCGTCGCGATCGATTATCCGATCGCGGCCACCGAGATGGCACGGGTGACCGGCGGTCTCTACACCCCGGTGCGGCGTCCCGGAGACATCGTTGCGCTGCTCTCTGGAGTCAGCTTTGCGAACGTGGAGGACGTGGTCGCCGTGAACCTCACGCTCGGAGAGATGTCCGGACCCGACGATATCTTTCTGCAGCCGGACGGCTCCTTCCGTGGCTTCGTGCCGGTCCGGCCCGGCCGAAACCGGATCCGCGTATCGGCGCTCGCCTCGGACGGTACCCGCGGGTCGACGGAGTTCGACGTCGAGTTCAAGCACCAGGAGTTGACGGACGCTGAACTGGCCGAAGAACTCGAACGCATCCGAACGCGGAACCGGGAGATTCAGCTTCTGATGGAGAGGAAGAGGCAGGAGGTTTTCCGCCGGCAGGTACGTGAAAGGTCCCTCCAGATCCAGGTCGAAGAGAACGAGGAGAGCAAGCCATGAACAGGGGACTCGTAAGCTGGTGGGCGTTCGCGTTGTGGCTGTCGCTGGGGGTGGTCTCGTCTCCGCCCGCGTCGGCGCAGGACGGCCCGGTACAGGCTCCCCCGGTAGAGAAATTGGTCGAGGTCGAAGAACTCGACGGAGCTGTCGAAGCGACCGACGAACGGCGCACCCTTCGTGAGTGGTTCAATTTCGGCGGCAACGTCATGTGGCTGATCATGTTTGTCTCGGCCTTCTCCATCACGCTCGTTCTGGAGCGAAGCTGGCGTCTCCGGCGGGCGGCGGTGATCCCGCGGAAGTTCTTGAACCAGGTTCGCACCCATTGGGAGCGGCGTGAAATTTCCCAACTGCTGCGTCTTTGCACGGAGTCGGATTCGGCGATTGCGAGGACTCTGCGCGCCGGACTGCTGCACTTCGAAGACGGGCTTGCCCGCATGGAGGATGCGATCGGTACCGCGGGCGATCACGAGGCGACCCTGCTGCGCCGCAACATGCCGCTCCTGGCGGCGTGCGGAAACATCGCGACGATGCTCGGACTCCTCGGGACCGTGCTCGGCATGATCAACTCCTTCGATCTGATCGCACAGACCGGGACGGGCGATGCGCGCGTAGTAGCCGGAGGGATTTTCCAGGCACTGGTGACCACGGCCGCCGGGCTCGGGGTCGGAATCTTTGCGGTGGCCATGCACTCCTACCTGCGCCGCAAGATCGATGTGCTCGAGATCGATCTCGAAGAAATCTCCTTCCGCTGGGTAGAGGAACTCACGCTCTCGGAGAGCGGAGTCCTGGAATCCGATCCCGTGGCCAGCGGCATCGAGTTGGCCAAGTCAGAGGTCTGAGATGGGCCGCCGGCACAGCGAGGAAGACGAAGCGTCGCTAAGCCTCACGCCTCTGATCGACGTCGTTCTCCTGCTGCTCGTCTTCTATATCGTGACGACGGCTTTCGTGGACCGAGAGATCGACCTGGAACTTCCCGACTCTCAGTCCTCTCAGGTGATCGAGGAGAAGAAGAAGTACACGGTTGAACTCGGAATCGGCGGGGCCCTGGCGCTCAACGGGGACCCGATCACGGTTCTGGTGCTCGACGAGTTCATCGGACAGGAAGCCGCGGCCGATGCGATCCGGGCGGTCGAGATCCGGGCCGATCGGCGGGTCATTCACGGCCGCGTGATCGAGATCCTCGGGATCGTCAAGAAGCACGGGGTCGACAACGTAGGAATCGCCGTCAAGCAGGTCTCGTAGGCGGCTCCGGATCTCCGGGCGGGTGGCCGCCGTTTCTCAGAGCAGGAGTTCGGGGTCGCTGACTTCCTTACGCACGAGCTTGCCCTTCTTGTAGTAGGAGGTGATGTCGATCTCGCCATCGTGAGTGGCGTCTTCCTCCTTGCGGACGAGCTCGAGACGCGAGGCGTCCGGTCCCTCGTAGTATTCAAAGACGTCGGATTTGCCGTCGCCGTTGGTATCGAGTTCGACGCGAATTGGAACTTCCCGATCATCGTAGTAGGTCCAGGCGTCCATCCTGCCGTCGCCGCTCCGATCTTCGGTTTCTCTCGTTCGCCGTGCGCCGTCGTACTGGACCCTCCGGTCGACCCGGCCGTCGAAGTCCGTGTCGTGCTCCTCGTAAGCGAGCACGGCTCCCTCGAAGACCATGGATCCGTCAGGCTTTCCGTCGAAGTTCCGGTCGACCTCGATCCGAGAACCCTGTCCTCCTTCGAATGAGACCCAGCGGTCCGGCTGGCCGTCGTGGTTCGTGTCCTCGCTACGGGAGACGATCTCTCCGCGCTCGTAGGAGTTCACGGTGTCGAGCTTTCCGTCGTAGTTCGTGTCCTCAGCCCGGCTCAGAACCAGCCCCGTCCGAGCATCCTCGACGATGTCGATCTCGGGGCGGCCATCCCGGTCGGCGTCGAGGGTCTTCTGGAGGATCGGTCCGCTCTCTCCCTCGCGCTGCTGCATGTCGAAGATCGAGTCGGGGAGGTCCCTCTCGAAGGGTACGCGCGGCGCAGCGTGTGGATCGTCACTGTGTTCGGTCAGGACGCGTGCATCCTGCTCCGCTTCGATCGCCGCGTTCAGTTCCTCTTGCCGATTGATCCCTTCGAGGAGATGCTCTTGCCTGCGCAGTTCTTCTTCGATCTCGTCCTCGAGCGCGGCTTGCCGCGTGATCTCCTCCTCGATCTCCTCTTCGATCGGATCCGACTGCACGGTCGCGCCGCGGCGTCTGGACCTGGAAGCGGTGCCCGGGTCGAAAGGAATGTCACCCGTGATGAAGCCGTATACGGCGAAGAGCACGGCCCCGGCGGCGGCCCCGTACATTCCGCCCATCTGGCCGCCCACGACGGTTCCGATGATCATCGACTCCACGGCGTTCTCGGCGCGTGCACCCACGCCCGATGCGGCCGGGACCGGTGTCTGGCCTGCGCTGGCCGGATCGAGTCCGCCGGGGCGAGAACCCGAGGCACACGCCAGCGAAATTGCGAGGCAGCCGACCACGAGCGCGCGGAGGCTGCGCCGGGGCGGCCTCGCCGTGGCTCGGGCCGAGAGGTCAGATCGCGGTATCATCGTGTGTCGGGGGCTCGCTGTATCCACATTCTAGCGCGTCTTGAACTGTGTGTCTTTCCCTGCAGTACTCGCGGCTAGCGCGAGGCGCTCGCCCGGGACCCATTCTGCCGGAAGTCCTTCCAGAACGCGTTGAAGCCGGTGCAGCGGATTCTGCGCATACGCTCAATGGAGAGTGGTTCCAGAGGCTCGGAAAGCGGCACCGGCTTGTTCGTAGCTAGGTCGAAGCGCCGGTCGATCTTGCCGTCGAAGTCCGAATCCTCGTCCTGCACGGTCGCGCGATCGCCCTCGTAGCGGATCCAGACATCGGGCATTCGATCCTCGTTCGTATCGGCCTCGACGCGCAGCAGCGTGCCCTCCTCGAAAATCTGGCGCTGATCCGCGAAGCCCGAGTAGGGCGCCTCGGAATCTTCCCAGACCTCGACGGGCGTACCCATTTCGAAGTGGATCTCCTGGCGGATCGTGCAGCGGAATTCGACATTTCCGTCCGATGCGAAGCGCGTGAGCCGGTCGGGCCGCCCGTTGCAGTTCCGGTCCTCCTCCTGCTTTGCGACGCTCTCTCCATCGGCCCCGAACAGGAACAGGATGTTGGGCAGGGAGCAACGACCGCGGGACTCCGCCCGCAGGATCCGCCGGCCGCTCGGATCGGAAAGTTCCCAGAGATCGATCACCTCGTTGGCGTTGGTGTCAGTCTCGCGGCGGACCACCTGATCTCCCTCCAGATACGACCAGGTGTCGTACCTGCAGTCCCCATCGGTGTCCCGAATGTCCTCCTTGAGCGCGCCGCTTTCGTCGAGGAATTGGTGTCGATCGAGACAGCCTCCGCCATCCGCGTCTTCCTCGACATCCCTCGGGACGCCGCCCTTGAACTTCACGATCCGAATCGGACCGCTCTCGCCGGATTCGATCTGCTCAATCGTTTCGCCGTTCGCGTAGCGTACGACGAGATCGAAGCTTCCGTCTCCATCTCGATCCTCGCGTTTCTCGACCACGTCGCCAGCGGGCCCAATCTCGAGTTCCTGGTCGATCCGTCCGTCGGCATCCGTGTCTAGATGCTGAGCGATCTCGCGCTCCCCCTCGCGTAGAGAGGTGGTGTCGAAAATTCCGTCCAGATCGGTGTCCTGCTGCACCTCGAAGGGGAACTCGGACCCGGGCTTGTAGTGTGCGACTTGGTCCGCCTCACCGTTCGTGTCCGCATCCTTCTCGACCCGCACCAGTTCGCCGGCCTCGAAGAACGAGCGGGTCTCGAAGAATGCGTCTCCATCGATGTCGGCTTCCTGGCGAGCGATCAAGTCTGCCTCGAAATAGCTCCGCGTATCGACCTTGCCGTCGAAATTGGTGTCCTCTTCCTGTTCCAAACGGACCTTGTCCGCCACTCGGGTGAAGGTGTCGAAGCGCCCGTCGCGATTCGAATCGACCTCGGTCCTCACCCGCTTCCCTTCGCGGTAGTAGGTCAGTTGATCGTCGCGGCCGTCGAAGTCGAGGTCCTCGCGTTGCTCGCTCTGCACTCCCTCCTCGAACAGCTTTACGATGTCGGCCTTCCCGTCGAAGTTGCTGTCGCGTCGGTCCTCGGTCGGACGCTCCTGGGAGTCCAGTTCGACCCACTGATCGATAGTGCCGTCTTCGTTGCGATCGAGTTCCCGGCGCACCGTGCGCCCTTCGGAGAAGAAGGAATAGACCTCGGTCGTTCCGTCGCGGTTCTCGTCTCGCTGCTCAACCCTGCGCAGTTCGCCCGTGTCGTCGTAGATCACGCGCCCGGCAGCCCGCCCTCTCCGGTCGCGATCCATTTCGACGATCGATCGCTTTCCGCTTTTGTATAGGACGCGGAACTCGTAGCTTCCGTCGTGATCCTCGTCGCTCTCGTCCTCGACGATTTCACCCGCTTCGTCGTAACGGGCCCTGTAGTCGATCTTGCCATCGTGGTTGCGATCCTCGCGAAGACCGTCCGACTGCCCATTTCTGAGATCCAGGAAGCGGTCCGGCTCGCCGTCGAAGTTGATGTCCGTCTCGTGCGTCGTCTTGATTCCACCCTCGAATTTGCTCCACGAGTCGATCTTCCCGTCGGCGTTCGTGTCTTCGAGGGCGCGGAGCTGTTCGCCTGTATCGGGATCGAGAGCCAGGAACAGGTCCGGCTTGCCGTCCGCCGAGCTGTCTCGTTCCTGCTTCTCCAGCTTTCCGTCAACGAAGTAGTTCCACTCGTCGACCCTTCCATCGAAGTCTCCGTCGAGTTCCTGGCGGACGGGTAGCTCGTTCTCGATCAACTCCGTGAAGTCGACGACGTCGTCTGCATTGCGATCTCGGGTCCGTCGGAACACCTTCCCTTCCCGGTACTCCGCCCGGAGATCCAGCTTGCCATCCCCGGTCGTGTCTTCGCGGGCCTCGGACAGCAGCTCTCCATCGAAGTCGTACTCCGCGTCGATGCGCCCGTCGAAGTCGCGATCTTCGTCCTGGCGGTTTCGAATGCCGTCGCTGAAGCGGACCCAGGTATCCGTCCGGAAATCGCGGTTAGTGTCGACCTCGCGCAGATCCAGCAGCCCGTCCTCGTCGAAGCTCTCCCTGATCTCGGGATTTCCGTCCTGGTCCATGTCCCGGGTTTCGATGCGGAGCACGTCGCCGCTGTAGCTCCTCAAGGTATCGACCTTGCCGTCTGCGTCGGAATCGATCTCGGACCGCTCGCGGATACCGCCGGCGTCGTAAAATTCCGTCAGCTCGACCTTCCCATCACCATTGGCGTCGCGCTGCTGACGAAGTCGCCGGCCGCCAGCATAGAAGACCTCAGTTTCGCGGCGGCCGTCGAAGTCCGTGTCGATCTCCTCTCGTTCGAGTTCATCTCCTCGAAAGAAGGCGTAGCGATCCTTGGCTCCGTCGTGATTCGTATCGGACTCGGTTCGCACGCGAAGGCCATGCTCGAAGAAGATTCGGACGTCGTAGTGTCCGTCGAAATTCGTGTCCTGATCCTCGAGTAGCTTGGCGCCGCCGGGAGCAAATTCTGCGCGGATTTCCGGCCGTCCATCCCCGTTCTCGTCGATCTGAAGTTCGGAGAGTTCGTCGTTCCGGTAATGCAGGGTCCGGTTCGGCCGTCCGTCCCCGTCGGGATCCTCGTGGCGCCGAAACTTCTCGCCGTTGCGGTAGCTGAGAACGATTTCCGCCTGACCGTCTCCGTCTTCGTCGCGGCGTTCGACCGCGGGCCGCTCCTGTGCGTCGAGTTCGATCCAGAGATCGATCGCGCCACTCGAATCGGTGTCTTCTTCTTGCCGGATCAGCCTTCCCGCCTCGAAGAACTGCCAGAGGTCGATCCTGTTGTCGTAGTCCCGATCCTTCTCGATTCGGACGGGCTTTCTGCTTCCCGTGAAGTGATCCCACTGGTCCGCCCGGCCGTCTCCGTTGGTATCCCGCTCGATTCGCTCGAGGGTTCCCGTTTCCGGGTCGTAGTGGAGCACGGTTTTGCCGGTGCCCGCGGCGTGTACCCAGAGGGGAAGAGCCAGCGCCAGGATCGCGAGCCAGCGCATGAACCTCACTTCCCGTAGTCGAAGGTGGCCCGGATCTTCCTGCCCACGATGTACTGGAGTTCAGCTGGCGGTGGACGGAAGGGACTCGCGGCCCGGAACGCGCCGACGCAGGTCGTTCCGAGCTTGCGATCGTCGCTCTGAACGAGTTCGATTCGGTGGGCCGATCCGCCGCGGTCGATGACGAAGCGGAGTTGCACGTTGCCGGCTGTCACGTCGGGCGGGATATGCCAGCGGGCGTAGACGCGTCGGCGGATTTCGTCGAGGTACTCCAGACAGGCCGGATCCTGGTTGCAGTCCTTGTCGACCCCGCCGATCAGGCCACGGTCTCCTGTCCCCCTCATGAACTGGTCCGAGGTCCCCGAGCGAAGTGCCGCGATCTTGGCTCCCGTGTTGGCACCGTCCACTACGGTTTCCGAGATCGCGCCGTCGGTCAGGACCGGGCCTTCGATCCTAGCGGCACGCGGGTTGTTCTCCGGGGAAGCCGCGCGAATTTCGCGCGGGCCTGTGTTGGCCTGTGACCGCTGGATCCGGCGCACACTCGGTGCGGTCGTGGGCACCGAGATCGGCCGGCGGACCGTCGGCCGTTCGGCGAAGATGCTGACGTCGACCTCTGCGAACTCGCGATGCTCGATGAACTTCGGGGCCTCGAGGATCTCGATTTCGCTTAGTTCCTGGCGGTTCAGGTCGTCGAGTTTGTGGATCTCGTGCTTCTTGATCTCGGGCTGCACGATCTTCTTGAAGTTCTTCACTCGGGTATCGATCCGGCGTTGCTTGAGGACTTTCGGCTCGATCTTTACCTGGGGTTCGAGCACCTTGACGACCGCGGGGTCTTCCTTCTCGGAAAGCACACCGATGAAGCTGTCCCAGAAGATCACGAGCAGCGCGAGGTGAAACAGCAGCGAGATCAGGAACAGGCTGCGGAAGGTCTGATCTTGCTTCCTGGGGGCGAGAGGGTCGTAGGCCGGCAGCGCCGCCATGGCCCTCTCCAGCGTGACGGCGATCTCGCTGCTCCCGGTCTTGCCCATATCTGGTTTGGACCCTCCCCCTCGAGAAGCAGTTTCGGTCGGACCGCGTGCCTACCAAAATGCCGGCTGCTCTCCGAGCGGAAGCTGCGAAGCTGCCGGGCGGGTGCGCTGGCAGCGGGCGCTCTCAGGCCTCACAGTATCGCCCGGCGTCTGCATCTGTCAATTCGAAGAAGCTGGTAAGTGCCTGATGTGGAAGTAGATTTCACCTTGTGGCGAGGACTTGCTGAGATTTCCGGGTGTGTCGCCGGGATCGCGCGCCTGACGCGCCGCTCAAGGCCGCGGGCGCGCCCGGCGGAAGCGAGCAAGTCGGCCGTCCCCCGCGCCGACCCGGAATCTTCAACCCCCGGCTGCCCGCAGCCGATCTTGTGTCCAGGGGCCCGCGAGGTTGCGATCCCCGAGGCCTCGGGCGGGGAGACGCTGCGTGGGACTGACACTGATCCAGCGAGCCGCCGGAACCCGGCCGCCGGCCGACCCGAAGATTGCGCTGGTACTGGCCGGTGGCGCGGTTTCGGGCGGGGGCTTCAAGGTCGGAGGTCTCACGGCACTCGACCGGTTCCTGGTCGGTCGGAAGGTCAATGACTTCGACCTCTATGTGGGGCTCTCGGCGGGGGCATTCCTGGCGACCTCGCTGGCGGGGGGGGTGACCCCGGACGAGATGGTCGAGGTTCTGAATGGGACCTCCTCCCGCATGCGCCAGCTTCGCCCGCTGGATTTCTACCGGCCCAACCTCTCCGAATTGCTCGGGCGGCCGGTTCGCTTCGGCGCGCGCGTGGCGGCCTACGTGCCGGGTCTGATGCTCGATCTGGTGTCCGCCATCCCCGATCTGCCCCGGAAACTCGGGCCGACCGCGCGCCGGCTCTGGCAGGATCCCGGCTACACGGCGCTCGAGCGCTTCGTGCTGGAACTATTCCAGAAGATCGCGCCCAAGCGGCAGTTCCCGAAGCTGGGGTCGCTGCTGCCCTCCGGGCTCTTCGACAATGCGCCGCTAGAGCGCTGGCTCGCCCAGAACATGCGGCGGATCGGTGCGCCCAACGACTTCTCTGAGCTCTACCGCGCGACGGGCAAGAAGCTGTTTCTGACCGCCACCCAGCTCGATAGCTCCGAGCGGGTCGTCTTCGGGCCCGACGCGAGTCACGGCCTGAGCATCTCCCAGGCGGTTCAGGCCTCGAGCGCGATCCCGGGCTTCTTCCGCCCGGCCCGGCTCGGCGGTGTGGACTACGTGGATGGCGGCGTGTGCCAGACCGCAAACATCGACGTGGCGATCGAGCAAGGGGCGGATCTGGTGATCTGCTACAACCCGTTCCGCCCTTTCGTGAACGAGCCCTCCGCGAGCGCCGGGGGAATGATGGGCCGCTTCCTCGCGGAGCGCGGGCTCACCACGGTCATGAACCAGGTGTTTCGGACGCTCCTCCACACCCGGCTCAAGCTCGCGCTGCAGGCCTACCTCGCGGACCAGCACTTTTGCGGCGACATCGTCGTGATCGAGGCCAACGAGACGGACGAGAGCTTCTTCGATCTCAAGCCCATGGACGTCGGGCGCCGATCCGACGCGGTGCGGCACGGGTTCGAGTCGGTCTACCAGACGCTCTCTGATCATGCGGACGAACTTGCTCCGCTGCTGGCCGGCTACGGGCTCGAGTTCTCGCGTCCGGCGCCGGCGGCGGCCGAGATCGGCTCCCGAGCTGCGCCCGCGGGGCCGCGAGGACCTCGCCGGGCCGGGCGGCGGCAGCTGGCTACAACTGCGGCGGATCTGGGAAGCCCCCGGATTGTTTGAGGTTTCCGGGCCCGTCTGGGCACCGGTGACTTGAGTCCGCGCCGCTAACGCGCTAGAATGACCTTCGTCGGTCCATTGCCGCCCCCTTGCTGCTCGTGAGGAGGTCGGGGCCCGAGCCCTGAGACTTTGTGTACGTTGGTTCTCCTGGATCGGGTTAGCCCCAGGGGCGGTCTATTCGTGGCCGCAAACCGGGATGAATACCTAGACCGCGCGGCATCCCCTCCGAAACTCGTTGTAGGGAAACGCGCTTACGTGGCTCCGAGGGACCTCAAGGCAGGCGGTACCTGGATGGGGGTAAATCGAGGCGGGATGTTCGTGGGCGTGACGAATCGGCCGACGGAGCGGTCTGACCCGAGGCGCCGGTCTCGCGGGCTGCTGGTGGTCGACGCGCTCGGAGATGCGGATGCGGAGGCGGTAGCGAGGCGGATGAGCCGGGAGGTCGAGGGATCCTACAATCCATTCAATCTGGTCTACGCCGACGGGCGCAGGACCTTCATCACGACCCAGCGCGAGAATCGGCTGGAAACGGCCGAACTGCCGCCCGGAATCCACGTGCTCTGCAACCGCGACATCAACGATGCCGCGGTGCCCAAGATCGCGTCGATCCGCGAGCGGCTGACGGCCCTCGAGCTGGCCGGTGGATCGGAGGGCATCCTGGGGGGCCTACAGAAGTTGCTCCGGACGCACGCGTCCGGCTCCTCGCCGCTGGACGGCGTCTGTGTCCATACCGAGGACTACGGGACGCGCTCCTCCGCGGTGCTCGAGATCGGGCGGGAACGCTGGGGCTACTGGTTTGCGGAGGGCGCCCCCTGCGCCACCCGCTACCGGGACTGCTCGGCCCTGCTGGAGGAGTTGCGTGCGGCCTGAGAGCCGGGAACTTCGAGTGAGCGAAATCCATGGTTGAGTCTAGGGGGCGATCTTGAGAAGAATCGGAAGCAATCTACGGCCGGCGGAGCAGAAGCCGCAGCGGAATCTGCGGAACATCATTCGCTACTCCGATGAGGAGAAGCCGCGCAACGACTATCCGAAGCGGATCATCTCGCCGAGTCTGCCCAAGAAGTGCTGTTCTGACCGGAACCGGGAGTTGGTCGGGAACGTTCGGGAGATCGACGGCTTCAAGTTCTGTTACAAGATCTGCCAGAAGTGCGGACACGCGGTTCGCTACTTCTACCCCGCGGTCAAGACCAACGACGATACCCTGCGCGAGTATCGCGCTTTCAAGCGCTACCTCTCTCAGTAGGGGGTTCGGGAGTTCGGTACTGGATTCCGGAGCGCGCGTCGGGTGCGGACCGATTCCGCCCGCCCCGCCGGCCAAGGGTCCTAGGATGGTGTCGTGAAGGCCGAGTACCTGAACGACGAGCGCGATCCCCGGCTCGAGGACTACCGCGACGTGAAGGAGTCGCGCTGGCTCCGCGAGCGCGGAGTATTCCTCGTCGAAGGGCGGACGGCGGTGCGGACGCTTCTCGCTGCCACGGGCTTCGAGCTTCGATCGGTACTGCTGACCGAGTCTGCGCGTGCCGAGATCGAGCCCGACTGGCAGGCCGCCGCGAAGCGAGGATCCCGGGGCGAGCCCTGCCCGGCCTTCGTAGTGCCACGCGTGACGATGGATCGCCTCGCAGGTGTTCGCTTCCATCAAGGCTGCATCGCAGCAGCGCGCGTGCCTCCCTCCGTTCGCGTGGAGGAACTCCTGCAGGCGGGCGCGCGGAAGCTGCTCGTGCTCGAGGACCTGACGGATCCAGATAACATCGGAGCCTGCTTCCGCAATGCGCTGGCGTTCGGCTTCGATGCCGTACTGCTCACGCCGAATTGTGCCCCCCCTCTCTACCGGAAGGCCATCCGCACCTCCATGGGCGCGATCCTGAGGCTTCCATTCGCCCGACTCGCGCAGGATCTGGAAGATCTCGTCGGCCTGCGTGCCCGGGGGTTCGAGTTGCTAGGCCTGACACCGGATGCGGATGCGCTCGAGCTGGAGCAGTTCTGCCCGTCGGGGCCGCTGGTGCTGGTGCTCGGAAACGAAGGCGCGGGCCTCAGCGCGCGGGCGCGATCCCGCGTCGATCTCGGACTGCGGATCCCGATGGCGCCGGAGGCGGATTCGTTGAACGTGGCGACGGCAGGCGCGATTGCGATGTACCGGATCTACCAGGCGGCGATGAGCGCTCGAGCTTCTTCGGGTCCGGACTGATCGGAGTGCTAGCCTCGGCCCGGCATGTTCGTTTTCGAACTGGACTCCGTGACCAAGCGCTACGGGCGCCGCGCTGCGCTCGAGGGAGTCTCTCTTTCGCTCCCGGCCGGAACGGCGCTGGGCCTGCTCGGTCCCAATGGCGCCGGAAAGACCACGCTGCTGAGGCTGCTGCTCGGGTTCGCACGCGCGGACAGCGGGCGGGTCGAGCTTCAGGGACGCGATCCGCTCGATGCTGCTTCCCGGCGCGGTGTCGGCTTTCTGCCCGAGCGGCTGCGCTTGCCGGGTACGCTCTCCCTGCGTCGCTTTCTTCGTCTCCACGGTCGTCTCGCGGATCGGTCGGGCCCGGAACTCGAGCGTGAGATCGACGCGATCGCGGAACTGACAGGGCTTCGCAATCGCCTGGGGGAGCGGCTGGATCAGCTGTCCAAGGGGCTTGCACAGCGCGCCGGTTTCGCGCAGGCGCTGCTGGGAAGCCCCGGACTGCTGATCCTCGACGAGCCCACCACGGGCCTCGATCCCCTCGGGGTCCGGGAGGCGCGCACTTGGCTCGAAGCCGCGCGCGAGCGCGGAGCCACGCTGCTCGTGAGTTCCCACATCCTTTCCGAGGTAGAGCGGCTCTGCGATCACGTCGCGATTCTGGATCAGGGCCGGGTCGCGGACAGTGGACCCCTGGAGCGGGTGGTGCGGACCGGCGAGAGCCTCGAGGACGCCTTCGTTCGCATCGTGCAGCGCGAGAGGGCGCCTTCGGCATGAGGCGTGCGCTGCGTGCGTTCCTCAGCCTGACGGCCGAGGCTTGTCGTGACGGGCTGCGCCGCCGCTTTGCGTTTGTGGCGGGAGCGGTTCTGTTGCTGGGGCTGGGGGCGACCGAGAGTTGCACGACGCTCGAGATCGGCGCCGTTTCTGTCAACGATCGGACGCTGGATCCGCAGACGGTCGCGGGCTTTCTCGCGCCCTTCCTGTTCGCGGTGCAGGCCCTGCTCGTCGTCGTGATGGCGGGCGTACTGGCGTCGGATCATCTCGCGCGTCCGCTGGAAGAGGGAAGTGCGCTGCTCTGGCTCGCGAGACCGGTCGACCGTGCGATATTCGCGGCCGCGCGTCTCGGAGGGGCGCTCGGAGTTGCGCTCGGTGCCGGCCTGATCCTGCTCGCGGGGACCGCCGGGATGCTCGTCGTCCGCCAGGGCCTGGCCATCGGGCCGGCCCTGCTCGCGATGCTGGGTACCGCGCTCAGTTGCGTCGTCGTTGCCGCGCTCGCGATGGCGGCCTCGCTACGCCTGGGTCGCACGGCGGTCCTGCTGCTGGTCGTGGTCGGGGTGCCATTGATCGCGGCCGCCAATTCCTGGGCGCTGGCCTCGATGCTGATCGATCCCCAGGCCGAGGTCGGCGGAATCTCGGGGGTGCTGCTGCGCTTCGGGCCACCCCTCGGGTTCGGAATCTTCGGGCCGGTCAGCGTCTGGAACCCCTACGTCCAGGAGGCGCACGCCGGGCCGGCGCTGCTGCGACTCGGGCTCTGGGCTTTCGGCGCCTTCGGCCTGATCTGGCTGTGCTTCCGGCGCATGGAACTGGGCGCGGGTCATTCCGACTGACCTCGCCGCCTGTCATGCTCTTCAGGGATGGCGTGGCGAAGCCCGTCGGGGGTCCGATCGCAGCGATGTGGAATCGGGCTTCTCGGGGGGCTCATCCGCCGATGTTCGAGCGCTGGCTCCGGGGGTTACAATCCGCCGGAGGCCGGGCGGAGATCGAGACCGCGCGTTTCGCTGCTGCCTTTTCCGCGCGCGCTCGAAGCCATGCACTCCGAGGCATCCAAGAAAGGATCGACAGGCATGCTCTCCAAGTTCGACGACTATCCGATCCACCAGACGCCGGAGCCGGTTGCGGTTCCTGCGTCGAGCGACCGGCACGTCTACGACCGCTACTGGTTCAACGGCTATGCGAGAGACGGGGAATTCTACTTCGGGATCGGTGCGGCGCTCTACCCGAACCTCGGGATCATGGACTGTGGCCTCTCGATCGTGCGCGACGGCGAGCAGCACGCATTCCATGCCTCGCGACGCGCCCCGCGCGAGCCCTCCGAGCTCGAGATCGGTCCCTTCTCGATTGACATCGTCGAACCCATGAAGCACCTGCGCGTCCTGCTCGACGAGAATGAGACCGGGATCTCGGGAGAACTCGAGTGGATCGCGCGGACCGCCAGCATCGAGGAAGGCTACCAGCGTGCGGCCAACCGCGTGGGCCGGATGGAGGCGACGCGCTTCAATCAGTTCGGCTTCTGGAAGGGAGAACTCTGCTACGACGGCAAGCGCATACGCATCGATCCGGGCCGCGTCTGCGGGACCAAGGACCGCTCCTGGGGAATCCGCCCGGTTGGCGATCCTGCACCCCCGGGGGCGCCGCCGACCCGCGCGCCGCAGATCTTCTTCCTCTGGGCGCCCCTCCACTGGGATGACCGCTGTACCCACATGGGCGTCTTCGAAAACGAGTACGGAGAACCCTGGCATTGGGACGGAATGGTCTGCCCGGTGTACGAGAGTCCCGACGAGATCCCGGGCATCGAGGATCCGGGCGTGCGGCAGTTGGCGTCGATCGAGCACCGGCTCCAATTCGTCCCCGGGACGCGGCGGGCGGCTTCAGCCGAACTGGTGCTGTCCGAACGAGATGGCACGCGCCACGAGATTTCGCTCGAACCGTTGCTCTGCTTTCGGATGAAGGGCATCGGCTATACCCACCCCGAGTGGGGTCACGGACGCTGGAAGGGAGAACTCGCGCTGGCCGGTGAGCGCTGGAAACTCGCAGATCTCGACGAAATGGCGTTCGAGAACCAGCACATCCAGCAGGTGGTACGGGCGCGCTCCGGCACTGCCGAGGGGGTCGGGGTTCTCGAGCAGATTCACCTCGGACCGCACGCACGCTATGGCTTCAAGGAATTTCTGGATCCGGCGTGATCCTGCTCGATCCCGTAGGATCGCGGGCAGAATGGGTGCTTCTAAGTGAGACGTTTCGAAGGCAAGGTCGTACTGATCACGGGCGCGTCTGCCGGCATCGGTCGCGCGACGGCCGAAAGGCTGGTCGGCGAGGGTGCCGCCGCCATGCTGCTCGACGTGGCGCAGGAGCCTCTCGAGGCAACCGCCAAGCACTGCCGGGAACTCGGAGGAGAAGTCGAGGCGCGGCTCTGCGACGTGAGTCGTGAAGCCGAGGTGAATGCTGCGGTCGAGGCGTGTGTAGAGCGCTTCGAGCGCCTCGATGTGCTCGTGAACATCGCCGGGATTCTGCTTCTGGAACACACCCACAAGATTTCGCTCGAGCAGTTCGAGCGGATCCTGGCCGTGAACCTCACTGGCACCTTCCTCTGCTGTAAGGCCGCGCTTCCGCACCTGCTCGAGTCGAAGGGAAACATCGTCAATACTTCCTCGACCTCGGCGCTGGCAGGCATGCCCTACGGCGCGGCTTACGGAGCCAGCAAGGGGGGCGTGCTCGCTCTGACGCGCACCCTCGCGGTCGAGTACGGGAAGCAGGGGCTGCGAGCGAACAGTATCTGCCCGGGCTCCGTGAAGACTGCCATGTCCAGAAGTTCCAACCTGCCGGACGACACCGACTTCGAACTGATCCGGCGCGCGATGCCACTCGACAAGTCCCGCGGCCCGGAGGTGGTGGCCGGTGTGGTGGCGATGCTGGCTTCCGACGACGGTTCGCACATCAACGGCGAGTCGATCCGGATCGACGCAGGGACGCTCGCCTGAGACGACCAGGGCCGCGTCCTGCCCGCCTGAAGCAGCCCCGTGCGTGCGCGCCTAGAGCTTGCCGATCAGTTGGTCGGGGATCCCCTCCCAGGCCCGGCGCTCGTCGTCGTAGGGCGCTCGCTCGAGATGACTTGCTTCGCCCAGGATCATGGTCGCGCGCTGCTCCGGCTCGTAGGCGGGCCAGTCCCCGAGCACGGGTCCGCTCGGGTCGCCGCTCCGCGCGAAGCGGGTCCAGGCCTCCTGCATGCCGCGGGCGAGTTCGTCCGCCGCGGGTCCCCGGCCGAAGAACGCGGCCGTCGTCTCGTCGGTATCGTGGATGCCGAAGAGGGGCCCGAGCTCGACGGCGTGCGGCGATCCCAGGATCCCGCCCATCATGGGAGACGGCCAGGTCACCAGGTAGCTGTAGACGCGCGCCTCGTGGGCGCGTTGTGCCTCGGCGAGACGCAGGCCCGGAATCCGGAACGCCCGGTCGGTCTCGATCGCCATCAGCAGCTCGCGCGGCGTCGTCGGTGCCTGGCGCCCGGCGCGCGCCTTCCGGTAGGCGGCTACGAGCGTTGCGGGATCCGGCAGCGCCTCGAGTCGTCGCAGGAGCCCGGGCTCGTCGAGAGACAGGGTGCTGGGGTCGAGCATACCGAACAGCTTCCACTCATCGAGCGTGGAGCCGACCAGGACCGGAATTCCTGCCGCGGAGCCGGCCGCGATGCGCTCGAGCGCCGGGCCCGGGAGCACGCGGCCGTCGACGACGGGCTGGAGCGGCATCGTGCCGAACTCGGATTCCGGGCCGCCGGGAGCGGCCGGCAGGAGCTTTGCCTGCGCCTCGAGCAGTCGCTCTACCGGGAGCGCGCGCAGCGCGTCGGCGTCGTGGGTGCCGAGTCCGCTGAGAACGCTTCCGGCCACTTGTGTGGCGCGATCGCGGGTCGACGCGGTACTCGCCGCACCGCTCTGCGGAATGGCGCGGTGAAACAGTCCCTCTGCCGGCGGCAACGCCATCAGCGTGCCGACGCTCATCCCGCCCGCGGACTCCCCAAAAATCGTCACGTTGTTCGGATCACCGCCGAAGGCCGCGATGTTCTCGCGCACCCAGCGGAGTGCCGCGATCTGATCGAGCAGCCCCTCGTTCCCGCTTGCCGGGATCGCGCCTTCCGTGGCCTCGTCGAGGCGCAGGAAGCCGAACAGGCCCAGCCGGTAGTTGATCGAAACGACGACGACGTCGCCGTGCTCGACGAGTGGCATCGCGTCCTGCACCAACTGCGCCCCCGTCCCGATCGTGAAGCCGCCGCCGTGGATCCAGACCATCACGGGGCGGCGCGCGGCATCGCAGCCCGGGGTCCAGACGTTGAGGTAGAGACAGTCCTCGTTTGTCTCGACGCCGATGTCCAGAATCGGGAGCGTTTCCAGTTCGATCACGAGCTGGGGCGCGGCAGGTGCGAACTCGACCGCACGCCGGACGCCGCTCCAGGGTTCGGGCGGGGCGGGTGGGGCCCAGCGGCGCGCCGCGAGCGGCGGCGCCGCGTAGGGCACGCCCCGAAAAGCGATCTCGCCCCCGGCTCGCGTTCCTTCCAGCCTGCCGTGACGGGTCTCGACGGTTGTACGCATCGGTAGTTCTCTTCCTCCGGCCTCGATCCGCCATCATACCCGGGCCGGCGGCGTAGTAGAGTGAGCGGATCAAACCGGGAGCAAACAACGTGCACGTCGGGATTCTCGGAATCTTTCAGAACTTTCAGGGTCGTGAGACCGACGAAGCGATGGTTCGGTCCGAGATGCACCTGGCAGAGCTCGCGGAGCCTCTCGGCTACGCGAGCTACTGGCCCCCCGAGCACCACTTCACCGACTACTCGGCCTGTCCGGACAACCTCCAGTGGCTGTCATGGCTCGCGGGCCGGACCTCGACGCTCCGGCTGGGCACCGGCGCTGTAATCGTTCCCTGGAACGACCCGCTGCGCGTAGCCGAAAAAGTCGCGCTGCTGGATCATCTGTCCGGAGGCCGGACGCTTCTGGGGCTCGGCCGGGGCCTCTCGCGGACCGAGTACGCGCACTTCCAGATCGACATGTCGGAGTCGCGCGACCGCTTCGACGAGGCGTCGCAGATGATCATCCAGGCGCTCGAGACCGGCTTCATCGAAGGGGCGGGCCCGTATTACCCGCAGCTACGCACGCCGATCCGGCCCCGTCCCGCCCGGGGCTTTCGCGAACGCCTTTACGTCGTGGGCCTGTCGCCCGAGTCCGTAGAACAGGCAGCGCGGCTCGGGGCGCGGCTCATGACGTTTACGCAGCAGCCCTGGGAGATGTACGCGAGCGGCGCGCTTGCGGACTACCGGGCGGCCTGGCAGAAGCGCCACGAGAGCGAGCCGCCCGTCCCTCTCACCGGGGACCTGATGTTCTGCGACGCGAGCGCCGAGCGTGCGGAGGAGCGGGCCAGGGAGTACATGGCGAACTACTTCCTCACGATCGTGAATCACTACGAACTGATGAGCGAGCACTTCAAGGACATCAAGGGCTACGAACTCTACTCGAACGCGGCCGATCTCTTTCGCCAGGTCGGTCTCGATCTCGCGCTCCAGACCTATTACGAGATCCAGACCTGGGGCACGCCGGGGCAGATTCTGGAGAAGCTCGAGCAACGCAAGCGGCTGCTCGGCGGCTTCGAGACCCTGGTGATCCCGCGTTACGGCGGCATGACACTTGAGGACGCCGAAGGTAGCCTGCGGCTGTTTTCCGAGCAGGTCCTGCCCGAGTTACAGTCTTGGTAGCCCGCTAGGCCGGCCTCGGATGCGGGCACTGGATCGTTGATGCGGCTCGAAACGCTGGCCGATGCCGAGCGCTACCTCGACGGATTCGTCAACCAGGAGCGCGCGCTCTCGTTTGACTACGAGCGCTTCGGACTGGCGCGGATTCGGGCGCTGCTGGACCGGATCGGGAACCCCGAACGAGAACTGCCCTGCATCCACATCACGGGCTCCAAGGGAAAGGGCACGACGGCGCTCGCCTGCGAGGCACTGCTTCTCGGGGCCGGGCTTCGAACCGGGACCTACACCTCGCCCCATCTGGAATCGTGGTGTGAACGTTTTCGGCTCGATGGAAACCGGGTCGAGGAGGCGCGCCTCGTTTCCGTGCTCGGCGCGATGCTGCCCGCACTCGAGGAACTGCGCCGCGATTCCGATCTCGCGCCGAGCTTCTTCGACGTATCCACCGGGCTCGCGCTTGCGTTGTTTCGCGATGCCGGGGTCGACGCCGCCGTGATCGAGGTCGGGCTCGGGGGTCGGATCGACTCGACCAACGTAGTCGCGTCCCGCGTCTCGGTACTCACGTCGGTTCACCTCGAGCATACCGAAATCCTCGGTGCGACACGGGAGTTGATCGCCCTCGAGAAGTCCGGGATTGCGCGGTCCGGCGTGCCCTTCCTGCACGGCCCGCTGGCGCCCGACGCCCTGGGTGCGGTTGCCGCGCGCGCGGTGGCCGACGACTTTCCAATCGAGGAAGTGCAGCCCCTCGACATCGTCCCCATGCCCCACGGCCTGCGCTTTTTCACCGGTTCCGGCGTCGCGGTCGAAGCCGGGGTTCTCGGAAGCCACCAGGCGGTCAATCTTGCTCTCGCGATTCGGGCGGTTGAGCACTTTCTCGAGAAGCCGCTGCGCGAGCGCGAGGTCGAGGTGCTGAGGACGCTCCGAGTTCCGGCGCGCATCGAAGTCTTTCCCGGGGTTGCGGAGGGCGCCGTACTCGACTGCGCGCATACCCCCGATTCGGCCCGTGCGCTTCGATCCGCGCTGGCCCAAACCTGGCCCGACCGCCAGCTGGTACTGATCGTCTCGCTCGCGCGCGACAAGGACGCCGCGGGCTTCTTCTCCGAGCTCGCGGAGCCCACGCGCGCGTGTGTGCTGACGCGTGCCGAGCCGACGCGCTCGGCCCCTCCCGGCGACCTCGAACCGTTCGCGCGGGCGGCCGGGATCGAGACCGTAGAGACGCGCGAAGCGCCTGTGGTCGCGCTCGAGCGTGCCCTCGAACTGATTCAACCGGGTGAGTTGCTGGTCGTCACGGGCTCTCTCTACCTGGCCGGAGTGTTGAGAACGCGGCTCGCCGCAGGCTAGACTCGCCTTGAGGGAGGCCTCCGTTGGCACTGATTCGCAAGAAGTCAGGGAACTATCTCGAGGATTTCCGTGTCGGGCAGGTGTTCCGGCACAAGGGGGGCCGGACCATTACGGCCGGACTCCACGCCCACTTCACGGATTTCTCGATGACCACCAACCCCCTTCACAAGAACCTGCGCTACGCGCTGGTGTACGGATTCGAGGACATGCTGGTGCCGCCCGGATTGGTCATGGCGGTGGCTTTCAGCCAGACGGTGGAGGACGTCTCTGAGAACGCGCGGGCCAACCTCGAGTACATCGACATGCGCTTCGGGGCACCCGTCTACATTGGAGACACGATCGAGGTAGAGACGACGGTACTCGGGGTCCGCGGCTCATCGCGAAATCGCGACCGCGGCGTGGTCCACGTACAGAGCCTCGCGCGCAAACAGGCCGGGGACCTCGTGCTGGCATATCAGCGCAAGGTGCAGGTCTTCAAGAGCGATGCCAGAGCCGAGCTGCAGGAGGGCGAGATCGAGCCTCACCGCGTCGAGATCTCGCCGCTGCTACCGGCCTACGACCCGAGCGCCGGCTATGCGGAGCTGGCCCATCTCACCAACGAGGACACCTACTTCGAGGACTACACCCCTGGGGACACCTACGAGCATGCGCGTGGGCGCACCGTAACCGAGGAACACATCTTCCTCACCGGGATGCTCGACAACACCTCCCAGGTCCACTGCAACCAGACCATGATCGACCGCGACCCGGATCGCTTTCTGGGCGGACGGCTCGTGATCTATGGCGGGATTCCCTTCGCGCTCTGTCTCGGACTCTCCTGTGCCGACATCGGAGACAACAGTCTCTCTGACATCGTTTATTCCACGGGGCGTCACACAGCGCCGATCTTCGCGGGCGACACGGTCTTTGCCTCGACCGAGATTCGCGGGAGGCGCGACTATCCCGGCCGTGACGATCTTGGGATCCTCGAGGTGACGCTCCGGGGCCACCAGTTCCAGCGCTCGGAGGGAGAAGAGCAGCGGATCGAGATCTTCTCGCTCGAACGCGAGCTCGCGGTGAAGCGGCGCAGCCACTACGCGAAGGCCTGAGCCCAGCCGCTCGCTCGAAACGCCCGACAGCGACTCGCCTAAGCAGCTCCCCGCGTCTGGAGGCTCACATAGCGTCGGTACCTGCCGTCGGGCTGCGCGATCAGTTCGGCGTGTGTGCCGCGCTCGAGGATCCTGCCGTCCTGGAGGAACAGGATCTCGTCGGCCCCCCGGATCGTCGAAAGTCGATGTGCGATCACCAGCACGATTCGGGAGCGGGAGGCCTCCCGGATCGCGGCAACGAGTCGATGTTCGGTGTCCGGATCGAGGGCCGAGGTCGGCTCGTCGAGGATCAGGATGCGCGAGTCGCGCACGAGAGCGCGCGCGATCGAGATTCGCTGCTTCTGGCCGACCGAGAGCTTCGCGCCCGCGCTGCCGAGCTGCGTCTGGTATTTCTGGGGCAACAACTGCACAAACTCGTCCGCGCCTGCGATCTCGGCCGCGCGTCGAAGCTCGAGCATGCTCGCATTGAGATTTCCCATCCGGATGTTCTCTTCGATGCTGCCATCGAAGAGAACATTCTCCTGAAACAGAAAGGCGACCTGTTTGCGCAGGGACTCGCGGGTTACACCGGCAATGTCGATGCCGTCGATCGTGACCCGGCCCGAATCCGGCGAAAGGAAGCGCGGAATCATATACAGCAGGGTGGTCTTTCCCGCGCCCGCCGGCCCGACGACGGCCGTGATCTTCCCGACAGAGGTCTCGAAGCTCAGGTTCTGGAGCGCCGGGGTCCCGGGCAGATAGGAAAATGAGACGTCCTCGACGCGGAGCGTTTCCCGGAGCCGGGGCAGCGGCCTGGCAGCGGGCGGGTCACGTTCTGCAGGCAGGTCCATCAGGAAGAAGACGCGCCGGAGTCCGGCGGCCGCATCCTGGGAGATGATCCAGACGGATCCGAGTTGGGTCGCGAACGAGGCGAGGGTAAAGAAGTAGGCGAGCACCGCGGTGAAGTCGCCGGGCGAGAGCCCTCCATCGATGACCAGGCCCACAAGGTGCAGAAACACGTAGCCGAGAAGCGGAATCGCGATCGTCAGCGCCGCCACGAAGGTGACCATCCCGGCCAGGACCAGCGCCCGATAGCGTCTGAAGGCCGTCCAGCTGTCGCGATCGAAGCGCTTCCGCTCGCGTTCCTCTCCGCCCAGGCTCTGCACCGCGAGGATGTTGCTGATGCCCTCCTCGACCGACGCGGTCGCCGTGGCACCCGACCGGCGACTCTCCCCGCTCTCGCCGCGGATCCAGCCTGCGAACGGAAGCGTCACCAGCAGGGTCCCCGGGATCAGCGCGAGTGCGGTCCAGAACAGCAGGCCGTACTGATCCGCTGCCTCGCGTGGCAGCACGAAGGCGATGGCCACCATAGAGATCGGCACCGCAATCGGCGTAATCAGCAGGCGATAGACGGCGCTCGTGATCGCGGGTGTGTCGTACATCACGCGGTAGACTGCGTCGCCGATCTTCTCGTCGTCGAAGGCCGTCATCGGAAGTTCCTGGATCCGTTCGAAGAGGCGCGAGCGGTAGTGGTGGTTGATGTCCTGCGAGAGGCGCAGCGTGAATGCGAAGTCATAGAGGCCCAGGAGTCCACCCGCGAGACTCCAGCCGGAATTTGCCTGGTTCTCGGTGCGGGTCGCCGAATCGTGGCCGCCGCCGAGCGCCGCATCGGTCTGATCCCGCTCGCGCCCCGAGGTCCCCATCGCGCCGACTGCAAGCACGAGTACGAACTGTGCGGACAGGGTCCAGAGCAGAACCGTGAGCGGGGTCGCCTGGGCCAGCGTCGAAACGACCCACTCCGGAAAGAAGTAGAAGGGGTACTGGTCGCCCGAGATCGGGACCCCTCGGATCACGTTGTCGATCAGAATCTTGACGGGCCAGGGAAGCACCAGGAAGGGCGATAGGCTCGCCAGTGTGAGCAGGATCTTCCAGCCGAAATTGCGCTTGAACGGAGCCACGTAGCGCAGCGCGCGGCCGAAGATGCGCAGAGTCTCCCGATTCGAGATCTCACTCGACTCGATGCCGGGCCTCGTCACGAGAGATTCTCGCCGGCCGCCTTGTGCGCCTCGAGCGGTTCGGAGGTCAGGCTCTCACTCTCCACGAGCGCCCGGTAGGCACCGTCCGGACTCGCCATCAACTCGGCGTGCGTTCCCCTCTCGCGAAGTCGTCCGCCTTCCAGGTACAGAATCAGGTCGGCGCGCTGAATCGTCGAGAGCCGGTGCGTGATCAGGAAGATCGCGCGCTCCTTGCCCCAGTCCGCGAGGTTTCGCAGCAGCGAGAGTTCGGTCTCCGCGTCGAGCGCCGCGGTCGGTTCGTCGAGGATCAGGATCGAGGTGTCCTTGAGGACTGCGCGCGCGATCGAGAGCCGCTGGCGCTGCCCGCTGGAGAGCTTGCTGCCTCGCTCCCCGAGCATTGTGTCGTAGCCCTCGGAAAGAGACTCGATGAAGCCGTCTGCGCAGGCGATGCGGGCGGCCTCGCGCACGGCTGAGTCCGGCGCCTCGGGTACGGCGTAGCGGATGTTCTCGCGAATCGTGGTGCCGAAGAGCTGATTTTCCTGAAGCGCGATCGCGATCCGTTCGCGTACGCTGGCGATCTGAAACTCGCGCAGATCCCGACCGTCGATCGATATCCGGCCCGCGTCGGGGTCGAAGAGCCGCAGCAAGAGCGCCATCAGTGTGCTCTTGCCCGAGCCCGTGGGTCCGACGATGACCGTGATCGTTCCGGGGTAGGCCTCGAACTCGATTTCTTCCAGAACCGGCCGTTCCAGTTCGTAACGGAAGCTCACGCTCTCGAAGGTGATCGCGCGCTCGAACCGCGGAAGTTCGATGGCGTTGGGTGCGTCCCGGATATCGGGTTCCAGGTCGAGAACTTCGAACACCCGATCGATCCCGATCGCGATGTCCTGGGTTCGTCCCCAGACCCGGTAGAGCCGCTCGATCGATCCCGTCCCCTGGCCGAACATGCTCTTGTAGATGTTGTAAGAACCTAGGACCCAGGTGGTGAGGCCGGCTCCGACCAGGAATTGCTCCAGCCCTCCGTCCAGATTCTGGGCAAGTTCAAATCCGAAGAGCGGGGCGCCCTCGACCGTGAGCCGGGTCGCTCGCCAGATTCCGATCAGTGTGAGGCTCGAAACGATCCAGAACACCGAGACGCCGAGCGCCGCAAACAGGCGCCGGCCGAGATAGGCGGCCGCGAAGGCGCTGCGGGAGTCCTGCTCGAAGCGCGCCTGTTCAAAGCGTTCGAGACCGAACGCCTTGATCACCTTGATGCCGAGTAGGCTTTCCTGGATGCGCGAGGTGAGCGCGCTGTTGGTTTCTCTTGCCGCCCGGAAGCGAACCCGCAGCCGCTGCGAGATCCAGTAGCCGATTACGAGCGTGCACGGCCAGGCGACCGCCAGTAGCAGCGCGAGCCAGGGATCGACCAGGAACGCGAATACGATGCCGGTCAGGTAGGTGCCGGTGCAGCGAAGCGGTGTGAGGATCAGCACGTCGATCAGTTGGGTGACCATCGCGCTGTCCTGATAGACGCGGTAGATGGCGTCTCCGGTGCGGTTCTCCGCGTGGTAGCGGAGCGAAAGCGCCTGCAGCCGATCCATTAGCCGCAGCCGGAGCAGTTGGTTGACGCGCTGCAGGATCCAGACCTGGAAGTACCAGACCGCCATCACGCCCGACATCAGGAAGGGGGTGAGGATGGCGGAGCGCACCAGCAGTTGGTAGGCGGCCTGCTTGCGGGTCGCCGCATCGAGTTCGGAGACGCCCGCGGTCTGGGCCGCGTCAAGACCCAGTAGGCTTGCCTGTAACGAAGAGAAGGGCTTTCCGAGCAGGATCGGCTCCCAGAGTATCAGCAGGAAACCGGCCAGCAGCGCGAGTCCGACGGCCCCGACCAGGGTCCAGGCCAGCACGAGTCCCACCAGTCGGCCCTGAACCTCGCGCAGCAGCGGCACGCAGCGGAACAAGATCTGAACGACCTGCCGGAACCCGAGTCGGTCGCGCGCGCCTCCGTGACCGAGCCGATCGAGGCGGAGGGCTCGAGCGTCCGCGACCTGGCTCTCCGTCATCGGCGCTCCGTGAGTGCGCGAGCCCGCGTCAGGCCGCGCGGCGGATGGTTCGCGAATGCCGGGCGGAGCGCGGCATCCTGGTCGCGAGGGGGCTCACTTTGGCTGTGGCTTCAGTCAGCCCGGGCGAGGTCGCCGCAGACGCCCCCACACTTTTCGAGCAGCAGCTTCAGTTCTTGTTCTCGATTCCGGGCGCGCTCGTGCTTCTCGGGCGAGTTGATCAGCCTCTCGAGAACCTGGTCGCCCCACTCGATGTGCTCGCGAGTTCGGCGGATGGTGTCTTGGAGGAGTTCGATCGTCGGCGCGTCCGAGATCTGGTCCGTCTCGCGGATGTTCGTCTCGAACACCTCGATCAGGTGGGGCTTGAGCACGCGAAAGATCCCCACGAGTTTCTCGATCGTGAGTTCGGCGTCCTCGGGAGCGGCAATTGCCTGGATCAGCTGTGCAAAGCCCTCGTTGCCCGAAACCGAGGCGTTGCGCAGGCTGCGGCCGCCACGCAGTTCGGGCAGGCGGTTTCCCAGCCAGTCCGCGTGGATCGAGTCCTGGTAGATGACCTTTCCGAGCCCGGTCTTGACCGGTAGCTCGGGGATCGTGGCGACCCAGCCTGCCATGATCATCATCATCCACTCCTCCGCGTAGCGGTAGTTGCGGACGCGGCGGGCCGTCGTGACTACGTCGTAGCGTCCGTGCAGTTCCCGGAGATCCTCCGGGATCTCGAATGCGGAGTAGGGCTCGAAGCTGGTGCGTCCCTCCTGGTGTCCCTGACTGTTCTCATCCTGGGCCATTCTGTTCCCCTGGTGACCGCGCCCAGCATACCATGGAGCGCGGGACCGCTAGAATCTGGAAGTACGAACTGGGAAACCGCAGGGGGGAGTCATGGCCCAGAGCTTCGACGAGATCTACGCCAGTGCCTGCCAGGATCCCGAGGGTTTCTGGAGCAAGGCCGCCGAGGACGTGCGCTGGTTCCGGGCCTGGGACCGGGTGCTGGATTCCACTTCTGCGCCGCTCTACCGCTGGTTCCCGGGTGCGCTTACCAATACCTGTTACAACGCGCTCGATCGTCATGTAGAGGACGGGCGCGCGGATCAGCCGGCGCTCGTGTACGACAGTCCGGTCACGGGCACGGTTTCGACGCTGAGCTACGCCGAGTTGCTCGCCCGCGTCGCCCGTTGCGCGGGCGCGCTCGCGCGGCTCGGGGTCGGCCGCGGAGACCGCGTGCTCTTGTACATGCCGATGGTTCCCGAGGCCGTGGTCGGCATGCTCGCCTGCGCGAGGATCGGGGCGATCCACTCGGTCGTCTTCGGGGGCTTCGCATCGAAGGAACTCGCCACGCGGATCGACGACGCGAAGCCTCGCGTGATTCTCTCTGCCTCCTGTGGAATCGAGGGAGAGCGCGTGATTCCCTACAAGCCGCTGCTGGACGGAGCGATTGAACTGGCCTCCTCGAAGCCCGAGTGCTGCGTGATCCTTCAGCGCCCGGAACTGCGCGCGACTCTCGACCCGGAGCGCGATCTGGACTGGGAGAACTGGGTCGCCGCCGCGCGTCCGGTGGACTGCGTTCCGGTGGCGGCCACCGACCCGCTCTACATTCTTTACACCTCGGGGACCACCGGAGTTCCGAAGGGCGTGGTCCGCGACAACGGGGGTCACATGGTGGCGCTCAAGTGGAGCATGCGAAACGTCTACGGGGTCCGTCCGGGTGAAACCTACTGGGCCGCGTCCGACATCGGCTGGGTCGTCGGCCACTCCTACATCGTCTACGCGCCGCTTCTGCAGGGATGCACCACGATTCTCTACGAGGGGAAGCCGGTCGGCACCCCCGATGCAGGTGCATTCTGGCGCGTAATCGCCGACCACGACGTGCGTGTATTATTCACGGCCCCGACCGCGTTTCGTGCCATCAAGCGCGAGGACCCCGAAGGCGAGCGGGTCAAGGCACACGACCTTTCCGGATTGCGGACGCTGTTTCTCGCGGGCGAGCGAGCCGACCCCGACACGATCCAGTGGGCGGAGCGCGTGCTCGGCGTGCCCGTGATCGATCACTGGTGGCAGACCGAGACCGGCTGGGCCATCGCCGCGAACTGCATCGGGATCGAGCCGCTCCCGGTCAAATACGGATCCCCGACGCGAGCCGTGCCGGGCTACGAGGTGCGGGTCCTGGACGACGCGGGCCACGAACTTCCCGCGGGCGAGACCGGCAGCATCGTGCTCAAGCTGCCGCTGCCCCCCGGCTGCTTGCCGACCCTCTGGAACAACGACGCTGGCTTCCGCGACGCCTACCTTTCGCGCTTTCCGGGATTCTACGAGACCGCGGACGCCGGCTTCTGCGACGAAGACCAGTATCTGTTCGTCATGAGCCGCACGGACGACATCATCAACGTGGCCGGCCACCGGCTGTCGACGGGCGGCATGGAGGAGGCGCTGCTGGCCCATCCCGACGTCGCGGAGTGCGCCGTAATCGGGGTGGCCGACGCGCTCAAGGGACAGGTTCCGGTCGGTCTCGTAGTGCTCAAGGCCGGCGCGAAGCCGGATCCGGACACGCTCGCGGCCGAGTTGATCAGACTCGTGCGGGACGGGATCGGGCCGGTTGCCGCGTTCAAACAGACGGCGGTGGTAACGCGTCTGCCCAAGACCCGGTCCGGCAAGATCCTGCGCGGGACCATGCGCAAGATCGCGGACGCGCAGCCGTACAGCGTGCCGGCCACGATCGACGACCCGGAGAGCCTCGACGAAGTCCGTCAGGCGCTCGAGCAGTTGGGCTTCGGAGCGTCGGCGCCGCAACCCGCGCCCCGAGAGCAGCGGCCCGAGTCCGAGCCCGAGCCGCCGGCTGCCGGCGACGCCGGGTCGGAACCCGGCCCCTCGTCCGAGGAGGGCTGAGCCGGATGCGGCCGTTCTTCCGGCTACTCGGGTGGTGGCTCGCGCTCTGCTTCGTGGCCGGATGTACCGGTCCGCGCGGCTTCGAGGGCTGGCCTTCGCCCGGGCGGGAGCTCGCCTTCGACGGGCCGGGCCGGCTTGCCGTGATCTTCGAGCGCAGCGCGGACGCGGCCCGCGAGC
>JABSQV010000046.1 GCA_013215565.1 Myxococcales bacterium | reverse complement strand
TCTGCACCAGCCTACGAGAGCGTATCCGGGGTGGATGCAGCTTCTCGAAGCCGAGGGTTGAGCGCGGCGACCTGCGCTGTTTCAACCGCTGCCCCACCGGGTGAACCGAGCCGCCGCGGCCAACCAGCTGATTACGGCGGCGCATGATGAACTCGGCCAGTTCGTCGCGAAGGCTCCAGTTGGAACTTCGCTGGCGCGGTCGACGTCGAGGACCACGGGGCAGGCGTCAGCGAGCTGGCTCTCGGAGGCCTAGCCCTACATAAACTAGGTGTGCACCACGTCACGGCTCCGGGCTTCCCGGTCTTGCTTCCGGGCTGGCTCTCTTGCCGTCAGGGGCGGGCTGCTTCGAGATACGTTGTAGGAAGAACTCCGAGAGCGGCTCAGAGCCCGCTAACGGGGGTATTCTACCACAGTTCTGGGGATGAGAGAAATAGGCAGCCTTTTGGGCTCCGAGGCAGCTTCCGGCAGCGGGCGTTCTAGTAGATCGAAGCTGGGCCGGGCCGTGGGGTGGCGCTCGGCTGCCAGCTCCGGATGCGCAAATGGGGTTGGCGATGCGAGCCCGTCGGTCCGACTAGCTGTCGGCGACGACGATTTCGTAGTTCGGATCCTTGCGCAGCCGCCAGATGTAACGGTCCACAATGAAGTGATGGATGTTGATCACCGCCCAGACCATCAGCATGCTCTGGCTCACCGTGAACCCCACAGCGACGTAGGCGTAGGGCCATACGTAGAACAGCAGGTACCCCAGGGCGAGAGAGATGCCGTAGAAATACAGGGCGTGGAAGATCGGGCCGTGGCGGTTCGTCGCGAGCGCGGTCTGGTCCTTTACGTAGAAGATCATCACGATCGCGAGATACTGGATCCCGTGGAAGACGGTGGCCCAGGCAAAGGCGTCCATGTATTCGAACACCACCCACCAGATCCCATTCGTAAGGATGATGAGCCACACGATCGTCGGCAGAGCCGACCGGCTGCGCACGTAGAACCGCAGCGCGAGCGCAAGCGGCACCGCGAATGTGCCCAGCGTCAGTACCGCCCATCCCACACCCCGCAGGATCAGGACCCACGGGAGCGCCTGAACAGAGGGAGGCAGCAGCCAGCTGAGCCCCACGCCATTCGATACCACGAACGTCCTGAGGAAGGGCAGCATGCACGTCCACCAGAGCAGCCGCCGATCCATGGCGTCGAGCGTCTCACCCGACCGATAGGTGTACATGCAGGCGAGTCCGAAGGCCTGCGCCGCATAGTGGAAGGGCGACCATGTGAGCATGAGCGCGTAGAGGTTCTTTCCCAGAAACTCCGGAAACACCACCGCCGCAGACAGGACGGCCAGGGTCAGCAGCGGGAGTCCCATCGTGAGGAAGGGCCACTCCCGGAACGCGCCCGGCTTGCGGTAGAGCCGGACCGTCGAGGCGGCAAAGTGGGCACTGTTGAAGGCCAGCACGAGAAACGGCAGGGAAAACGAAGCTGCGGTGGCTCGGGACAACTGACCCGTCGCGAGCAGCCCGCCGAACACGAGGAGGCTGAGACCCCCGCCCACCAGTAGGTAGTCGAAGGGTCCACTGATGAATACCCGTCCGGCATAGAACAGCCGACGCTGCGGAAGCGACGCCCCGGGTGCGGCCACGCTCATCGCGTCGCTTCCTTCTCGAACGACCCGGCCAGCCTTCGCTGTCCGACCTGATCGCGGCACCACAGAGCGCGGCGGTTCCCGGGGTCGACTTGTAGGGCGCGCTCGATTTCGACGACCGCGTCTTCCCAGGCCCCCTGCAGGATGAGCGCCTCCCCCAGGGCGGCGGAGAAATCCGCCGAGAACGGTTCGACCCGCAGACCGCGCCGGAAGACCTGTTCGGCTGCCGGGCCCTCCCCTCGTTTCAGACGGAGGTTCCCGAGCGCCAAATACACGTGGAGCAGACGGGGATCGAGCTCCAGCGCGCGCTCGAAAGCTTCGATCGCCGCGGAAAGTTTGCCGGACTGCACCAGTGCCGAGCCGAGTTCGGCCTGGGCCGGCGCACTCCGGGGTTCGCGCTCGGCGGCTGCGCGACGCAGCCGGACGAGTCCCGCCGGATCGCCCAGACGCCGGTACCCTTCGGCCATCCGCTCTGTCGAATCCGGCGGGTCGGGCATGATCAGCGAGATCATCCGCAACTCTTGGGTGGCCTGCACGTCGTCGCCGCGCGCGAGGAGACGATCCACGAGAACCGCGGAATCGAGCACGATCGGGGGCCGCCCCCACAGCCGGACACTCTCTACCGCACCGAGCAGGAAGGAGCCCGCGAGGATCAGCAGTCCGAGGATGAAGGCGATTCGCGAGAAGCGACCCGCATCCCGCTCCCAGTCTCCGTGCAGGCGCCAGGCTGACTTCCGATCCGGACCCATCGCTCAGCTTCCTCCGGCGTTCAGACCGAGATTCTACAGCCGATGGATGGAAGAAATGAGCCGGGGTTGGACCTGAATTCGGGGGGATCGGAGAAACAAGCTCGGGTATGCGGGCGAAGCGTGTAAGTAGTCGGCGTACCGATCGTTCCAGCGTTCGGCCGAACCCGAGACGCCCCGTCGGTCTCGAGGCGGGATCTGCCGGGATGCGCTTGCCTTCCGTCGGCGCGGGTGAGGGTCTCGATCATTACCTCCCGGACTGCGTCTTCGAAGGGCGCGCCGATCGGATGGTCCCCGCCCACGAGCGCGAACACGGGCCCGGCTAGCGGCGCCGGGCCTCGCCCGTCATCGGTACGAAGCGCACCTCGAACAGAGTTTCGCTGCGGATCCCTTCCTCGGTGCGCTCGATCACCCTCAGCCGCTGGCGGTCCCTTCCAACCGGCAGCACGAGGCGGCCACCCAGCGCGAGCTGCTCG
>JABSQV010000045.1 GCA_013215565.1 Myxococcales bacterium | reverse complement strand
CGCCGGCCTCCGCTCGGCGCCGTACTCGCAACGGCCCACGACATGGTACGCGAGCACAAGATCATCAGTGGCGCGAGCCGGATCCCGATCCCGGTTCCGCGCGCGCTCGGCCTGTGTGAGGACACCGAGGTGAACGGGGCCCCCTTCTACGTGATGAGCTTCGTCGACGGCCACGTGCTCGAGCGTGCGGACCAGGTGCGCGAGCTGTTTCCCGCCGAGGCTCTACGCGACCGGCTCGCGGATGCGGTGCTGGATACGCTCGCGGCGCTTCATCGCGCGGATCCGGACGCGGTCGGGCTCGGAGATCTCAGCCGGCGCGAGGCCTACCTGGACCGCCAGCTCAGGCGCTGGCGCACCCAGTGGGAGAAATCCAAGACGCGTGAGCTTCCCGAGATGGAGCGCGCCTACGAACTGCTGCTCGCCGCGAAGCCGGAGCAGGTCTACACCGGCATCGTCCACGGCGACTACCGCCTCGGCAACATGCTCTCGCGGACCGACGGAAGCATCGCGGCCGTACTCGACTGGGAGCTCTGCACCCTCGGGGACACGCTTGCGGACGTGGGTTATCTGCTCAATCACTGGGCCCAGCCCGATGATCCGGACGACCCGGTGGGCCCCACCGCGGCGAGCGGTTTTCCTCGTCGCTCGGAGCTGCTTCGCCGCTATGCAGAACGTACGGGCCACGAACTCGAGAACGTCGACTACTATCGCTCCTTCCAGATCTGGCGCCTGGCCGCGATCGTGCAGGGCGTCGCGGCGCGCTACTCGAAGGGCGTCATGGGCGATCCGAACGCGGACGTCAGCGGCTTTCAAGAAGTGGTCGAACGCATGGCCCGCCAGTCGCTCGCACTGGTGCGGGCGCTCGGCTGAGTTCGCGCGAACTCAGGCGCCGACGGATCCGGGCTCGAAGCGGCAGGGCAGGTGTTTGATGCCGTGGATGAAGTTCGAGGCGAGGCGTTCCGGCTCGCCCGTGAGCTCGAGGTCGGGCAGGCGGCGGAAGAGCTCGCGGAACATGACCTTGATCTCGCGGCGCGCGAGATTGGCCCCGATACAGAAGTGCGGGCCCGGCCCGCCGAAGCCCAGGTGCTCGTTCGGGCTGCGCCGGACGTCGAAGCGGTAGGGATTCTCGAACACGGCCTCGTCCCGGTTTCCAGAGTTGTAGAAGAGCAGGAGCTTCTCTCCCTCGCCGAGCTTCTGGCCGCCGAGTTCCGTCTCCCGCGTCGTGGTCCGCCGCATGAAGATCACGGGCGAGGCCCAGCGGACGATCTCTTCGATCGCGGTCGGGGCCACGCCCTCGAAGTCGGCCTGCCAGATCGCGCGCTGCTCGGGATAGTCGTGAATCGCCTGCATGCCGTGGCTGATCGCGTTTCTCGTGGTCTCGTTCCCGGCGGTGACCAGCAGCACGAAAAACGACCCGAGTTCCTGTTCCGTGAGCCGGTCTCCGTCGATCTCGGCGTGTACGAGCATCGAGGTCAGGTCGTCCGTCGGGTGACCGAGCCGCTGCCGGCGCAGATCCTTCATGAGTTCGATCAGTTCGCTCCCGGCCTGGAGCAGCGTCGGAATGATGGTCTCCGAATCGGAGATGTATTCCGGATCCCCCGCTCCGAGGATGATGTTCGTGCGTTCGAAGACGAAGCTCCGCTGGCTCTCGGGGATTCCCAGCATGTCGCAGATGATCCGGATCGGGAACGGCGCCGAGATGTCGGTCACGAAGTCGCACTCTCCGCGTTCGACGACCGCATCCAGGATCTCAGTGCAGGCGCGCTCGACGTCCTGGTCGAGGAGGCCGAGTTGGCGCGGGGTGAAGCCCGCGGAGACGAGCTTCCGGAGGCGCATGTGCTCGGGGTCGTCGAGGTTGATCATCGAGCCGAAGGCCTCGAGGAACATCGGCGGCAGATCCGGGATCGAGGTCGCTCCCTTTACCGAGCAGAAGGTCTGCGGTTTGCGGCTGGCTTCCAGGATGTCGGCGTGGCGGGTGACGGCCCAGTAGCCGTTGCCGGCCGGGATCGGGCCGAATTGCGGTTCGGGAAAGAACGCCATCGGGCGCTCTCGGCGCAGGGTCGCGAAGGCGGCCTCGCGTTCCGGCCAGGGCCGGAGCCAGAACTCGAGGTTCGACAGGTCTACTTCGTCCAAAGGCATCGGGGATTCGGGTCGCATCGGATTCTCCTGAAGCTCAGAGCGGCAGGTCGCTGGCCGCGGCGCGGAAGCTGCCGTGCTTGGAGTAGGCCTCGATCGCGCGCCCGGCGGGTTGCACGACGGGGTCCAGGAACCCGCGGACGCGCTGCCGGACCTGCTCGATCTCGGTCGGAAAGCTGAAGTCGATCGCCATCGGCCGTGGTCCTTCCCGCGTGCTCGAGGGGTGGAGCGTTCAGGGGGAGTCGACCCCGCGGCTGCTCCGCGGCTCCGGTTGAGCGGAACCATTATAGTTGAAACGGAGTCGCGTCCGGGCGGGGCGCCTAGAGGCGGGTTCGGCCGAGCCGCAACAGCCTGTCGAAGTGCCTGCGCGAAACCGGCGTGACGGAGAGCCGGCTGCGCCGGACCAGCGCCAGATCCTCGAGCGAGGACTCCGCCCTGATCTGCTCGAGCGAGACCGGCGTGGCGAGCGGCTTCAACGGCTCGAGGTTGACGACGACCCAGCGCGGATCGTCCGTGGTCGGATCCGGATAGGACTCGCGCGTCACCTTTGCGACGCCGACCACTTCCTTGCCCTCGTTCGAGTGATAGTAAAGCGCGAGGTCCCCGAGCTTCATCGCTTCCAGGTTGTTTCGGGCCTCGGCGTTGCGCACCCCGTCCCAATAGGTCGAGCCGTCGCGCACGAACTCGTCCCACGAGTACTTGAAGGGCTCCGACTTGACGAGCCAGTAGGAGCGCCGAGCGCGCGGCATTTAGGGAATCAGCGCTTCGGCCGCGGCGGGCATCTCGTCTGCGACCCGCACGATCGGGATACCGGTCTGGGTATTCCTGTGCAGTTCGTGTACGGCCCGGGGCAGATCTTCGAAGGCGTAGATTTCGTCGTGCACGGTGGGCCTGAAGACCGAGCCGTAGAGCTCCGTGGCCGCATTGCAGCCGTCGACTGTCTCGTAGTGCGTGTGGTCGAGGGTGATCTGCCGGATGGAGAGGCTGGCCGAGTTGTACTGGACGTTCATGCTGAGCTGCCATCCCGCCGAAACGTTGACCCCTCCGCGCGCACAAGCCGCGAGTCCGGCGGGAAAGACCGGGCCCCTCAGCATGTCGCAGACGATGTGGGCGCCCGCGCCGCCCGTCATTTCCCGGACGCGCCGGATGAAGCCCTTGGTGTCGTCGCGGCTCGCAAAGCGGTTGAACTCCGTCTGGTCGATGGTCTCGATGCCGAGCCCCTCGAGGTGTTTTCGGCGCTCGGGCGAGCCCGCGCAGGAGATTGCGTGGTGGCCCTCGTGGTGGGCGAGCATCAGGAACAGCTCGGAGACACCGCCCCCGAAACCGAGTACCTGCACGGTGGCCAGTTGCTCTCGCGAGACCTTCACGCGAAAGATGCCGAGCGCGCGACGCCATAGGTGGTACGCGGTCGGCGCGCGCAGCGGGAGCGCCGCGATTTCCCAGAGGTTGAGACCGCAATCCAGGGGTGCGGAAACCACCTGCCAATCGCCGACCACGGCCTCACGGCCGTACCAGCCGATCGAGTCGGGAGTGTCGTAGGCCCAGATATAGATCGGGTAGCCGTAGATGTCGGGTTCTCCGTTGCAGTGGGTGATGACGATGTCGCCGGGCTTGAAGCGAGTGACCTGGGCCCCCGTCTCGATGACCTCGGCGACTGCGCTGTTCCCCGGGTAAATCTTTCCGCCGCGCGCCTCTGCGATGTTCGTCGTGTCCGCGAGTGCCGCGTGGTCGACGTTGTGCTCGACCGAGACCGCCAGAATTCGCAGGTGGAGATCCTGCGGACCGAGGCTGCGCAATTCGAGTTCGTCCTTCTTGATCACGCGGCCGATGTCGAACCGGTCGAGGTCGTCGCCGACGCGGGCCCGCTCTTCCGCGATCGCCTCAGCTGTAATCGAAAACGCCTCGGGCATGGGTGGATCCTCCTGCGGAATACGTGGCGTATTCTGGGGCCTCGTAGGGCGTGGTTCAAGCCTCGGGAATCGGGCGCACGGGCGTGTAGAATCGCGGCGATGCAGGGAGCGGAAGCTGCGGCGGGCCTGGAGGAGCCCGAGCTGTGCGCCGTGACCGTACGCTTCGGGGGGTGGAGAGGCGGAGCATGGGACAGCAGATTGCTCGGCTCGGGCGTACGGGCCGCGTGCGCGAGCTGGATCCGGGCCGCTATGCGGGGGCTGAGGGAGCGTAGATGAGCGACGCATCCGGGAGCCGGTCGGGATCCGTCGCGGAGCGGATCCAGGCGCGGATTCTGGACGGTACCTATCGCCAGGGTGAGCGCCTGCCCGGCGAACGGGAGCTGGCGCTGGAGTTGCGCGTCAACCGCAGCTCGGTTCGCGAAGCGCTCAAGAAACTCGAGGAACTCCGGCTGGTTCGGATCCATCAGGGATCCGGCATCCGAGTTCGCAGTCTCGAGGGAGCGAGCCTCGAGTTGATCCCTCAGATGCTTCTCGGTGCGGGGCGCCTCGATCTGAGCCTGCTGCGGGATCTGCTGGAGTTGCGCGAGGTATTCGTGCTCGGTGTGCTTCGGCTCGCGATCGAGCGAGCCGAGGATCCACAGCTTCGAGAACTCGCCGAGCTGCTCGAGACCGCCTGCCGGCCCGAGATCTCCGATGACGATTTCCTCCACCTCGTGGAGGAGGCGCAGCGTCTAATCGCGCGCATGACTCGAAATCAGGTCGCCCTCATGCTCGGGAATGCGCTGGCTCGTTTCCTGGAGCGGCCCCCCGCGCAGGAACTCGCGCGCCGGATCGAGCGGCGCCGCCTGTTTCCCCACCTGAAGCGTCTTGCGTATGCGGTGATGGCCCGCGACGGGGATACGGCGGTACGGGCTATGCGCGAGCTTTCCAGTCTGAACGCGGCCCTCATCCTCCGCCAAGGAGACGCAGTCGCGCAGCGGTAGGCCGCTCGGCCCGGGTGCGCCTCTGTTATGGTGCGGCTTCGGGATGGGTGATACCCCGGACAAGGCGGAGTTACTGCGGGCCGTGCGGCAGTTCCTGGACCGCGACCTGCTGCCAGAGCTTTCGGGCGTGAGGCGCTTTCACGCGCGCGTCGCCTCGAACGTGCTCGGCATCGTGATTCGCGAGCTGGAGCAGGGGGACGTCGCGCTCGGCGCCCGGCATACGCGGCTCGGGGAATTGCTTGGCGCTCCCAGGCCGGCCCCCTCCGACCCCGCGGAGCTCGCGAGTTCCGTCGAGGCACTGGAGCGGCAGTTGTGTGAGCGCATCCGTGCCGGGGATGCCGACCACGGCCCCTGGCGCGAGCGGGTCATGCGGCACCTCTCTGCGAGCCTTCGCGAACGCCTCGATCTGTCGAACCCGGACTACCGGTAGCTGGGTCGGGTACAGATGAACGCAGCCGTCGTGGTCGTCGCCGTGCTGGCCGCCTACCTGCTGGCGTACCGCTTCTATTCGCGCTTCCTGTCGCAGCGCGTCTTCGGGCTCGCGCGCGACGAGCCCGTCCCGTCTCGCGAGCAGGAAGACGGGATCGACTACGTGCCCACCAAACTGCACGTGCTCTGGGGACACCACTACACTTCGATCGCCGGGGCCGCGCCGATCGTCGGACCGGCACTGGCGGTGATCTGGGGCTGGCTGCCCGCTCTCGTCTGGGTGGTGCTCGGCACGATCTTCATGGGTGCCGTGCACGACTTCGGGGCCCTGGTCATCAGTCTTCGAAACCGGGGCCGGTCGATCGCCGACATCGCGGCCGGCGTGATCAGCGCGCGCGCCCGGACGCTGTTTTTGCTGATCATCTGCGTTCTGATCTGGATCGTACTGGCCGTCTTTGCCTACATCATCGCCACGCTCTTCGTGCAGTTCCCGTCGGCGATCTTTCCGATCAACGTCCAGATCCTGGTGGCCCTGGCGCTCGGCTGGCTCGTCTACCGTCTCAGGGTCCCGATCTTGCTGCCCTCCCTGGTGGGCTTCGGAATCCTCCTGGGCGCCGTATTCCTCGGCGAAAGGGCGGTGCAGGCCCTTCCCTCGCTGGCCGGAATCTCGGTCCTGACCTGGACAGTCCTACTGCTGGTCTATTCCTTCGTCTCCTCGGTCCTGCCGGTTCGTGTCCTGCTCCAGCCGCGCGACTATTTGAATTCGCACCAACTGATCCTGGCGCTGCTGCTCCTGGGGGCGGGCATCTTCGTGCTGCGTCCCGAAATCGTGGCGCCGGCTCTCAACCTGAGTCCCGAGGGCTCGCCGCCGCTGCTGCCCTTCCTGTTCATCACGATTGCGTGTGGGGCCATTTCGGGTTTCCACGGGCTGGTCTCGTCCGGGACGACCTCCAAGCAGATCGGCCGTATGCCGGACGCTCGTCCGATTGGGTACGGAGGCATGCTCGGTGAAGGCACACTCGGACTGCTCGCCGTGATGGCGACTACGGCCGGCTTTGTCTCGGCGCAGGAGTGGTGGGCGCACTATGGAAGCTGGGGCGCGGCTTCGGGTCTCGGGACGAAGCTCGGGGCCTTCGTCAACGGAGGGGCGCGCTTCTCTGGCGCGCTCGGGCTCCCGCTCGAGACCGGCAAGACGCTGATCGCCGTGATGGTGATCGCGTTCGCGGCGACCTCGCTCGACACCGGCGCCCGAATCCAGCGCTTGATCATCGCCGAACTCGCCGAAGCCTGGAATCTCAAACCCCTCGCGAATCGCTATGTGGCTTCGGCCACCGGGATCCTGGCCGCGCTGCTCCTGGCCACGACCCAGGCAGGCGGGAAGGGGGGCCTGATGCTGTGGCCGCTCTTCGGCACCACGAATCAGTTGGTGGCCGGGATCACGCTGCTCGTGATCTCGCTCTGGCTGCGCCGGAGTGGCAGGCCCTATCTATATACCTTCGTCCCGATGCTCTTCATCTCGGTCGTGACCTTCGTCGCGATGCTGGGCGAGGTGGGTACGCACCTGGGGGCCGGGAACTGGCTGCTGGCCGCGAGTGGGTCGGCGATTCTGGTCCTGTACGTCTGGATCCTGGGAGAGGGCGTGGCGGCTTTCTCGAAGCGCCCGCCCGGGCCGGTCCGGGCACCGGTGGCCTGAGCCTACCGTGGCCGTCTACCTGGTCCGGCATGCGGAAGATCTGGGCGCCGCGGAGGCGCGCCTCGGGGACCTCGGACTTTCGGCGCTGGGAAGGGTCCAGGCGAAGCGCACCGCCGGGGCCCTGGCCGGGCTTTCACTGGACCGGTGCGTGAGTTCTCCGCTCGCGCGGGCACTCGAGACCGCGCGCTCCCTGGTGGCGGGGCGCGCGATTCCGCTCGAGGTCGAGCCGGTGTTCGCGGAGGGATCGCTGGGCCGGCTAGAGGGTCTTTCGCTCGAAGCCGCCGCGCGCGCGTTTCCGGAGGACTTCCGGCTGGGCTCGAGCGTGGTGGCCCGGCTCGCCGCAGCCGGGAGGACCGCGCCCGGCGGCGAGAGCCGGGAGCGGTTCCTGGGCCGTGTGGAGCGCGCGCACGAATTCGTGGCGCGGGCATTAGCCCGGGATCACGGGAATCTGTTGGTGGTTTCCCACGGCGGCCTGCTCAACTACCTCTTACAACGGCTGCTCCGGATCCCGGCTCGGGACGAGGTGCCCTTCGGCTTCGATCACTGCGGACTCCTGCGCGTCGTCAGCTACCGGGAAGCGGATGGCTTCGGCCCCTTCCCGATGCTGCGCGCGGCCGCGCCGTCGGCTCCCGGAGAGGAGTCAAACCTTGTTTGACTCCTCTCCGGGACGCGGGCTCCGGGCTTCTACTTGACTCCCTGGGCCGCTCACGCAACATTGCGCCCGCTCCCATGTCGCTTCGCAGCCGAGCCCTGGTCTGGGCCCCCCTGCTCGGGGTCCTGACGATCGTCGTCAGCGCGACGGCGGCGGGGCTCTACGACTATTCGGACGACGAACTCTCGGGGCCCGAGCAGCCGATCGAGTTCAGTCACCGCGTGCATGCGACGGACCTCGGCATCGAGTGTCTCTACTGCCACACGTCGGCCGACAAGAGTCAGACCGCGTCCGTGCCGGCTGTTTCGGTCTGCATGGGATGTCACCAGTGGGTGAAGGAAGGAAGCTCACCGGGCAGCGCCGAGGAGATCGCCAAACTCCACGGCTACGTCGAGCGCAGCGAGTCGATTCCGTGGATTCGAGTACATTCGGTTCCGGACCACGTGCGCTTCAAGCACGAGCCTCACGTGCTGGGTGGCATTACGTGCCAGCGCTGTCACGGTCCGGTCGAGGCCATGAACCGTGTCTGGCTCGTGCCCGACACAGTCCACAACCCGTCGGCCGCGTTCCTTCCCGCAGCCAAGCTCGAGATGGGCTGGTGCGTGGATTGTCATCAGCAGGAGAACGGGCCGCTGGAGTGCATTACGTGTCACTACTGATGGAAAGCCCGAGGGCGCATGCCTGATCTCGACCGTCGCGAGTTCCTCAAGATCGTCGGCCTGAGCGCGGGTGCCGCGGCGACGGTTGCGTGCGAGGAACCGGTTCAGAAGATCATCCCGTACCTCAATCAACCCGAGGAGATCGTCCCGGGGGTGCCGACCTGGTACGCGAGCACCTGTCGCGAGTGCCCGAACGCCTGCGCGATTCAGGTGAAGACGCGCGAGGGCCGCCCGATCAAGGTCGAAGGCAACCCCGATGATCCGGTCACCGGGGGCAAGGTCTGCGTGCGAGGCCAGGCAGGTCTCTACCGGACCTACGATGCCGATCGCTTCCGAGGCCCGATGAAACGCGAGGGCGACAAGCTGGTTTCCGCCAGCTGGGAAGAGGCGCTCGCGAGCCTGGCCGGTCGGCTGCGCCCCCTACTCGACTCGGGAAAGGTCGCGTGGCTCGGACCGCAGGACACCCGGGTCTCGGGCGAGGCCGTCGAGGCGTTCATGCGCGCGATCGGTGGCCAGCAGCCGCTCCGCTACGAGGCGCTGGCCTGGGAATCGCTCCGGAGCGCAAATGAACGGATCTTTGGCGTAGACGCGATTCCCCAGTTCGATTTTGGCGCGTCCGATCTCGTCGTTTCCTTCGGGGCCGACTTCGAGGAGACCTGGCTCAATCCCGTCGCCAACCAGCGGGGCTACGCAGACGCGCGTCGGGACGGAAAAGGGTTCGGCGTCTGGGTGGGGCCGCGGCTTTCGATGACGGGCGCCGACATGGACCAGTGGATCGCGCCGAAGCCCGGGAGCGAGATCCTGATCGCGCTCGCGCTCGCGAACGAGGTCGCGCGCAGAAAGGGAAGCAGTCTGGGTGCGGCGAAGGCCATCATCTCCAGATTCACCGCCGGGAGCGTAGCCGCGCAGACCGGGGTCGAGGCCGGCGTGATCGAGGGGCTGGCTCAGAGGATTTCCGAGGCCGCGGCCCCGCTTGCACTGCCGCCCGGGAACGAACTGGTGGGCACCAACGGGACGGCCTTCGCGGCTGCGGTCCAACTGCTCAACGTCGCATCGGGCGCCATCGGAAAGACGGTTCGCTTCGGCCCGAACCGCGAGCTCGGCAAGGTCGGGCGCTTCCGCAACATGAAGGAACTGGCCGGCGCCATGCGCGGCGGCAAGGTCGCGGTACTGTTCGTGAAGGACGCCAACCCGGTCTACTCGGTTCCCGAGGCGTTCGGCTTCGAAGATGCGCTCGAGCAGGTTCCGTTCATCGTGAGCTTCTCGAGCGCGAACGACGAGACCACGGCACATGCAGATCTGGTCCTGCCCAACAATACGCCCTTCGAGTCCTGGGACGAACTGGAGCCGGTTTCGGGCTTGCGGCTTCTTCAGCAGCCGACGCTGCGGCCGCTCTTCGACACGCGTCCCACAGCAGAGGTGCTCGCGGAGCTGGCCCAGTCCGTCGGCCGAGGTGAGCGCATGCCGTCCGGCGATGTACGTACCAGGATTGCGTCGGGCCTTTCGGGCCGCCTCGACGCCGTGCTCGCGAAGGGCGGCGAGGGTGCCCCGGCTCGGACCGTTCGGGTTTCGCTCGCGAACGACCTTTCGGGCCTCGATTTTTCGCCGGCCGCGCTCGAGGGTGAGGGTGAACTCGTGCTGCTCGCCTACCCGTCGCTCCACTTCTACGACGGCCGCAGCGCGCGCATCCAGCGGCTTCAGGAGGTGCCGGATCCCGTCACGAAGACCATGTGGGGCAGCTACGCCGAGATCCATCCCGACACGGCGGAGCGTCTCGATCTCGAGCGGGGAGACGTGGTCCGGATTCGCACCGGTGCGGGCCAGATCGAACTTCCGGTCTTTCCTCACGAGGCGATTCGTCCCGATGTGGTGGCGGTCGCGATCGGGCAGGGGCATCGCCCCGTCGACCCGGATCCGGATCTCTCCGAGCGCTGGCAGAACCATGACTGGCTGGGGCTTGCCGACGTGCACGGCGTGAACGTGCTCTCCGTTCTTCCGGGGAAGATCGACCCAGTTTCCGGCGGGCTCGCATGGCTTTCGACGAAGGCTGCGGTCGAGAAGACCGGCGAGCGGCGCCACGTGGTGGCCTCGCAGGGGACCTTCAAGCAGGAGGGCCGCGGCATCGCGCGGGAGACCACGCTCGCGGCGGTGCTCGGACAGGAACCGGCCCCGCGCGATGCACCCGAGCTGATCGTCAAGGACTACGATCCGGCGCGCGACTCCGCGCAGGACAGCCCGTATCGCTGGGGCATGTCGATCGACCTCGACGCGTGCTCCGGGTGCAATGCCTGCATCACGGCCTGCGCCCAGGAGAACAACATTCCCACCGTGGGTGAGGAGATGGTGCGCGTCGGGCGTGAGATGCAGTGGATCCGGCTCGAGCGTTACGCCGAGCGCGGCGATGACGGGCTCGACGTGCGCAAGGCCGTGATGCTGTGCCAGCAGTGCGGGGCCGCGCCCTGCGAGAACGTGTGTCCCGTCTACGCCACATATCACACCGGCGAAGGCCTCAACGCGATGGTCTATAATCGCTGCATCGGCACCCGCTACTGCTCGAACAACTGTCCCTACAAGGTGCGCCGCTTCAACTACCTGCCCTACGACTTCGAGGTCCGGGAGCCCGTGAACTGGGCGTTGAATCCGGATGTGACGGTTCGTTCCAAGGGCGTCATGGAGAAGTGCACCTTCTGCGTGCAGCGGATTCAAGAGCAGAAGTTCGAGGCGAAGAAGGCGGGTCGGCTGGTCGCAGACGGCGACATCACGCCCGCGTGCGCCCAGACCTGTCCCTCGAACGCGATCGTCTTCGGGAATCTGAAAGATCCGGCGAGCCGGGTTTCCAGGCTCTGGCAGGACCCGCGCGCCTATAACGCGCTGAAGCAGCTGAACACCCGGCCTGCGATTGCGTCGTTGAAGCAGATTGACCGCCGCTCGCGGAAGGCCGGGGCCAGACCCCAGGGCGGCGACCACGGAAACTCCGAACACTCCTAGAAAGCGACGGACAAGAAGTCGACCATGGTCTCGGTAACCGATTCCAGCCCGGAAACCCCAACGCAGATTAGCGACGAGGTCTTCCGGACCCTTGAGCCCCCGACGCCCATCTACGTGCTGGCGGTGCTCTTCGTGATGCTGCTCGTTGGCGCCGCGATCGCGGGCCTTGCGTATCAGACCTACGCGGGCTTCGGGGGTATCGGAGTCACCGGGCTGATGCATCCCGTGATGTGGGGCGTGTACATCACCTGCTTCGTGTTCTGGGTCGGGATCGCGCACGCCGGGACCTTGATCTCGGCCGTTCTTTACCTGTTCCGGGCGCGCTGGCGGAACGCCATCAACCGCAGCGCCGAAGCGATGACGGTCTTCGCCGTGATCACGGCTGCGTTGTTCCCGCTCATCCACATCGGCCGACTCTGGAAGTTCTACTTCATGCTGCCGTACCCGAACCAGCGGCAGCTCTGGGTCAACTTCAAGTCGCCGCTCGAGTGGGACGTGTTCGCGGTCCAAACCTACATGATCATCTCGATCCTGTTCTTCTTCGTCGGGCTGATCCCGGATCTGGCCGCTGCGCGCGATCGCTGTACCGACTGGCGGAAGTATCTGTACACCGCGCTGGCGCTCGGCTGGCGTGGCACCTCGGAGCAATGGCGCCACCATGCTCGAGCGGTACTCCACCTCTCGGGTCTGGCGACGCCGCTGGTGCTGTCGGTGCACAGCGTCGTGTCCTGGGACTTCGCCATGTCGCTTGTGCCGGGCTGGCACACGACGATATTCGCGCCGTACTTCGTGGCGGGCGCGATTTTTTCGGGCATCGCGATGGTGATCACGCTGATCGTGCCCGTGCGCAAGGCGTTCGGGCTCGAGGGTGTGATCCGGGCCGAGCACTTCGACAACATGGGCAAGTTCCTGTTGCTCACCTCGTGCATCGTCGGCTACTCGTACGGGGTCGAGTACTTCATGGCCTGGTACAGCGGCAACGTCTTCGAACAGCAGTCCTTTTGGGCCCGCGCCTTCGGCGACTACTGGTGGGCGTCGTGGACCATGATCATCTGCAACGTGGTCGTCCCGCTTCCGCTCTGGTTCAAACGTGTGAGACTCAGTGTCGTGGCGATGTGGATCATCTCGATCTTCGTGAACATCGGGATGTGGTTCGAACGCTTCGTGATCATCACGACCGGTCTTTCTCACGAGTACGACTCGTCGGCCTGGGGTTACTACACGCCGGGCTTGGTCGAGATCACGATCCTGATCGGGAGCTTTGCCTGGTTCTTCATGTGGTTCCTGATCGCGCTGCGCCTGATTCCGATGGTGGCGATCAGCGAGGTCAAGGAACTCTACTTCCATGACCAGGAAGCGAAAGCGGGGACGGGCTGATGGCGGAACTGCTCGGAGTCCTTTCGACGCCGCACGAGACCGTCGCGGCGATCGAGCGACTGCAGAAGGCCGGCTTCAAAAAGCTCGACGTCTACTCGCCGGTTCAAAGTCATGAGATCGAGCACGCGCTGGACCGCGGCCCGAGCCGGGTGCGTGCCTGGACCTTGATCGGGGGCTTGACCGGGGTGACGGTCGGCTACGCGGCGCAGATCCTGGCCGCGTACGACTGGCCGATGGTGATCGGGGGCAAGCCCTTCGCGTCGATTCCGGCCTACACCATCGTCGCGTTCGAGTTGACGATCCTGTTCGGGGGGGTGCTGACGGTGCTCGGGCTCGTCGCTCACGGGTTCCTCGGCGCGTCGCGCCAGAACCCGGCCTACCGCCCGGCCTTCAGCCAGGACGAGTTCGGCTTTCTGGTCGAGTGCCACTCAGATCAGATCGGCCGGGTGCAGGAACTGCTCGGCGAGGCCGGCTGCAAGGAGGTGCGCGTTGTCGAGGGCTAGCTGGCCGCGCGCCGGGCTCGTGCTGGCAGTTTCCGGAATCCTTTCGGCCGGCTGCTGGGAGCAGGTTTCGCCTGAGTGGTTCGCGCAGATGAAGTGGCAGCCCTCGGTGCAGCCGCTCGACGGCGTCGAGCCCAAGCTGCCGGCCGAAGGCACGATTCCGCTCGGCGGCATCGAGCCACGGATCGACCACCCCGCGCCGGCCTTCTCTCCGCAGGCCATGCTGCTCCAGAATCCGGTTCCCGCCACCACCGAATCCATCGAGCGAGGCGCGTACGTCTACGGCATCTACTGCACGGTCTGCCATGGGGCGGACGGCATGTCGAATCCGCAAGAGTTCCCGGTGGCGCGCCGGCTGACCGAGAGCGGTATGCCGCCTCCACCGCTGGTGGCGGTGCCCGCGTACACGGACGGGTTCCTGTTCACCAAGATCCGATACGGAAAGCCGGGCATGCCCGGGTACCCGCAAATTCCGCCGAGAGATCGCTGGCACGTGGTCAACTACCTGCGGACCTTGATCAAGGGAGCGGGGGGCGGATGAACGACCTCTCCAGTCCGCGGGCACTTGCGCGAGGACCCGCGCTGGTCTTTGCCGGGCTGACCGCGATCGGCCTGGTCGTCCTGCTCGTGGGCCTTGGCCTGGATGCGGACAGAACCTGGCGCGTCTACCTGCAAAACTGGCTGCTCTGGGCCGCCATCGCACAGGGCGCGCTGGTGCTCTCTGCCGCCTTCCGGCTCACCAACGCGCGCTGGCAGGGCCCGCTGCAACGCCTGGCCGAGTCCTTTGCCGCCTTCGTGCCGATCTCGCTGATTCTCTTCTTCGGGGTGATTCTGGGCCGCGACTCCCTGTTCGAGTGGGTCCATCATCCGGTGCACGGCAAGGAGTGGTGGTACTCCACGGGATTCACCTTCGGGCGTGACCTCGCGGCCCTGGCCTGGATGACGCTGGTCTCGGAAATCTACCTCTACATCTCGCTCCGCCCGACCCTGGGTCAGGCACGCGAGTCGGCAACCGGCCTGCGCCGTTCCATCTACGCGCGCTGGACCGCCGGATGGCGCGGAGAGGAAGCGGAGCGGGATCTGGCGGAGCGGCGGGGCCGCAAGATGGCGGCCGTGGTCGTGCTCTCCTACGCGCTCTGCTACAGCCTGCTGGCCGTCGACCTGGTGATGTCGCTCGCGCCCCACTGGGTCAGCACCATGTTCCCGGGCTACTACGCCTGGGGCGGATTCCTGGGCTCGATCTCGCTGTTGACGCTGGTGGCGGTGCTGATGCGCAACACGCCCGAGTTCGCGGGCGAGATCACGCCTTCGCGGCGTCACGACATGGGCAAGATGATCTTCGCCTTCTCGATCTTCTGGATGTACCTGTTCTGGTCGCAGTATCTGGTGATCTGGTACGGCAACCTGCCCGAGGAGACCGGGTTCGTGGCAGCCCGACTCGGGAGCGAGTTTCTCCAGGAAACCTGGTACTTCGAGGGCTTCTGGACGCGGATCGCGGAGCCGTATGCGCGGATCACCCTCGTCACCTGGATCCTGCTCTGGGTCCTTCCGTTCTGGGTGCTGCTCGGCGTGCGGCCCAAGAAGAGCCCGGCGATCCTGGGAGCGATCGCGGCCGGGTCCGTGTTCGGCTTCTGGCTGGAGCGCTACATCCTGGTCACGCCATCGCTGGTGCCGCCGGTCGACGTCCTTGCGGGTGCGAACTCGGGTCCCTTCGGCTGGATCGAGGTCGGCCTCGGCCTCGGATTCCTGGGGTTGTTCATGCTCTGCTTTCTGACCTTCGGGCAGGTCTTCCCCGGGGCGATGCCCCGGAAGCCCTGAGCGCGGGCGGGCTCAGGCTTCCTCGGAGCGGCCGGGTCCGGCGGGCAGGTGGCGGGGTTCCCGTACGCCGAGCATCTGGATCACTGCGAGCGCTTGCACGGCCGCGGCCAGACCGAAGAGCCACACGAGCGGAATCTGGTCCGCCAAGAAGCCCGCGATCAAGAACCCGAGCATGCCGGCCAGCTCGGAAAGCGCGTTGCTGCCCGCGATCCGGGTCGGGAGTTCGTGCGAGGTGCCGAACTCCAGCACCAGCTGCTGGCTCGCCAGCATGAAGCCCCCCACGCCCGCGCCAACCAGGGCGAAGACCAGGTAGATGGCCGGCAGCGACGGCGCCACGATCAGAAGTCCCACGCCGATCATCCAGGTGGGGAGCGCGGCCAGGAAGACGCCCCTGAAGCCGCCCCGGTCGGCCAGCAATCCCCAGCCGAGCGTGCTCAAGGACTGGGCCACGACGAACAGGATCGTGAGGGCCGCGAGCCGTTCGCCCGTGAGCCCCAGTTCTTCGCGCACGAGGATGATGTAGAAGGGCACGGCGCCGCGCGCCGCGGTCGCGAGCAGGCGCGCCGAGACGAAGCGGCGGAAGTTCGTGTCGTTGCGGAGCATCTCGCGCACGCGCCCGATCCGGCTCGAGAACGGCAGGTCTTCGCGCCTTTCTGCGTGCGCGGTCTCGCGCAGCGCGGCGATCGCGACCAGACCGAGACATGCGAGTACGAATCCCAGCAGAAAGGTCAGCCCGTAGCCCCGGGGAAACCCGTAGCGCTGGACGAGCAGACCGCCCGCGATCGAGACGACGAAGATCGTCGCGCCAGAGGCGGTGTTTCGCAGTCCCAGCAGGCGGCCCCGCCGCTCGGGCGGGATCGTCTTCGCGAGCAGCACGTTGAAGGCGACGCGCTGCAGGCCGTTGGCAAAGCCCCAGATCCCGAGCACGAGCCAGATCACGAGGATCGCGTACTCGGCCGGAAGCACCAGCGCCGTCAGTGCGAGCAGCAGCATCTG
>JABSQV010000044.1 GCA_013215565.1 Myxococcales bacterium | reverse complement strand
CTGGTGGTCGCGGCCGGACCAGCAGGGAGCCCGCGCTTTCGAGGAAGGCAAGTACGCCGAGGCCGCAACGCTGTTCGAGGACGCTGCCTGGCGCGCGACGGCCCAGTACCGGGCTGGCGACTATACGGGTGCGGCCGAGACGCTGGGCAACCTCGACAGCTCACGTACGCAGTACAACCTGGGCAACGCCCTCGCACGCGCGGGAGAACTCGAGCAGGCGCTCGCACGCTACGACGAGTTGCTCGAAGTCGACCCCGCACACGAGGACGCGCGACACAACCGCGAACTGCTCGAAAAGCTCCTGGAGCAACAGCAGCCTCAGCAGGAGCAGAAACAGGCGTCCACGTCGAGCCAGTCGGACGAGACTTCGGAGGCGGCCTCGAACGCGTCGGGGGAGCAGGAGGATTCCTCGTCCGATGACGGCGCGGCGAAGGGATCCCGCGAGGATTCGGCAGCCGAGCACCCGAACGACGCTTCGGAGCAAGCCGAGAACGCAGAGTCGAGTTCCGATCAGAATCCCGGCGCGGACGCTGCGAGCGATTCGGCCGGAAACCCGCAGGACGGCGCTGCCCCGGACCCTGAGGCTTCGGCATCGCCGAAGCCCGGCGCCCAGGATGAGCGGCCGGCGGGCGGCTCCGAGGATGCGGATGCCGCGGGAACGCAGCCCGAGCCCGACGCCCAGGCTTCAGAGGACGCCGCCGCCGCGAACGCGGTCAGCTCACCGGAAGCCGAACCCGCGCAGGAACCCGCGGAACAGCGCGCCCGCGCAGGATCGGCCCACGCGGAACTGAACGAAGAAGATCAGGAGGCCGAGCAGTGGTTGAACCGGGTTCCGGACGATCCCGGAGGACTGCTGCGCGAGAAACTGCGCCGCCGCTATGCCGAACAGCGCTTTCGGGCGGCGCTCGGAGGAACCCGATGAATTTCCGACGCACGCTTTCGTACTGGATCGCAGTCACGCTGCTCGCGAGTTCGAGCGCTCTTGGCAGGACGCTCGAGGCCCAGCTCGACCGGAGCGAGATTGCACTCGGCGAGACCGTAGAACTGCGTCTGCGTCTCGCCGAAGACCCGGCCCGAGCGGGCCGGAGTGCGGAAGAGGTGCCCGACCTGACGCCACTCATCGATGACTTCGATTTGCTCGACCTGACCCAGAGCTTCCGAACCCGGATCACGAACGGCCAGCGCGAGGCGAGCATCGAATGGCAACTGACCATGGCGCCCCGGCACGCGGGCGAGATCCAGGTCCCAGAGCTTCGGATCGGCAGCGCAACCAGCCAGCCGCTCTCCCTCGAGGTCCGAGAGACGGGAGCAACGCCCACCACCACGCACGGGTCCGCCGTCCCGCAGCACGGCCCCGCGCTCTTCCTCGAAACCGAGGTCGACGAAAACACGCCCTACGTGCAGGGCAAGGTCTTGCTGACCGTGAGGCTGCACGCAGACTCGAGTGTGATCAAGGGTGCGTTCTCGGAACCGGTCGCGGACGGGGCCATCATCGAGCGCGTGGGAGACGATCACTCTTACAGCGACGTAGTGGGAGGCAAGGAGTACACGGTGATCGAACGGCGCTACGCGATCTTCCCCCAGCGCAGCGGTGAACTCGAACTCCCGCCGGTGATCTTCGAGGGCGAGCGAAGTGCACCTAGGGCGGTACGGCACCGGGATCCTTTCGACCGTTTCTTCGACTCCGCGGGCTTCGGCCGCTTCTTCGCCGACTCGCCATTTCGCGCGGGGATGCCGGGCGGCATCTTCGACGCTCCGGGTCAGCCGGTTCGGGTGCGCTCGGACGCAATCTCGCTTCGGGTTCGCCCGAAGCCCGCGACCGCCTCGGCAGAGTGGTGGGTCCCGGCGACCCAGGTCGAGCTGATCGAACACTGGGAGAGCGATCCACCCAGCTTCCGCGTCGGGGAGCCCGTGAACCGACTGGTGGCGATCCGGGCCACCGGGATCTCTGTCTCGCAGTTGCCGGAACTCGAACTTCCTCCTGCGGAAGGGTTCAAGCAGTATCGCGAGCCGGCACTCGAAGACACGCTGACGCGCGGAGACGAGGTTGTGGCGGTGAAGGCGCTCCAGACCGCACTGATTCCCACGCGGCCCGGCGAACTGACGCTGCCCGAGATCGAACTGGGCTGGTGGGACACGAAGGCCGACGCCGCGCGCACGGCCCGGCTTCCCGCGCGCACCGTGCAGGTCGCAGCCGGGGACTCGCTCGCCGCAAACACAGTCGCCCCGACGCCGGCGGGCGGGACCCCGAACGAGCGCGGAATTTCGCCGCTTCCCCCAGAACCGGGCCTCGAGCCGGTCACCGGTCACTGGCTGGCTGCCGGAATCGCATTCGGGCTCCTGGCCGCCACAGGGTTCGGCTGGCGAGCCGTGCGCCGGCGCACCACCGCGCAGCGCAGTGCTGCGGAGCCGGAGTCCGCTCCGGACACCCGCGAAGTCCCCAGGCTGGCGGCAGCCGAGAGGTCGCTCCGCCGCGCCTGTCGGTCGGCAGATCCGAGCGCCGCAGTCGACGCGCTCTGCGAAATCGGGCGCGCGCGCTGGACTGAGACCCCACCGCTCAGCGCCGGAGCCTTCGCACGGCGCGCCGGCGGCGAGCGACTCGCCGCCGCGGTCGACACACTCGAACGAGTTCGGTACTCCCGGGAACCGGAAGAGTGGAACGGAGCCGAGCTATGGCAGGCCTATTCTCGAGGGCGCCGATCCAGGGCCCCGGCACACGCCGGTCGCGCCGGTCCGCTCCCCTCCCTGTATCCGACCTGTCACGAGCGGGTGTCACAGGCGTGAACGAAGCGAGGAACGCTTGAAGGTCCTGGTGATCGAAGACGACCGGGTCGCGGCGAGCTACCTCAGCAAGGCACTCCGCGAGAGCAGCCACGTGGTGGACGTCGTGGAGGATGGCGCCCTGGGGCTGGATCGGGCGCTCCACCAGAGCTACGACGCGCTGATCGTGGATCGCATGCTTCCCTCCTTGGACGGGCTCTCGCTGATCGCGGCGCTCCGAGACAAGCGCAAGGACACGCCGGTCTTGATCGTGAGCGCCCTCGGCGAAGTCGACGAACGTGTGCGCGGGCTGCGAGCGGGCGGGGACGACTACCTGGTGAAGCCCTACGCGTTTTCCGAACTTCTCGCTCGGCTCGAGGTTCTGGTTCACCGTCGGCGCGGCGCTGCGCCGGAGACACAACTGCGAGTTGCGGATCTGGAACTCGACCTGATGACGCGCACCGCAAAGCGAGCGGGGAACGAAATCGAACTCAAGCCGCGCGAGTTCCAGATCCTCGAATACCTGATGCGCCACCCCGGACAGGTCGTGACGCGCACCATGCTGCTCGAGGCGGTCTGGGACTATCACTTCGATCCCCAGACCAACGTGATCGACGTTCACATCAGCCGTCTGCGCCAAAAGATCGACCGGGGCTACGACTTACAGCTATTGAGAACCGTGCGCGGCGCCGGATACGCGCTTCGTGGCCGCGACTAAGCGTCGATCCGGCATCCGGGGGCGGCTAATCCTGGCGACCGTCGCCTGGGTGGCCGCAGCCTCCGCGCTCGCACTCGGGCTGTTGTACGCCTGGGGCCGCACGCTCCCGCAGCGAGAAGTCGACGTAGAGGTGCAGCGGGAACTCGAGGAACTCGTCCGCCAGCATCGGGAACTCGGTGCGCAGGCTCTCGGCGATGAACTCACACGTCGAATCTCCGACGCCGCGCGCGGCCACACCATCTACTTGTATGCGGAGTCGGAACTTTCGCTGATCCGGGGCAACCTGGATTCCTGGCCCGGGAGCCTCTTGGAGGGGCCCGGCGGCGAGACCCTGGAACTGGAGGCTCCCGGATCGGGCTACCGGGTGTTGCGGCAAATTCGAATCGCCGCAATCAGACTCGACGACGGACGGCGACTCGCGGTGGGACGCGACATCAGCGAGCACGCGCGCTTCGAACGCGCACTCATGCTCGCGGGCGGAGCCGCTTTCCTGCTCGCGGTGCTGGGCGCTCTGGGGGCTGGACTCCGCGTGAGCAACGGCCTGCTGGGACGCGTCGAGGAGATGAGCCGCACCATCCTGGCCATTCTGGCCGGACGGCGACAGGAGCGGGTCCGCGTCCGCTCGGCCGGGGACGAATTCGACGGACTCGCCGCCCATTTCAACCAGTTGCTCAACGAGAACGAGCACCTGCTAGCGCGAATGCGCGAAGTGACCGACGACGTCGCGCACGATCTGCGCACACCGCTCGCGCGCATCCGCACACACGCCGAATCCGCGCTGGCGACTCCTGAGGATCCCGCGCGCATGCGCGAAGCGCTCCACGAACTGCTCGAGGAAACCAACCGACTGCTCGAGGTCTTCAATGCCCTACTCGCGATCGCGCAGATCGAGAGCCACCAGCTCCGCGAGCACATGCAAGCGCTCGACCTCGCAGCACAGGCCGAGACCGCGGCCGAGCTCTACCAGCCCGTTGCGGAGGAGGCGGGCTTCGAGCTGCGTACGGAGCTGGAACCCGGGCTCACGGTCCGGGCAGACCGGCACCTACTCGCCCAGACGGCGAGTAACCTGATCGACAACGCCATCAAGTACGGGCGCGCCCCGGGTGTGATCTCGGTCGAGACCCTGAGCGTGGATGGGCGTCCTGAGCTCCGGGTTTCCGACCAGGGGCCCGGGATCCCCGAGGCCGATCGCGAGCGGGTCCTGGGCCGCTTCGTGCGACTGGATGCGTCGCGCTCGCTGCCCGGGACCGGGCTCGGCCTGAGCTTTGTCGCCGCGGTCGCCGATCTTCACGACGCAGAGCTGCGGCTCGAGGACAACGCTCCGGGTCTGCGGGTCCGCTTGAGCTTTCCTGCGGCGCGCCCGGCACCCGGGAAGCACCCTCCATCGCGCGGGCGAGATTGACAGTTGGCCGCGCCCATGGCCACGATGGCGGCATGGGGAGCGAGAAATGGAGGTTCCGAGCATGATCCGCAGCTGGCTGTTTTCACTCGCAATAACGCTGCTCGTGCTCGGGACGATCCCGGCGGGCGCTGGCGTCAAGGACGACGCCGAGAAGGTCACCGCGGAGACGGAGACAGGCCTCAGAGCCGGCGCCGAGAAAACCAAGGGGGGCGCCGAGCAGCTCACCGCGGAAACCGAAAAGGGCCTCAAAGCCGGTGCCCAGAAGACCGAGGGGGGCGCCGAGCAGGTCGCCGCGGGTACTGAGAAGGGGCTCAAAGCCGGCGCTGAGAAGGCCGAGGTGGGTGCCGGTAAGGCCAAGACAGGCACCGAGAAGGGCCTCGAAGAGGGCGCCGACAAGCTCAAGCAGGGCACCGAGAAGATCGGTCGTTCTATCAAGAAGCAGGCCGAGTCGGCTGAACGGGGCGCCGCCAATTTCCCGTAAGCCGCAGTTCGAGACAGCGCGCCGTTGGCAGCACCCGGTCCTGGATCGCTAGCCGGAGGCGTAAAAGGGGCTCGACCAGGCCAGCCCGCCGTCCTGCTGGACGATGCGCAGGTAGAGGTACTCGCCCGCCTCGAGACCGTCGATCTCGAACGAGGCACGCAGTTCGCGGCGACCCTGGCCCGCGAGCGTCACGCTCACCCCGCCCGTCTCCCCGCGACGGCCGCGGATCACATCTACGCGCTCGATCGGCGCCGGCGCCAGCACCTCGAGGGAGAGTTCCTCCGGGCCCGGTTCCGCGGGAGCCACCGAGCCCGGCCTCCGGCCTCCGAGACGCGTCTCGAGCCAGATGCGGGGACCGTTGGTCGCGTACACGCGGCGCTCGCGCAGTGCCCCGAGCACGGCCTCGCGCGTGCGCGATTCTGCGAGGATCGCAGCCAGTCCTCCCTGGCGGCCGGGAAACGCACGTCGCTCCAGACCCGGATGCCCGTCGTGACTGTCTCCCGAGCCGATGAAACCCAGGCGAAACCCGCGCCCGAGCGCATCCCGCACAAAGTTCCCGGGCACGGCATTGTCGATTCGCCCGGGCGAGTCCTCGGCCTCACTGCTTCCGTGTACCGAGGCCACCTCGGTGACGGGCTCCAGTTCGGGGTCCGGGGCAAAGTTCCAGTTGGTCGCAACCGGGCCCCCGGCCGAGTGGTGCGCAAAGGTCAGGGCCGGTTTCCCGCGCAGCGCAGCCCAGAGTTCGTCGGGTTGGTCAAAGTTGGGGTCCATCGAACTCAGCAACTCGCCCTCATCCCCGAAGTAGAGCACGTGGCGGTGCCCTTGCAGCCAGCTCGTCCATTCGTAGCCGAGCAGCGTGACGAAACGCCCGGGCTCGTGAAAGCGCCGCGTCGCGGCGCGGATTTCGCTCCAGAGCTCCGGGTGCGCGTCCAGGAACTGCATCCCCCAGTGATCGTGGTCGGTCAGCGCAACGACGTCGAGCGCCGCCACGTCGCGCGCGTAACCAAAGTAGTCGTCGAGTGTTCCCGTTCCGTCGGAGAGCTGTGAGTGCCCGTGCAGGTCGCCCCAGAGAAGTCGCGAGACGCCCTCGCGCACCAGCAGGGGATTGCTCTCCGCCTCGATCCCGGCCAGCTCACCGGTCCCGCGGCCCCGCAAACGGTAGACGCCCTGGCTTCGCGCAAGTCCCTCGATCCGCTTCGTCGCCGCGCCGTCGGATCCGAACACGATTTTCCCGGGAAGTCCGAGTTTCTTCGCAGCCTCCGGATCGAGAATCACGGAACCCTCGACCGGCATCCCCGCATTGCCGTTGGCATCGAGCACGGCCACCACCACCGGGACGGGGTCTCCCGGACGCAGCGCGGTCGGAAGTACCAGCAAAAGCTGCGCGGGCCGCCCCGCCACCACATCCAGAAACGGAGGGTCGGGCATCAGCGCACGAATCCCATCGCCGTTTCCATCGACCTGGATCCAGAGCCGAGCGCGATGCTCCGCAAAGCGGTCGACCCGCGCGCCCGCGGGTCCCGCTCCAAACACGATGCGGATCCGCTCGCCTGGCGCCAGGCCAACTCCCCGAAGCGCGATCTCGAGCAACTGGGGACCGAGGGTCCGGGGCCGAAGTTCCAGACCCTCTACCTCGGTGGAAACCTCGGTGTAGCCGGGGCCCTCGACGAAGCGCACCTGGGGGGTGTCCCATCCCCAGAACGGCGAAACCTGCAGGAACACCGCGCCACCCTCTGCCACGCCGAGCGGCCCGGCCTCGTAGACGATCTCGATCCGGGCGGTGTCCCCCGCGCGAACGGGCGCGTCCGGTGCCTCCAACCACGCACGACCGCCACCATCGGAAGGATCCCGCACCAGTTCGAGATCCGCGCGCAGTGTCTCGTAGGTTTCGATCCTGCCGTCGGGCGAAAGTCCCCCATCCGCGGGAGGCGCTTTCGGGCTGAGCTTCGTTTCCACGAGCTGGGTCGTATCCGCACTGTCGCGGCAGGCCAGCGGGAAAAGCACGAGAAGTCCAGCAATTGCACGAATGCCGGCTTCCCGAAGAAACACTGCTCGCCTCCGAAACGCCGCGCCTCCGCTCGAGACGGCGGGCCTTGTCCGAACCAACTGCAGAATAAGACCGCGCCGGGGCGCTCCGTCAAGCAAAACCCTGGACCCTACCCTTCCCTCGACGACCTTCGGCAGGCCCGCGACGTCCGGGCCAGAACGCGCTCCTGGCCGCGAACGCTAGTGACGGAACAATGCCTGCTCGTCGAGCACGCTTCGAATCACGTCCAGCATCTCGCTTTGACGATAGGGCTTCCCGATCACCCTCCGAAGTCCCTTTGCCTTGAGCTCCTCCACCTCCGGGCCCGCGGTGTTTCCACTCATCAGTATGACTGGGGCACCCGGTGCGATCTTCTGCACCTCATCGAAAACCTCGACGCCGTCCAGTCGGGGCATGCGAAGGTCAACCAGAACCAGGGCCACCTCGTCCCGATGCTTCCGAAACGACTCCACGGCCTCGTGACCATCGACGCACCCGATCACCCGGTAGCCATGTCCGGAGAGGATCCGGGTGAGAAGACCCGCCACGATCGGCTCGTCTTCCGCAATCAAGATCGTCTCAGTCCCAATCCTCGTAGCTTCCGAGTTGTGCATCCGTCGGCCTTTGTCTACCGCATCTCCGACGGGGAGAAACATCGAAACCGTCGTGCCCATGCCGACCTGACTTTCAACTTCGACCGCACCCCCGGACTCGCGGACGAAATTGTAGACCAGGGAGAGCCCGAGGCCTGTGCCCTGTCCCACATCCTTGGTGGTGAAGAACGGGTCCCAGATCTTCGGCAGGATCTCGGTTGGAATTCCGGCTCCCGTGTCCGAGACGTCGATCTGAATGAAGCGGCCCTCGGCCATCTGAAAGGCTGCAAACGCGGAGTCCCCGGGATCGTGGTGGAACTCGCGCACAGAGAAGCGGAGACATCCCCCGTTCCGCATCGAGTCTCGAGCATTGATCGCGAGGTTCATCAGACTGCTCTCGAAACGGCCCACGTCTAGCCAGAGTTGGGGAGGATCTTCTGGAAGTTCGCACTCGATCGAAATCCCGGTGTCAAAGATACGCTCGAGCATCTGAATGATTCCGCGGATGCTCAGCTCGAGGTCTACCGCCGAAGGCGTCATCGGCTGCTCGTGAGAGAACGCCAGAAGTCGTCCAGTCAGATCCGCAGCCCTGCGGGCCGAAACCGTGACCCAGTCGAGCAGACGATCGATCTCCTCGTCGTTCCCGCTCCCTTCGAGTCGATCCCTAAGTTGCTCTCCGGACGAGATGATCGCCGTCAACAGGTTGTTGAACTCGTGCGCAATTCCTCCCGTGAGGCGCCCGATTGCGTCCATCTTGCTCGCCCGGGTCAGTTGCTCGGTCATGTCCCGCTGCCGGGTCACGTCTCGCGCGAAGCGGTAGTGCGTAAGTTCCCCGCCGGCTTCTTCTCCCACGAGTACCAGGCGTTCGTTGAACGCGTCTCCCGCACTCGTTCGACCGCGAACCTCGAGTTCCCCTTTTTCGCCATCCAGGATCCTTCGGGTCGCGGCTCTGACCTGCGCCAGGTCGTCTGGATCCACCCAGTCATCTGCGAGCGTTCCGACCAGAAGTTCGACCGGGGCAGCATGCATGGCAGCGAAGGCCGAATTCACGGTCTTGAAGCGCCCGTCCGGTCCGACGTGTGCGATTCCCTCGATCGCCTGTTCCATCGCGGCAGAGAGCGCCTGAAGCTCACGGGCGACCCGATCGGCTCTCTCGGCTTCGTGCGCGAGATCGCGATTGGCACTCGAGAGCGCGCGCGTACGTTCGCGAACACGAGACTCGAGTTTCGCTCGAGCGAGTCTCAGTTCCCGGGCCAGTCGCTCTTGCTCCCCGTGCGCCTCGAGCAGGTCCTCGTTGGTCCGCAAGAGCCGATCCGCGCGCGCGCGCTCTTGGTCAAATAGGAGTACGGCCAGCAGGAGGGCCAATCCGAGCGCGATGAGTTCGAAGGATCCCAGTCCTATCAGCCAGGTGGTGGAAAGCGTGCCCCCGTCCACGGGATAGTCGCGAAGGAGCGGCCCGTACGGAATCAAGCCCGATTGCTCCGCGAAGGAGGCACCGACTACCAGGAACACCATGCTTCCGGCACCCCAGAAGGTCGCCGCACGCCCGAAGAGCGGATACGACACCAGCATGCCCCCGATCAAAGTCAGCCCGAAGAACGGGGTCGTCAGCGGGCCCAGTAGGTAGGAAAAGAAAGCACTGTTGAACGCGAAGTACTGGATCGGCAGATGCACGAACCACGCGGAATTGGAGAGTCGGCGGCGGCCGAGCAGCGAGGCCAGCGCGAGCAGAGCCCAGAGGGCAACGGTCAGGTACGAGGCCTGCTGCAGGAGCGTGACGCCGGCCGGATCGAAATACCGCGGTAGATCGCCGGACGTCGTCAGGTAGGTCGCCAGGCCCGCGGGGTAGAGGTAGAGCAGCAGCACGACCACCGAGATGAATAGAGATCGGTCCGCGCTTGGCCACTCCGCGATCTCCCCGGACCGAAGCTGTCCCCAGAGCCTCGAGATCCGGGGAAACCGTACGGCAATTTCTCGTTCCGGAGAAAGCTTGTTCATCCCGAGCCATCCTTGATCGGTTCGGAACGCAGAGCGTCCGGGGCGTTAGGGCGCGCACCGCCGAGCATACAACTAATTCACGGCAGGATCCGGGTAGATCGGAGCTCACGAGAGTCTCTGCACCCCGTCTAAGCGGGTCGGGCTCCGACAGACTCGCTTCGGAGAGACTCCTCGGACAGCGGGCGACAGCATCGCCACGTCCCGAGCGGCGCACTCTGATTGACGGCCCGATTCAGAGGTTGAGTGGAAGGAGCGGACCCGGAGTCGAAGACTGGGCTACCCCGCGCTCAGGCAAACACCACGGTCTTGTTGGCGTAGACAAGAATCCGGTCTTCGAGGTGCCAGCGGACAGCACGCGAGAGCACGCTACGCTCGACGTCACGGCCCTTTCGCGTGAGATCAGCGACCGAGTCCCGGTGCGAGGTACGGATCACGTCCTGATCGATGATCGGGCCCTCGTCCAGGTCCTGGGTCGCGTAGTGCGCGGTCGCCCCGATCAGCTTCACCCCTCTTTTACTCGCCTGGTGGTAGGGGCGGCCCCCGCTGAACGCGGGCAGGAAGGAGTGGTGAATGTTGATGATCGCGTTCGGGTAACGCGCGATGAAGTCGCCCGTAAGAATCTGCATGTAGCGCGCGAGCACCACCAGATCGACTCGCTGCTCCTGAAGCAGGACGAGCTCCTGCTGCTCCTGGCTCGCCTTGTTCTCGGCCGTGATCGGAACCACGTGAAAGGGAATTCCGAACTGATTTGCAACCGGTTCGAGATCCGGATGGTTGCTCAGAATCAGCGGAATCTCACAGCGCAGTTCTCCCGAGCGGTGCCGCAGCAGCAGGTCGAAGAGGCAGTGGTCGGTACGCGAAACGAATAGCGCCACGCGTTTGGGGATACCCTCTTCGCAGAGCTTCCAACTCATCCCCATCCGCGCCGCGACCTCCGAGATGGCATTCTCCAGGCTGGAACGATCGGTACGGAGGTCGGAACACTCGAAGCGGATCCGCTGGAAAAAGACCCCGGCCGTGGCGTCCGTATGCTGATCGGAATCGAGGATGTTCGCGCCGTGGCCGTACAGGACCTGCGCGAGCGCGGCCACGATCCCGCGCTGGTCCGGGCAGCTCACGAGTAGGGTCGTGGCCTGCGTGGGATCCGTCATGGCGGCGTAGTCTAGTCAACCTCGGGACCGGCAGAAACTCCCGCGGCCCGCTGGCGCAGAACTTTGATGATTTCCTCGTGCTCGCGCTCGTTCAGGCCAAAGCGCATAAACATGAGAGTCCCGATCGCGTAGCAGGCTGCGGGGAGCAGCCCGATCAGCGCCAGGATGGCCGTCTGAACCGCTTCGCTCTGCTCCGGGGCGTTCGGCACGTAGCCCGCGTACTGAAGGACGAAACCGGTGATTCCGGCGGTAACCCCGGCGGCACTCTTGCGGATGAAGTTCCAGATCGCGGTGTAGGCCCCTTCCTTGCGCTCGCCGGTGAGGTACTCGTCGTAGTCGATCACGTCGGCCTGGATCGCGGGTGCGACCACGGCGCCACATCCACCGCCGAGGCCGAGCAGGAAGATCACCAAGAAAAGCACGCCGAAGCTGCTCTCGCTCGTAAAGAAGATCGCACTGTAGCCGAGCGTGAGTGCCGTCATCGAGAACAGCCAGAGGCTCTTCTTGCTGAAATAGTTCCCGAGCCAGATCCAGAGCGGAGTCAGCGCAAACTGCGGAACGAAGTAGGTCACGATGAACACTTCGTTCAGTTCCGGCGCGTGCACCACGTACTGCATCACGTAGGGAGCCAGCATCCCGATGCTCGCGGCCCCGAAGGTCTCGATGCCATAGACCAAGAAAAGCAGACGCCCGTGCGGATTCCGCAGCACGTCCCCGAAGGCCTTGAGGAGCCGGGGCGACCCGCGGCCCCGGTAGTCGTCTCGCTCGGGAAGTCGCCGGGCTGAGTAGAGGATCGTGAACGCCATCACGACCCCGCTCGCCGCCGACACCACCAGCGCCATCAGGCGCGGGTTCTCGGCGGTGCGCAGAAGATAGACCACGCCGAGCCCGGCCAGGGATCCGACGGCCGCGATCACGTGCCGGTATCCGAAGAGTCGCGTCCGCTCGCGGTACCGTTCGGTGAGTTCCATGCCGAGCGCGCCGTAGGGCACGAAGAACGCGGTCGACGCGGTTTCGTAGAGCAGCAGCGCCCCCCCCATCCAGAGTACGAGCGCCAATCCCTCGAGCATCCAGGGCGGAGACCAGAGCATGACCGTGGTCAGGGCCAGCGGAATCGCTGAGGCCAGCATCCAGGAACGGCGGCGCCCGCTGGGTGCGTTCGTCCGGTCCGAGAGGTAGCCCGCGAGCGGATCCGACACCGCGTCCCAGAATCGCCCGATGAAGAAGATCGATCCGATCGCAGCCGGCGCGATCAGCAGTACGTCCGTGCTGAACTTCATCAGCCAGACGTAGAAGGGCATCGCCATGAAGCCGACGCCCAGCATCGGCAGGCAGTAGATCAGAATGGTCGAGCGAGGAAGCGCTTCGGGCTCTCTGCTCTGAGCGGCTGACTGAGTCACGGGACCGGATGCTCCCACAACCCGGGGCCGCTGCCCAGCATGCGATATTCTCGCGCGATGCCCGAGTTCGTACTCGTCCACGGCGGATCTCACGGCGCGTGGTGCTGGGAGAGACTTCACCCGGAACTCGCCCGACTCGGCTACCGTTCACACGCGCTCGATCTCCCGGGCCACGGACAGGATCCCACCCCCCGGAAGCAGGTCAGCTGGGGGTCTCAAGTCGAGGCGCTCGACGATTTCATCCTCGAACTCAGCGCAGGAGAAGTCGTACTCGTAGGGCATTCCCTCGCCGGCGTATTGATCCCCGAAGTCGCGAAGCGTCGCCGGGACGTGGTCCGACAACTGGTCTTCCTGGCCTCGATCGTGCTGGAACCCGGCGAGTGCGCGCTGGATACGCTGGAGCCCGGCCGGCGCGAGGCCCTGCTCGAGCTGGCCGAGGCCTCAGAAGACCACAGCGTCTTCCTCGACTACGAGATCGCGCGCGTGAACTTCTTTCGGGGGCTCTCCGACGCGGAGGCCCGGGAGTTCTTCGAGAAGCTGACGCCGCAGCCGATCGATGTCTACGCCGAGCCCGCCCGAACGCGGGTGAGAGATCTCGGCATTCCGGTCCGCTACCTGGGCTTTACGCGGGATGCCGCGATCCCGCCCGACCGGGCTGCCGAATTCGCACGCAAGGCGGCGGTCGAGATCGAGATGATGGCGTCCGCTCATGCCGCGATGCTGAGCCACCCCCGGGAACTGGCCGAACGACTGATCGCTGGACTCCCCTGAGACCCCCGGGGGGGGTCAGAAGCGAAGAAGCGCGAGGCCCCCGCCGACGATGAGACGGAGCGCGACCGCCGTGAGAACCCCGCGGTAGAGCCAGACGAATACGCGCTCGTTCACGCGATCGAGTACGCGGCTCCCGAGCCAGGTCCCGATCACGACCCCGGCGCCGAGCCAGACGATCGGAAGCCAGTACGCGGCGAACGCAAACCCGACCGCCGCGAACAGCCCGATCTTGGCCAGATGCGCGAGGGTCTGGCAGGCCGCGAAGGTTCCGACCAGCGCGTGCCGCCCGAAGCCAGCGTGCTGGAAGAACGGACCCTGCAGCGGTCCGGTCGCACCGATGGTGGGGCTGAAGAACCCGACGAGCGCGCCGAGCAACAGGAAGCGCGGGTTGCGCGGCAGCGCCTCGGGTCGCACGCCCAGAAACAACGCCCGCGGTGCCCAGGTCGCCAGGATCACGAACACTCCGATCGCGGGCCGGACGAGTTCGGCCGAAAGAGATTGCGCCACCCACAATCCCAGGGCCCCGAAGGGCAGGAGCGGAAGCGAGAAGCGGCCGAGCACGCTCCAATCGACGTGACGTCTTTGGATCACCGTGCGAGAGCCGTTCGAGATCATTTGAACCACCCCGTGGACCGGGATCGCCACGAGCGGCTCGTACCAGATCAGCATGATGGTGAGCAGGACGACGCCGCCCCCGAGTCCCACGGTGGCGGTGAGCGCCGAGGTCGCGAGCGCGGCCGCGCCCAGAATCAGTAAATCGAGAAGTTCCAAGCTCCCTGAAACCTTTGGCCGGGCCTATTCATCGACACCCCCCACGGGCTCCGTGGGCCCGGGCAGGAATCCGATCCCGGCGCCAGCGCCCGCCGCGAGGGAAGATAGCAACGCTCCCCTTGAAGCGAAGCGCGGGGCGGGGCCAACCGACGCACGCTTCGAAACACCTATACTGGGAGGCTGAAAGCATCAGACTGCAAACGGTTCCACGAGGAGAGAAGAGGAGTCAAACAGCATGGACCTCAACCGCGCCGTCGATGTCGGAACCTCGGTGGCCTCTACGCTCGCGCGCGGCGCGAGCGGAGCCTTCGTTGGAAACGCGGGTCCACGGCCCGGGAAATTGCTGGAGCTCTACGAATTCGAGGGCTGTCCCTTCTGCAAGAAGGTGCGCGAGGCGCTCTCGATCCTGGACCTCGACTGCGTGATCCTGCCCTGCCCCAAGAACGGGCCGCGCTTTCGCGAAGAGCTGATCACCCGCGGCGGCAAGGCCCAGTTCCCGTACCTGGTCGATCCGAATTCCGGACGGGAATTCTACGAGTCCGGAGAGATCGTCCGCTACCTGTTCGCCGAGTACGGCTCCGGGCGGATTCCGCTGGCGCTCGCTGCGGGTCCCCTCACCGATCTGAGTGCGGTGTTCGCGAATCTGCTACGGGCGGGCCAGGGCAGTTACTATCGTCCGGCCCGCTCGCCCGAACAGCGCCTCGAACTCTGGAGTTACGAAGCCTCGCCATTTTCACGCCTGGTGCGCGAGACGCTGTGCACGCTCGAGCTTCCCTACCTGCTCCACAACGTGGCACGAGGCAGCAAGAGCCGCGCCGCGTTCGTGTCACGCTCGGGAAAGATGCAGGTCCCCTACCTGGTCGACCCGAACTCGGGGGTGGAGATGTTCGAGTCTGCCGGGATCGTGGCGTACCTCGAGGAGAGCTACGCGGAGGCCCGGGAAGGCGCCGCTTCGGCGACCCGGGCCTAGCTAAGCGAGAACTCGGCAGGACCCCGGAACGCCGTCTTCGCAACAGCGGCGCAGAGCTGTTCGGGGCCTCCGAGCAACTGACGGTCGAGACCGACGCGCTTGAACCAGAGGTGAACGTCACACTCCTCGGTGAAACCGATTCCCCCGTGGACTTCGGTGGCCGTCCGAAGCGTCGCGGTCCCGGCCTCGGACACGTGCGCCTTGGCGAGTGAAGAGATCTCGCGCGACTCATCCGGGACGTGGTCATAGGCGTAGCCCGCGTACCAGAGCAGTGAGCGGGCCGGCTCGACCGCGGCCGGCATTTCGGCGCACAGGTGCTTTACGGCCTGGAACGAGCCGATCACGCGGCCGAACTGCTTGCGTACCTTCGCATACGCAACCGCCGGTTCGAGGACCCGGTCGCAGGCCCCGAGGGTATCGGCCGCGAGCGCAATCCGACCCGCATCGAGCATGCGCCCCAGTGCAACGCCGGCGCCACGCGGGCCCCCGACCAGGGTTACCGGCTCGACCCCGTCCAGTTCGGCTTGCGCTTCTCGGCGAAGGCGCGCGGCCCCTCGATGAAGTCCTGGCTCCGGATCATGCCGTGTACCTCGTCGTAGTGCGCGGCCATCGCCTCCTCGACCGATGCAAAGTTGAGCCCATCGAGAATGCTCTGCTTGCTGGCCCGAACCGAGAGCGGCGCGCATTCGAGAATCTCGTCCGCCCAGCGCCGAGCGGTCTTCATCAACTGATCCCGGGCGACGACCTCGTTCGCGATCCCGAGCCGGACGGCCTCGTGCGCATCGACGCGCTTGCCCGTGAGGATCATGCCCATCGCCTGCTTGAGGCCGATCTGCCGCGGCAGGCGATGCAGACCGCCGGCGAGTGCCGCAAGCCCCACCCGCGGTTCGGGCAACGCAAAGATGGCGTTCTCGCTCGCAATGATCAGGTCGCACGCGAGCGCGATCTCGAAACCTCCCCCCATCGCGATCCCGTTGACGGCCGCGATCACGGGCTTGGCATTCTTGAACCTGGAAGTGAGACCCCCGAAGCCGGTCTTGGGCATCATCGAGCGGTCTCCGCCGCGCGCCGTGTACTTGAGGTCATTGCCGGCGCTGAAGGCACGGTCGCCCGCGCCCGTAAGGATCGCCACCCAGAGTTCGGGGTCGCGCTCGAATTCGTCGAAGACTTCCGACATCTCGAGGTTGGCGGGTGGGTGGAGCGCGTTCATCACCTCGGGCCGATTGATCGTGACCGTGAGCACGCGGCCATCCCTCTCGGACGTACAAAACTCAGACATGGATTCCTCCTCGACCGGCATTCTTTCACGCGCTCTCGGAGACGGGCAAGGGACGCGATCAGAGATCGAAGTATGCGAAACCGTCCGAGATGGCGGCCGCGCCCGACTCGTTCTGGAGCACGAACGAAACACGGCCGTCCGCAGCAGGCCCACTCGAATAACTGAGTTCGAGCGTCTCGCCCGGAATCACCATGGCAGCGAAGCGCCCCGAGAGTCGCCGCAGCCGCTCTGGCTCGCCGTACGCGCAGAGGTTCACGAGTTCGCGCGACGAGAGCGCCCAGAGCGCGGTGCCGTGCACGATGATGTCGGGAAGCCCGGCTCCGAGCGCGACTGAGCGCTCCGTGTGGATCGGATTCCAGATGCGCGCGCACTCCGAATAGACGTGCGCGAAACGGGGCTCTGTCGCGATGCCGACCGCCGCATCGAACGGGGCCCCGGGGTCGGGCTTCGGGGGCTCGGGCGGTGAGTCGATCTCTCGATCGGGTCCGAGAACCTCGACCCCGCGAAAGATCGACCCGTAGAAGGACGTCACCACCGGCTCCTCGCTGCCGTCGAGCACGGTATCGACGCGAAGCAGCGTGTATGCGCCCGCACGGGTCGCGCGGACCGCGACGAGCACGCCGCGGGTCCGAAGGCGGTCGCCGGACCGAACCGGCCGGTGAAAAAGCGAGTCCTGCAGGATGTGCACGCCCCTCACTGCTTCCTCGACCGAGGTTCCGAGATCCACGGCGCTTCGGAGCGAGAGCACGGACGGCCACTCGGCCGACACGCAGAACGGCGGAGGAGCCAGGACCGGCTCGCCTCGCGCGTCGTCCATATAGCGCGGGTTCAAATCGTCGATTCCGACGGCGTAGGCCATCGCGAGGCGCGGCGTGACTTCGAGCAGGAATTCCTCCGTCGCCGAACCGACCGCTTCGCTCCGAACCGGCATCAGTTGTAGCGGGCTTGCTTGCCGCGCGAGCTTCCCCGGGCCCGGACCGCCTGTCTGAGGTCCTCGACGAAGCTCTCCGCGACGCGATCGTGCTCGGGCGACACCATCAGGTGCAGGGCCTCGGGATCCTTCTGACGATCGGCGCACCAGCCCCGGTCATCCAGCGCATCTCCGACGGCCATGATGTCGAGTTCTGACGAGCCGAACGCGAGAATGCTGGCCTCGGGAGTTCCGATGATCTCGAGTTCGGGGATGCGCTCGATGCCTTCGCGGAGTATTCGCACGGCCTCGATGATTCGAGCCGCGAGCCGCTCGTAACCCTCGGCCCCCAGGTACTTGAGGATCGCCCACGCCGCCGCGATCGGGGCCGCGGGACGCGCGCCTGCCATCGCGAAGGATCCGTAGAGTCCACCCGGCCAGTTCTCGTACATGAAGAGCTGGTACTCGCGCAGGTGCCGCTTCTCGCGGTGCAGCACGACGGACGCCCCCTTGGTGCAGTATCCGTACTTGTGCACGTCGGCAGACATCGTGGTAACTCCCGGAACGCGGAAGTCGAAGGGCGGAACGGGCCGCCCGATCCGCTCGAAGAAAGGAAGCAGAAAGCCGCCGACGCAGGCGTCGGTGTGGAAGGAGATGCCCCGCGCGGAAGCGAGCGCGGCCAGCTCCGGGATCGGATCGATCACGCCATGCGGATAGTTCGGGGCGGAGCCGACCACGAGCGCGGTCTCGTCCGTGAGCATGCGCTCCGCGGCTTCGACGTCGGCACGGAGATCCTTCCGGAGCGGGATCTGTCGAAGCTCGAGTCCGAAGTACTCGGCCGCCTTCGCGAACGCCGGATGCGCCGAGACCGGAGCGAGCAGTTCCGGCCGGGTCACGCCGCGCTCCGCACGGGAGCGGTTTCGGGCGCTCTTCACCGCGAGCAGGATGCTCTCCGTCCCGCCCGAGGTCATGCAGCCCTCGAAGCCCTCGGGGGCGCGCAACAGATCCGCCGTCATCCCGACGACCTCGACTTCCATTTCGCGCAGGCTCGGAAAGCGCATCGGGTTGAGCGCGTTTTCGTACAGATAGAGGTTGTTGGCCTCGTGCAAGACCGCGTCGACCTCTTCTCCGGCCGGGTAGATCAGGCTCCAGGTCCGGCCGCCCCGCCAGTCGGCATCCTTCTGCTTGCGCTCGCGCATCTCCTTGAACAGCCGATCTCGCGGAATTCCGGTTTCTGGGAATGGCATACGGGTTCTCCAAGGGCCTCCGAGCCGCTTCGATTATAGGGCCCGGAGCCGCGGATACCGCTACGGATTGGACCTCTGAATCACGAAATTGGCTACGGCCCGGTTGAATGCATCCGCGGCTTCGATGTTGATGGAATGGCCCCCGTCGAGATCCGCGATTTCGAGTCCGGGTAGCGCCCGCGCAGCGAAATCCCGATCGGGCTGGAATGCCTTTTCCCACTTTCCGTTGATCAGCAGCGTGGGAACCGCGACCGAGCCGAAGCGGTCTCGTGCCGACAGCTCCAGAAGCGTCTTCGAGATGCCCTTCCCTACGGCCGCCACGTCGAGCGATTGCGCCTCGCGCAACATTTCCCGTTTCAGTTCGGCCGGGAAGCGGCGAGCGTATTTCGGATGGAACGGCAGCGCTTCCAGATCGGCGCGCGTGGCCGCACTGGGCTCGTCTCGCGGATGATGGAGCCGCCCCGCTGCCAGCGCCGACCGCGAGTTCGTGAAGATCAGCCCCAGGGTCCGGTCCGCGTGTCTCAACGCGTAGTGAATGGCGAGCCCGGCCCCGTAGGACTGGCCGCACACGAACCAGCGATCCGCCCCGACCTGCCGGCGGATCTCCTCAAACGCATCGAGATAGAAGGACACGGAATAGGCCGTATCCCCGACGGGCGCGGCAGATCGGCCGTGGCCCCAGAGTTCGAGTACGACCGGCCTCGAGATCCGGGCAAGCGCGCTCAGGTTGGGCTGCCACTGCCGGCGGCTCGACAGGAGCCCGTGGATCAGAAGCAGCGGCGGGCCCTCTCCCGGAAATACTTCGAAGGCGGGAACTTCTCCATCTCGCTCCGCTGACCCCATCCGCGCCTGCCTCGATCGCTTCCGACGCCGCCTAGCGCAGGGCTCCGGAAGCCCTCACGAAGTCGCCCGCACCCAGTCGGCGATCACCCGCGCGAGTTCTTCGCCACGATTTTCTTGCAGAAAGTGACTGCCCCCCTTTATCGTCGTGTGCGGCTGGCCCCGGGCCCCCGGAACCCGCGCCAGAAATGGTTTCTCGGCACCCGCGGTGACCGGATCCTGGTCGCCGAACGCACACAGGAAGGGCTTCTCCCAGCGATCGAAAACTTTCCAGGCGCGCAGGTTGGCCGGCACCGAGGGGTCGTCGGGCAGCGTGGGAACCTGGCTCGGCATCGCACGTGTCCCAGCCTTGTAGCTCGGGTCCGGAAACGGCGCGTCGTAGGCCGCGACCTCTTCGGCCGAGAGCGCGCGCCCGCAGCTCCCCGCGATCAGAATCCCGACCGGAAGATCCTCGGTCTCCCAGGTGAACTTCTGCCAGTACACGAACGCGCGCCCGGGGAGTTCCGGGTCAGGCGTGGACATCGCCTGCATCAGCTCGGGCATCGTCGGCACCGGGAGCTTCTCTCGAAACTCCTTGAGAGAGGCGACGTACTGCGGATCCATGTCCACCGGCGCGGGGAGGCCGGTGTTCGAGACCACGACCCGCTCGAAGCGCTCCGGGTTCTCGGCCACCATGCGCAGCCCGATGAGTCCACCCCAATCCTGGCCAAAGAAGGTCGCGTCGCGCAAATCGTTCTCGAGCATCCAGGCCGTGAACCAATCCACCTGGCGCTGGTAGCTGTAGTCCTCGCGCGCCGCGGGCTTGTCGGAACGACCGTAGCCCACCAGGTCGGGCGCGATCACGCGCAGCCCGGCCTCGCAGAGGATCGGAAGCATGTGGCGGTACAGATAGCTCCAGGAGGGCTGACCGTGCATACACAGAACGAGCTTGCCATCCCGCGGGCCCTCGTCGATGTGGTGCACCCTAAGGGTCCCGCCGTCGCCGTCCGCTACCTCGGTGTAGTGCGGGGCAAAGGGGAAACCGGACAGTGCTTCGAATCTCTCGTCCGGGGTTCGCAGAATCTTCATTTCGGTCCCCTCGAAATGCCACCCGGCTGAGAGAGGCTTCCCTACACCCGACCGGCAGCATCGCGGTGCGTCGGCCCACGCACCCTCTCACAGAAGCGGGCGCGACTCCAGCCCGACCCAGTTCACCGGGGCAGGAGTCTTCGTCAATCTGGCGAGCCTGTCGGAGCGAATCCACGCTAGGGCCACCGGAACGCCTAACCGATACTCGACGCGCTTCAGGCTACCCGAAGCTGCTGTGCGAGCAGCCTGCGCACGCCGCGAGCGCAGGCGTAAAGTGTCCTTGGCTCGCCTCGCAGAACACTCCTGGAGACTCCTGCCCCGGGTCCGGTCGCGCGAAGGCCGGCTCGCACAGCCTGCGCATCGGCAGGAACCGCTTCAAAGACTTGATCCGACAGATGAACGAACTCCGGGGACTTCAGTCGTCCTGATCCGCGACCCAGTGAAGATCGACAATTGCAAGCCCGGCGGGCGCGCGCCAGAGTACGGTCCCGGTACCCGCAACGAGATCGACCCGGTACAGTTCGTTCGCGAGCCGCCCGGAGGTCCGCCCGCCCCGGCGAACCAGCAACAACGCCGCGGCGTCACCCGTCCGCCGCCCCCCGACGATCACCGCCCCGGCCGGGAGCCGATAGACCGGCACACAGCCGCCCCGCTCCGCGTCGCAACGTACCAGCCCTCCGCGCTGCCGCGCCCAGATGCCATCGTGATCCCACCAGAGGGGGAAGCTGCCGCCCGCGACATCGCGCCCTGCGTTCGGTCCGTCCGCCAGCGGGACCACGGGGCCCAGGAGACTCGGCTGAAACAAGACCAGGCGCGGAAACGGCAGCGCCACGCTCGCAAAGCCGGCCGAGTCGGAGTCCGGCTCCGAGTCCTGCCGTCGCTCTGCCGCGACGAGGCGCGCACCGTCCGGGCTCCAGCGCGGCGCTTCGAGCGCTCGCCGCAGCTGCGCGAGCCTCCCGGTATCTCCGCGCAGGCTCCAGATCTCGAGACTGCTCTCCCCTCGAGCATCGGCGCCGACGCGCAGCGCAAAGAAGGCCCCGTCGGGCGAAGGCTCTGCATCGTAGAGAGCGCGCGTAGTCCCGATCCGGGCGAACACGCGACCCCCGAGATCCATCAGCCAGAGCGCGCTCTCGGAAAGGCGCGCCGGTCCGAGGCGCGAGGATGCGCTGCGCGTTTCGGGGAGCATGAGCAGGAGTTCCCGGGTCGAGAGCCAGCGCGCCCGCTCGGGCTGGACGCCGGGCATCACGCGCCGGCCCGCTTCCGAGTACACGACCAGGGTCCGCTCGCGGGCCGCGTCCGCGCTGCGCTCGAAGATCACGGCAAGCCGGCCCGGCCCGTCGAAGGCGAGCTCCCGCCCGGGCGAAGGCCAGCCCTCGAAGCCGCGCGGACCGGTACATCCGACCACGAAGCAGAGCGCGAGCCACCACCCGAGTAGCCGGAAGAACGGCCGCACCCGGCTCAGCCCTCCTCGGACGAGGGGCCGGGTTCCGACCCGGCGTCGTCGGCAGCCGGCGGCTCGGGCTCGGACTCGGGCCGCTGCTCTCGGGGCGCGGGTTGCGGTGCCGACGCTCCGAAGCCCAACTGCTCGAGCGCCTGACGGACTTCGTCGAGGCTCTCCGGGTCGTCAATCGTGGCCGGCACGCTGTACGGCTGCGCGTCCGCGATCTTGCGCATGGTCCCGCGCAGGATCTTGCCGGACCGGGTCTTGGGCAGACGCGTGACCACCGCCGTCTGTTTGAACGCGGCAACCGGCCCGATCCCGTCCCGCACGAGCCTGATCAACTCGGCCGCGAG
>JABSQV010000043.1 GCA_013215565.1 Myxococcales bacterium | reverse complement strand
TCAGATCCTGGCACTCGATTCGAATGCCACTGTCGCCATGTACAGGAGAAAGGTTTTCTTGAGGTTTTTTGCAGACCAGGAATTTCCGGAACGCTACCTCGGCGCTCTTCGTCAGGCCGGGCTGCCGGAGTAGCTATCGGACCCCGAACCCAGGCCCAAAACCCCGCTTGTTTCTCCTATCCTCAGCCGTAGCCAGGACGCGCCTGATATCGAAGCTGATCTAGTGGCCGACCTTGTGGAGATCTTGACTCTCTGGAGGGATCTGCCGCGACGCGAAAAGCGGGAGCTGCTTCGGAGCTGGCAGATTCGTATCGGTGTCACGAGAACCGAGCCGGGGAAGCGGGGAACGCTTCGAGTAGAGCGTGTCGTCATCGGATCACTGAACGATGCGTGTATCTACAAGAAGCGAGCAACTTCAAGCGCTTGCTCCAAGCTGCTTCAGAGCAGACTGCGCCGCCCAGTAGCCGCATTGCCCGTGAACGCCGCCGCCCGGTGGCGTGGCTGCCGAGCAGATGAAGAGCTTCGGGTTGGGAGTCGTGTAGGGGTCGAGGCGCGCCACCGGGCGGGTCCACAGCTGGAAGGCGTCGGCGACGCCACCGGTGATGGCGCCGCCCTTGTAGTTCGGGTTGTAGCGCTCGAATGCGGCCGTGTTCATGGTGTGGCGGGCGAGGATCCGGTCGCGAAAACCGGGCGCGAAGCGCTCTACTTGCGCTTCGATGGCGTCGCTCATGTCGAGCTCGGATCCGTGGGGCACGTGGCAGTACGCGTAGCCCGTGTGCTTGCCTTCGGGTGCGCGACTCGGGTCGAACGCGCTCTGTTGACACAGGATGAGGAAGGGACGCTCGTTGTGGCGGCCGCGGTACATGTCGCGTTCGGACGCGCAGATCTCCTCGAGCGTTGCGCCGACATGCACGGTCGAGGCCTCGAGACATGCGGGGTCGCGCCACGGGATCGGGCCATCGAGCGCCCAATCGAGCTTGAAGACGCCCGGGCCGTAGCGGTAGCGCCCGAGCCGCCGTCGATAGCCCGCGGGCAACCCGTCACCCGCGATGTTTGCGAGCTGCTCGGGCGACGTATCGAAGAGCACGACGCGCGCTTCGGGGAGCTCGCGAAGCTTCTCGATGCGTCTGCCCGTTTCGATCCGGCCACCGAGGCTCTCGAGGTACGAGGCCAGGGCTTTGGTGATCGCGTGGGATCCGCCTTTTGCGACCGGCCAGTTCTCGACGTGTCCGGTGAGCGTGAAGATCATCCCGAGCGCGGCTGTCAGCGGATACGTCAGCGGGAGCAGCGAGTGTCCCGCACAGCCCGCGAAGAGTGCGCGGGCCCGCGCGTCGCGGAAGCACAGCTTTGCGAGACGGTTCGCCGAGAACGTGGCGCGCAACCCGAAGCGCAACATCGCGACCGGGCGATCGGGGATTCGCAGCGGTGCCATCAGGTCGGCCAGCAGCGCATGCGGGTTCTCGAGAAACGGGCCCACGAGTCGCTGGTAGGCTGCGCCGTCGCGTCCGAGGCCGGCGACCGTTCGCTCGAGCGAGCGAGTGAGCAGGACGGCGTCTCCGTCCGACATCGGGTGTGCCACCGAAACGGGCGGACACAGCCACTCGAGACCGTGCGCGTCGAGTGGTAGCTGTCGGAAGAAGGGCGAAAGGATGCCCATCGGGTGGACCGCAGAGCAGACGTCGTGCCGGAAGCCCGGCAGCGTCAGCTCGGCGCTGCGCGTGCCGCCACCGATTTCTTCCTCGCCCTCGACCACCAGCACGCTTGCGCCTGCGCGCGCGAGCGCGACCGCCGCGGCGAGCCCGTTCGGGCCCGAGCCAACGACCACGGCATCCAGATCGTGCTCCGGCATGTTCGCGCCGTTCAGGCCTTTTCGGCCGTCCGCCCGCGCAGGAAGGCTTCCGCGTACTCGCCCACAGGCCAGGGCTGGAGCGCGCGCATCGGTTCGATCGCGGTCTCGCCTTCCTCGACCAGGCCGCTCTTGGCGTCGACGATCTTCCACTTCATCGTGCGGCCGAACAGCGGCTGTGATTCGACCATCACGACGCGCAGCTCGCCTTCTTCGAAGTCGCACTGCGCTTGGATGGCTTCGAGCAGCTGGGTGTCGTTCAGGTGACCGTCGCCGAAGTTCCAGCCGATCACGCTCCCGCCGAGCACCTCGCCCTCCAGCCATTCGTAATCTTCGATGTCCTCCACAGCCCGGGGGAGTGCATCGAGGAGCGGGCGTCCCTCGAGGTGCATGAAGCGGTGCGACATCGACAGGGCCAAGGCGACTTCGAGCGTCTCCTCGTCATCGAGAATCGTCCCGAGCTGTTCGCGCATGGTACCCGCGGCCTTCGTGAGCCGGTTCAGTTTGTCGGTCGTGCCCTTGCGGAAGAGCCAGATGTTGTACGCCCAGTTGCCCGCGTAGTAGCGCATGGACATCAGGAACGAGACCCGCGAGGGCACGAAGTTCCCGTAGCAGGGAATGACGAACAGAGAGAAGAAGAGGTATGCGACCAGCAGCGGCAGCGAGCCCAGCGCAAGCACGCTGGCCTCAGGATGAAAGCCGAATAGGAAAATGCCGCCGTACACCATCAAGAAGTTCCACTCGATCGGCATCCCGCTGGGATTGTTGGCGGCGATAAAGCTGTGGAATCCGCACATCACCAACAGGGCGAGCCCCGTCACCAGCATGCTCTCGCTCGAGAGCAGAACCAGCGGAAGCATGTACTCGGTGAAGGTGCCCACGCGCGCCATCGCCGTCGCGACCCTCGAGGGGCGCAGGTCGTCCGGGTAGCTGGTGAACAGCCTTCGCTTGAGCCACTTCGGGAAGAAGGGCCCGTTGTTCATCATCACCATGATCACGCTGGGAAAGTGGTGATTGACCTTCGAAGTCGCGGCCCAGAACCAGATGGAGCACCAGACTACCTTGCAGCCGGAGATCCACAGCTCATCCGAGCTGGCGACCCACAGGCACACCAGCGCCACCCAGTAGTGCTCGCCGCGCGCCGCGAGGAAGATCGTCTTGTCCATCACGCCGAGCAGCGCGACCAGCACGAGAGGAGGCAGTAGCAGAGAAGGGGTGAGTTCGGGCGCAATCAGTGCGCGAAGCAGAAGCAGAATGTTCGCTGTGTGGACGGCGACGTCGAGCCACGTGCGCCGGATCCCGCCGATCACAGGCAGGCCTGGAAACAACGCCAGCTTGGTCGTGCCCGGTCGCAGGAAGTAGAGGTATCCGCCGATCGGAGGAGAGAAGCGCGCGTTCATCGGGCCCGAAGAGCAACCCAAACCCGAGATCTCGTAGAGAATGGACCAAAGAATTGCCTTCTGGAACGCGTCGGTCGTGAAGGCCCAGTCGCCGGGCGAAGAGAACCCCGGGTAGTCGCCGTTGAAGGAGACGAAGAGGGCCCAGCCTCCGACATAGAAGAGGAAGTACTTCACCCAGTACATCACTGTCACGATGAACGGATTGGGATTGACCTGCGACGCCCAGGTCGTGCACGCAAGCCTCACCCGTTCGGGAAACGCTGCCGTGAGGATGCGCTGCGGTTCATAGGGCGGAAGATCGGGGTCCGTAGCTGTCATGAAGACCCTCGGGAAGAGTGCCTATAACGTTGGGGACGAAGTCGTCTATCGCGATTACTTGTTGGCTGCGGGTCCGCTGAGCGCCGGGGCCTCTCCGTGGTGCTCCAGGATTTCGACCATGTAGCCGTCCGGGTCGCGAACGAAAGCAGCGGTCACGGGCCAGTGCTCGAGTCGTTCGGGTTCCGAGATGGATTCGGCGCCAGCGTCCATGCAGCGTTTATACAGACCTTTGCAATCGTCCGTCTTCAGATACAGCTTCCAGAAGCCGTTGCCGTGATCGATCGGGCCCTTCTGTTCGTGATGTCGCGCGAGCTGGATTCGGTTCC
>JABSQV010000042.1 GCA_013215565.1 Myxococcales bacterium | reverse complement strand
CTTGCGCAGGCTGGTTTCCTCGTCGTCGCGCCCGCTGTAGTTCCAGTTGAGGATCCGCGTCTCGGGACCGAGTTCCGAGACCAGGTCGAGGTAGGTCTCGGTCGGGTCGGCAGCGCGCTCGGCCGCGACCTCGGCGATCGAGAGACCCTGGTAGTGCGCGAGCGACGGGTCCGGCACCCAGAGGATCTGTGTGTCTTCCCAGCGCATCCCGACGCTCTTCTGCCCGCGGCGAAGACCGTTTACGAGCCGCGCACGGTTCTCCGGGTCGCGCACGCTCTCGCGCGGATTCACCAGTGCCCAGGGCGGCAGGAAGACGATCAGGGTGGTGTTGCCGCCCACGTAAGGAAACGCGTCGCACGCGATGTCGACCCCGTCATCGATCAGGGCATCGAGGTGCTCGAGCGTGCGGTCGGTACTGGGCCAACTGGTGTCGCCCACGAAGATCAGGTGCGAGTGCTGCACGGGCACCCCGTGCGCACGGTGGATGGCGGCAGTTTCGTCGAGGGCTGCGATGTTGGACGGCAGGTCCGTCTCCGCGCCGCGGGTCGCGAGCGAGACGTAGCTGCGCGCGTGCGAGGTGTAAATCGCGCCTCGTTCGCGGAGCGGAAGCGTGACACCGATCAGCTCTTCGGTGTTCGCGAACACACCGGGCGCGTAACCGAGTCCCGTCGAGAGCCCGATCGCGCCCTCGTCGAGCGCCGCGCGGGTCAGGTCGGCGATCGCCGCAATCTCGTCCTCGCTCGCGGGCGAGGCATCGATGCCGTTTACGGCCGCGCGCAGCGTCCCGTGACCCACGAGCTGCGCGTTGTTGAGCGCGAGCCCGCCGGATTCGAGTGTCTCCAGGTACTGGCCCATGCTCTTCCAGCGGTAATCGAGCGCCTCGTCGTGGAGCAGTCGTCCCAGTGCCGGCACGATCCGCTCGTTCGCGCCCTGAAGCGGCGCAGGCGTGCAGCCGCAATTTCCGGACACGAGCGTCGTGATGCCCTGCTCCAGAAGCGGCGCCAGCACGCGGCCGTGCTCGGGCTGCGGCAGCACCCAATCGGCGTGGCTGTGCATGTCGATGAAGCCGGGCGCGAGCGTGCGGCCCGTGCAGTCGATGCGCCGGCTGGCCTCCGCCTCGGAAAGGTCGCCGACCGCGGCAATGCGATCGCCGCTTACCCCCACGGACGCGCCGTACGCGGGGGCCCCGCTGCCGTCGAGCAGCTCGCCGTTCTCGAGGATCAGGTCGAACGCCATCAAAGCAGGGTGGCACGATCCGGCGCCCACACGCAACGGACGCGGAAGGCGCGCGGGCGCGGCCGTTCAGGCGCTGACTTCGGTCGCTGCCGCTCCGGGCCGGGTGATCGGACAGCTCGGGCCGTCCGAGAACCCCTGTTCGTCTACCTGGAAGCCGCGGTTGAAACGCGCGCGGAAATTCTCCCAGGCGATGTAGCCCGTGAGTTCCACCAGCTGCTCGCGATCGAGATCCTCGAGCAGCTCCTTCACGAGCGACTCGGGAACCTCGGCGGGCGTATGCGTGAGCGCCTCGGCATAATCGAGCACGCGACGCTCGAGTTCGCTGAAGACCGGGCTCCGCCGGTGATCGGGCACGGCGAGGATCTTTTCGTCATCGAGCCCGTGGTCTCTGCCCACGGCAGAGCCGATGTCCAGTCAGAACGGGCAGCCCACCAGCGTCGAGACCTTGAGCGAAGCCAGGTCCTTGAGCGTGGGCTCGACTGCGTGCGCACGCCGGAACGCGGTCTCGAACAGCCCCACCGCCCACATTACGCCGCTGCTGTGCGCCATCAGACGCAGCGGCTCGATCACGGCCCCCGACATTCGCTTCGACGCGCGGAAGAACAGACGCTGGATCGCACCCGCCTGCGCATCGCTCACCCCTTCAATTCTGGGCATGGCTCACTCCTTGGAACTACAGGCCCGCACGGCGAGAGGTGCGCGGCTCACGACGGTTTCTCTCGGCGGAACAGGCTTACGGCCAACGCCGCCGAGAGCAGCGCCGGCACGTAGACCCCGAGAAAATCCAACTGCCAGTGATCGGAATCGAGCGCGCCGCGTGTGGTGTCGTACACGTGGAGCAGCGCGTGCGCGACCAGGAACAGCGCCGAAATCACGGCCAGGGGCATGCGGACCCGCGCCGAGAAGGCCGCCCAGACCAGGGCGACCCCAACGGTCAGGAACGCACAGCCGATGTCGCGCACGAAATGCTCGTTGAACGGGCCCGTGTCCGGCACGCCCGCGGGCAAATCCGTGTACCAGCCGAAGGGTCCCGCCAGCATCCAGATCGCGTTGGCGAGCATCCCCACGCCGAGGAGCAGAAACACCCACCCGAACCCGTCCAGACGTCGGCCACTCATCTCATTCTTCGATTCTCATCGCCGCAGCCCTCCACTGCGCTCGGCAACCCCGCGGCCGAATTAGTTTGCACCCACATCCTGTTTTTCGTGCGGAGTTTCTAGCAGTGTCTCGACCACAATCACGTGCGGCCGTACGCGCTGTCCCAGGTCCAGCGTGGCCCAGTCCGATTCGGTGGTGTAGGTCCCAATTCCGCGCCGGCTCGCGTAGAGCCCGAGCGTGTAGTGGCGAGAAACCGTCTTGAGCCAATCGTAGAAGCGGCCCTCCTTCGAAAGCCCTGGCGTTCCGAGCGCAAAGCCCAGGAAGTGCGAGTCTGAAATTTCGATCTCTCCCTCGCGCACGGCTTCCACGACGGCTCGGCCGGATGCTTCCGATCCCATCGAGGTGACCACGAGCATGAATCCGTCCTGCGCGCCCTCGTGAAGAGACACGATCAGGTCCGGTCGCTCCGATACGATCAGCTCCTGGAGCACGCGCGCCTCGAGCGTCTGCGAGTCCTGGAAGTCGCGGTTGATGTCGCAGCCCTCGGCGTTGTAGCGCGAGCTGTGTGCCACGCCGACCGGGTTCGCGGGGGTGAGGATCGTAACCGCCCAGTCCGCGTGCGCGGGGCGCCGCTCCGCGAGCAGGTCCAGAATTCGCGGGACTGCGAGCAGGCCCGCCGCCTCGTTCCCGTGGACCCCGGCCACGATCAGCATCCGCTTTGGGGCGCCCCGATCCGGTGTCCGAAGCACCAGGATCGGATAGTCGACCGCCGCGGCAGCACCCGCCGTCGGGTCCGGAATCCGGGCCACTTCTGTGACCTCGAAGGCGTCCGCGTAATCCGCGAGCTCCGTATAGTAGGCCGCCAGATCGAGCGGAATCGGCCGAATCCCGAGGTCCGAGGTCGGCTCCGGACCTTCGGCCGGACAACGCGACAGGTACCGGGGCGCGAGCTTGAGACGTGCGCAGCCGAGCCCGAACCCGCCCACCAGGGCGACCAGGACCGAGATCACGATGAGTCTGTTCGCGAAGCCTGCCAGTAGAAAACTCTCGGAACCGGGCCCGGGCTTCCGGACCCCATTCGCCAGCGGCTTCCAGGGTAGCGGATCGGGGCGGCATCGAGCATTGCGTTCCAGCGGATCGCAGACACGGGTGTCCGATTGTGTCCCCCCGGCATCGAGACACGCGAGCGGGCCGCTGCGTCGCTTGCGCGGCCTCGACGCATGTACAAGGCTGGCCGTCAGGCAGCGGACATGCAGGCACTGATCTTCGATTTCGACGGACTGATTCTCGACACGGAGACGACCGACTACGAGTCGTGGCGCAGGGTGTACGCGGAGCACGCTGTGGAACTCCCGCGCAACGCGTGGGTCGCCGCGATCGGTACGGAAGGCAAGGCCTTCAATCCGGTGGAGCGGCTCAGCGAACTCGCAGGGCGCTCTCTCAGCGAAGCGGAGGTCCGCGGCCGGCAGCGCCCGATCCGGGACGCCCTCGTGCACGCGCTCGAGCCCCTTCCGGGTGTCGAGGACTGGCTCCTGGCTGCGCGCGCACGCGGCATGCGGGTCGCGATTGCCTCGAGTTCGCCCCGGGCCTGGGTCGAAGGCCACCTGGCACGCATCGGGCTGCTGCCGCATTTCGAAGAACTCGTCACCCGGGAACAGGCTGCTCGGGCCAAGCCGCACCCGGACCTGTACCAGCGCGCGGTAGAGATCTTCGGGCTCGCACCCGAAGACGCGCTCGCGATCGAGGATTCACCCAACGGACTGGCGGCGGCGCGCACGGCGGGCCTTCGTTCGGTCGCGGTCCCGGGTCCGATGACACGCGGCCTCGACTTCGCCGAAGCCGACCTCGTGCTCGACTCGCTCGCAGCGCAGACGCTCGAGCAGGTCCTGGAGCGACTCGAAAACTCCGGCTGAGTTCGCCCTTCGCGTCTCTCGCGCTCGGCGTTTCTAGAGCCGGCTCTCCAGGTACGCGAGGGTACGTTCGTCCGCACCATCTTCGACCGCCACGATCGCCGCATCGAAGTCGGTGACGCCGACATCGCGCAGGCGGTCGAGCCGCTCGTCGAGCGCCTTCTCATCGCCCACGAGCGCGACGTCGGCGGGTCCAGCAGCCCCTTCCTTGTCGAGCATCGCGCGATACGAAGGCAACTGCCCGTACATCACAAGCGACTTTCCGATGCGCTCGAGCACCGTCTCGGGATCGTTAGTGACGACGATCGGCAGCCCCGCGACCACGCGCGGCGCGGGACGACCCGCCTCGGCGGCCGCGGCCGTGAGCTTGGGCACGATGTGGGTCTCGATGGTCTTGGGTCCCGTCATCCAGAGAATGGTTCCGCTCGAGGTACGCCCCGCGATTTTGAGCATGTGGTCGCCGAGCGCCGCGAGCAGGACCGGCACCGGCGTCGCCCCCTCCACCTGGAGTCCCGCGTTCACACGGTACTGATCACCCTCGAACTTCGCGGGTTCGCCGCGCAAGAGCGGCGCCAGCACCTCCATGTACTCGCGCATGTGGCGCGCGGGCTTCTCGTACGAGATCCCAAACATGTTCTCGATCACGATCTGGTGAGAGAGCCCGATCCCGAGCACGAAGCGGCCGCCGCTCGCGGCCTGGGTGGTGAGCGCCTGCTGCGCGATCGCGACCGGGTGACGCGGATAGGTCGGGACGACGGCGGTCCCGAGTTCGATCCGCTCGGTCTCGCGCCCCACAACCGCCTGTGCCGTAATTGCGTCGATGCCGAAAATGTTCGCCATCCAGACCGAGTGGAAGCCGCGCGCTTCCAGATCCTTCGCGCGCGCGACCAGCCCGTCGAGGGTCCCATCGGGTCCCGAAGTGGCTCCAGACATTACACCGATTCGCATTTCCGAGACTCCCTTTCCAGTTTGACCAGTCTGCCGCGCCCCTGACTAACAGCGCGGGAAAACCGCGTGCGTCACGAGGCCGGATCGCTTCACCGGGACGCCACAGGCCCCGACGCGTGCATTATCGCACAGACCCGGAAAGGAACCGCCGGCCCAGCCCGGCTTCCGCTCGATCCACTTCTCGGCCGTCGGCGCCCGAGCTTCAGAAGCGGACTGTCTCGCCATCGTCGGCCACGATCAGATCTCCGTCGAAGCCACCGGCTCGCACGTCGTCGATGAAGCCCTGCTTGTCGTGCTCGTTCCGGGGCGCCGGGATCAGGTGGGTCAGTATCAGCGTGCGCACGCCGGCGCGCTTCGCGACGCCACCGACCTCGGGCGTATCCGCATGGTAGGCCGCGATGTCGGCCAGCTGCGGAACCGCCTGGATGAATGGCTGCATCGCACCCCGCCTGAAGGCCTCGTGCACGAGCACCTCCGCACCCTCGGCCAGCTCGGCGACCTCGTCGCAGGCAACCGTGTCGCCCGAGATCACCACCGCGCCGTCCGGCGTCTCGACCCGGTATGCCACCGCGGGCGCGACCGGTTCGTGGTGCACCATGCGCGACAGGACCCGCAGCTCGGAGTTGCTCCAAACCTCGCGCGCGTCCGCGCTCGCGACGAAACCGATCAGTTCTGGCGCCGGACCGTCGGGCCGGCCCACGTGCTCCATACGAACCGCGATGTCATCGTCCCAGGGATCGAGCATGCGCTCGACGTAGCGGGTCGAGGCTCCGATGGGCGCGACGATGGGGAGCGGGGTGTAGCCGAACGGGCTCTGCAGCCAGCGCGCAAAGACCAGGTCGACCAGCCCCGTCAGGTGATCGCTGTGGTGGTGAGTCACGAACAAGGCGTCGAGATCCTGCGGCTGCGTTCCGGCCTCGCACAGGCGCAGCGCAGTCGCACGTCCGGCATCGAACTGAAGTGCGGTGTCTGCGGTTCGCACGAGTACGCCCGGACCCGCACGCCCCGGGGCCAGGTGAGGAACCCCGGTTCCGGTGACGACAACTTCGGTCGTCACCTTCGGCCCCCGGGCAGTTGTCGCACAGCGAGCGGACGCGTCGCACGCCGCCGCGCGCGGAAAGCACCCGGCTCAGGTCGTGGCTCGCCGCTTCGCCCGATCTCGGCTCCGTGCCAGGACATCCGCATGCCTCCCCCCCGACGCTAGCATGGATCGGAGTTGACGGGCCGGCCGACCCAAGAGCTGGCGCCACAGGATCTGGAAACGTGTGCGAGAAAGCGCCGCGGAAAGGCGAGATTCCCGAAACGATCTTTGGAAGCCAGTTCCCGCCCGGGCCGGGAAGCGCTGCGTGGAGCAGCATCCGTCGTGAAATCGGAAAACTTCCAAGAGACTGCCGACAGCGTGATCGTGGGCGTCGGCGGCATCGTCGGGTCCTCGGTCGCGTACTTCCTGTCCGAGCTCGGCGTGCGCAACATCGTGGGGCTCGAGAAGTCCGCGTCGGTTCCGACTTCATCTTCAACACCGCGCACGCGGGCACGACTCGGCGGACTGAGAAGTCGGGGTCCCGATCGGCCGGGCGCCGATCAGCCCAGAAGTACCGATCGACACCACTGGTGGAGCCCGGCGTCATCGACTGCAGCGGACCAGAACGCCGCGATCCAGCGCCGCGCCGGTTCGTAGAACGTGTCCAGTCCATGCTCGGAGAGCCACTGCGCAGCGACGGCGCCATCCGCTTCGGTCGCGCCGGGCGTGATGAGTGGGCTCAGGTAGGCCGTGGCGCTCAGCGGATCGAGGCGCGCATCCCCCCGGATCGCGACGACCCCGAAGTCGATCACGGCCGTGATCGCACCGCCTTCGGCCAGCATGTTCCCGGGATACGCATCCAGGTGTACGAACGCTCCATCCTTTGGCTCGGGAAGCGCCCTCGCGAGCGCGGCCGGGTCGACGCGCGCGAAGCGCGGACCCGCCGCGGCCAGACTTCGCGCGGCCCGCTGCTCCAGGTACGCCCGAAAGGTCTCGGTTAGGATTGGCTCGCTCCGGCAAACGTCCCCGTACCCGGGCCGTTCCAGCGCGAGATCACGGATGCAGGCTGCCGCATCGAGGTAGGCCCGCACCAGGGACTCGCGCGCTTCGCCCGCAGACTCCCCAAGAACCTCGGTCAGTTGCCGCCCCGGGAGCCGGCGCTCCACGGTGGCGACGCGCCCTGCTCCCGGAACCGTGTCCAGTACCTGCGGGATGGAAAACGGAACTCGCTCGCGACTGCCGACGAGTTCCGAGAGCAGGGCGGTCCGGCGATCGACCTCCTCCGGGTCCGTCCCTGCGCGATAGACCCGGAGAACGCGCTGCTCGTCGAGCGCGTACACGCGGGCTTCGCCTCCATGGCCGAGCATCGCTTCGGGCGTGAGACCGAACGACTCCAGCATTCGCGCAAGACCGGCATCCGGGGGAAAGCGCATGCGTTGGAAACCTCGCTTCGAAGCCTACTCCGTGTCCCGACCGAAATTCGGAGCCTTTCCCCGGACGAAGGCGCCGGGTCGCTCAGGATTCGTCGGATTGCGCGTGCGGCCGGGCCATCCTCGCCGGCTGCACGAGCTCGTCGAACTCCTCCGAAGAGAGCAGCTCGAGCGCGAGGCAGGCTTGCTTGAGCGTGGTGCCCTCTTCCTCTGCCTTGTGCGCGATCCGGGCCGCCGCGTCGTAACCAATCCTGGGGCTGAGCGCCGTGACCAGCATCAGCGAACGCTCAACCGTCTTCTCGATCGCATCGCGGTTCGCTTCGAGACCTTCCACGAGAAATTTTCGAAAAGCGTGCGACGCATCGCAGAGAAGCCGCGCCGAGTGGACCAGGTTGAAGATCATTACGGGCTTGAATACGTTGAGTTCAAAGTTTCCCTGAGAACCGGCCACGGAGATCGCGGTATCGTTTCCGATCACCTGGACCGCGACCATGGTCATCGCCTCGCACTGGGTCGGGTTGACCTTGCCGGGCATGATCGAGGAGCCGGGCTCGTTCGCCGGGAGTTTGAGTTCGCCCAGGCCGCAGCGCGGCCCCGAGCCGGCCCAGCGAATGTCGTTCGCGATCTTCATGAGCGAGCAGGCCAGTACCTTGAGCGCACCGGAGGCCGCGACGATGGCATCGTGCGCGGCCAGTGCCGCGAACTTGTTGGGGGCCGATACGAAGGGGAGTCCGGTGAGTTCGGCCAGGTGTGCCGCGCAGCGCTCGGCAAACTCGGGCGGCGTGTTCAGGCCGGTCCCCACCGCGGTCCCCCCAATCGCGAGTTCAAACAGCGCCGGAAGCGACGCCTCGATCCGCACCAGGTCGGCCGTGAGCTGCGCCACGTAGCCCGAAAATTCCTGGCCCAGGGTCAGCGGGACGGCATCCTGAAGGTGCGTGCGCCCGATCTTGACCACGTCGTCGAACGCTTCCTGTTTACGAGCCAGCGCGTCGCGCAACTCGGAGATCGCCGGCACCAGCTCGCGTTTCAGGATTTCGGCCGCCGCCAGGTGCATGGCGGTCGGAAAGGTGTCGTTCGAAGACTGGGAGCAGTTCACGTGATCGTTCGGGTGAACGGGATCCTTGGTTCCGAGTGTGCCTCCCGCCAACTCGATCGCGCGGTTCGAGATCACCTCGTTTGCGTTCATGTTGGTCTGGGTTCCACTTCCCGTCTGCCACACCCGCAGCGGAAAGTGATCGTCGAGGGAACCGCTGCTGACCTCTTCGGCCGCACGCACGATCCAGTCCGCGCGCTCCGCGTCGAGCACGCCGAGTTCGCGGTTCGAGAGCGCCGCGGCTTTCTTGAGCAGCCCGAGCGCGTGGATCACCTCGAGCGGGATCCGGTCGTGGCCGATCGAGAAGTGCTCGAGCGAACGCTGGGTCTGCGCCCCCCAGTAGCGATCGGACGGAACCTCGATCGCACCCATGCTATCGCTTTCAGTGCGCACCGACCCCACGCATCGGTTCTATCCGGCGGGTCCGGACCCTGTCAAGCAGATCCGGCGCGGTACTGGTGCGGGCCCGGTGGGCATCGCGGGCGCTCCACGCGCACTTCCGGTTGAGACCCGAGTCGCGAGGCCGGTCACGCGGCGCTCTCGGCAGACCTCGCGACCACCGCGAAGACGCGGTGGGGAACCGCGAGGACCTCTCCCGGGAACTCCCGGGCCAGTAGCGCACGCAGTTCGTGATCGAAGCACTCGACCTGGTCGGGCGCCAGACTCGCGCCGACCCCGGCGCTCGCGCGAATCCGGCCGCGCCAGGCTTCGGGGGTGTAGGGCACGTCGAGGTCGTAGGAGAAGCTCTCGATCTCGCGAAATCCGGCCCGCGCGAGGTCCGAGAGCCAGGCCGGGTGGATTCCGATGCCTCCCGCGTACTTCCACGCGCGATTGTGCAATTCGATCAGCCGCTCGGTGGCTTCGACGACGCTCCCCGCGAGCGGGAGCCAGTCGAAGTGCGCGATCAGGATGCGTCCGCCTCGAGCCAGGATCCGCTGGGCCTCGCGCGCGGCTTCGTCTCGATCGAACCAGTGCCAGCACTGTCCCGCAGAGACGACGTCGACGGATCCGGCTGCGAGGCCCGTCTGCTCCGCCTGACTTTCGCGGTAGTCGACAGACACCCCGGCCTCGCGGTCGAGTTCCCGCGCCTTTTCGAGCATCGCGGCATCCGGATCGATGCCGGTGACCGCGCAACCACGGCGGGCAAAGCCACGGGCCAGCGTTCCGGTTCCGGTGCCCAGATCCACCACCCGCTGTCCCGGAGTGCCCACCCCAAAGGGCTGGAGCCGATCGAAGATCGAGTCGGGAAAGCCCGCGCGATACCGCGCGTAGTCCTCGGCCGCCTTCCCGAAGTTGGGCTTCAGGTCCGGCACCCGCTCAGGTCCGGTCCGGTTCGGGCAGGTAACGCGCGAAGGCGCGCAAGAACTCCGACTTTGCGTTCTGCTCGACCGCTTCTCCGTGCGCGACGACGATCCGCTGGATCGGCCAGCGGGCCGCCTGGCTCAGGCAGCGCGAGGCGGCCGCGTGGTCGCGGAGCAGCACCAGGCGGGCGTTGCGGGTCGGGCCGAAGGCCTTGGGGACGCCGAACAGGCGCCAGAAGATTCGCTCGAACGGCCGCTCGATGTTCGTCAGGTTGAAGGCGATGTCGGTGAGGATCAGCGTTCCGCTTCGAAGGTGAAAGAACACGACCTCGGAGATGCCGCGCGCCGGAGCGAGAACCGCAAGCTCCAGCTCGCCGGGCCAGGGGCCGGGCATGCCGGCCTCGAGTACCTGGGCGGGCGGCAGCCCGGGCACCCGCTCGTGCAGGCCCGGGGCCGCAAACAGCCGCGCGTCGGGATAGCGGGCCGTGAACTCGGCGGCAAAGAGATGGTGCAGGCCGTTCGGAAGCACCACCTGCTCGACTGTGCCGAGGGCATCGATCCCGGAAGACTCGCTGAGCGGAGGCGGCGAGATCACCAGCAGCGCGCCGCTTTCCAGGCGAAGGATCGTGGATCTCGATGGAAGACGCGGACCGCCAGGCAGCTGCAGTTTTCGGTCGAGCACCCAGACGCCGGGCTCGAGCTGGCGCGGCGGCGGGGCGAAGTCATCCACGACGCGCGGAGACGCGAACCGCATGAAGCGTTCCATCCACGAACGACGCGAAGACATGCGCTCGCCTTTCCGAAAGCTCGCGCTCCGCCGAGCGGTCCGGACCCTAGACCGGAAGCTCGGAGACGTGACTCGAGTTGAAGGTGATGAGATGTCCCGAGGGGGACCGAACGCTAAACGAGGTGTGGAACCGTTCCTTCGCGATTGGGGAGGGCTCGAGGCCCTTCGCCTCGAGGTCGCGGCGCGTGGCAGCGAGGTCTTCGACCATCAGATCGAAGGGTGCGGGACCTGCGCCAGCGTCCTCGGACGGCAGCAGGACGAGATGCGTCCCACCGCGCAGTTCCAGCACCGCGACCTGATCGCCGTGCTCGATCTCGCGCATACCCAGCTCGAGCATGAACCTGCGCGTGGCCTCCAGGTCGGGGGTCCCGAGCGCAATGTGCCCGACCCAGATGGGCGGTCGAAGATTCTCTTCCGTCATGGCTTCCCCGTATTCTACCCCGGCCCGGCACCCGCTGGGCGCGGCCCGGCGCGTCGTCAGGCGGAGGCGCGGCACTCGGCGATCACGACCTCGGAAGAGACCCCGAACGCAGAGAAGGACTCGTGGTGAAGCAGGCTCCAGGCGCTGCCCCCCAGAAATGACGGCAGATCGATCGGCCGACATCCACCGACGAGCTTTGGGCTCAACGCATGCACGCGCGACCAGAAACCCATGAAGCCGCGAGACCACCGGCCACAGCCGAAGGAAAGGCTCGCAACGCACAGAAGACCCCCGGGGCGAAGCATCCTCGAGGCCTCGGAAACCACCGCTCGGATGTCCGATTCCGAGAGCAGATCCAGCACGTAGTTGGAGACGAAGCGATCACAGGAATCGGCAGGCTCGGCTGCGGGTGCGCCGCCAGAACTCAGAATGATCCGGGCGCGCTCCCCGAAGGACTCGAGCCGCGTCCCTGCGAGGCTCACCATTTTCGGACTCAGGTCGCAGCCGCGGTAGCTGGCCGTTTCGCTCAGGTGCTCGCGAAGCAGGGCCTCGGCAAAACGACCCGTACCACAGCCGAGTTCGAAGACGGCCTCGGCAGAGCCGAAGCTCGCGTGGTCGACGAGGTCAGAGATCGCCGCGTCCTCGTAGAAGCTCTGGCTGTCGAGCCAGGATCCGATGCGGTCGTAGAAACGGCGCGCCTCTTCGGGCGAGATGGTTCTTGCCACGCTCATCGATCTTCCTCTGAAGCGTCGCTCATCCTAACGCCTGAGCTCCGGGCGGTCAGCCTCGCGCAGAGCGGGGCTGGCAATTCTGTATAACACCTGGCGCCGGAGCGGGTGCCCGGCTGGGAGCAGCGGGTGCTCGAACTCGTCTTTGGGCCGGGTCGTCATTCCGAGCTTCTCCATCACGCGTCTCGAACGCAGGTTGGCCGGCACCGTGAACGACACGATCTCGTCCAGGCCAAGCACCTCGAAGCCGAAAGCCAGCGCGGAGCGCGCGCCCTCGGTGGCGTAACCGTGTCCCCAGTGCTCGGCGGCGAGGCGCCATCCGATCTCGACACAGGGCGTGAAGGCCGCCTCGAAGCCGGGCACCGCGATGCCCACGAATCCCGCGAACGGAGCGCGGCCCGGAATCTCGACCGCCCAGAGGCCGAAGCCGCGCCGGTCGAAGTGGGCTTCGATGCGCTCGACCAACCTATCGCTTTCGTCTGCGGAACCCGCAGCCGAAAGATACTCCCGCACCCTGGGATCGGAATTGAGTTCGGCGAAGGGCGCCCGGTCGGAGTCCCGCCAGCGCCGAAGTCGCAGGCGATCGGTTCGGAGCTCACGCGGGACCGTCACCGTGGAGCGTTCGCTTCGCAACGCATGGGGTCTCGAAAGTGTATCTCACGCCTCGTTCGGGCGGGTCGAGCGGGGCACGATCCCCGACGCGACTCGAGACGCAAAATCGGCACTCCCTGCGCGCGCCGCACAGCGCGCTCAAACGCGGCCGCGCGACTCGCCCTTCACCAGAGCGGCTCCGACCAGGTGCGCCACGCGAAGCGGCTCGGGAAGCTGGGCTTTTCTGAGCGTGGCCCGGATCAGTTCTTCGGCCCGGCTCCGCCCGGTGCCCGCGCAGGCGAGGTAAAGACCCGCACCGAGGGCCGCCGCTCGCGGTGCACGCTCGACCAGCGCGGCACGCTCCGAAAAACCCGCGGCCTGAAGCGCGGCCACCAGATCCGTGTCCACAGGGGCCCGACGCGTCACCACCAGGAGTGGGAGTTCGAGCGCGGCGGCGAGCGCTTCGACGTCCACAACCGCGAGACCCGCCAGCGTGATGCCGCCGAGCACCACCCCCTGCAGCGACGCGTATACGCGCAGGCCGCGGACCCAGTCGCTCAGGAACTCGGTCGCGCCGTCTCCGTCGACCGGATAGCGCGTGACCGCGATGCTCTCGACCAGGTCCGCTCCCTCCATCGTGACCCCCACGATCGGGACGGGCTCACGCTGACCCTTGTCGAAGGGCGCGTCGTCGATGCCGAGCAGGTGCGGACGCCGGCCGTTCACGATTTCCCACCAGGTGAGGGAAGGAACACCTCGCTGCCCCCCAGCATTCGCCTACTCTATCACCCACCCACGCGGCGGCGCGCATGGCGAGCATCGGAGCGTAGCGCTCGCTGCTCAGCGACCGCCGCGCCCGCGCCAGTTCTCGCGCAGCAGCGCCCAGCGCTCGTGGTCCCGCCAGCGGCCCCCGAGTTTCAGGTAGCGAGGCGAGAACCCTTCGCACGAAAAACCCAGCCGCTTTACGAGCGCGATCGACGCCACGTTCTCGGGCTGAATGTTCGCCTCCAGCCGATGGAGCCTTAGTTCGCCGAATGCGCGCGCGATGACCAGCCGCAGGCCCGCATGCATCAGACCGCGCCCGGCATGGGGCTCGAACGCGTAGTAGCCGAGGTAGCCGCTTTCGAAGGCGCCCTTCACGACTTCATTGATGTTGATGACACCGACGAGCGCGTCCTGCGCGTCGTCGATGACGAGATGTCCCTCGGTGGAGGGCCGCCTGATGCGCCGGAGCCACGCGGCGTAGGCGTGCCGGTCCTTCGGCGGGTGAGCGAAGTGCCGATGAAGCCCCCGGCTTCGAACCACCGCGGACAGGAACTCGTCCCGGCGATCCGCGGAAGGTCGTTCGAGGTGCACGCGCGCCGGCAAAGCGTGCCTTACGCGCCTTCAGCGCGCAGACCGCGTACTTGGCGACCGACCGCGCTCAGGTGTGCGGAAAGTTGGGGTTCCACGCCACCTCCCAGAGGAATCCGTCGGGATCGGCGAAGTAGCCGGAGTAGCCGCCCCAGTCCGCGCACTGCGCGGGCTTGACGATACGACCGCCCCGAGAGGTGACGTGTTCGAGCAGTCGGTCGACCTCGCCTTCGGACCCGACGTTGTGTGCCAACGTAAAACCCGGAAAGCCCGAGCCCTCGGATGGAAGACCTGCGTCGGCGGCCAGCAGTTCGCGAGAGTAGAGCGAGAGCCAGATCTTGCCGAGTTCGAAGAAGGCGATCGTGGGGGGAGAAGCGAGGCGCGGCAGTTCGAGTACGTCTTCGTAGAAGCGCACCGCGCGGTCCAGATCCGCAACGCCGAGCGTCACCAGACTGAGCCTTGCATCCATCGGAGTCGCGGCTCCCACTCGAACGAGACGCCGCACGACGCCTCGCACGGACGTCGAAGGTACCACGAACCCGGTGAGCCTAACTAGTCGGGCGCATTCTCGCGCCCGAGCCGATGCAAGGTCGATCGGTTATGGTCCCTTTGCATGGCCAAGATCGACACTTCTCGCATGCGACCCGGCACACGGGTCGAACTGGACAGCGGTGAGCCGTTCATCATCACCGAGTACCAGCACGTAAAGCCGGGCAAGGGCGGTGCGTTCGTGCGGCTCAAGCTCAAGAGCCTGATCTCCGGATCCGTCATCGACCGTACGCTCAGGGCCAGCGAGTCCCTCGAGCAGGCAGCCGTGAAGCATTGCCAGATGCAGTACCTGTATGCCGACGGCTCGAACCGCGTCTTCATGGATCAGAAGACTTTCGAACAGGTCGAGGTCCGCGAATCCCTGATCGAAAACGCCGACCTCCTGATGGAAAACTGCGAGGTGGAGCTCGTGCTGCACCGCGAAGAGCCGATCGGCGTCGAACTTCCGAACTTCGTCGTCCTCGAGGTCACCGAGACGGACCCACCCGCAAAGGGTCGGAATCTAAAGCCGGCCACGCTCGAGACCGGAGCCGTGATCCAGGTGCCTAGCTTCATCGAGCGCGGAAACAAACTCCGCATCGACACCCGCGACCGCTCCTACGCCTCGCGGGCTTGAAGGACGATGTAGCGAGTCAGATTCGGCTGTCTTCGAATACACGGCGCCGACCCCGGGGCCCGGCATCGGTGCGCGGCCCGGCGGAGGCGCGGTCACGGGCCGGCGGGAACCAGCGACCAATCCAGCGCCAGGGCGTCGGACGCCAGCCTCTCGCTAACGACGGCCTGGACCTCGCTTTCACTCCGGCCTCCGGTTTCGACCGAGTATCGGGCGAGCTTGCCCAGGTCGGCGAGCGATCGGTGCATATGGGTCACGGTCGGGCTCAGTCCGCTGCCCTGCCGGCCTCGGACACGTACAAGCGCTTCGACCTCCGGGGCTTGCAGAACCACGTAGTGAGTCGGCGTGTGAGGCTCGAGATACGGCCGGAACAGGTACAGAAACCACGGCCCGAAGATCCCATCGAGATAGACCGTGTAGCCCCCCTTCGCGAAGGCCTGCACCGAACTGGCGAGCGCATGCATGATCACGGTGTTCTGCTGGCGCGACTCGGGTTTCGTCGGATGTATCGGGTGCGCAATCCATTCGTAAAACGCGTCCGATACGAGGTGCAACCCGTTGGTGTCGGCGGACGCGAGCGCACGACAGAGGGTCGTCTTCCCGCTTCCCGGACACCCGCTCACGATGACGACCGAACTCAAAGAATACTCCGAACGGACAGGACGCTTACCGGCCGAGGCCCAAAAGCCCGCTGGTTTCGCCTATCCTCTGCCTGATGCCCCCGGATCCGCGGCCAACCGGTACTCGGCGCCGAGGCGGCCGAAGGTGTCGTGATGCACAAGAGTCTATCCGGAATCCGGGTGCTCGAGTTTTCGGACCAGATCGCGGGTCCTTATTGTTCGAAGCTCTTCGTCGACGCGGGCGCCGAGGTCATCAAGGTCGAGTCGCCGCAGGGTGACTCACTGCGCCGCTGGTCGGCTACGGGCGCCGACCTCGGCGGCGAGGACTCCGCGCTCTTCGGCTTCCTGAACGCCGGCAAGCAGTCGGTCGTCGGAACCGCCGCGCAGCCACACGT
>JABSQV010000041.1 GCA_013215565.1 Myxococcales bacterium | reverse complement strand
CGGTCCAGCCGCCAGCCGTGCGCGGCACATCCTTGCGCGCGTAGGACGTATAGACGATCTCGTTCGTCGTCTGGTCGCCAGCCTCACCGGGATCCGACGTATGGAGACTCATGTACAGGTCACCGTCCGCGACACTCTGCAGGAGCCCGCCGGCATCGCCGACCAATGTGTAGCTGTCGTTGTTGAACAACAGCAACATCAGCCCATTTTCCCAGTTGTTTGATTTGCTCATTTGCTCAGTTCCTTATTTTGTGCTTAGCTACTTGTCGTTGGATGACAGCACCGGGTACCCGCGATATGATCGCAGACTCCACTTTACCCCTCACTGTCGATTGATCGTCGTAATGTCGAACCTTGTCGACCAGCTCGTCGTCACTTCCGTTGTGGCCAGTTGCCACTCGGTTTAGCGCGCGAACGATAGCCGCAGTAAGAGCTTTCCAGATAGCCGCCAGTCCGACGCCAATGGCTAGTGCCACTGACGCTAGATACGGGTTCTCCATGATCGTGTTGAAAAGCTCCATTTTTCCTACTCCTGCTACGGTACTATCGGACTATTCCTCGCCGCAAGCCACCTATCATTGGTAGCACGCGTGTCGCGGATAAACGCTACGGTCTCTCCAGGAGCGACTGTTATATCGAGAAGGTTGTACATCACGATGTTCGATTCGGGCAGCGGTCCACCCAGATTAAACTTCACTACAAAACTATTCGTTGCGTGGGTGTTCACCAGCAGCTTCGATCCCTGGGGAGAAAACCACATAGCCCGTTGAATCTCTAGTAGGTCAGTCTGTGGGGAAATCTCAACGACGCTCGCGTGCGGCCAGCCTGGCGGACCGTACACAGGGTCCGTCGCGGTCATTATGTGTTCAATAGTGTAACCCGCGTTGAGTACAATATCGGTTTCCCGGGTGACCGGGTTGTCCTCGACCGTTGCTGGTCCTAGGATGTCAACGGTTTTGGACAGCGGCTGTGCTTTACGGGTAATGGTCGCCATTCCCGTTGTCCAACCAGCGTGCTCAAACAGACCCTCGAATTCTCCTGGTGAAGTGTCCTTAACGCTAACAACTATATCCGTTAGCCCAGCCGGGTCGGTTATACTATCGCCAGGCGTCGGCTCCCAGGCGTCACCAAGAACAGTCGAGTACTGACCGAAGAGACGGAGCACAAATGCGCGCAACACGAACGTGTCGCTGGCCGTCTTCCTCCACCCGATTAGATCAAGCATCTGTATGCTCGCCAGTTGGCGTTTGCCGCTGACCGTTGAATTGATACTACTTCACCAACGGCGATTACCATGGTCAGCCCATCCGGCGTAATAATCCGGTTCAAAGCACTAGATCCTGCGTCATCGTGCAGAAGAGACAACGAGTCTATGGGGCTGATGTTCCATATCCGCTTACGCAGAATAGTAACACCACTCAACTCAAATCCCGTGATGTCTCGACCGCCGATAGGCGTGAGTGCTACGTCGGATGCGTCGTTAAATCCCGGAAAGGTAGCATCGTCGAGATCGATCGTAACGTTTACGTTCTCCATCCACACAGCTGCGGTACCCACGCTAAGTTGCGTGACACCGCCAATGTCCTCGGCCCGTCCACCTTTGATGTTGATGGTGCTTCGGCGCGGCAACAGCGACCCGCCATTGGACCGGATATCGTGGATACCGACCAGGTTCTCGAAAAATATGTCTGTTTTAGCCACTATAGCACCATGCTTTGCGCGCCGTATATAAAGTCGAGCGAACTAGCACTATCGTTCCCCGCCATAGCGAAACAGGTGCCATCAAAAGTGATGGCTTCCATCGGACTGTTGAGCGCTTGGGGATGCGGGGAATGCGGAAGGTTTGTCCAGGTAATGCCACCATCAAGTGACATCGGAAATCCTATGCCGACACTAATTGGGATGACGAGGATGATGTTGTTGATGTAATCCGCTGCCATACCTCGGGCACTGCCCCCACCACTGGCAGGTCCTGCGTAGTCTGACCAGGTTGCGCCATCGGGAGCCACGCCGATTTGTCCGTTGTCCCCCATCGCTGTGAAAACCTTGCCGTTCCACGTAAGGTGGATAAGCTCGTCTGTTATCCCCACCGGGATCGCAGCAGGTAGCCACGTAACGCCGGAATCTACGCTCTGCCAAATGAGAGGGCCACCGCCACTGGCCTGTCCTACTGCAACCCAGGTTGTCCCTGATGATGCAATCTTGTTGACCTGGTCACCGGCAGACCCTGGGATAGAAATAGCACTGTAGGTCTGCCCATCCGTGGAGCGGACCGCAAAAATATCGGCGCCGTCGTGTTTGCCGGCTGCTACGGTCACACCGGAGTTTGCATGAACTGCGAGAAGATCAAATGCTCCACCCGTTGCGCGATTTGTGAACGCACCAGCAGCTGCGGTGCTTGTTCGAATAGTTCCCCCGTCACCACATACAATCATCTCGTCGTTAACGACATCAAACGTTATGCCCCTGGCATCAAAAGCGCCACCCGCAAGGGAGGAAGTAGCCCAGATTCCGTCTGCACGTGAGGTAAACAATAGGGTTGCAGAACCGAGTCCACTGTCAAGACCAACCGCGTACCATCGCCCATTCCCACCGGGGTTACCCGCTATGGCTGTTACAATGCGAGACGCGTTTGGAACACTTATTCGCGGACTGAGCGTCCAGTTCTTAGCCGACAGGATGCCGATATTACGGCCTATCGCTGCGGTTCGGTCTGCCAGCTGTTCAAGTGGAATCTGGACGGAGACCGCTGCTCGCGACTCACCATCACTAGGTGCCGTGATGAGAGCCGGAAAGACATCTGGATCGCCTGCAAAATCGGTTGTCATTAGTAGTCCCTCACGCCATAGCCATCCCAATAAAGGGCGCCAGTGCTTCTGTTAGCCACCAGGTCGTAGCGATCGCCAGTGGTGACCGGGGGTTTTCCTGTCCACGTCCCCAGGTCGATAATAATGTGCGGGTATACAACGTGCGCAGCTTTCCACTGAGTCACAATCGCTCGCGCTGTCTCGACTTCCTCGATGGTGGCGTTCGAGCCCCATGTGCCCTCGTCGCCCCACAGCAAGGGAGGGTCGCCCCATACGTCACCCGTCCAGGGGTGACCAGTGATGACAACAAAGAAACGCGACCAGTTATCGAGGTCATCGTCCCAGTCCCAGATAACCGCACTGTCCTGCAGAGGAGCGGGTCCCTTTTGTCCCTGCTCCCAAATCTCAGCAGTTAAACCGACAACCGCCAGCTGGTCAACAATCGAGTTGAAGTTGCCAGCATCAGCCCACGCTTCCCACGCTCCGCGCAGACGAAGTAGGTATTCGTCGTCTGTCTCGGCTGGATACCGTGGCATCCGGCGTTCGCGACCGACAAGCGGTAGACCAGACGAGTGGAAAGTATCGCTACGCATCATCCCGCCCTTGAGGGCCTGGACTGCGTATTCAGCCTGCAGGTCGAACAAAAACCCTATGGACGAGACCCATAGCTGACCGATAGGTCCTGACTCCCAGGGCGGAGCCAGCTGCAGCGCTTGTTCTACGTTGGTTTTAGGCATTATACGGGCGTCGATGTTCCGGTGGCAGTAAACACCGCCACCTGGCCAACAGTCATGGGCGTATCGATCGTCGGAGACGTGAAGGTCACATTAACGATACCAGTCACTGCGTTGGCTGCCGCGTATACGCCACCCAACGGGAAAACCTTTGCGCCCGTTGGCCCTGTACCTCCAATGGGGAACGTCTGTCTGTACGTGTCGAGTGCAGCCTCGATTGCAGCCTCAGCCTCAGCCGCAGTGGCAAAAATGGTCGAGTCGTGCGAGGCAACATAGGTTACCACCACAGGCAAACTAGCAGCAGGCAGGACTGTAACTGTTGCGCCAAGTGGGCGACGTTCCAGGATGTAGGCCAAAACAACTGCGTCTGTCGGCCCAGCTAGGCCGGCATCGGCATCAGCGATGTATACTACAACAGCACCCGCACCCGCTGCGTTCGTGTCGTCGACGTTTGCACGCGTCACTGCCTGGTCGGCGGCTAGTGACCAAACTATATAGATGCCACTTGGACCGGACATGCTTAGCGTTGCCCATTTGTTGGTGTTGCGAGTCTGCAGCTCAGGATCGCCCTCGACATCAGCGCCGTTTACCAGGGGACTGGCATCGGGGTTGGTTACGGTGACACCCGCCAATGCGGTAACCAGGACGTTGATATCGTTGGTCCCTGGTGCGCTACCATCCACACCGATCAGCTCAGCCTCAAAAACGTCTTCGGTGGCACCGCCATCCGTCAGAACCAGGGCATTTAGGTTGCGAAACCGGACACCAAGAACGGGGTCCTGCACGATTACGTCGCCCACGCCAGGGGAGTAAGGTCCAGAGCCAACTGTCGTCACTAGCCGGATGTTCCACTGCGCGCGAGTACCCGTGTCGCGGTCGTTCTCGTAGTGACTAGCACTAAACAACGTAAGCGCCAGACCCTCGGCCAACTCGTTGTACGCACCCTTGGTGATCTCGTTGATGAGCGTGGAATTGCTCGCCATCAGCTGGGCGAGAAACTCCACCTCTGTACGGTTTACACTACCCTCTTGCCAGGAGCGCGCGGGGAAGCCTTCGGATTCCAGTTCGTCTAGAATCAACTCTAGCGCGGCATCCACTGTCGTTGCAGTGGTGAGCTGTTCGATTGAGAGTGCCATTAGGTCACGCCTTCACGCAGAAGTTTAACAGTCACAGCGTCGATCGAGATGGTCAGGTCAAAAGGACCCTCCTCACCGAAGCCCACAACGCGCACACTCAAGGATTCTGCCGCTTCGTCAAACGAGCTCTCAGCGGTGACATCCTCGACTCGTTCGTCTTTGAGAATCTCGTTCTCGATGTTGCCGTTAATTACGGATTCTGCTGGAGTAGGTCCCTTCAGAAATTGCCGCAAGTCGTAGCCATACTCGGGTGCGTAGAATAACGAGCCGCGTACCGTGGTAAGACGACGAGCCATGGCTTGGCCCATCATCACCTCACCATCCACTTCGCGCCGAGCATACGTCAGATCAGAGACGCATTCGGTGTCATTGCCGTAGTCTACGTGTGGCATGTCAGGGGACCTTTAGGACAGACGTGGTGGACGTGGTAAGCGCCAACTTGAACGCGACCACCGCAGCTGCCCATGTGGCGGTCTGTGGAGCCGAGGGGACTGGGACCACGATGTATGTGTTGAGCGCATCCACGAACGTATCGAGCGCGGAAACAAACGAGGTGCCACGCAACACCTCCTCCGACCCACCGTCAACGGTGAGTGCCGTAACGCCACTACCCTCCCACAGTGCAGCGCGCGGTTGCTTTGGATCGCCGTTCTGGAAGTAAAGGTTGACGCGACCTCCGCTGGGCACCAACGCTGTTACGCCAGGGAGACCGTACGAAATCTGGATCCGTTTGAACCCGTTGCCTCGAATCGACTCGTCGTCGGGTGTGAGGTCGAGCGTGCCATCTGCGTTCTGCGCCTTGACCACTGATGGGTACATCTTGGCGTAGTCGATTTTCCGACCAACGAAGGCGTTGATCAGATTCTCCATCGGACCGAGCAAGCGGTCGCCCCCATTGCCGGATTCCCACGAAATCGTCTGGCGTAGACTGCCTTCCTCGATCGTCGTCACAACGCCAACGACGTTGTGATCGAGAAAACTCTCACCGACAGCCGGCAGCAACTGGCCGTCTTCTGGCGCTATAGTAATAGAGTTTTGCGCGGGATCACGGCTAATCTCGGTGAAATCAAACGTAGGGGACACCGCGGGGTACGTCTCTGCGCCAAGCCATACGAGACCATCCCGCCTAATGCGCCAGTGGTCTGCAGTCGACTCGTCCGTGATTTGCTTCAGACTCAGACCACCCGGACCAGCTAGGCGACTCCACCTCTCCACCTGCGCAACTAAAACTGTGGTGTCGACCTCGGGCGAAAGCACCTCGCCAGCGTCTGTCATAATATCGGACAGGATGTCCGACAGAAAGGGGGAGTCGTAGTTACGAACTCCGAGTATACCGGATAATCCGCCTGTACCGCCCACTAGCTGAGCGATGAAACGTCCGTGCTCCTGCGCTCCAAGATCGGGCTTTATCGAGCCTGTCCAGGTGGTCACACCCTCAGTTAGTACAACCGCGCCTGTAATCTCATCGTCGGTGTCTACCTCGACGCGCGCAGTCCATGCGCCTTCAAGCAGTTCTGTTACTTCTGCTTTCAGGACATTAAGCGGTCCCGCCGTTGTGACGAGCGTAGTCACGGCTTAGGCTCGAATCCAGGCAGCGCCAAAATGTCTTGTGCTGCATTGTCCTGGTTGTATTGCTCAGCCGGCGTTATCTGCCAAGGTGTTGCGCGGACAAAACGCTGAAGGTCGCCTGATGCAAAAGACCCAACCGCAAGGGGGAAGTTTTTCGGCTCTTTCTTCTTTTTGGGCTTGGGTGTCCACTCCAGGACGCTGATACGACAGCTAATCTTGCCACCATCAAGCGTTGGTGCAAACACCTCCTGTACCAGCACGTTAGTGATTCCCAGGAATGTGAATGCCGGATGCTCAACCGCTATCGGCTCCAACGATACGCCGCGCTTTCGAGGAGTGAGGATTTTGGCAATCTTCACCATCTCATTCCAATCCGTAGCGCCGATCAATTCGCCAGTGAGTGGGATGACACCAGGTATGTAGCCCTGGTCCCTGAATCGCGCGCCGTCTGCACCTTTCGTCTTCTTCACATCGATTCGACGCGGGATGCTGCCGCCAACTGTCCAGGTGCCAGGCAGGACGTACGGTCCAAGTTTAATTCGATCCCAGAGGGCACCGTTATCCTCGGGATACGGTATCGACCTACCAGTTTCGGAGTCGTGGCCTTCTAGTTTATCCGCCATCAGCCTGCTCCGAGCGCCGCAACGCCATCATCAAATACCTTCCGGAGGGCCGTCGCGACCGACTCCCCGACGCTCTCCCCGTCCGACGCCGAGCCGCCCCCTACCGAGACGTTCACGACGGGCCGGAAGACCATCGTCCTGGCTCCTCCGCCGGCTCCGGACATAGCGGCAGCCCCGGAGGCGGCCAGCGTCGCAGGACCCGTCGCGGCTCCTCCCGCCATCCCCATCTGCATACCCTTGGCCATGTTGGTGCCGACGTCCATCATAACCCGGCTGGGAGATGCGATGCCCAGGGCGGATTTGATGCTCTGGACCACGGAGTCGACTTCCTCGACCATATCAAATCGGCCAAAGACGGACTTCCACCCGTTAATCAAAGCGTCCGCCATGTTAGCGCCAAGCTCCAGGAAACTGGATGGCATCAGCGCTACAAGCTCTTTAATCTCATCCCACCAAGTGACAAACACGAGCGTCCACCCGGCAGCGGCTGCAACGACGCCAATACCAAGCGCGGCCAGCCCACCAGTGAATCCAATCACAAATCCCTTGAGCGCACCCAGGGCGGCAGCTGTGCCGATTTGAATGCCAGCCCACAGCACCTGGAACACGCCGGACAGTTGGAACGCAGCGGCTGAGAGGAAGCCCCACACAGGAAGAAGTCCCGCCATAGCTATCTGGAGCCCGCCCCAAATCAGTGCAACACTCGCTGCTGCTGTAGCTATACTAGCCAGTACGCCCGTTAGTGCGGCAAACACTGCAACGCCCTTACCGGCAATGACGACTGCAGACTTGTTTTCCCTCACCCACTCGACCATAGGCGGAATCATCGCCTTGATAGTTGATGCCAGTACCCGCAGCTCAGGCGTGAATTGGTTACCGATCTCGATGAGCAACGAGCTGAAAGCAGACTCTACCTTAGTCACGTCGCCGAGGAGGTTATCCTCCATGACGTCAGCAACGCTCTTTGCGGTGACACTCGTATCAGCAACCGCCCTGTTGAGCTTGGCGATACTGCCGCCTGCCTTCGTGGAAAGCTGGTCTAGGATAATAAGACCGGCGGACGCTCCTCGTAGACCGAAAATCTTTGTCGCCAGTTGCACCTGCTTCGCATTACCCAGATTCTGGAAATCCTCAGTGATGTTCTGCAGGATGTCTTCGATCGGAAGCAGATTACCTGCGGCATTCTCGGTCTCGATGCCGAGCTTCTTCATAGCCTTCCTTGCAGGTGGTGCAGCACCAGCCAGGTTGACCATCATCAGCCTGAGCGCAGTACCACCACGGGAGCCCTTGATGCCGGCGTCACCGAGCGCACCCGCTAGGACTGCAGTCGTCTTGAGAGAAACACCAAGCTTCTTGGCAACAGGAGCCGCAAAACTCATAGTCTCGCCAAGCTCTTCCAACACGAGATTGCTGTTGTTCAGCACTCGCACCATTACGTTGGAGGCTTCGCCAATCTCGTTGGCCTTGAGACCAAAGCCACCCATGATGTTGGTGGCAATGTCGGCAGTACGGGATACGTTGTTGTTGCCCGTAGCGACGTCGAGATTCAACACACCCGCCAACGCTGTCATCTGCTGCTGCGAGTTAAAACCAGCCATAGCCAGCTTTTCCATCGCACCGGCTGCTTGGTCGGCGGTAAACTTCGTTGTGCGCCCTAGCTCGCGAGCCTTCTCTATCTGCGCGTTGGAGAAGTCACTCGTTCGAGCGCGGACCGCAGACATCGATTTCTCAAACGTCGCGGCTTCCTTGATAGGAGCCAAAAATGCGCCAGCTGCTGCGGTACTCATCCGCTGCATAGCGCCAGCTGCCAGGCTGAGATTGGCCGACAGGGCAATCATGCCCTTGCCGCTCTCCTTCAAACGGTCGACAGACGTAGTCGCAGACTTAGCGCCCTTCTCAAGGCGTCTAAATCCCGTGTTGCGACCAATCGCAGTCATCTGGCGGTCGACACCACCTAGACTTTTGGTCATACGTTTGGCCGGCGAGGTGATCTTATCGATCAACCGCAGAACAAAATCTAGACGTTCAGCCATAGGTTATGGGTCCACGTTGTTGGTGATG
>JABSQV010000040.1 GCA_013215565.1 Myxococcales bacterium | reverse complement strand
GCTCTGAAGCAGCTTGGAGCAAGCGCTTGAAGTTGCTCGCTTCTTGTAGATACACGCACCGTTCAGTGATCCGATGACGACACGCTCTACTCGAAGCGTTCCCCGCTTCCCCGGCTCGGTTCTCGTGACACCGATACGAATCTGCCAGCTCCGAAGCAGCTCCCGCTTTTCGCGTCGAGGCAGATCCCTCCAGAGAGTGAAGACCTCCACAAGGTCGGCCACTAGATCAGCGTCGATATCAGGCGCGTCCTGGCTACGGCTGAGGATAGGAGAAATGGGCGGATTTGTGGGCGTAGGGCCGAGTTCCGGTAACGAGGGTTCTGCTAAATGGAGCCTGGGTTTAGGCTGAGCAGGGCCGTGGGGCGGAGCTGGAGCCAGCGGTCGACGTGCTGCGATCGATGTATCAGGTGAACCCGCGGCTTTGCCGCATGGAAGGTGAGATCGGCGTGCTCGCTCCCGGCGCTTCTGGTGACCTCGTGATTACGGACGTCGATCCGCTCGCGAACCTCGAGGCGCTGGCCGACCCCACACGTGCGCTGCAGGCCGTCGTCTGTCGCGGCCGCGTCGTCGTCGACGCGCTTTAGTGAGCGTCTAGCGCAAGGCGGCGAGCGCTCGCTCGGTCGCGCCCGCGTAGCTGCCGCCGAATTTGATCGCGTGGACGACCAGCGGGGCGAGCTGGTGCAGCGGGATGCGTTCTGGCCAACCGGGCGCGAGCGGCGTGTGTTCGTGATACGCCGCAAAGGCCGTGTCGCCGAAGCCGCCGAAGAGCCGCATCATGGCGAGATCGAACTCACGATGACCGCCGTGCGCCGCGGGGTCGATCAGCCAGCTCTCGCCGCCTTCTCCGACCAACCGGTTTCCGGCCCAGAGATCACCGTGCAGTCGTGACGGCGGCTCAGGCGGACCGCCCAGATTTTTGAGTCGAGAGGCGACGCGCTCGAGCGTTTGGATCGCCGCCGACGGCAGTGCCTGCGCATCCGACGCGAGCCTTGCGAGCGGCAGTAGGCGGTTCGACGCGTAGAACTCGACCCAGCTCTCGCAGGGCTCATTGGGAAGACCGCGGCTCCCCGTCGAGCGACGATCTTCACGCCCGAAGCGGGGCGCCCCCTCGGCGTGGAGCGCGGCCAGTGCCCGTCCGAAGCGGGCTTCGGTCTTGCGCCCCGGTCTGCCCGGCTCGATCCACTCGAGCACCAGAGCGGGTGGATCGTCGGAGACGTGCAGGACTTCGGGCACGGGCACTCGATGCGCCTCGCGAAGCCACGAGAGCCCCGCGGCTTCCGTCGTGAAGAAACCCGGCGGGGCGTGCTCGCGGGTCTTCGCGAAAACCTGCGTGGCGTCGGCGAGCTGCACACGGAAGGACTGCGCGACGTCGCCACCGCCCAACGGCTCGAGTTCGCGAACGGGACGTCCGAGCGCGTGTCCGACGTGCTCGCGAAAGGCCTGCATGCCGCTCAGGGTGAGCGAAGCGGCTGGCGCATCTCGGTACCCACGGCCCGGAAGCCGTACTTCTCGTAGAACGACCGATTCTGTTCGGTCCGCTCCACAAGGTAGATGCCGAACTCGCCGCAGCCGCGCGCGCGAGCCCGTTCGACGCAGGTCTCGACCAGCTGGCCGCCCACGTTCTTCCCGCGTGCCTCGGGATCGACGATCAGCTCTTCGAGCTGCGCGTACTCCCCGCCGTAGCGCATCGCGACGTTGTACGAGACCGACGCGAGTCCGAGCACCCGTCCGCCCTCGTCGGCGACCAGCACTTCGCCGCGCCGCGTGTCGAGCAGGTCGTCGAACGTGCTCGCGGCCCGTGGGTCGATGTCTCCGCCCGCGGCCTGGGTCAGCAGCGCGAGCAACTCGAGGCAGCGCCCGCGGTCGCCGGGCTCGGCCAGTCGGAGCTGGACCCTCACGCTAGGAGAAGCCGATAGACAGCAGGTTCTCGAGCGGGCGGTAGAGCTCTTCCAGGTACGCGACGTCCGTCGGATCGAGCACGATGTCGGTGGCCTCGACCAGCTCGTCGAGCTGCTGCACACGCGACACACCCACGATCGGCGCGTGGACTTCGGGCTTTTGCAGCAGCCAGGCCACGGAGATCTGGGCCGCGGTCTTGCCGTACTTGCCTGCGATCTCCATCACGCGGTCGGCGATCTTGAAGTCCATTTCGCCGCGGTAGAGGCTCTGCGTGCGCGCGCGGTCCTGTCCCTGAGAGCGCGTGGTGGAGCCGTGATCGAAGCCGCCTTTGTACGAGCCGGCGAGGATGCCGCGTGCGAGCGGCGACCACGGCGTGAGTGCGACGCCCGTGCGCGCGCAGTAGGGGTTCATCTCGCGCTCCTCTTCGCGGTAGATCAGGTTGTAGTGGTTTTGCATGGAGATGAACGGGGTCCAGCCGTTCATCTTCGCAGTGAGCTGAAGCTCGACGAACTGAGCTGCGAACATCGAGGACGCGCCGAGGTAGAGCGCCTTGCCTGCTTTCACCACGTCGTGCAGCGCTTCCAGCGTCTCTTCGATCGGAACCACGGCTCCGAGCGGTGTCGCCTGGGGGTGGCGGTGGATCACGAGATGGTCGAGGTAGTCGTGGCCCAGTCGACGGAGACACGCGTCGACGCCTTCCATGACGTGCTTGCGCGAGAGGCCCATCTGGTTCGGGTTCCGGCCCATCGGCATCGCGATCTTCGTCGCGAGCACGTACTCGTCGCGCGGTAGCAGCTCGTTCAGGAGCTTGCCGACGACCTCCTCGGAGGCGCCCACGCCGTAGATGTCCGCGCAGTCGAAGTAGAAGAGGCCGTGATCGATCGCTGCGCTGAAGATCGGGCGCGCTGCGTCGACCCCGAGCGTCCAGTCGCCTTGGTGGCCGCGTCCCGGTTCCCCGATGTTCATGGTTCCGAGGCAGAGCTGCGAGACGCGAAGGCCGCTGTTCTGGCCAAGCTGGACGGGACTCAACATCGACGGCACTCCTTCGTGGGCCCGGAAGATACTACGAGCGCCAGGAGGATAGGAGAAATAAGCGGGTTTTTGGGCGTAGGTCCGAGTTCCGGTAACGAGTGTTCTGCTAAATGGAGCCTGGGTTTAGGCTGAGCAGGGCCGTGGGGCGGGCGTGTTGTGACTTCCCGCGCCCGAGTCTCTCGAGGAGATCCGCGCCAATCCGAGAGCCCCGCTACTCTCTCGCCTAGCGAACCTGGGGCCTATTCTTCCTATCCACGGCCGCCAGTTGCTAGTGTCTACGCAGAGTGAGTCGCGTCCAATGATCAGGTGGATCCTACGCAGCAGCGGCGTGTTACTGCTCCTCGCCGCTGGAACAGCCCTCTACGTCTACGTCCAGATCCGCACCCTCGAGGTGGATCAGGTGACGCCGGACATCTGGGTCATCTATGGGCTGGGTGGCAACGTCGGCGTTTTGCGAACGGACGATGGCACCGTCATGGTGGACACCATGATGACTACTTTTCAGGGCCGCCGGCTTCGCGAGCGAGCGGAGGCCCTGGCGGGCGGGCCCATTCACACCATCATCAACACCCACTATCACTCTGATCACACTCACGGAAACCCGGCGTTCGCTGCTGGCACGTCGATCGTGGCAACCGAACGAACTCTCGACTATCTGCGCTTCTTAGATGCCGGCTCGTGGTCGGGTGACAGCGCGACCGGCCTGCCGAACGATACGTTCAAGAGGGATCGGATGCTGCGCATCGGTGGCAAGACCCTCCACCTGCTCCACCCCGGGCCCGGCCACACTGGAGGCGATCTGGTGGTGCTATTCGTCGAGGATCGAGTGCTGCACGCCGGCGACTTGTTGTTCCACCGGCGCTTCCCCGTGGTCGATCTCGAAGGCGGTGGCTCGTTTCGAGCATGGAGCTCGGCCCTTGCGGGTGTTTTGCTGCTGGACTTCGATCGTGTGATCCCGGGACACGGCACACTGGCCGGCCGAGAGGAGCTCCGGTGGTTCGGCAGCTTCATCACCCAGCTGTGGGATGCAGGAGAGCGCGCAGCGGCGGCCGGCTGGTCGCTAGAAGAGACCCTCGAGCGCGCTGTACTACTTGGCGTCGACCATTTTGAGCCCACGATGATGTCGCGCTTGACGAGCCACGACCGCGACTACTTGATTCGACGCGTGTGGGAAGAGGCGACAGGTGCGGTCACCCCAACTCCTCTTGGAGAGGCCCACTGACGCGGTCGCTCCTGAGTGCATCGGAAGAAATAGCCACGAATTCGCCCCGCGCCCGCGCCTCGCGAGCAGATCAGAGCCAATCCGATAGATTCGACACTCTCTCGCCTAGCGAATCCGGGGCTTATTCTGACGAAGCGGATAGAAAGTTCAAAGGCCCCCGCCCGAGCAGGTCGCGGCCCGGCGGCTGGCAGCGAGCGATCTCGTGACTTCGCAGGGCAAGTCAGCTCCCTTGCCCTCTCGCGGCGAAACCTACACCGGCTGAAGGATCGTCCGGCGCCTCCGGCGCTGCAGGTCGAGGCAGCCGAGTGGAATGGCCAGCATCATCACCGCCCCGAACGCCACCCAACCATTCTGTCCCACCACCAGGGAGGGCGCGTCGAGGTTCGCGACGAAGTCGAGCATCACTCCGGGCAGATAAGTGAAGGGCCAGATGATCAAGAGATTGCGGGTGAGGCTGAAAATCGAGTGCATCAGGATGCCCACGCAATAGAGCATGCCGAGCGCAGCCAGCGGGTCGTCGTGGAGCGGAAGCTCCGTTCCGATGTGCCAGAGCGCGTAGATCCCCGACGACACGAACACGGCGGGTAGGAATCCGAAGGCCTTCAGGAGTCTCAGGTGGATGAAGCCGTAGTAGAGAAAGAGTTCGAAGAGACCCGCCACCAGGAAGAAGGCGCTGGCGGGAAGGAACCACTCGAGGTCCGGCAGACGTGCCTGGGTGCGCTCCAGCAGAACCGCGATTAAGCCAACCCCGAAGAGCACGCTCAACGCCAGGCTCTTCCCACTACCTTCGCGGCGGAGCCCCAGAGCAGACGGGCCACCGTCCTCGACCAGCAGGACGTAGGCCCAGGGGGCAAGGCTGCCGCATCCGAGGAAGATCCCGAGCCAGACGATGGCGGACCCCGGGGTCGAATCCATGGGAGCGAACAAGACGAGCGCGCTGAAGCCCACCGCCAGGAATCCCGTAGCAACGGCGGCCCAGGTGTGGCCTTCGGGTTGCCAGCGGAACACGAAGAGCTCCTTGCGGCGGACGATACCGGCTGCGAAGAGCGCGACTACCGCTCCCATGATCAATCCAGAATCCATCGTGAAGTCCTCCAATGGGTGAGCGCTTTCAGTTCGAGAGGGCGTCCCCGTGCTGCTGGAGGATAGGAGAAATAAGCGGGTTTTCGGGCGTAGGTCCGAGTTCCGGTAACGAGTGTTCTGCTAAATGGAGCCTGGGTTTAGGCTGAGCAGGGCCGTGGGGGCGTATAGAAGGAGCGATCGCGCACACGATGACATTTGGTAGTGTTCGGGTTCCATTCTTCGGGTCCAAGCGGCCGGAAAGCAGATGCGGGGCCGCCGACGTCCAATCGCTGATTTGGAGCATCGAATGCGAAACATCGGAATCGGAGTCGCGCTTCTCATCGGGTTGGTTCTTCTGGTCGTCGCCGCGTCAGTTGCACTGATCGAATCCGAGGAGGTCGTCGTCATCGATACACGCGATGCTGCAGGCGAGACCTATTCAACACGTGTCTGGGTATTGGATTTCGAGGGGCGAGTGTGGCTGGCTCCCGGGAATCGTTCGAATGGCTGGTTTCAAAGGCTACTTACGAATCCGAAGGTTGAGCTCGTACGGTCCGGCACTCGTACATGTCACCTCGCCAGCGTCGTGGAGGGCGATGCCTCAATTCCAATCCTCGAGCAGTTCCTCGAGAAGTACGCGTCTGTAATTCGTGTTACGACCTTGCTCAACTTCGTTCTCGAGCCCGGCGGAGACGAGTCGCCCCCAGTGGCTGTCAGGCTAGAGTCGTGTTGAGGGAAGATGCCAATTCACGACACGCCGGAGGATGAGGATAGGAGAAATAAGCGGGTTTTTGGGCGTAGGTCCGAGTTCCGGTAACGAGTGTTCTGCTAAATGGAGCCTGGGTTTAGGCTGAGCAGGGCCGTGGGG
>JABSQV010000004.1 GCA_013215565.1 Myxococcales bacterium | reverse complement strand
CCGGCGGAAACTCGACGTCCACCACGGGACCCGTAACCTGCAAGACTTTGCCTTCGCTGCTCATGCGTTACTCCTAGAGCGCCTCGGCGCCGCTCACGATCTCGACCAGTTCCGCCGTGATCGCGGCCTGCCGCGCCTTGTTGTATTCGAGCGTCAAGCTGTGGATCAGCTCCGTAGTGTTATTGGTCGCGCTGTCCATCGCGGTCATGCGCGCACCGTGTTCGCCGGCCTGGTTCTCCAGCAGTGCGCGGAAGACCGCGAACTCCACCGCACGCGGCACCAGGAGCGCCAGCAGCGCTTCCGGGCTCGGCTCGACCTCGTAGGCGACGGCCGTGGCTGGCTCGCTGCCCGGGGTCTCCACGTCTGGCACGACGGGAAGCAAGGCCGTGTGAGCGGGCCGCTGGGTCAGTGCGGACGCGAAGTTCGCGTAGACGAGCACCACCTCGTCGCTCTCGCCCGCCAGATAGCGCGCCATCAGAAACTCCGCGATCTCGGACGCGTGCGCGGGCCGGACCGTCGAGATCCCGGTGAAGCCGCGCACGATCTCGCCGAGTCGGCGTTTGTGCAGGAACTCGCCGCCCTTGCGGCCGACGGGCACCAGCGAAACCTGCTCGACCCCGGCCTCGCGGCGCTCGCCGATCAGGCGCGCCGCATAACGCGAGACGTTCGCGTTGTAAGGGCCGCAGAGTCCCCGGTCACTCGTGAACACGACCAGGTCGAGACGCCGCACCGCCTCCCGGGGCACCAGCAGCGGATGCGCATCGGCCTCCACCCCGCCCGTGACCGACGCCAGGACCTGCTGCATCCGCTCCGCGTACGGCCGGGCCGACTGGATCGCCTGGGTCGAACGCGCAAGCTTGGCGGCCGACACCATCTTCATCGCGCTCACCACCTTGCGCGTCTTTCCGATGGACGCGATTCGCGCCCGGATGTCCTGGAGATTCGGCACGCCTTCCCTTCGTGACTCCCCTCGGTCCGATCGTCAGGCGGTGGTCGAGGGCTGGGTTTGGAAGATCTCTCCGAAGGCGTCGAGCGCCTCGCGGAGCTTGGTCTCGAGTTCGTCGGAGAGCAGGCCAGTTTCCGCGATCTCTTCGAGGATGGCCGGATGCTTGGAGCGCAGGAACGCCACCAGTTCGTCCGCGTAGCGCGGGATCTCCTCGGGCGGCAGCTTCCGGACCCAGGAGGCGCGATCCTCCGGCGGCGTCGCCGCGTAGATTTGGACCACCTGTTCCTCGACGCTCAGCGGCCGGTACTGCGGCTGGCGCAGCATCATCATCAGCCGCTGGCCGTTGGCGATCTGTTCCTGCGTCGCGCGGTCGAGGTCGCTCCCGAACTGCGCGAAGGCCTCCACGTCGCGGTATTGCGCGAGGCTCACCCGCAGGCCGCCGGCGACGCTCCGCATCGCCTTTACCTGCGCGGAGCCGCCAACGCGGGACACCGAAAGCCCCCCGTTTACGGCCGGGCGCTGGCCGGCATTGAACAGGTCAGATTCGAGGAAGATCTGGCCGTCCGTGATCGAGATCACGTTGGTCGGGATGTAGTCCGAGATGTCGTTCGCCTGAGTCTCGATGATCGGGAGTGCTGTCAGGCTGCCGCCGCCCTCGGCATCGCTCAGCTTGGCCGCACGTTCGAGCAGACGCGAGTGCAGATAAAAGACATCGCCCGGATACGCCTGGCGCCCGGGGGGACGCCGCAGCAGGAGCGCCAGCTGCCGGTACGCGGTCGCCTGCTTGCTGAGATCGTCGTAGAAGATCACAGCGTGCTTGCCGTTGTCGCGGAACCACTCACCGATCGTGCAGCCCGTGTAGGGTGCCAGGTACTGGAGCGGGGCCGGCTCCGCGGCCGTCGCAGCAACGACCACCGTGTAGTCCATCGCGCCCGCTTCGCGCAGCCGCTCCACGACCTGCGCGACGGTCGAGTTCTTCTGGCCGATGGCGACATAGATGCAGAAGACGTCCGTATTCTTCTGATTGATGATTGTGTCGATCGCGATCGCGGTCTTGCCGGTCTGGCGATCGCCGATGATCAGCTCCCGCTGCCCGCGCCCGATCGCCGTCATCGAGTCGATCGCCTTGATGCCGGTCTGCAGCGCCTCCTTGACCGGCTGGCGCTTTACGATGCCGGGGGCTTTCACCTCGACTTGGCGGTATTCGGTCGCCTCGATCGGGCCTTTGCCGTCGATCGGGCGCCCGATCCCGTCGACAACGCGGCCGAGCAGTTCCGGGCCGACCGGGGCCTGCAGGATCTTGCCGGAACGGCGCACCACGTCGCCCTCGCGGATCTCGATGTCTTCGCCCATCACCGCGACGCCGACGTTGTCCTCCTCGAGGTTGAGCACGAGCGCCTGAACCCCGTTGGGAAATTCGACCAGCTCGCCCGCCATCACGTTCTCGAGTCCGTACACGCGCGCAATGCCGTCCCCGACCGAGAGCACAGTTCCGGTCTCGGAGACGTCGACCTCACGTTCGTAGTCGCGGATCTGCTGGCGAATAATGTCCGAGATCTCTGCCGCCTTGATCTTCATGCGCCTTCCTTTCGGAGAGCCCCCCGCAGGGTACGAAGTTGATTCCGAACGCTGCCATCGATCAACAGGTCGCCCACGCGTGCGACCACACCCCCGAGCAGTTCCGGATCAACCTCGAGTTTCAGAGTAACCTCCGCGCCCACGCGTTCCGACAGTGTCGCGCGGAGCCGATCGACTTCGGCAGACTCGAGCGCGCGCGCCGACGTGATCTCTGCCTCGACGCGACCTGCTGCCCGCTCGACGAGCTCGCGCAGCGCGTCGCGAACCTCGGGCAAGAACGCCGCGCGGTTCGCGTTGACGAGCAGCAGGCCGAAGCCCCGGATCTCGTCGCTCGTCTCGAGCCGCTCGCAGATCGCAACCATGACCTCCGCGCGCTCGGAGCGCGGGTGGGTCGGCGTGAACAGTACCCGCTCCAGTTCGGGGGCGCCCAGGATCTCGTCGGTCAGCAGATCGAGTTCTTCCGCGATGCCGGATGCGCTGCCGCCTTCCACGCCCAGTTGAAAAAGCGCGCGCGCGTACCGGCGACCGATGACGCTGCCCTTCATCCGGCCGACCTGCGATTCGTCCGGAGCTGTTCCGAGAATTCCGACAGCAGCCGCCGATCATCTTCGGGAGACAACGCAGCCCGGATCCGGTCGGCTGCGAGTTCGGTCGCGAGTTCGGCGGCCTCGGCGCGAAGTTCGGCGCGCGCGCGGGTGATCTCGCGCTCGGAGGCGGCTTCGGCCTCTTCCCGGATGCGGGCCGCCGCTGCCCGGGCCCGCTCGACCAGTTGATCGCGCTCGGTGCCTGCAAGTCCCGAGGTCGTATCGACGATCCTGCGCGCCTCCACCTCGAAGCCTTCGAGCCGTTGTTTCCAATCGTCGAGAGTCGCCTCCGCCTCGCGTACGCGCGCTTCGGCCCGCTCGATTTCAGCCGCGAGAGCCTGGCTCCGGTTCTGGAAGAATCCCTGAATCGGCTTGCGGCCGAAGTAGACGAGCACGCAGACCAGTACCGCGACGTTGAAGACCTGCGCGATCAGGGTCGCAAGGCCCGAGGGCTCCGCGTGCGCGGGGTCGGCCGCGGCTGCAGCCCGGGCCAGGCAGATCGGGGCCGTAAACACGACCGTCCGGACGAGCGCGGTCAAAGCGCTCTCCCGAGGATTCGCGCTGCGACCTCGTTCGCGAGCGCGGCCGCGTCTGCGCGCAGGGCCTGGCGCGCCTGGACGAGTTCGCTCGAAATCGTCTCGCGCACGGCCCCGATACTCCGGGCGGCCTCATCGCGCGCGGCCTGGAGCGCCTCACGCGCCTGCGCCTCACCCTCGCCGAGGATCTCCGAGCGACGCGCTTCGGCTTCGGCATGGACCCCGGCGAGTCGACTCTCGAAACGTTCTCGGGTCTTCGCCGCCTCGCGAAGCAGTGCTTCCGCCCGCTCGAGCGTACCGACCGTTCGCTGCTCACGAGCTTCGAGCACCCGCAGCAAAGGGTCGAGTAGAAGCCGCTTGGTGGGCCAGACGAGCGCCAGGAAGATCGCCAGGTTGAGCAGCACGTGCGCCGGGTCCGGAAACAGATTGAGCCCACTCGCCGCTCCGACGAGCGACGGCGTTCCGCCCACGATGACGAGCGCACCCAACCCGATCCCGCAGACCGGTGTCACGCTCCGCAAGTTGACTCCCTTCTGCCGGGCCTCTCTCCGGGCCCCTCGGAACCCGGGCCACACGCAGCAACGGGCCTCGGAGGACCACTCCCCAAACTAGAGCACCCGTCCCGACGAATTCCGCGCTCGGCGGCGCGCACCGACGGGCAGCGGGAGCCACGGCGTCCCGCGGGGCGGGATTATCGCAAAACCCGTCCGAGTTGCCAGCGAGCCCGGCGGGGCCGAGCCACTTCCGGACGCGTCGACTCAGCGCGGGTCGCTACTCCCCGGACGCGTCGGCTGCGGGCGGCGCGTCATCCGCAGGGACGACTCCGGGAAGCTTCGCGCCGACCTCCCCCATCTGCACCCGCGCCTCGATCTGGGCGCCCTCGTCGATTCGGACACGCGGGGATGCGAGGCTCCCGGCAACACGTCCCGTCGCTGCAACGTGGACCCGCTCCTTCGCGACGGCATCCCCGATCACGGTCCCGTGGACGATCAACACCGCGACAGAAAGGTCTGCCTCGACCAGTCCCCCCTCTCCGACGACCAGGGTTCCGTCGGCCTGGGCTTCGCCCCGGAAGTGCCCGTCGATGCGGATCGCGCTCTGGAACGAGAGTTTGCCCTCGAAGAAGGTGCCCTGATCGAGAAACGCCTGCAGTGATTCGCTCATGCTTTCTCTCCGATCAGACGCTCGACAAGCCGGTCGAACTCGGCGGCGCCAAAGTAATGCAACTCGAGGCGCCCCCGCTCGCGACGACCGACGATGCGTACCTTCGTCTGAAGTTCCAGCCGAAGTCGATTTTCGAGGTCTACGACGTCTGCGTCGCGGCTCGGCCCCGGTCGCGCGCGGCCGCCATGCGGCGACGCCGACGCGATCCGCCGGCAGAGTTCTTCCGCGGCCCGGACCGTGAGGCCACCCCGCACGATCTGGTCGCGCGCCATCATACGCCGATCCTCGGGCGCCTGCAGAATCGCCTTTGCGTGCCCCATCGTGAGCCGCTGGTCGATCACGTCCTGTTGCAATCCCACAGAGAGTTCAAGCAATCGTAGGTTATTAGCTACACTAGAGCGATCAAGGCCGACGCGCTTTCCAACCTGTTCCTGAGTCATGCCCTCCTGATCGATCAGGGTCCGAAATGCCTCGGCGAGTTCAATCGGATTCAGATCCTCCCGCTGGACGTTCTCGACCAGGGCCATCTCGACTACGGCGCGGTCGCTGGCATCCAGGATCACGACCGGGACCTCGTCCAGTCCGGCGAGCTGCGCGGCCCGCCAGCGTCGCTCGCCAATGATCAGCTCGTAACCGTCGCCGCGGCTCCGCAAGACGAGCGGCTGAAGCACCCCCTGTTCGCGAATCGAACGCGCCAGGCTCGCGATCTCCGCCTCGCGGAAGACCTTGCGGGGCTGCTTCGGGTTCGGGGCGATGCGTGAGAGCGCCACGAACAGCGGCGCACCCGTATCGAGGCCGGTCTGCTCGGGGCTCTCCGGCAGCGCGCCCGGTCCGGGCGGCGGCTGCACCGCCGCCGGACCGCGTGGCGCGGGCTCGGGCGACTCGGGGATTAGCGCGGAGAGTCCTCTTCCCAGGGCCTTACGTTCTGGCATGTTCGATCCTCTTGAGGAGTTCGTCCGCGAGCTGGAGATAGCTCATGGCGCCCCTCGAATTGATGTCATAGAGAAGGGCCGGCTTGCCGTGGCTGGGCGCCTCCGAAAGCCTCACGTTCCGGGGAATCACGGTCTGAAACACCTGCTCGGGAAAGTGCGTGCGGGCCTCCTGTGCGACCTGCGAGGAGAGCTTGTTGCGCGCATCGAACATCGTGAGCAGCAGGCCTTCGAGGGTCAGGCCGGGGTTCATCTGCTTCCGGACGAGGTCCACGGACTGCAGAATCTTGGCGACGCCCTCGAGTGCCAGATACTCACACTGGAGCGGAATCAGCACGGAGTCCGCGGCCACGAGCCCGTTCAATGTCAGAATTCCAAGCGAGGGCGGTGCGTCGATCAGAATGATCCGGTACCGGTCCCGGACCTCGGCGATCCGGCGCGCGAGCTGCGACTCGCGCTCGGGGTGCGAGGCCAGTTCGACCTCGGCCCCCACCAGTGCCGTGCTCGAGGGGACCAGCTTCAGGTACTGGAGCGGCGTGGCGAGTGCGACCTCATCCAGCCCGGCCTCGCCGCTGAGGACGTCATACACGTCCCGCCGGACGTCGGACGGCAGGTACCCGAAACTCGAGGTTGCGTTCGCCTGTGGATCAAAGTCGATCAGGAGCGTCGCGCACTCAGCCGCCGCCAGCGACGCCGCGAGGTTGACCGCTGTGGTGGTTTTGCCGACGCCGCCCTTCTGGTTCGCGACCACGATGACGCGCGCCATACGAGCCCCCCACGGGGCAGGCCTGGAACAGACGCACCCCGAGCGAGATTCTACCCCAGAGTTCCACGTGAAAGAACACCAGGCGCCATCGGCGGAATCAGAGAGTTCCACGCGGCACTGCCGCCGCACGCACACGCAGAACCTGACCCCGCGCGCCGAGTTCGATGCGGCCCGCGAGGCCCGTGGCCGGATCGACGGATTCGGGCACGGCCTCGCGCGTCCAGACCCAGATCTCGCCGTCGTCGTGGACCCAGGGCCGCGCCAGCGGCAGCGCGCGCCGCAGCGGGGCGACGGCCCGCATCAGCGCAAACTCGTAGGGGCCGGAGGGTTCGGGGCCGTGCTCGATACGGGTTCGCCGCACCTCGAAGCCAGCCCCGAGCACCCGCTTCACGTGTCGCAGAAACGCGACCCTGCGTTCACGGATCTCCACCAGGGTGAGTCGAAGATCCGGCCGTACCAGCGCTAGGGGGATGCCCGGGAACCCGGCGCCGCTCCCGAGGTCGACTACGCGTGCGCCCGCGGGCAGGGCGTCCACGACCCCCAGGGCGTCGCTCACGTGGACCTGAAGCGCGTCGGGCGAGGTGGAGCCCACCAAGTTGACGCGTCGGCCCCAAGCCGTGAGTTCGTCGAGAAAGCGCTCTATCGAAGGAATCCCGCGCGCTCCGCGGGGCTCGCTCACCCGCGTACGATCTTGATTCGCTTCAGACGCCCCTCGCCGTCGCTCTCGGTGTGTATTCCCTCGACTTCGTTCAGGGCCTGGTGCACGAACCAACGCTCGCGGGAGTTGAGTGGAGGCAGAATCGCGGCCTCACCGGAGCGCAGCACCTCGGCAGCGCGCTCGCGGGCCAGCTGCTCGAGTCTCTTCTCGTCCTCTTCGTCCGAGTCCCGGCGCCGGCCCTCGCCAGGTCCGGAGCGCTCGCGCCCTCCGCGACCGCGCTCGCGCTCGCGGCTGCGCTCCGGGCGCCCGGACTCCCGGCCCCTTCCCGCACGCGGCCCACGTGCTTGGCGCGAATCGTCGACCTCGATGCGAACGCTGCTGCCCGAGGCTCCCCGTTGCTCCGCCGCACGCTGCGTCAAGTGGATCAGGGCCGCCTTCGTGCCCGAGACGCGCCGCGTCAAATCTTGGACCCCGGGACCCGAGACCAGAAGTTGCGTCACGCCCGCCTCGTCGCGCTCTGCCACGCGCACCTCGCCAGACAGCTGCATCCGCTCGAGGACGCCGACCAGAAAGGCCCCGACCGGGCTGAGTTCGACCGGCACCTCGACGGGCTTGGCCACTACCATGACGCGGCCACCGAGCCCCGAAATCTGGAGCTGCGCGGAAATAACGCGGATCTCGAGTTGCTCCCGCGGCACTCCGAAGTGCCGGACCGCAAGCTCGACCGCCTCGCTCTCGTTCTGGCCCACGAACTCCCTGACGTCTTCCATCCGCTCGCTTCCCCCTTTCCGGGGCCGTTCGCCGCGCGCTACGTCTTTGCGCGGCCCTGACGATTGATGACCCACTGCTGCAAGATGCCGAGCAGGTTGCTCGTAAACCAGTAGAGCACCAGCCCCGACGGGAATTGATAGAACAGAAAGATGAACATCACGCTCATCCACTGCATCATCTGGCGCTGTTGGGGATCTGCCCCCTGAGACGGACTCATCCGCTGTTGAAGCAGCATCGACGCCCCCATCAGAAGCGGCAACACGCGCACCGGAATCGGCCCGATCGAAAACAGCGTCTCGGGAGCTGAGAGGTCCTGGATCCAGCCGACGAAGGGCGCGTGACGCAGATCCATCGACACCCGCAGCGCGAAGAAGAGTGAGATCAAGAAGGGCATCTGGATCAACATCGGGATGCAGCCGCCCCCCATCGCGGACAACGGGTTCATGCCCTTCCGACGGTAGAGGGACATCATCTCGGCCTGGAGCTTTTCCCGGTCGTCCTTGAATTTCGCCTGCAGTTCCTTCATCTCGGGCGCGATCTTCCCGAGTCGCTGCATCGACTTCATCGACTTCTGCGAGAGCGGAAAGGTCAGCAGGCGTAACACAATTGTGAGTAGAATGATGGCGACCCCGTAGTTCGCGACGATGTGGAGGTGGATCCAGACCAACAGGTCGGCGAAGAAGGCCACGACCGGCCGGATCCATGACCAACCGAAGTCGATCGACTCGGTCAGACGCGGATCGACCGCGGCAACCGCTGACTCGAGCTTGGGCCCCAGGTAGAGCCGGTAGGACCTTTCGACGAACCGCCCGCCCGGAACCTCGAACGCCGGGTAGCCCAACAGGACCACGCCGATGTCCTTGCCGATCGGCCCCTCGAATCCCCGCGCCTCGTTCGGGTTCTCGGCGATCGCGGCCGTCAGGAAGTACCGGCTCCCGACGCCGGCCCACTCGACGTCCGAATACCAGTCGCCCTCCCAGGTGCCCCGCCCCAGCAGCTTTCCAAAGAAGCCGGGGCTTCCGAGGCCACTCACCAGAGTGCGGTTCACGCTCTCGCGGGACGAGAGCACGAGGCTGTACTCGGTGAAATGGCCGGGGGCATCGGGCGCCCGCTCGGCGGCGTACATCGCGACGCGAAATTCCGGACGGATCACGCCGTCGCCCAGATTCGCCACCGAGACCCGCAGCCGCGCTCCGTAGCCGCTCGGGTCGAGCGACAGGTGTCGTTCGACCCTGATTCCATCCCGCTCGGCCCGAAGCTCAATGAACTCCGCGCCGCGATTCAGCTCGGCGAAGGCGGCTTCCTCGAAACCCTCGAGCGCGCCGCCGCCCAGGAAGGAAAGCAGCGTGCCCCGGCCGCGCGTCGAGGCGAGTTCGACCGGCCGCGCTCCCGGACCGATCCGGTCCTTGAACTCGAGCAGTTCGATCCGCTCGAGCCGGCCACCCCGGCTCCCAACCGTGACCCGAAGCACGTCGTTTTCGAGCTGCCACGAACGCTCCGCCGGCGATCCCGCACGCTCCGCGTCCGGGTCCGACACCCGTTCGAGCGGAAGGCCGCTCGCCGCAGGCCTGGATGCGGACTCCGCCTGCGGGAGTTCGCTCGCTAGCCTGCGGGGTTCCGGGCGCGCGGCTTCCGTGGCCGGTTGCGGCGCGGGCACCCGTCCCGGCGGCCTTGGGCTCGGGACCGTCCACATCCAGAACAGGAACAGCCCCACGGCGAGCGCGATCGTGACGAGTTGGATTCGGTCCACGCCCGAGCCTTACGGCAGGTCGAGCCCGCCGCCCCCGAGCGGCGAGCAGCGGGCCAGGCGCCGGAGGGCACGGCCGCCCCCACACCAGAGGCCGTGTTCCTGAATCACCGCGGACGCATACGCCGAGCAACTCGGATAGAAGCGACAGGTCGGTGCCCAGAACGGGGACAACGCGCGTTGGTAGAGCCGAATCACTCCGACGGCGAAGTTGCCGGCCCGACTGGTCGAGGCTCGAGTTGGCGCATGGCCGGTTCCAGGTCCTGTTCGACCGCGGCCAATCCGAGATCGCGCGCGACCCCCCGATGGGCAATCATCACCAGGTCCCGGGAACCCAACTGCGCCTCCCTGGATCGGAACCATTCTCGTACCAGCCTCTTGATGCGGTTTCGGATCACCGCGTTGCCGACCTTGCGCGTCACCGTGATTCCGAGGCGCGCACCTCGACCGTCGTTTCGATCCCGAATGAACACCAGGAAGTGCGCGCCGTCGACACGACGGCCCTCCCCCGTCGTGACAAGAAAATCAGCCCGTCGAAGCACGGGCCGCCAGCCCGACCGGACCCGCGACCTCGTAGACCCGGACACGTTGCCGCGGACCGCTAGTCTCTGCTCTTCCCAGGCGCCAGCCGAACCCGGCCCTTCGCCCGGCGTCGCGCGAGCACACGACGCCCGTTGCGCGTCTTCATTCGAGCCCGAAACCCGTGAGTCCGGGACCGGCGAATCCGGCTCGGCTGATAAGTGCGTTTCATGACTGTCGTCCCAACCGGCGCCGAAGAAAGCCCGACGCCTCTCGTACAAGCGGTAGATAGCAGCATAGCGATCGGAGCGTGTCAACGTCGCGAATACAGAACGGAAACGCACGGCGCAGTTGCCAAAACTCCCCTTGCAATGCTGCGCAGCAAACTGCTACGACAGCCCTCCGACGCAGCGTCGGGGTTCCGAGAGCCGGGGGTGGGATCGCCGCAGCATGTCCGAGTTGACCTGCGCAGAGGACTGCGCCAAGGAGGAGGGTGCGCCCGTACAACTCCCGCTCTGGAACGCCGTTCTCGCATCGCTCAACGGACGGGTTCCCGCAGACAAAGTTCAGACGCTCGCAGATTCGGCCCTGTTCGTCGAACGGCGCGGCCGGACGCTGCGGGCCGCGATTCCGGCAAGCCGCCTCGCCACCTGGCTTCGCGAGGGCTACCTGTACCTTCTCGCAGCTGCGGTCCCGACCGTCACGAAGGGTGCGTGCACCCTGTCGATTGCGGCGATCCCGGATGATGCGTCGGTCACGCGTTGCGAGCTCGACCCCGCCTACAGTCTGGACCGCTTCGTCGCCAGCCCCTCGAACCAGTTCGTGTTCGCAGCCGTCCAGTTGGTCGCGGAGTTCCCGGGCGAGCGTTACAGCCCGCTCTTCATCCAGGGGCCACCCGGTTCGGGGAAGTCGCACCTGCTTCGCGGAATCGCTTTCGCACTTCAGGCCCGACTCAATCTCGAGCGCATCCACTGCCTGGGAACCGCTGCGCTCGCGCTCGAACTCGTTACCGCGATCCAGAAACGTGAACTCTCTGCATTCCGTGCCCGCTATCGCCAATGCGCGGCACTGCTCCTGGACGATGTCGAAGACCTGATCGGCCGCGATGCAACTCAGGAGGAGATCGTCCACACACTCGATGCGCTCAGCAAGGAGCGGGTTCAGGTCGTGGCGAGTTCGCGGCACGCGCCGGAGTCGATTTCGGGCCTCTCCGGGCCACTTGCCCGGCGGCTCGCCGCCGGACTACACGTTCGGCTCTCGCCCCCGGAATGGGAAACCCGGGTCGCGATTCTGATGGACCGCGCCCGCGCCTGGGGTGCCGAACTCAGCCCCGAGGTCGCCTCGTTCCTGGTCGCCCGCAGCGGAACCGACCTGACGCAAATTGACACACTATTGACGCACGCGCTCGCGGACCCGGGCTGCGAGCGTGAACTGACGAATTTGGAGCGCGTCAGGCACGCGCTCGCCCGCGCGCCGGTCCGGAACCAGACCATCCCGCCCGAATCCGTCATCGCGCTCGTGGCTCGCCGCTACGGACTCCGGACCCGAGACTTCCGGTCTCCGGTCCGGAGTCAGCGGATCACGGGTCCGCGTCAGATCGCCATCTATCTGGTCCGCCGGAACTGCGGCCTGTCATTCCCGGAGTTGGGGCGCCTCTTCAGCCGGCATCATACGACCGCACTGCATGCCTGCCGCGCGACCGCGACACGCCTGGAGCGGGACGCGGCGCTACGACTCGAGCTTCGCGACCTGGAAAGGGAACTCTTCGGGGACCCGGCCTCGAATTCCGAAGCCGGAGTTGGAGCATGAAGCGGGGGACAATCGGTGGAAAACCTGCTGGAACGGGTGCAGCAGCGCTTCTGGACACCGGTTCTGCATAGCGCGCTGAGGGGTCTCTGGGGAGACGATCCACTTTCGGATCAAAGACTTCGCAGATTTTTTCCCAAATTCCCCGATTCTGCTTCTACTCCTGTTCTTGTATGGATATAAGAGTATTAGGAGGCACATTGAGATGAAGTTCAGCGTCGAGAGAGAGTTACTCGTCCAGGGACTCGGACGAATCCAGGCCGTCGTCGAGAAGCGAGGCACCCTCCCGATTCTGGCCAATGTACTGATCCGTGCACGGCCCGAGGAGTTGACGCTTTCGGCCACTGACCTCGAGGTGGGCGTGGTCTCGACGCTCAATGCCCAAATTGAAACCCCGGGCGAGGTGACACTCGGAGCGCGCGTTCTCTACGAGATCGTACGCGAACTCGAGGAGCCCGAACTGACGCTGCATCTCGACGAGGGCGCGCGCGTCAAGATCGAGTCCGGATCGGCGAACTTCTCACTGCTCTCGATCTCGGCCGAGGAGTACCCGGGCCTGCCGGGCGCGGACAGCACCACCTTTGCCGAGGTCGATGCCAAGCTTCTCGCAGAACTCATCGACCGAACGCTGTTCGCAACTTCCACCGACGACACCCGCTACAACCTAAACGGTGTCTACATGGAGAACGTGGAGAAGGGGCGGGTCCGGTGTGTCGCGACCGACGGACATCGTCTGGCGCTCATCGAACGTTCTCCGCGTTCTCCGGTCGCGTTCCTGGAAACCGGCATCATCGTGCCGCGCAAGGCGCTGGCCGAGATCCGTAAACTCTGCGAGGAGACCGAGGGAAGTGTCGAGATCGGGCTCGACGGAGGTTTCCTGATGGTTCGCCGGCCCGACCTGCTGCTCACGGCACGGCTGATCGATGGTGAATTCGTAAACTACCAGCAGGTGCTCCCCCAGAATCCGACCATCCGGATCGTGCTGGACCGGGAGCGACTGCTCCACGCAACGCGCCGCGTCGCCCTCGTGGTACACGAGCGCTCCCACGGCTTTGGCCTCGTTCTCACCAGTGGCCAGATCGAGCTTCGGGCCAGCAACCCCGACCTCGGGGATGCCCGCGAGTTGATTCCCGTCGACTACAGCGGCGACCGCTTCGAGACCAGCCTGAATGCCCGGTACGTACTTGACGTACTGGGCTCGATCAGCTCGAAGGAACTCGTGATCGAGCTGATCGAGGAGATTTCGCCGGTGCAGTTTCGGCCCGCAGACGACCCGGATCAACTGTCTGTGATCATGCCGATGCGGACCTAGGGCATAGCCGCACCCCTTCGTTTTCGCTAAATTGCGGGCCATCGTGGGGCCTCTCGTGGGGCCCCGGTTGAGAGGCCCTATCAGATCCTCGGAGCCGCTCCGAGTCAGGGCCAGGCCCCGAGTCCCCGGTCGCGAGGTGCGATCGCCGACTGCCGGAGTGAGCTTGAGCGACTACGACGCGCGATCGATCGAGGTTCTCGAAGGCTTGGAGCCGGTTCGGAAACGTCCGGCCATGTATATCGGCTCCACCGGTCCTGCCGGCCTCCACCACCTCGTCTACGAGGTGGTGGACAACTCGATCGACGAGGCGGTCGCGGGCTTTGCGGACGCGGTGTCGGTGACCTTGCATAGCAACGGGTCCGTCACCGTGACCGATAACGGCCGCGGCATCCCCGTCGACGCCCACGAAAAAGAAGGACGCCCCGCCGCCGAGGTCGTGATGACCACGCTTCACGCCGGTGGAAAGTTCAACAATAAGGCCTACAAGGTCTCGAGCGGTTTGCACGGTGTCGGCGTCTCCTGTGTGAATGCCCTATCAGCTCGCCTCGACATGGAAATCAAGATTAATCACGAGGTCTGGCAGCAGAGCTTCGAGCGGGGAAACCCGACGGGGGATCTTAAGAAGACGGGTACCACCGAGAACCACGGCACCTCGATCACCTTCCTGCCCGACAGCGAGATCTTCGACTCGGTCGAGTTCAACTTCGACACGCTATCGCAGCGGCTTCGCGAACTCTCTTTTCTGAATGCCGGCGTTCGCGTCATCGTGCTCGACGAGCGAACCGGAAAACAGCACGACTTTCACTACGATGGTGGCATTCGTTCTTTTGTCGAGTATCTGAACCGGAACCGGACCGCACTCCATCCCCCGATCCACATCAAGGGAACGCGCTCGTACCAGAAGTCGACGGGAGACGGAAAGATTAAAATAGAAGTCGACATCGAGGTGGCCCTGCAATACAGCGACGTGTATACCGAATCGGTCTACAGCTTTGCGAACAACGTAAACACGATTGAAGGCGGCACCCATCTGACGGGGTTCCGGAATGCGCTCACCCGGAGCGTGAACCGCTACATCCAGAGGAACTCGAACGGCAAGCAGGTCGTCGCCGTATCGGGCGACGACTGCCGCGAGGGCTTGGCGGCGGTAGTCTCCGTGCGCATTTCTCATCCGGAGTTCGAGGGACAGACCAAGTCGAAGCTCGGAAATACTGAAGTCTCGAGCCTGGTTTCCAACGTGGTGAACGAGAAACTCGGAGACTACTTCGAAGAGAATCCGCGGGCCGCACAGGTCGTGCACGCGAAGACCGTCGAAGCACTACGCGCGCGCGAGGCGGCTCGGAAGGCCAAGGAGTTGACACGCCGCAAGGGCGCGCTCTCCGACTCCAGTCTTCCCGGAAAGCTTTCAGATTGCCAGGAAAAGGATCCGGCGCTGTCGGAAATCTTTGTGGTGGAGGGCATCTCTGCCGGCGGGTCGGCCAAGCAGGCGCGAGACCGCGCCAACCAAGCCATTCTGCCGATCCGGGGGAAACTCCTGAACGTTGAGAAGGCCCGGCTAGACCGGGTCTTCTCCAACCTGGAGATCCAGACGCTGATCGCGGCACTGGGCACCGGAATCGGCGATGACTTTGATGCGAGCAAGGTTCGCTACCACAAGGTAGTGCTTATGTGCGACGCGGACGTCGATGGCTCGCACATTCAGACCCTGCTTCTGACCTTCTTCTTCCGGCACATGAGGGAATTGATCCAGCGCGGGTATCTCTACCTCGCGCAGCCCCCGCTCTACAAAGCCAAGCGCGGTAAGCGCGAGCACTACATGAAGAACGACGATGAACTCGACGCCTACCTGCTCGGGCAGGGTCTCGAGCAGGTCGAGGTGTTCTGCGCAGAGAGCGAGACCCCGATTTCGACGGAGGCTCTCCGCGAGTTCGTCACGTATGCACAGACCTGCGAGAAGAGCTGCGAAGGCCTCGAACGACTCGGGATCGACAGCCGTGTGGTCGAAGCCGTAGCGCTCGGCGCTGGACTGAGCGGAGAGGACCTGACCCGGGAGGCGTTCGATCGAGACGCCGTCGCAGGACGCGTGCGCGGCTACCTGGAAAGCGCGTATCCTAAAATCGATCCCGCCGCGATCGACTGGGACCGCGACGAGGAACACGGTACGTGGCGCATGCGAGTGGAGTCGTATGAGGCCGGCGTGATCCGACGGGTGGTGTTCGATCGCGACTTCATGGCATCTGCCGATTACCGCCAGCTTCTGGGTCTGGCAGAGCGTCTCGCGGTGATCGGCACGGCGCCGTTCCGGCTCGAGTCAACGGGTGCCACCGAGCAGGTGCGGACGGGCCGCGCATTGCTCGCGCGGATCCTGGCGATCGGAGGCCATGGGCAGTACATCCAGCGCTACAAGGGCCTGGGTGAAATGAATGCAGACCAGCTCTGGGATACGACGATGGACCCCGGGGTTCGCAGCCTGCTCCAGGTACAGGTCGAGGATGCCGTCGAGGCGGACGAGACCTTCTCGCTACTCATGGGCGACGCGGTGGAGCCGCGGAGAGAGTTCATCGAACGCAACGCACTGAACGTGACGAACCTGGACATCTAGCGGATGGCGGACACGACCGAGCAGAACCCTCCCGCACCCCCCTCCGGACCCGAGCGGCCCGCTGCCGTGAACATCGAGGACGAGATGCGCCGCTCGTTCCTCGACTACTCGATGTCGGTGATCATCAGTCGGGCGCTCCCTGATGTGCGGGATGGACTGAAGCCTTCTCAGCGCCGCATTCTGGTGACCTTCAATGACCTGAACCTGACGCCCGATCGTCCGTACCGGAAGTGCGCGAAGATCTCGGGAGACGTATCCGGCAACTACCACCCGCACGGGGAGAGCGTGGTCTACCCCTCGATCGCGCGGCTCGCTCAGCCCTTTTCGCTGCGCTACCCGTTGGTCGACTGGCAGGGAAATCTCGGGTCGGTCGACGGAGATCCGCCCGCCGCGATGCGGTACACCGAAGCACGCCTCTCGCGCATCGCGGGAGAAATGCTGGCGGAGCTCGGGCGCGACACGGTCGATTTCGTCCCCAACTACGACAACACTCGCACGGAGCCGGTCGTTCTGCCGGCGCGGATTCCCAACCTGCTGATCAACGGTTCGACCGGGATCGCGGTCGGTATGGCGACCAACATCCCCCCGCACAATCTTGCGGAGGTGATCGACGGAGCGGTTCTGTTGGCCCGGAACCCTTCGGCAACGCTCGACGAGGTCATGCAGTGCATCCCGGGACCGGACTTTCCGACCGGGGCCGAGATTGCGGGGAGCAGCGGGATCCGCTCCGCCTACGAGACCGGCCGCGGACTGCTTTACGTCCGAGCACAGGCGACCGTCGAGGAGCGAAAGGGCGGCCGCTGTTCGATCGTGGTGACCGAAATCCCGTACATGGTCAACAAGGCCAGCATGATCGAAAAGATCGCCGAGCTCGTGCGCGACGGGAAGATCGACGGCGTGAGCGACATCCGGGACGAGTCCGATCGCAAGGGAATGAGTGTCGTGATCGACCTCAAGCGCGACGCGCCGGACGAAGTGATCCTGAATCAGCTCTACAAGTTGAGCCCGATGCAGAGCACTTTCGGCGTAAACCTGGTGGCGCTCGTGAACAACCGCCCCAGGACCCTCGGCCTGATCGGGCTGCTCCAGCATTTTCTCGACTTCCGCGGCGAGGTCGTGCGCCGCAGGGCGACCTACGATCTTCGGCAGGCGGAGGAGCGCGAGCACCTGCTCCAGGGCTTCGCGATCGCGCTCGACCGGCTCGACGAGGTGATCGCGCTGATCCGCGGCAGCGAGAGCCCCGCCGTCGCGCGCGACGGGCTGCAGGAGACGTTCGACCTCAGCGAGCGCCAGGCGCAGGCAATCCTCGAGATGCGGCTACAACGGCTGACGTCCTTGGAGCGGCAGCGGATCCTCGACGACCTGGCAGGGGTGCGGGCGCTGATCGCCGAGCTTCGGGAGCTGCTCGGCAGCGAGCAGAAGGTGACCGACAAGGTGGTCGAAGAACTCGAGAAGATCAAAGAAAAGTACGCGGATCCGCGCCGGACTCGACTCGGGGAAGCGGTAGAGAACATCACAACCGAGGATCTGATCATCGAGGAGGACATGGTCGTCACGGTCAGCCACCTCGGATACGCGAAGCGCAACCCGGTGGCGATCTACCGTGCCCAGCGCCGGGGCGGCAAAGGGAAGTCCGGGCTCGGGACCAGGACGGAGGACTTCGTCTCCACGCTCTTCGTTGCATCCACGCACGCACACGTATTGTTCTTTACGAGCCGGGGGCGCGTGCACTGGCTCAAGGTGCACGAACTTCCGCAGGTCGGGCGCACCGCGCGCGGCAAGGCGCTCGTGAACCTGCTGAGCCTCTCGCCGGGCGAGCGGGTGTCGGCGATCCTCCCGGTCCGGAGCTTCGAGGAGGAGGGATTCGTCGTACTCGCGACGCGCGGCGGCGTGATCAAGAAGACGGCCCTGGACGCGTACGCGAACCCCCGCCGCGGGGGTATCATCGCGATCAACCTGTCCGGGAACGACGAGTTGATCGGAGTGGCGCGGACCAGCGGGTCGGCGGAGATCGTGGTCGCGAGCCGCAGTGGGAAGTCGATCCGCTTCCACGAGTCCCAGGTGCGAGCGATGGGCCGGACCGCGACCGGGGTCCGGGCGATCGCGGTCCGCGGAGAAGAATGCGCGGTCGGGATGGAGGTGCTCCGGCCGGGCGCGAGTATCCTGACGGTGACCGAGCGGGGTTATGGGAAGCGCTCGCCGCTCGACGACTACCGGGAACAGAATCGCGGCGGTTACGGAATCATCACGATCAAGACCTCGGCCCGCAACGGCCCGGTGATCGCGGTGCTGCAGGTCGACGATCAGGACGAGGTCATGCTGATCTCGAGCGGCAGTAAGGTGCTCCGGCTGCGCACCGACGGGATCCCGACCATGGGCCGGAACACCCAAGGGGTGCGGCTGATGGAACTGGATCCTGACGAGAGGATCGTGTCGGTCGCGCGGGTGGCCGAGCGCGAAGACGGCGCGAACCTCGACGCTTCGGGAGCCTGAGTTCGGTGCGCGTCAACCGCTCCAAGCGGCTGCTTCGCCGCGCCCGCCAACTGATGCCCGGAGGCGTTAGCAGCCCGGTTCGCGCATTCAATTCGGTCGGCGGAACCCCGCGCTTCATCGCGAGAGCCTCCGGGAGTTCGATCGAGGACGTCGATGGCAACCGCTACGTCGACTACGTGGCCTCTTGGGGGGCGATCATCGCAGGTCACGCGCATCCCGTGATCGTCGAGGCGGTCCGGCGCGCGGCCGCGAACGGGATCAGCTTCGGAGCGCCGACTGAGGCCGAGATCGAACTGGCCGAACGGATTGTGGCCTGTGTACCCTCGATCGAAATGCTCCGGCTCGTCACCTCGGGCACCGAGGCGGCGATGAGCGCGCTGCGGCTCGCGCGGGCGGCCACGGGGCGCGACCGGATCCTGAAGTTCGAGGGCTGTTATCACGGCCACGCGGATGCTGTGCTCGCGGCGGCGGGATCGGGCGTGGCGACGCTCGGAATCCCGGGCTCAGCCGGGGTCCCGGCGGCGGCCGTGGCCGACACCCTGGTGGTGGCCTTCAACGACCTCGCCGCGGTCGAGGCGGCGTTCACGGCCCGGCCGGACGAGATCGCGGCAGTCGTGGTGGAACCCATCCCGGCCAACATGGGGCTGGCCTGGCCCGACGTCGACTTCCTCTCGCGCCTGCGCGAGTTGTGTGATGCGTTCGGGAGCCTGCTGGTCTTCGACGAGGTGATCTCGGGCTTCCGGGTCGGTCTCGGAGGTGCGCAGGAGCGCTTCGGCGTGACGCCGGATCTCACCTGCCTGGGGAAGGTGATCGGAGGGGGGCTGCCGGTGGGCGCCTACGGGGGTAGCGCCCGTCTGATGCAGCGGATCGCGCCAGTGGGCGATGTCTACCAGGCCGGCACGCTGGCCGGAAACCCGCTCGCGGTCGCGGCCGGGCTCGCGGCGCTCGAGCTGATCACGCCGCCCGGGGTCTTCGACGCGTTCGAGGCGAGCTCACTCAGAATCGCAAAGGAACTCGAAGCGGCCGCGCGCGAGGCCGGGCTCCCGTTCCAGACGCGCGCTGCGGGTGCGCTGTTCGGGCTGGCCTTTTCCGAGACGCCCGTCCGGAGCTTCGCCGACGCGGCCGCCGCCGACCACGATCGGTACGGGCGCTTCTTCCACGCGATGCTCGACCAGGGGATCTATCTCGCGCCGTCCGGGTACGAGGCCGGCTTCCTGACGCTGGCGCACGGCGACGGCGAGATCGACCAGCTGCTCCAGGCCGCGCGCCGTGCATTCAAGAAGGTCGCGTAAGGTGGCCTGGATCCGGCCCTACCGGGCCTCCAGCGGGACCGGCCGCGCCTTCGAGAAGGCGTTCGAGGCGTCCCTCGCGATCGGGGTGGGCGTGGTGATCGGGTACTACCTGGATCGCTGGCTCGATACCGGACCCGTGTTCCTGTTTCTCTTCATGCTCGCGGGCTTGGTAGCCTGCGTCCGAACCCTGCTCCAGATTCAGGCGGGGGATGATTCCGACGGGGCGGCTTCGGCAAAATCCAGCCGCGGAGAGCCTCCGGAATGAAATTCGGACCAGTCAGGCTCCAGGCGAAGCACGCGCTGCTGGTCGCGGTTGCGGTGCTCGGTACGATTCCCTATGGAGTGCCCGCCGTCTGGAGCGCCGCGCTCGGAGGAGGGATTCAGATCGTGAATCTGTGGGCCATGGAAAGGGGTGTGGGCGCGCTGCTCGGGACCCCCGATCGCGCTCCCGACTCCTTCGCGCGGGTGCTGCTCGGGGTGCGCATGCTCGCGCTGCTCGCCAGCGTGGGCGCGATGCTGTGGCTGTTGCCGATTCTCCCGCTCGCGTTCCTGGTCGGCCTGTCGGCGCTGGTCCCGGCCGTCCTCTGGCACGGGCTCGAGACGGCGCGGCTCCCGCGGGAGGGGCTCGAATGACGCACCCGCCACACATTTTTGGGCTCTACGGCGCGGTTCCGGTCCCGATCCAGACGCTCCTCGCGTGCGCGCTCGTGGTGCTGGTGCTGAGCCTGCTGCTGCGCCGCGACCTGGCCCGGGACGAGACCGGTGGGCTGATTCCGCCGGAGCGCTTCACGCTCCGCGGCCTGCTCGAGGTGCTGCTCGAGGGGCTCACGTCGATGATGCAGGACGTGATCGGGCCCGAGTGGCGCCGCTTCGCACCGATCGTGACGACCATGGCGCTGTTCATTCTGGTCTCGAACCTGATGGGCCTGGTGCCCGGGCTGACGGGCCCGACCAGCTACGTCGAGACGAACTTCTCCTGGGCCCTGATCGCCTTCTGCGTCTACAACTACGCGGCGGTCAAGCACCACGGGCTCAGCTACCTGAAGCACTTCATCGGACCGGTCGCGTGGCTGGCGCCGCTGATGCTTCCGGTCGAACTCGTGAGCCACCTCGCGCGCCTGCTCTCGCTCACGATCCGGCTCACGGCCAACATGTTCGCGGATCACACGCTGGTCGCGCTCGGGCTCTCGTTCGGCCTCGGGCTCAACTTCGTGATCCCGTGGCTGTTCATGGGACTCGGCCTGTTCGTAGCGTTCTTGCAGGCCTTCATCTTTTCTTTCTTGACCATGATCTATATTGGCGGAGCGCTCGAGGAGGCCCACTAGCAGGGGCTCCCGGGCTTCGTCGTCCTCAGGGAGGGTACGTGATGCGCACACCGGTTCTAACTTTCATCACTTTCTGCGTCGCGCTCGTCGCGCCCGGTATCGCGCACGCGGCCGTGGACGGGACGGGCGTGCTCGGGATCGGGATCGGTGCCGGGGTCGCGATCGGACTCGCCGCGCTGGGTTGCGGGATCGGACAGGGCATCGCGACCGGGGGCGCTACGCAGGGCATCGCGCGCAATCCCGGTGCGGCCGCGAGCATCCAGACGCCGATGATCATCGGCCTGGCCCTGATCGAGTCGATCTCGCTCTACGGTTTCGTCGTCGCGTTCCTGCTCCAGGGCAAGATCTAGCGATCCGGCCCGGAGACGGGACCCCCGGCAGTTCGGTGAGGACGTGACCGAGGCCGCAGCCGGCCCGGTGCTCGAATACCTGCTCGAGCTGCAGGATCGAATCTGCTCCGGCCTCGAAGCGGAGGATGGCTCTGCGCGCTTCGAGGAAGAGCGGCACGAGGGTGAACACGGGCTGGCGCGTCCGCGCGTACTCTCGGAAGGCGAGGTTTTCGAGAAGGCGGCCGTCCATCTGAGCCACAGTCGCGGTAGCGCGCTGCCGCCCGCCGCCACGGCACAGCGGCCGGAGCTGGGCGGCGCCCGCTTCGAGGCGATTTCGGTCTCGCTGATCACGCACCCGCGCAACCCCTACGTTCCCACCTCACACATGAACGTGCGCTGCTTCATCTCGCACCCGGCCGGCCGTGAACCCGTCTGGTGGTTCGGGGGCGGCTTCGACCTGACGCCCTACTACGGCTTCGAGGAAGATGCCGTGCACTGGCACCGGACCGCGCGTGACGCCTGCGCGCAGGTCGGCTCGGACCTCTACCCCAAGTTCAAGCATGCCTGCGACGAGTATTTCTTTCTGCCGCACCGTGGCGAGGCGCGCGGTATTGGGGGCGTGCTCTTCGACGACTTCGACGAGGGGGGCTTCGAGAACGCATTTCACCTGCAGCGCAGCGTCGGCGACGCCTACTTGGAGGCCTATCTCCCGATTGTGCAGCGGCGGAAGGGACTCGCCTGGGGAGAGCGCGAGCGCGAGTTTCAGCTCTGGCGTCGCGGTCGCTACGTCGAGTTCAACCTGATGTACGACCGCGGTACGCTCTACGGCGTCCAGTCGGGGCGCCGGATTGAGTCCGTGCTGGCCTCGATGCCGCCGCTGGTGCGCTGGCGGCACGACTGGCGCCCCGAGGCCGGGACGCCCGAGGCGGCGCTGGCCGAGCGCTTCCTGCCCCCGCGCGACTGGGCCGAGAGCTAGTCGGGCTCCGGCGGGCCGGGATCGAAGCGGGGGTCCGGATCCCAGGGGATCACGTCGCTCGTCTCCAGCAGCCAGTCGAGTACGCGCTCGCGCAGTCCGCGCTCGACCCCGGCGAGCGCGGGCTCGCCGGCCCGGTTCTCTCGTTCGCGCGGATCTCGTTTCCGGTCATACAGTTCAGGGCGGTCGTACATGCGGTGGACGTAGCTCCAATCCGGTGTCCGGATCGAGATCACCCTGCCGACGTGCTTCGGGTCGTCGTGCTGGACGCTTGCCTTTAGGTCGTACGGGAAGCCTCCTCGCTCCAGCAGGTGCGCCTCGTCTGCCGTGAAGCCGCCTTCCGAGAAGGCGGCGTCCCGGTGCGGTGCGTCCGGGTCGCTGAGCAGCGGCACGAGACTCCGGCCGAAGTGCGTGTGCTTCGCCTCCGTCTCCGCGAGTTCGAGCAGCGTGGGCAAGAGGTCGACCAGTTCGACGAGCTGTGCAGAGCGTCCGCGCTCGGGGGCGCCTGGGACCTGCAGGATCAAGGGATTGCGGACCAGGCAGTCATCGACGCCGGCCGGCCACTTTTCGATCAGTCCGTAGTCCCCCAGATATTCGCCGTGGTCAGTGAAGAAGGCCGTGGCGGTTCGTTCCAGCGCGCCGGCTCGGTCGACGGCGCGCAGCACGCGCCCGAGTTGGTCGTCGACCCGTGCGATCATGCCGTAGTATGTGGCTACGATCTCGCGCCAGTCCTTCTCGTCGAGTCGGTCGGTGCCGTAGGCCGCACGCAGCGCCCGCACGAAGGCGGGCTTGCGCGACAGGTCGCAGTCGACCGGGAGCGGTACCTCGGCCCGATCGTGCAGTCCGTACCAGGGATCCTCTACCTCGAACGGGGGGTGCGGAAAGATCAGGGCCAGAAACAGCACCCACGGCTCGGGGGGACCCTCGGCGAGCCAGGTCTCGGCGCTGCGGACCGCGGCTTCGTCGAAGTCGAGCGCCGGCGTCGCTCCGCTCCGGCGTCCGTGGTAGAAGGTGCGCGCGAAGCGGTGGTCGGGCGGGTACGGAGATTTCTGGAACACGAATTTCGGGTTCGTCCGAAAGCCGTAGAAGTCGGTGCTCTCCGCCGTGCCTCCGGGCGCGAAGGTATCCCCGCGCTGCCCCATCCAGGCCACGTGGTAGCCCGCGTCGCGCAGCAGCCGGAACAGGTTAGGTTCCCAGGGCTTGAGCAGGTGCGTCAGCGTGCGGTGCCCGGCAACGTGTGGGTACCAGCCCGTGAGGATCGAGACGCGGCTCGGCGAGCAGACACTGTGCTGCGAGTAGGCTTGCTCGAAACAGGTTCCGCGGGCTGCGAGCGCGTCGATGTTCGGGGTCTTGATGACCGGGTTTCCGAACGCACCCACGCAATCCGCGCGGAGCTGATCGGGCATGAAGATCAGTAGATTCGGACGTGGCATTGCGCCCGCATCATACCGGCCGCGCCGCGGGCCGGCGGCGGCGGGCGCGGCGGCTCCGGCCGGGCGCGCGCTGCGACCGATCCGGCGTATAGTGGCCGGCCATGGTCGGACCCGCGGACGCGAGAACGGCTCGTCACGGAACGCGCGACGCGCGTTCACATCCCGTCCGCCCCGCATCGCAACTCCGCCCACTTAGCTCCGGCACGCCACTTGCGGTTCCGGAACTCGGCCGGAACGGGAAGATCCTCGACGGGACCGGGGCTCCCGGGAAGGTCTGAGCCGGATGGGGACTGGGGAACGGCGTGCGGTAAACGGGGTGAGGCGTGCGTCGGCCCCATCCGGCAAAGCCGGCCGGGACGAGCAGCTCCGCGCCGCCGCGGGATCGGAGCCGTCGGACCCCGCCCGAGCAGCGCGGGCTGGCAGCGCCGGGCCCGGGCGCTTGATCGTGCTCGAGGGGATCGACGGCGCCGGCAAGACCTTTCAGGCCGAGCGCCTCGCGCACTGGCTGCGGTCGCTCGGGCACGACCTGGTCGCGACTCGAGAGCCCACGCAGGGCGTGTGGGGCCGGCGCTACCGCCGCTGGGCCCGGGGCGAGATCGAGGCCACGCCGGACGAGGTTCTGGGCTACTTCGTCCAGGATCGGCGCGAGCACGTGCAGCAGGTGATTCGGCCGGCGCTTGGGCGCGGCGCGACCGTGCTCTGCGACCGCTACACGGGCTCGACCCTCGCCTATCAGGCGGCACACGGGGTCGATTGCGCGCTGCTGCGCGAGCGGGTCGAGGTCGACCGGCTACCGCTCCCGGATCTCGTGCTCTGGCTGCGGCTCGCGCCCGCCGAGGCACTCGCGCGGCTTTGCGCCGGTGCCCGCGAGCGCTACGAGGGCGATGACTTCCTTCGACGCGTCGATGCGGAATATGCGCGCCTCGGGTTCGTGGAGGTCGACGCCTCCGGCTCGCCCGATCAGGTCGAGCCGCTGCTCCGGACTCATGTCCTGGCGTTGCTCGCGGAGCCTGGCCGCTAGCGATCCGGCTCGTCGTCGAGCGCGAGGGGTTCGGTCAGGACCTGGCGAGAGGCCGCGCGGCAGAGCCAGAAACCGGCCGCCACGAAGAGACCCGCGAAAACCAGCCACTCCACCGGGGTGTGCGCGGCGCTCGGGTCGTCGAAACCCGGGATGCCCCAGCCCCCCTCGAGCGCCACGAACGAGACCACGCCGAAGAGTCCGTGCAGCCCGACTCCGGGCAGAATCGATCCCGAGCACTCGCGCACGATCGCGAGCGTCCCGCCGAACGCGAATGCGAAGCCGAGTGAACTCGGACCAAAGACGAGCACGCTCGAAGCAGCGTAGAGGCCCGCGCTCGCCAGGATGCCCCAGCGACCCCAGGCGCGCACGAAGCCCGGTTGGAAGAGCCCGCGAAACAGGACTTCCTCTCCCAGCGGGTTGATCACACAGAGCAGCAGCAGCCACTCCAGTGCCACCAGCGGTCCCGAGACCCGCTGCAGTTCCTGGCCCTCGGGCGGCGCGGGCAGGAACTCTTTCACGAGGTTGTCGAACTCGCTGATCCAGAGCAGCGACGGCACCAGCAGCAGAACCGCGAGCCAGGCCAGCCGGGGTGCGGGACGAAACCCCAGCGTCCAGCCTGGTGGCGGCGCCAGCCGCGGGGCGACCAGGAAGAGGATGGCGCCGAAGGCCAGGATCGTGGCCATGCCGAGGCTCCCGGGCCGTACACCCTCGGGCGTCGCGAGAAGCCCCGTCATGAGCCCGCGCATTGCGGCCGCGGCCAGCCCGTACAGGAGCGCCTGGAGCGGGGTCGGGAAGGGGGCGGCGCGGTCGGGCTCGGGGAGCATGCGCGGCCGAGCGGCCTAGTGTCCGAAAAGGACGGGGCGCAGCGCCTGGCCCGTGAACGAGAGCGGATTGTTCGCGACCTCTTCGGGCGTCCCGGTCGCGACGACCTCCCCGCCCTTGTCGCCGCCCTCGGGGCCGAGGTCGATGATGTGGTCGGCGGTCTTGATCACGTCAAGGTTGTGTTCGATTACGACCACCGTGTTGTTCCGGTCGACCAGCCGGTTCAGCACCTCGAGCAACTTCTCCACGTCGGCGAAGTGCAGGCCCGTGGTCGGTTCGTCGAGAATGTAGGCCGTGCGCCCCGTCGCGCGCTTCGACAGTTCGCGCGAGAGTTTAATCCGCTGGGCCTCGCCGCCGGAGAGCGTGGTCGCCTGCTGGCCCAGGTGCAGGTAGCCGAGGCCGACCTCGGCGAGCGTGCGGAGCCCGTTTCGGACCGAGGGGATGTGCTCCAGGAATTCCAGGGCCTCGTCGACGGTCATGTCGAGCACGCCCGCGATCGACTTTCCCTTGTACAGGATCTCGAGGGTCTCGCGGTTGTAACGCCGCCCCGCGCACTCCTCGCAGGTGACGAAGACGTCGGGAAGAAAGTGCATCTCGATCCGGATGATGCCGCCCCCCTCGCAGGCCTCGCAGCGTCCTCCTTTCACGTTGAAGCTGAAACGTCCGGGCTTGTAACCGCGCACCCGGCTTTCGGGCAGCTGCGCGAACAGGTCGCGGATCCCGGTGAAGATTCCGGTATAGGTCGAGGGATTGGAGCGGGAGGTCCGCCCGATCGGCGCCTGGTTCACGTCGATCACCTTGTCGAGGTAGTCGATGCCGTGGACTCGGCGATGCCGGCCCGGCCGCTGCTTGGAGCCGTAGAGCTTCTGGGCCAGGGCCGGGTACAGGGTATCGTTGACGAGCGTCGACTTGCCGCTGCCCGAGACGCCCGTGACCACGGTCAGGACACCGAGGGGAACCCGCACCGTGATGTCGCGCAGGTTGTTCTCGGCGGCTCCCACCAGGGTCAGGAAGCGATCCGAGCCGGGCCGGCGCCGCACCGGTACCGCGATCGCCCGCTTGCCCGACAGGTAGGCGCCGGTCAGCGAGCGGGAGTTCCGCATGATCTGCTTCGGAGTTCCCTCCGCGACGACTTCGCCGCCGTGGACGCCGGCGCGCGGTCCGAGGTCGATGACGTGGTCGGAGCTCAGGATCGTCGATGCGTCGTGTTCGACCACGACCACTGTATTTCCCATGTCGCGGAGCGAGAAGAGCGTGCGGAGCAGTCGGGCGTTGTCGCGTGCGTGGAGACCGATCGAGGGCTCGTCGAGAATGTAGATCACGCCGACTAGCGCGGAGCCGACCTGGGTTGCGAGCCGGATTCGCTGGCCCTCTCCGCCGGAGAGGGTGGCCGCGCCGCGGTCGAGCGCCAGATACTCGAGGCCGACGTCCTTCAAGAAGTAGAGTCGCTCCTGGATTTCCCTCAGCAAGCGTTCCGCGATCACCCGAGCCTGGGCCGGAAGCTCGATCGACTCGAACCAACGAACCGCATCGCCGACCGGCAGGCGCGTGATCTCGTGGATGCGTCTGTCGGCGACGAGAACCGCGCACGCCTCCGGGCGTAGCCGGGCCCCCTGGCACTCGGGGCACTCGGTCATGGTCATATACTGGCGCAGGTCCTCTCGGACGGCGTCGGCCTCGGTTTCGCGATAGCGCCGGTCGAGATGGGCGACGACGCCCATCCAGGGCCGCGTGACGTTGAACTTTCGCCGTCGGCCGAAGCTGAACTCGATCGGTGTCTCTCCCGTACCGTCCAGAATTTGCCTTCGTGCGCGTGCGGGGAGCTTGCTCCAGGGCTGGTCGAGTTCGAAGCCCAGCTGTTCCGAGAGCGCTTCGAGCATCGCGTTGTAGTAGCCGGACGCGCGGCCGCGCCGGCGGAAGGGGACGATGGCACCGTCGCTGATCGAAAGCGTGGGGTCGGGCACAATCAGGTCCGGGTCGAAGAAGTCGCGGGTTCCGAGGCCCGAGCATTCGGGGCAGGCGCCGTGCGGATTGTTGAACGAGAACATCCGCGGATTGATCTCTGGATAGCTGGCGCCGCAGTCGATACAGGCGGCATTCTCCGAAAACGGGATCTCCCGGCGCCCGGGGCCCACATCGATGGTGGCGTAGCCTTCGGCCGAGGCGAGCGCGGTCTCGAGAGAATCTGCGATGCGCCCCCGGGCCTCCGCCTTGACCACCACCCGGTCGACCACCAGGTCGATGCTGTGTCGCTTCTTCCGGTCGAGCTTCGGGAGGCTGTCGAGCTCGTGGAGCTGGCCGTCGATGCGGACACGCACGAATCCCTGCCGTGCGAACTCGCTAAGTTCACGCCGGTACTCGCCCTTGCGATCGCGCACGACGGGAGCCAGCACCTGGATCCGGGTGCCGGAACGAAGTGCCAGAACCCGGTCGACCATCTGCTGGACGGTCTGTGCCGCGATCGGCTTGTCACAGTTCACGCAATGGGGCTGTCCGATCCGGGCGTAGAGCAGTCTCAGGTAGTCGTAGATTTCTGTGACGGTGCCCACGGTCGAGCGCGGATTTCGGCTCGTCGTCTTCTGTTCGATCGAGATGGCCGGGGAGAGGCCCTCGATCGAGTCGACGTCGGGCTTGCCCATCTGATCCAGGAACTGGCGCGCGTAGGCGGAGAGACTTTCGACGTAACGCCGCTGCCCCTCGGCGTAGATCGTGTCGAAGGCGAGCGACGACTTGCCCGAACCCGAGAGGCCCGTGATCACCACGAGCTTGTTGCGCGGAATTCGGACGTCGATCGACTTCAGGTTGTGTTCGCGCGCGCCGCGAACCAGCAGGTCTCCCGGTCCGGTCGTCACCCGCTGCTCCTCGAAGGCCCCGGGTCCGCTGCAAAGGAACGCTGGGCAGCGACGAGGCGCCGCGCCAGCTCGAGGGCCTCGCACAGGGAGCCGGGGTCCGCACGACCCAGTCCCGCGATGTCGAATGCTGTTCCGTGATCCACGCTGGTGCGAATGAGCGGAAGTCCGAGCGTCACGTTCACGGCCTTTCCGAAGGCGTGGACCTTGAGCGGCGCGAGTGCCTGATCATGATACATGCCGAGTACGCAGTCGAATTCGCCCGAGGCGGCGCGCCAGAAGAGGCTGTCCGCCGCGAGCGGCCCACGCGCGTCGATCCCGTCTGCACGTGCGGCCTGGATCGCGGGTGCGATCACCCGGGTCTCCTCGTCGCCGATCCGGCCCCCCTCCCCCGCGTGCGGGTTAAGGCCGCAGACCGCGATTCGCGGAGCGGGGAGTGCGAACCACCGCCGGAGGTCCCGGTCGAGGATGCGCAGCGTGGTCCGCAGCCCTTCCGTTGACAGTCGGGCGGGTACCTCGCGCAGCGGACAGTGGATCGTGGCGAGTGCGACCCGCAGCGCGCCGCCCACGAGGCACATCACGGCAGGTCCGCCGGCACCCGTGGCCTCGGCGGAGACGGCTTCGAGCAACTCCGTGTGGCCCGGGAAGCGGAAGCCCCCTTCGGCCATGACCTGCTTCGAGATCGGCCCGGTCACGAGGGCATCGAGCCTGCGATCGAGGGTTGCGCGTGCTGCGGACCGGATCGCGTCCTCGACTCCGGCCGCCGCGGCCGGGTCGGGCTGTCCGGGTGTGACCGCGGCGCTCGCGAACGCGTGCCGCGTGATCCCGGGCCCCAATCCGCCGGCACGATCGATCGCCTCCTGGTCGCCGTACACGTGGAGTTCCAGTCCTTCCGCGGGCAGTTCGCGCAGCGCCCGAGAGATGATTTCGGGCCCGATGCCGGCCGGGTCCCCGATGGTGATGCCCAGCCGGACGCACGCTTTGTCCTGACCGGAGGCCACTACTTGAAATCCGGAGCGATGATCTCGATGTAGCGCTCTTCGCGAAGCTCCTCGAGGAACTTGGCGACCTCGGGCTGGGTCGAGCGCTCGAACAGTTCCATATAGAGCGCGTCGCGCATGCTCTCGTACTCGACCTCGCCGGGATCGAAACGCTCCAGCACCTGAAGCAGGTTGGCGCCGTGTCGGGTCTCGATCACGGGACTGATTTCTCCGGGAGCGAGACTGAGCGCGGGGCCGGCGAGCGCGGCGACGGCGGTCCCCTCTTCCAGGTCCATCAGGCCGCCGTTTTCCGCGCTCGGGGCGGCCGAGTAGCGCCGCGCGAGTTGAGCGAAGTCCTGTCCGCCCTGTGCCGAGGCCCGAATCTCCTCCGCAATCTCCGTTGCGTGCTCGCGTCCGAGGTCGGAGTCGGGGGGTGGCCAGGGAATGAGGATGTGCCGCAGACGCACGCGTCGCCCGGACCTGGCCGCGTAACGCTCCTCGAAGAGCGCCTCGATCTCCGATTCCGACACGGTCACGCGCGATCGAACGCCCGCGGAAATGACGCGCATCTTCGTGAGTTGCGCTCCGATCTCCTGCTGGTACTGGTCCCGGCTGAGTCCCTGCGCTTCGACCTCGACGTAGAGCTCTTCGGTGGTGAGGCCCTCCTGCTTTGCGATCTCATCGATCGTGCTGTCGATCTCCTCGGGCGTCGTCTCCAGGTTCATTCGTTGCGCGGCAGCCGCGAGCAGGCGCGCATCGATCACGGCCTGGATCGCCTGATGGTAGACCTGGCGCTTCAGTTCGGGCGGCACCGCGCCCCCGTTCTGGCTCGCGAGGCGGTTCAGCGCCGGTGTGGCCGCGCGCTGAACCTCGGAGCGCAGGATCACCTCGTCGCCAACCACGGCCGCGACGCCTTCGACCTGACGCGGCGCCGCCGACAGGGCAGAGGATCCAGCGAAGATCAGGATCGACGCGATCGATCGCGCGCTGACTCTCATCGCAAGGAATCCAGTGCGCGCTCATGTACTTCGATTTCCGCGGCGCGTCGAAGCTGTCGCAGCCATTCGCTCCGGAGTACCTCCAGGCGGCGCTGCTCCAGAATCTGCCGGATTTCCTCTCCCGCGTCGTCGAGCGATGCGCTGCGGGCCGGTACCCGCTGTTCGACCCGGAAGAGGTGGAAGCCGAAGGGAGATTCGATCGCGTCGGAAAGCGCGCCCGCTGGAATCTCGAAGGCGCGATCGAATACCTCGGGCATCTCTCCGTGCGCGAAGGGCGGAAGCAGGCCGCCCGTCTCGGCCTCGGGCGCGATGCTCTCGCGCCGGGCAAGTTCCCCGAAATCAGCGCCGCCCCGCAGCTCTGCGGAGATCGCGCGCGCGCGCTTCGCATCCTGAAGCAGGATGTGCCGAATCACGACCTTCTCGGGCGAGTCGAAGCGCTCCCGGTGCTGTTCGAAATAGTCCGCGATCGCATCCTCCGAGACGTGCAGCCGCTTCGCGAGTTCGAGCAGCGTGATTCGATCGATCCGCATCTGTCGATATACCTGGGCCTTGAATTCTGGCGTGTTTCCTTCCGTTTCGCCGCCGAAGAGAAACCGCATGCGTTCGTCTACCTCCGCTTCGTAGACCCGGACGCGGCGCGCGTCCGCCCGATTCAATACCACCTGATCGCTGATCAGGCGGTCCAGCTCCTCGACCAGGAGGTCCGATCGGGGCCGGTCGGGCTCGATTCTGACGCGCCGTTCGACCGCGTTGGCGAGGCTCGCGCGCGGGATCGCGACCCCGTCGACGTGGGCGACGGGTCCTTCGAGCGCCGGGTCGGGTCCACACGCGCACACCACAAGCAGCAGCGGGAGCCACCGGGCACGCGCGTTGCTGCCGCTCATTCTTGCCCCGGCGCGGCCTCGGAGCCGTCTGTCGGATTGGACCCGGGTGCGAGCAGGTCGAGCAGCCCGAAACTCTCCGCGAGGAGCGTCCGGCTTCCGCGGTAGCGCATGTGAATCTGCTGATCGGCGTCCACCCGAAAGGGGGTGCCCGGACGCCCGAGCAGGGTGACGAGCCTGGACGGATCGATGCGCGGCGCCAGATCCGGTGCGATCCGGACCACGATTTCGTTCCGGCTGGCCTCGAGCGACTCGATTCCCAGATCGCGGCAGCGGAGCTTGAGGCGGATCACTTCGAACAGGCTCAGCGCTTCCGCCGGAAGCGGGCCGTAGCGGTCCAGCAGCTCGCCGCGGATCTCGGCGAGCTCGTCCCCGTCCCGGGCCGACGAAAGCTGCTTGTAGAAGACCAGCCGCTGGTTCGCTGCATCGACGTATTCCTCGGGTAGCAGCGCTGGGATCGGCAGCTTGATCTCGGGTTCGATCCGCTGCTCCGCGCCCTGCCCGCGAAGCTCGGCCACGGCCTGCTCGAGCATCTCTAGAAAGAGGTCGTAGCCGACGGCCGCGACGTAGCCGGACTGCTCGCCGCCGAGCAGGTTCCCGGCGCCCCGGATCTCGAGATCGTGGGTGGCCAGACGGTAACCGGCTCCGAGTTCGGACAGGTCCTGGATTGCCTCGATCCGCTGCCGGCCCTCCGGACTGAGCCTCCCCTCCGGTGGCAGGAACAGGTAGGCGTAGGCGCGCCGGTCGCTGCGCCCGACCCGGCCGCGGAGCTGGTAGAGCTGAGCCAGCCCGAAGCGCTCGGCGCGGTGGATCAGGATCGTGTTCGCGTTCGGGATGTCGAGGCCCGACTCGATGATCGAGGTGCAGAGCAGCACGTCGAATTCGCCCGCCACGAAGGCGAGCATGATTTCTTCGAGTCGCATGCCCGACATCTGCCCGTGTGCGATCCGGACCCCGGCTTCCGGAACGAGTGCGCGCAGGTGCTCGCCGAATTCCGAAATCGTCGCAACCCGGTTGTGTACGAAGAAGGTCTGTCCGCCGCGACGCAGTTCGCGCAGGATCACTTCCCGGATCACGTCGTCCGAGAAGTTGCAGATCTGGGTTCGGATCGAAACCCGGTCCGGGGGCGGGGTCGTGATCAGGGACAGGTCGCGCATTCCCGAGAGTGCCATCTGCAACGTGCGCGGGATAGGCGTGGCGGTCAGGGTCAATACCTCGACGAGCTGCTTGATCTGTTTGAAGCGCTCCTTGTGCGCCACGCCAAAGCGGTGCTCTTCGTCGATGATCAGCAGTCCCAGCTGTCGGAACTGGACGTCCTGCGAGAGCAGGCGATGGGTCCCGATCACGATGTCGAGTCGCCCCGACGCGAGCCCCTCGCGGACCCGACGGAGTTCGCTGGGTGTCGAGAGCCGCGAGAGCGAAGCCAGGTTGAGCCCGGTTCCCTCGAAGCGCACGCGAAGCGACTCGGTGTGTTGCTGGCACAGGACCGTGGTCGGGACCAGGAACGCGACCTGCCGGCCGTGGGCGGCCACCAGATAGGCGGCGCGGCAGGCGACCTCGGTCTTCCCGAAGCCGACGTCGCCACAGACCAGGCGATCCATCGGGCGTTCGCGCTGGAGGTCGCGGAGCACGTCCTCGGTGGCCGCGCGCTGGTCGGGGGTGTCGTCGTAGGGGAAGCGCGCCTCGAATTCCTCGTAGCTGGTGTCGGGCGCCGGATACGCGTGCCCGCGCGTCGCCTCGCGCGCGGCCTGCACCGCGATCAACTCGCGGGCCATGTCGCGGACCGCGCGCTGGACGCGGCTGCGGGTCCGCTTCCAGGTCCGGCCCCCCAGCCGGTCCAGCGAGGGCTTTGCGCTGTCGGCGCCACTGTAGAGCTGGATCTGTCCCAGGCGCGAGATCGGCAAGTACAGCCTGTCGGACCCGGCGAAACGGATCAGCAAGAATTCTTCGCGGATCCCCGTGACGTCGAGTTGCGTCATCCCGCCGTAGCTTCCGACCCCGTGCTCTACGTGGACCAGGTAGTCGCCCTGCTCGATCTGGGCGAGTTGGTCGAGCGCCTGTCCGCGCCGCGTCGCGCGTACGGGCCGCCGGTAGCTGCGTTCCCCGAAGAGGTCCTGCTCGGTGACGATGACCAGCCCTTCGAGCGGAAGCTCGAAGCCCTCCCGCACGGAGGCCACGACGATCTCCACTTCGGCCGCCCCGGGGCCCGGATCCTCGGAGAGGCTCGGCGCCCAGCCCTGCCCGGGCCTCCCGCCGCAGATCCCGAACTCGAGCCCGTAGTCGTTCAGAATGTCGCGGAGCCGCTCCGCGGAGGACAGCGTCGAACACGCCAGCCGGATCCGGAGCCCTGCATCGCGCCAGCGCTGAATTCGTTCGGCCAGGGGCCGCAGCGCCTGCCCGGAGCCGCGGAGTTGCTGGATCTCAGCCCGGAGGCTGCGGTGGTCGGTGGCGTCGAGCGGCACCGCGCGCTCGTGCTTCGCAGGCTCGGCGCCGAGCGCGTCGAAGTAGACGGGGGCGCGGGCTGAGACCGCCTCGGCCGCGCTCGTGTCGGTCAGGTAGAGGGCGAGCGGATCGCACACCAGCCGATCCTGCTGGCGGGCCAGCGCGTGCCCGTCGAAGATCTCCTCGGTGTAGCGCAGCACCGCGGCGCGGCCGCGCTCCGGATCATTGACCAACAGCGGGGCATGGGCGGGCAGGTAGTCGAGAAAGGTCTCCATCCGGTCGTGCAGCAGCGCCTCCAGATTTTCCGTACCCGGCAGGATCTGGCGCCGCGACAGCGCCTCGGTCAGCTGGTAGATGTTCGACTCGGGTGTTTTCTGCGAGCGCCCGAGCGCCCGGATCCGCTGCGCCAGCTTCGCCGGATCGGCCGGAAGCCGGAAGGAGCGCGGCGGGATCGCGACGACCGAGCGGTGTTCCTGCTCGGAACGCTGCGTGACCGGGTCGAAGCTCCGGATCGATCCGATCTCGTCGAACTCGAAGTCGAGCCGCACCGGGCGCGCGAGATGGGGCGGGAACAGGTCGAGGATCCCGCCGCGCGCCGCGACTTCGCCGGGCTCCTCGACCAGGCTGGTGCGCTGGTAACCGGCCTGCACGAGGACCTGGACCAGCGCGTCCCGGTCACGCGTCGTACCCCGCTCCAGGTGGGTCACGCGGCCGCGCAGTTCGGCGCGCGGCAGCACGCGCCGCAGGATTGCCGGCCAGGGGGCCACGAGCGTGAGCGCGGTGGTTTCCTCCGCCGCGAGCAGCCGGTAGAGCAGGCTCATGCGACGCGCTTCCAGCTCGGGATGTGGCGAGAAGCGATCGAATGGGGCGACGTCGTAGGCCGGGAAGACCGCGATGTCGGCCTCAGCGCCCTGAAAGCTCCGGAGATCGTTCGCGAAGTGCTCCGCCGCTTTTGCGGAAGGGGTCAGCACCAGGATCGGACCTCCCCACGCCTGCCGCAGCCGGAAGCTCAGGAAGGCGCCGGCACTCCCCTGGACGCGCAGGAGCCGGAGCGGTCCCGCTCTCTCGAGCATGGCATCGGTCAGATCGGTCTCGCGCAGCGGGGACGTCCCCCAGGCAACAGGTTCGCTGGGCCGCCGGGCCGGCCCGGCCTCACGGGGAGAGCCGGGCTCGGGCCAGCGTCGGGAGGTGGAATGATACGAGCCGGCCCGGATGCCTGCCACGCAGCTTCAAGCGGCGTGCGTTCGTCCGATGGCGCGCTCAAGCGTCTGCTCCCAGAGACGCGCGACCGTATCCGGCGCGTTGCGGACGCACGCACGTGCGCGGGCGCGCAAGCCGAGTGCCCGGCGCTCGGTCGGCCTCTTCAGGGCCCGGACCACGTGCGCCGCAAAGGCCCCGGGCGAGCCCTGCCCCGGGACCACGAAGGCATCCAGCCCGTCCAGCATGCCCGGGGCTCCCGACGCGACGCAGACCGCGGGGATTCCCGCGAACTGATACGCCAGCAGCTTCATCGGGAATCCCCCTGGGAGCGAGCGTGGCACGAGGGCGAGGTCGGCCGCGGCCGGACGCTCGCCGGGACCATGCGCGCGCAGCAGCCGCACGCCCGGCTCCGCACGGCGCGCAGCCGCGAGCGCGCACGCCAGCCACTCCGGGTTCTGATAGCGGTCGGCGTTGCCCTCGTAATAGAGCGTGCACCCGTCCGCGGGCGCGATCGCGGCTTCGGCCGGGTCGCCGGGTGCCGGGATCGCTTCGGCCCCGGCGAGCGGTGAGAGCGAAACCGTGAGCCCGGCGAGCCTGCGTGCGCCGCGCTCCAGCAGGTACCCGGCCCGGTGGGCGGCTCGCGGGAAGTTTCCGTAGAGCGAGAGTTCTTCCGCGAAGCCGCTATGACGCACGTAGACGGACGGAATCCTGCGCACGCGGCCGGCGAGACCCGCGATCCAGCCCCCCTCGACGTTGTGACCGATGATCACGTCGGGCCTATGACGCACGCAGCTGGCCGCGAGCGCGGCGTCCCGCAGGAGTCGCCCGGGTCGGGGCACCGAGTCGAGTTCGCGAGCCCCGGCCGGGATCGAGACGGGCCCGCCCATCCAGCCTGCGCGCAGGATCGGCACGCGTTCGGGGCGACCTCGCTCCCGCTGTAGCGGTGCCAGGGTCTCGACCTGGTGGCCGCGAGCAATCAGGCCCTGCGCAATGCGCTCGATCAGGAGCTGCGAGCCGCGTCCGGCTGGAAACGGACAGCCGGCCACCTGGAGCACCCGCATCTAGCGGAGCCGCGACCGCAGTGTCACGAGCTCGCGGACCGCGCGCAGCATCACGCGGGGCCGCGCACCCGAGGCCTGGCCCGCGCGCCGTGGGAAGTGCTGCACTGGCACCTGGCAGATCCGAAAGCCCGCGGCGCGTGCCCGGACCAGGAGTTCGGTGTTGATGCATGCGCCGACGGACTCGATCGGGATCGCCTCGAGTACGCTCCGCCGGAACAGCTTGAAGGCGCAGTCGATGTCGCGAATCCGGATCCGGTAAAGCGCGCGCACCAGTCGCCCCCAGATCCAAGCGAGCGCGAGCCGTCCCCAGGGGTCGCGGCGCGGGGTGCGGTAGCCGGCGACGATGTCGGTCTCGTGCGACGCACGGATCAGGTCCTCGAGGTCCCCCAGGTCGAACTGGAGGTCAGCGTCGGAGAAGAAGACCCAGTCGAAGCGGGCCGCGCGCAGCCCGGTGCGCAGCGCAGCCCCGTAGCCGCGGTTCCGAGAATGACGCAGCAGCCGGACGCCCGGGTAGCGGGCCGCGATCCGGGGCGTTTCGTCCAGGCTCCCGTCGTCGACGACGATGATCTCGAACTCCTTCGCGAAGCGCGGCAGGACCTCGAGCGCCCGTCCGAGCAGCTGAGGCAGATTCTCCGCCTCGTCCCAGGCAGGGAACACCACCGAAATGGAACCGATCTCGCTCACTCGAGGTACCCGAGCGCGCGTAGCCGGCGGTCGATTCGGGCCCGGTCGCGGTGCGAGAGTCGGCTCTGCGGGAGGGCCGGCGCGTCGGCGGGCGTGTCCGTGTAGGCCGGGCGCGGCGCCAGTTCCTCGAGCGGTGTTCCCTCCATCCAGGTCGGAATGGGGACGCCCAGCGCGGCCAGCAGGCTCGGAGCCAGGTCGCCGATCCAGGGCGTCCGGGCGCGCTCGACCGCGCTCCGTTTCCCGCCGATCAGCAACACGCCCTCGGGCCGGTGCACGCCGTTCAGTCCCGTTCCCCGTTCGCCGTCGAACTCGGCCGGGTCGAGGCGCCGAACCGCGGGGCCGCGATAGCCGGGCGGGGTGCGCACCAGAGGATGCCGCAGCTCGAGCAGCAGCTGGGGCGCGCGCTCCCGCTCGGGACCGCGGTAGAGGTCGCGGCGGCGGTAGACGCGCGCGACCGCATCGAAGCCCCGCAGCCGCTCGAAGATCTCGTCCTCGCGTGCCGGATCCTGGACCCATACGCCCGGGAAGGTGCTCGACTCTTCCGAGAAGGCGGCGGAGGCCTCCAGGTCGACATGACGCAGCCGCACCCGGCTCTCGAGCCACGGCACCAGGGAATGACGCAGTTGCCGAAAAAGCCGGGCCTGGAGTTCTCGCGGCAACCAGCGCAGTGACGCGCTCCGCAACAGCTGGATGCCCCTGCGCAACGGGGCCGGGTGTGTCACCAGCAGGCCCTGCTGTTCCAGCCAGCGATTCAGGTACACGACGCAGTCCGAGGCGGGACCCATGCCGTGGTCGGACACGACCACCACGGTCGCGTCGTCTCCGCACGCGCTCCAGAGTTGCCCGACCGCCCGGTCGAGCGCGCCGTACACCTCGGGAATGACGCGCGCCCGATCTGGGTGACGCGAGTCATGACGCAGCGAGCTTGTGTCAAAATAACGCGTGAAATGGTGGCCGGCGGTGTCGGCCGCCTGGAAGTGGACCAGCATCAGGTCGAAGTCGCGCCGGGCGAGCAGTCCCATTGTCTGGGCAACCCGGCGTTCGATCGAGGCCAGGATTTCGCGCCGTGCACGCCGGTGCCAGCCGCGCCCCTTGCGTCCTTCCGGGAGCTCCGAGGTTCTGAGGTCGACTCCGGCCCGGCCGAGCTCCCGCCAGAGTTTCAGGGGCTGCATGGCGCGCGCGTCGGGGCGGCCGGCCAGCGGAGAGTCGAACCCCGACAGCACCGCCCCGTGGGCGAGGCACGCCGCCGGGTAGGTCGACGGGACCCCGATGCTGGCGCAGCGCAGGCCTGCGCGGTCGAGCAGCTCGAGCAGCGTGGGCGTGGCCCGGTCGGCCGCGGTCTGGAAGCAGACCCGGCCGTTCTCGAGCCGTGTGAAGTCGAACAGCCCGTGGATTCCGGGTCCGACGCCGGTCAGGAAGGTCGACCATGCCGGCAGCGAAACCGGCGGGAAGGTCGACCGGAGCCGCTCGAGCCGTCCGCGTTCTGCGAGCCTCGAGAGGACGGGGAGCTTCCCCTCGGCCCGGAACCGGTCGACGAGGTCGGGATCGAGCGCATCCAGCGCGAGGACCAGGATCAATCGCTCTTCCTGTTTAGTCGCTGCCCGGCCACCCCGCGGCCGCGGCTTCTGACACCCCAGCATCGCGTTCCCCTGGCCGCCCCGCTACAATTCGGCGCCCCCTGGCTCCGGCACCGGGCCGGTCGCTTGCAGGACGGGGAACTCGGAAGTTCTCCGCGGGCCGTGGCAGGGGCCTTTCGGCTGCGCGCTGAGCCATCCCGCGGCGGGGAAGAGAATGAGTCTCGAATTCATGGGTCGCAAACTGGGGATGACCCAGATCTTCACCGATGTCGGGGAGCGGATCCCGGTCACCGTGGTGCGCGCCGGCCCGTGTACGGTGATCCAGAAGAAGACGCCCGGGCGCGATGGCTACAGCGCGGTGCAGCTCGGCTTCGAAGAGCGCCGGGAACGCCACACCACCGGGGCGATGAAGGGTCATTTCGCTGCAGCGGACACGGCGCCCCGCCGGGTCGTGTACGAGGTCCGCGTGCCGGAAGACGAGGTCGGAGCGCTCGAGCCCGGTCAGGAACTCCGCTGCGATGTCGCCTTCCAGGAGGGGCAGGACGTCTCGGTGACTGGCCGGAGCAAGGGCCGCGGCTTTACGGGCGTGATCAAGCGCTGGGGCTTCAAGACGAGTAAAGCGACGCACGGTACGCACGAGTCTTTCCGGCACGGCGGCGCGATTTCGGCCGGCACCTACCCGGGGCGTGTGCTCAAGGGCAAGAAGATGGCGGGCCAGCATGGCAGCAGACAGGTGACCATCCGGGGCCTCGTGGTCGCGCGGATGGATGCGGATCGCAATCTGCTGTTCATCCGCGGGGCGGTCCCCGGGCACCGAAACGGGCTGGTACGCGTCCGGCCCGACCCGAGCGGCTAGCTCCCACGTCCAGGTACGAACACCGCGACGCCTGGTACGAGCGCGCGAAGGCGCAGGGCTACCGGTCGCGCGCAGCGTTCAAACTGATCGACCTTCTGCGACGCGTGCCGGAGGTCGCGCGCGGTACCCGTGTGATCGATCTCGGCTGTGCGCCGGGCGGCTGGCTACAGGTGCTGGCGGCCCGGGTCGGCGACCGGGGCCGCGTGCTTGGGGTCGATACCGTCTCGCTGGATCCGCTCGAGGGTCCGATCGAGTTGTTGGAACTCGACTTCACGCGCGCGGATGCACCGGACACGATCGCGCGGGCGCTGGGAGAATCCGCCGACGCGTTGCTCTCGGACGCTGCGCCGAAGCTCACCGGAATCCGCGATCTCGATCGCGCGGCCGGAGAAGAACTCTACGAGGCCGTCTGGCGGGTGATGGAGCGAACCCTCCGCCCCGGGGGGGCCCTGGTCGTCAAGGGCTTCCCGGGGCCCGAAGCCGACAGCTTCCGCGCCGCGCTCCGCGGTCGCTTCCCCCGGGTGTCCGAGGTGCGTCCAGAGGCGAAGCGCACGACCTCAAAGGAGCACTACTGGGTCGCGCGTTCCGGAGCCGAGCCGGCTAGCCGCCGTGGGCGGGGCCGGCGGCCCCGACGTCGGTCTCGAACTCCGAACGGAAACGATTGAAGCGTCCCTCCAGGATCGCGGCCCGCGCGCCCTTCATCAGCTCTGCGTAAAAGGTCAGGTTGTGGAGCGCGCCCAGAATCGTTCCGGTGATCTCGTTGGCGCTGTAGAGGTGGTGGAGGTAAGCGCGCGTGAAGTCGCGGCAGGCGTAACAGTGGCAGGAGGGGTCGATCGGGTAGAAATCGCGCCGATAGCGGCGATTCGTGACTCGGATGCGGCCCCGGCGTGTGAACAGGGTCGCCGAGCGCGCGTAGCGGGTCGGGATTACGCAGTCGAACATGTCGACCCCGAGTGCGATCGCGGCGAGCAGATCCTCGGGGAGCCCGACGCCCATCGCGTAGCGTGGCCGGTTCGCCGGGAGCCGCGGGATGGTGGCCGCCACGCTGGCCAGGAGTTCCTCGAGCCCCTCCCCGACCGAGACGCCCCCGATCGCATAGCCCGGGAGGTCGAATTCGGCGACGCGGTCGGCGCACCGCTGCCTGAGTTCCGGATAGACCGAGCCCTGCACGATCCCGAACAGGCTCTGGCAGGCCGCGGTCTCGAGCTTTGCGTGGGCCTCCACGGAGCGCTCGAGCCAGCGAAGCGTATGTTCGACGCCGCGCTCGGCGAGCCCGCGGTCCGCCGGGAAGGGCGTGCACTCGTCGAGCGGCATGATGATGTCGGCCCCGAGCGCCGCCTGGATTTCGATCACGCGCTCGGGCGTCAGCCGGATCTCGGAGCCGTTGACCTCGCTCCGAAAGCGGACGCCGTCGCGATCGATCTCCACTCCGGGGAGGCTGAATACCTGAAAGCCGCCCGAGTCGGTCAGGATCGGGCCGTCCCAGGCCATGAAGGCGTGCAGGCCTCCCGCCTTTTGGATCAGGCTTTCGCCGGGTCGCAGTGCAAGGTGGTAGGTGTTGGCGAGCACGACCCGGGCGCCGGTCTCGCGCAGCTGTTCCGGGGTCAGTGCGCGCACGGCCGCCTGGGTGCCGACGGGCATGAAGACCGGCGTTTCGACCGCTCCGCGCGGGGTCAGCAGGCGCCCCGCGCGCGCCGAAGAAGCGGCGTCGAGCGCCTCGACCTCGAGCAGGACCTGGCCCCGGTCCGGGTCTGCGCGCGTCCCGCGGGTCGCACGCTTCTCGGGACGCGCCGCTATGTTCCCTCCTGCGGGACGAAGCGGCGGGATTGACCGATCAACCCCTCGGCCGGGATGTACACCCGGCGCTCCGCGTCCTCCACCGCGTGGCCGATGCGCCAGGCCTCGACTCCGGTTTCGCGAAGCGCGGTCAGCCCGCGGTCGGCGTCGCTCTCGCGGACCACGACGGTAAGCCCGATCCCCATGTTGAAGACCGTGCGCATTTCAGCCGTCTCCACTTCACCCCGATGTTGGATCAGCTTGAAGATCGCGGGCGGCTCCGGCAGGTCGGTGAGCTCGAACCCGACCGGAGCTTCGACGCGCCGCAGGTTGATCAGCCCGTCGCCCGTGATGTGCGCGATCCCGCGTGGGCGGACGCCGGCCGCGGCCAGCGCCCGAACCTGCTCGACGTAGATCCGGGTCGGCCGCAGCAGTTCGTCGCCGACGGTGGTGCCGAGTTCCTCGACGAATTCGTCGAGCTTGAGCCGACCGAGCAGCACGTGGCGGGCGAGCGACAGGCCGTTCGAGTGCACACCGGAGGAGGCCACGCCCAGGACGGCATCGCCGGGTTCGATCGCCGAACCGTCGAGCAGGTCCCCCTCGGGGACCAGTCCGATCGCCATGCCGACGAGGTCGAGCCCGCGCTCCGGTACCGCGCCGCGTAGCATCTCGGGGATCTGGGCCACCTCGCCCCCCACGATGCTGATTTCAGCCTGCTTGGCGCCCTCGGCGAGCCCGCGCCCGATCTGCTCGAAGACGTCGGGGTCGGCGCTTTCGATGGCGATGTAGTCGAGCATCGCGAGCGGCGTCGCCCCAACGCAGAGCAGGTCGTTCACGTTCATGGCGATGCAGTCGATTCCGATGCTGTCGTAACGCCCGGCGAGTTCGGCGATCAGCAGCTTGGTCCCGACGCCGTCGGTGGTCAGCGCGATCCGCAGAGGACCGACTCGAATCACGGCCGCGAAGTGACCAAAGCCGAGTTCGCTCGGAGCGCCGAAGGCGAGCGTCGGCGAGATTTCGAGTAGCAGCCGCGAGAGGGCGTGGTCGGCCCGGTCGGTGTCAACGCCGCTGCGGGCGTATTCGCTGCCCGCCACGCGAGCGGCCAGCACTAAGGGTAGCGGCGCTCGCCGCGGCTCTGGCGCAGGCGGGCCTTGCGATGCTTGGCCTTGAGCTTCGCCCGGCGCCGGACGCTCCGGCGACGGTTCCGGTGGGGGAGCGGCTTGGTGTTCTTCATCGCGCCGGGAGGATATGCAACCCGCGCGGCCCCTACCAGAGGCGGCGCAGCGCCCCCCTGTTCCGGGCCCGTTCCTGGTCGGCGTCGCTCCGCTCCCGGATCTTCTCGCGCAGGCGCCTGCGCTTGGCCACCAATCGTCGCTCGAGGGCGTCGTGACCGACGCGGGTCCAGGGGCGCTGTTCAGCGGAGTCTCGGAACGAGCAGAACTCGCGGTAGGCCTTCATCTCGTGGCGCAGGTCCTGGACGACGAGCTCGATCATGATGGCGTCGTCTAGGAACCCGAGGCCCGGGACCTGGTCCGGGATCAGGTCCGCCGGGTTTGCGAAGTAGCCGAGCGCCCCAATCACCTTGCGGCGGACGTTGGCGGGCAGATTCCAGCTATCATCGGCCGCCATCGAGACGATGGTCTCGAGCTTCTCGACCCGCTCCACCACGTATCTCGGGGGTTTGGCCTCGCGGACCGAGGCTGCCAGGCTCCGGGCCCTCGCGACGATGTCGGACTCGCCCAGTGTCCGGGCTGCCGCGGTGGCGTGCCGCATCACACGCCGTAGGTGGGCGACGTCTCGGTCGCTCAGGCTAAAGGTGATTTTGAGATCGGCCAAGGCTCCCCCGGGGTGCCGGCTCGCAAGAAGCGCCAGCCTATGCGAAGCGGCCGTCCCCGGTCAATCCGAAGTGCTCACTCCAAGCTTCGCTGGGGGTTGTTGTGGGGCCGGGTGCGAGATTCAATCGATCGTGACGCCCTTCGCGGTGCACTGTCGTGTAAGAAGCGTGCGCTCGTCGTAGAGTCGCCATCGCGATCCGCGAACTGAGCCTGGATTCTCGCCGAACGGAGGACAAGCATGAAGAACTGGGGAATCGTCGTGTGTGCAACCCTGATGGCATCTGCAGCTTTGCTGGTTCCGGCTGCACCCGCCCAGGCCCTGGATGGCGATGCGGTGGGCGAAATTCTGGAGGTGCTTCGGAACCGCGGGCTGCTGGATCAGCGCGAGTACGAACGGCTGGTCTCCAAGCACGAAATGCAGCAGGGCCGCGAGCTGGCAGACGTGGCGGCGGATCAGAAGGGGGGCCTGCTTTCGGGCTTCGATTGGTCGGGCGACCTGCGGCTGCGCTACGAGGGCGCCCGCTTCGAGCGTAATCCCGGCGGGGCCAAGCCCGACGCCCGCAACCGCTTCCGCTACCGGCTGCGCTTCGGCTTCACGAAGTCCATCAACGATTGGCTCACGGTCGGCGTGCGTCTCGCGAGCGGGGACTGTGTGGGGGGTGACGGTCCAGGTGGTTGCGAAGGCGGAACTCCGCGAAGCACCAGCCGCTCGTTTGGAACGGGCGAGGACTTCGACCTCGACCCCCTCTGGATCGACCGGGCCTACGCGTCGATCCGTCTCCCCGAGGGTCCGGCGGACCTCCGGAACACGCTGGTTGCGGGCAAGATGAGCAACCCGTTCCACTGGCGGGAGATGCCCGACCTCGTGGTCTGGGATGGCGACATTGCCGTAGAGGGCTTTGTACTCAAGACGGGCTTCTCGCCCGCGGAAGGAACCCAGTTCTTCAGCCGGGTCGGCTATCTCGTCTCGGACCAGAACTCGGGAATCCACGACCCGCACATGGCCGCAGTCCAACTCGGCGGGACCACGAGTCCCTCCGATGCGCTTCGTCTGGGGCTGCGTGGAAGCGGGTACTTCTGGCACTCGCTGAACTCGACTTTCCGGGACAGGGCCGAAAGCTTTGGCAACCTTCCCGGTGCGTTTGATGATGGAGCCGAGATCGGGGAACTCGTGGGCTTCGTGAAATTCGTACCCGTCCCGGAGTGGCCCGTGAAGCTCTACGGGATGTATGCCAAGAACTTCTCGGCCAGGAGCCGCTTGGTTCAACCGCCTACTCCCGACGGGGGCACCCCGCCAGCGCTGGCTCCCGGGGGTAAGGACGACACCGCCTGGGGCGCGGGGGTCGAGTTCGGGAGTGCCAAGGAGATCGTGAAGCTCGGGGTTGGCTACTACAAAGCCGAGGCGAACTCGGTGATCGCGAGCATGACGGACAGCAATCTGTTCGACGGCGAGACCAACCGCAGGGGTTGGGTCTTTACGGGCTCGCGAAATCTCAGCGACGCGGTGGCCGTGAAGGCGTCGCTGTACAAGTCGAAATGGATCGATGATTCCGCCGCGTATTTCAATTCCTTCAACGATGCAGACCGCTACCGCTTCCAGACGGATCTCGTGATCCAGTACTGAGCGAGCCGCCGCGCTAAGATCGCAACCGTGAAAAATGTAAAAAGCCAGGAAGCTCCGGGTTCCGCGCAGGGGCGCGTTCTGCTCGAGCGCGAGCCCGGAGAGCGCCGCGTCGCGACGCTGAGCTTCGACCACGCCGCGCGGCGAAACGCGGTCTCGGTGGCGATGTGGCGCGACCTCGGCGCAGTCTGCGCCGAGGTCGCCCGGGATCCCGAACTGCGCTGCCTGATCGTGCGCGGTGCCGGAGACGAAGCCTTCGTCTCGGGCGCCGACATCTCCGAGTTCGGGAGCGTGCGCTCGGGTGCCGACGACGAGCGCGCCTACGAGCAGACTTCGGGGGGCGCGATGGCGGCGCTCGCGGCGCTCGAAATCCCGGTTCTGGCCTTGATTCACGGATTCTGCATCGGGGGCGGAGCCGCGATCGCGCTCGCGTGTGATCTGCGCTACGCGGCCGAGGACGCGGTGTTTGCGATTCCGGCCGCCCGGCTCGGCCTCGGCTACAGCCAGGCCGGAATCGAGCGCCTGGTTCAACTCGTCGGCGGCGCGCGGGCCAAGGAGATCTTCTTTACCGCGCGGCGCTACACGGCCGAGGAGGCACTCCGGATCGGGTTCGTCGAGGCGGTCCATCCCAAACACGAACTCGACGCCACGGTTCGCGAGATCGCGGCCCGGATCGCCGCGAATGCGCCGCTCACGCTCCGGGCGGTCAAGCGCGCGGTTCGCGAGAGCCAGCGCGACCCCGCGCGCCGCGACCCCGCCGCGATGCAGGCCGCGATCGACGCGTGCTTCGCGAGTGATGACTACAGCGAGGGCGTGCGCGCGTTTCTGGAAAAGCGCACACCCCGGTTTCGCGGCCGGTGACGGAGCCGCGGGCCGAATTCAGGGTGCGCGTGCGTCCCGGGGTGCTTCCGGCGGGGCTGCGCGTGCTGGAGCAGGCGGGCCTGGAGCCAGAACTCGGGGGACTCGACCTGCGCGGTGTCGATGCCCTGCTCTGCCTGCTCACGGACCGCATCGACGAGCGCGTGCTCGCGGGTGCGGATCGGCTGCGCCTGGTTGCGAACATGGCGGTCGGAACCGACAACATCGATCTCGAGGCGTGCGCGCGGCGCGGGATCGCGGTCAGCAATACGCCGGACGTACTCACGGACGCGACCGCGGATCTCACGTTCGCGCTGCTGCTGGCCGCAGCGCGCCGCGTGGTCTGGGGCGATCGCCTGGTCCGTGGGGGTGGCTTTACCGGCTGGCGCCCCGAACTCGGGATCGGGGCCGATGTGACCGGCCGGACGCTCGGGATCGTGGGCCCCGGTCGGATCGGCGAAGCCGTGGCGGAGCGGGCGCAAGGATTTCGAATGCGTGTGCTGCGCTCCGGGCGTCGAGCCGCGCCGGATCGGGTCGGGCTTTCGGAGTTGCTCGAGCAGGCCGACTTCGTATCGCTACACGTGCCGCTCAGCGAAGAGACCCAGCACCTGATCGGCGAGCCGGAACTCCGGCGCATGCCGACGCACGCGGTACTGATCAACACTGCGCGGGGACCCGTGGTCGATGAACGCGCGCTGGTGCGCGCGCTGCGAGAAGGCTGGATCGGGGCGGCCGGGCTCGACGTGTTCGAGCGGGAGCCGCGGCTCGCGCCTGGTCTCGCAGCGCTCTCGAACGTCGTGCTGCTTCCTCACCTCGGGAGCGCGACCGTGGAAACGCGCAACCGGATGGCCGAGATCGCGGCCCGAAACGTGGTGCGCGTGTTGCGGGGAGAGTCGATCCCGAACCCGGTCGGCGCCGCTCCTGCCGCGGGTCTCGTGCGTTGAGGTGCGCTGGAAGAGAGCCGCGTTAGAAGAGCGGTTCGAGCTTGGCCGCAGTGCCGACCGCGTGGAGCAGCAGCCCGCTGGCCGCGGTTCTCTTGCAATGCGCGAACGGGTCGAGGGTGACCTCGAGTCCGACGACGGCATTTGCGCCGAGCACGCGTGCACGGTCTCGAAGCGACTCGAGCAACTCGATCTCGGCCTTGCTCCACGCCTCGGAACGGTTGCCTGCGGCGGCGTCCTCGAGAAACAGTTCGGAGCTGATCGGCCCGAAGTACGCGGCCGCCCGGGTACCGCTGACCCACGGCGAGGTGTAGAGATCTACGCCTTCGTCGCTGCCCGGCTCTGTCTGGTGTGCAACCGACTCCGTCATCTTCTGGACCTATCGGGCGGAGCCGCGCTGAAATTGACACCCTTAGGAAGCGGCCCGGAGACGGCCGAGAAAGAAGGCGTGGAGGGTGGGATTGCGTCCCGGGATGCTGTGGAGTGGGGCCCTGGTACTCGGGTGCGTGACCGGGGGGGCGCCGGAGCCGGCGCCCGCTGCTTCTAGCGTGCCCACGAGCGTGCTCGAAAGTCCCACCGTGGGGCCCATCGTCGCGCGTGCCGAGACCGCCATGTCGCGGGGCGACTTCGGGGCTGCGATCGAGTTCTACCGCGCCGCCTACGAGCGGACGCCCTGGAATACGCGGCTTCGCGATGCGCTGGCGGCCGCCCATGCGGCGCGGGCGGGGCAGCTGCGCGCTTTAGGGCAGTTTCGAGATCTCGCGCAGGCAGAGCAGGAGCTTCGCGCCGGTCTCGAACTCCTGCCGGGAGATCCGGTTCTCGAGGCGAACCTCGCGGTGGTGCTGGTGGAGCATTCCTCGGTGGAACTAGACCCCGTGCGGGCGCGCGAACTCCGCGCTGAGGCGGAGGCGCTGGATCCCGCGCTGCCGGGTCTGGTCCCAGCGCGTCGCGCCGATCTCGAGCGGCGGCTCGACCTCGCCTTCGAGCTGATCGACCGCGGGCAGCTCGATGCCGGGATCCAGCGGATGCGGATGTTGCTACAGGCGGAGCCGGGGTTCGCGCCGGCCCGTCGGCTGCTCGCCCGGGCGGAGGTCCGCAGGGGGACGGCCCTGCATGCCTCGGGGCGCTACGCGGAGGCCGCGGCGGCGCGCGAGTCCGCTGTGGAGGCCTACGGCCGGCTCGAGCCCGGCGCCGACCCGGAGCTTCAGGCCGAGTTCGCGGCCGCACAGCGCAGCCGCGTCGTGGCCTGGCTCGATGCCGGCCGCCCCGACCGTGCGCGGCAGGCGCTGGCGGAGGCCGAGCAGGCGGGGCTCCGCTTCCCGGCACTCCGGGGCGCCCTGCCCTGACCGGCTCCGCTCCGCCGCTTCACGCGGTATCCTGGGCCAGGTTCGCGCGCCCTGCTGGCGCCGCGTGCTCAGGACGAGGAGGCGACATGCCGGTCCACGGAGGAAAGCTCGCGGCCCGCGCGCTCAAGCAGGCGGGGGTCGAGTGTATTTTTACGCTCTCGGGTGGCCATGTGATGGCGATCTACGACGGCTGCATCGACGAGGGCATTCGGGTCATCGACGTGCGGCACGAGCAGGCCGCGGTACACGCCGCCGACGCCTGGAGCCGGCTCAACCCCGGCAAGATCGGGGTTGCGGTGCTGACCGCGGGTCCGGGCGTCACGGATGGTGTGACCGGTGTCGCGAACGCCTGGCGCGCGAACAGCCCGATCCTCGTGATCGGGGGCCAGGGCCCGTTCAGCAACATGCGGCGTGGCTCGCTCCAGGAGATGGACCACGTCTCGGTCATGCGCCCGATCACCAAGTGGGCCGACGCCTGCTACGAAACCGCCCGGATCCCGGACTACATCGAGGTCGCGATCCGGTACGCCGTTTCGGGAAACCCCGGGCCGAGCTTTCTCGAGATCCCGATGGACGTACTCGGCACACCCGTCGATGAGGACAAGGTCCGCTTCCCGGTGATTCGGACCAGCGCGCCGAAGCTGGCGCCGCCGCGCGAGGAGGTACTGGGTGCGCTCGAGCTGATTCGCGACGCCCGACGCCCGGTACTGATGGCCGGCACCAGCGTCAAGTGGTCGAACGCGCGCGCAGCGCTCAACGCGTTCATCGACGAGCTCCACCTGCCCTCCTTCGTGAACGGCATGGGACGCGGCCAGATCCCGTACGATTCCCCGCAGTTGTTCAACCGCGTCCGGCGCGAGGCCCTCAAGCAGTGCGATGTCTTCGTGCTGGCGGGATCGGTACTCGATTTCCGTCTCGGTTACGGCCGCTCGGTGCCGGCAGAGGCGAAGATCGTCCAGCTCGATCTCGAGAACACGCTGATCGGGCACAACCGTTCCTCCGACGTGGCCCTGGTCGGCAGCCTGGACCGGAGCTTCGAACTGCTGCTGCAGGTGATGAAGGAAGAATCGATCCAGCTCGACTTCGCCGGCTGGACAGACGAACTCCGCGTGCGTGAGACCGAGCTCGAAACCGCGTTCCGCTCACAGCTCGACTCGGACGAGGTTCCGATCGACCCGCTCCGGATGTGCCGCGAGATTCGCGACGTGGTCGACGAGAACACGATTGTGATCGGAGATGGCGGCGACATCGTCGCGCAGGCCTCCAAGGTGGTGCCGGTCATGGCGGAAGGGGCCTGGATGGATCCCGGACCGCTCGGGACGCTCGGGGTTGGCATGCCCTTTGCGCTCGCGGCCCAGCTGGCGCATCCGAACAAGCGCGTATTGATCGTCTACGGAGACGGCGCCTTCGGCCTGAACGGTATGGAGTTCGATACCGCGATCCGCTTCGGGCTCCCGATCGTCGGGGTCGTGGGCAATGATGCGGCCTGGGGCCAGATGCTGAGACCACAGGTGGCCCTGTACGGCGAAGATCGCGTGGTTGCGACCCAACTCAACTACACGCGCTACGACCTCGTCGTCGAGGCGCTCGGTGGCCACGGGGAGTACTGCGAACGGCCGGAAGAAATTCGGCCGGCGCTCGAACGGGCGTTCGAGTCGGGCAAGCCCGCGCTGGTCAACGTGAAGATTCGCAAGGACGTCACCACCGGGATGAAGGGCAGCACCTACGTCTAGCCGGATGGGTCCAGCGACGCTGGCCGATGAGGCCTGGGGCCCGTGCAGCGCGCACCCCGCGCCGGGCCCGCATCCGATCGCCAACGCGGTGTGCCGGGGCGTCGCCGAGAATGCTCGCGTGGAGTTTGCCGGGGGCCGCATCGATGCGCTCCTCATCTGTCACGGAAGCCTGCTGCGGACCGCGGCGCCCGATTCGACCGCGTGCGGGATCGCTCAGGTACGCCGGTACCTCGAGCGCGGGACCCTGCGCGTGCTCCACCTCGTCTTCGCACCAGAAGCCGCGCGCCCGCTGCTGCTCGGCCTGGTCCGGCTCGAGAACCGGGGCGAGGAATTGCTTCCGGTCGAGTACACGGAAATCTGGGACGTCGCCGGTGAGGCGTACGCTTCCGCGCCCGGCGGTGCCGAGCGGCGCGACGTGGACGGGCTGCGGGTGCTGGCTGATCTCGGGGTCGGGGTTCGCTCGCGCGTCCCCGAAACCGTCGCCCCGCGCGGACTGGCCCTGGAACTGACGCTGGTCCTGCCTCCGCGCAGCCGCCGGGACCTCTGTTTCGGATACGCGCGCGGAGATCCGGACGAGGCGCGGGTTCCCGCCCTGCGCGCGCTGCGCGGTGAGGTCCGGCCATTGCTGGCCGATACGGTTCGCGGTTGGATGAAGCGGCTCCCGGAAACGCCGGACCCGGTCGCAGCCTACCGGGCCGAGCTTGCCCGGATGCGCGCGGTGCCGTGAGTGGAGGCCCGCGGCCCGCTATCCTCTGGGCAGCCGATGCCCTCGAAGCCCGCCCGCTCTGCAAGCGGCCGCGTCGCCGCCGCAATCCTCGTAGCTGCAATTCTCGCGGCGGGCGGTGTGCGCCCGGCATCCGCCGGCGCGCCAACGACGGCGGCGATTCAGGGAGAATCGCTGCGCAAGGAGCAGCGGGATAGCCGCCTGATCAGCTTCTGGTGGCTGCCGGCCGAGTACTGGCGGGCGGCTGCGCGGGAGGCCGGGCAGAGTCAGGCCGAGGTGCGGCGCGCCGGGGTCCTGACCGAGGCCTACGTGATCCTGGCGGGACTGGACACCGAGATCGCGAAAACCGGCTCGATCACGGGCCAGGACCACCTAGAGATGCTGGAGCGGATCCACATCCTGGTGGCGGGCCAGCCGGTCGAGCCTCTCGTCGGCCGCGTCAATCCCGAGCTGGCCAACATGCTCCGTGAACTCACCTACGTGCTTCGGTTCGCGCTCGGTCCGCTCGGGGGCCAGGTTCGAATCTTCCTGTTTCCGAACCTGTCGGATGACGGCAAGCCGCGCTTCGACAGCAGCGAGCCCGGGGTGCTGGATGCCCGCTACCGGCTCGGTCCGCAAAAAGAGGATGAGACCCTGGATCTCCGCTGGAGAAGCCCCCTGACCTCGGTGGTGGGCCCCCGGATTTGCCCCGAAGGCGGCGAGCGGCTCGAGGCGAGCTGGGCCTTCTGCCCCTGGCATGGCGTGAAGCTGCGCTAGCCGACCGCTAGGACGCCGGGGCCTCGAACACCAGATCGACCTCGACCGGCACCACCCGCGAGAGCGCTCCGATCCGCCCGACGACCTCGAGCAGCGTGAACCGGGCGGTGAGGCCCGTCGCCTCCGCGGAGAGCAGAAACGGTGCCCGCGTCGTCACGCGCACCCGTCCCGGGGCTTCGCGCGTGATGCGGAGCTCGGCTTCGATCGGGTAGCGTCCGCCTCGAAGCTCGAGTTCGGCCTGGACGTCGACCTCGAGGGGTTCCCCGATCGCGGGCGGGGCGGAGCCGTCTGCGGGCCCGCGTATGGTCTCGGCCGCCGTGACGACCAGCCTGGCGCTCGGGAACTTCTCACTGTCGAAGAAGTGTTTGCGGATGTTCTCGTCTCGCTCGGAGTCTCCGGTGGCGACCGTCGCCAGCGCCAGTTCGATCCAGGCAGTCCGGTGCGCCGTGTCTAGAGATCCCGAGAGCGGGCGCAGCGAGCCCGAGACCGCGTGTTCGTCGTCTTGAATCGCCACGAAGCGCAGCCGCGACTCCGGCGCGACCAGTTGCAGCTCGTGGGGCAGCGGGGGCGGGCCGGCCGGAGCCGGTTCGAGACCGCAGGCGGCGACCCCGAGTGCCATCGCGGCGGCGCCGCGAAGCGCAGCCGCGGCGCGCGAAGCGCGGTTCCCGCGGGAGCACATCGGGCTCGGTTCGCGCGTCAGGCGCTCCCGACGAGGTCTTCGAGAATCTCGAGCGCCTGGTCGAGTTCGCTCTCGGGAATGTTGAGCGCGGGGAAGAGTCGCAGGACCCGCTCCGCGGTCAGGCTCACGAGCACGCCGCGCTCGCGGCAGGCAGCGTGCAAATGCGCGGCCTCCTCGGGCTGCTCGAAGACCAGTCCGAGCAGCAGGCCCCGGCCGCGGACCCCGGCCGCGCGCCCGGCTCCGCGTTCCACCAGCCGCTCGAGTCGCGCGCGGGTCTGGCTGCCCAGCCGCTCGGCCCGCCTGACGAGGTCCTCTTCCTCGATCACCTGGAGCACCGTGTCCGCGGCGCGGCAGGTGACGAGGTTCCCCGCGTAGGTTCCCCCGTGATCGCCCGGCTGCATGGTGTCCATCACCGCGTCGGTCGCCATGAAGCCGGCGATCGGCATGCCACCGCCGAGACCCTTGCCGAGCGTGAGGATGTCGGGAACGACGCCCGAGTGCTCCAGCGCGAGCCAGCGGCCGGTGCGCCCGATTCCGGTCTGCACCTCGTCGAGAATCAAGAGCGCGCCGGCTGCGTGACAGGCGCGTCGCAGGCCGGCCAGGTAGTCGGGAGGCGGGACGTTCACGCCCCCCTCTCCCTGGATCGGCTCGACGATCATGGCCGCGACCCGCTCGTCGATCGCGCCCTCGGCAGCGGCGAGGTCGCCGTACGGGACGAAGTCGGCTTCGCGCGCGATCGCGCGCCAGCGGGCACGGTGCTTTTCCTGCCCCAGCAGCCCGATCGCTCCGAGCGAGCGTCCGTGAAAACTCCCGAGTGCGGCCACGAAGCGACTGCGCCCGGTGGCGGCGTGGGCCAGCTTGAGCGCGCCCTCGTTCGCCTCGGTCCCGCTCGAGACCAGAAACGAGCGGTGGATCGGGTCAGGCGCGATCCGGTCGAGTCGTTCCGCGAGGTCGAGTTGGGCCTCGGTGTAAACGATGTTGGTCGTCTGCATCAGCGTCCGACACTGGTCCTGGATCGCGCTCACCATCCGCGGATGGCAGTGCCCGATCGCATTCACGCCCCAGCCGGCGGTGAGGTCGATGTAGGCCTTGCCGTCAAGGTCCCAGACCCGGGAGCCCGCTCCCCGGGAGAGGGCGAGCGGCCAGCGCCGTGCCGTGGGGGCATAGAGCCGCTTCTCTCGCGCGACGATCGCCTCGAACTGCTCGGACATTCCGTGTTCCCCCGTACTGCTGCTCAGGACGCTTCGACTCCGCGTTCTTCCAGGAACGCCAGCACCGGTTCAGCGAAACGCCCCGGCGACTCAAGATAGGGAAGGTGACCGGGTCCCGGAATGGTCGCCAGACGTGCGCGCGGGATCGTCCGGGCCAGGGTCTCCGAGCGCAATCGCGGCCTGAGCCGGTCCTCGCCCCCCCCCGCGACCACGCGGGTTTGGACGCGCAGGCTCGCCAGCCGGTCGGCCCGGGCCCTTTCCGCCAGCGAGGCCCGGATCCGGTCGTCGGGACCGGCAGCCGTCGGCGCACCCGCTCCGGCGCGAACAGCGCCAGCTCCCGGGCCGCCATGCCGCCCAGGCTCCGGCCGACCAGCGGCCGCGGTCCGGCCCGCGCGCGGCATCAGCCCCAGTCGGGTTCTCTTGCGAGCAACTCGGGCAGCGCGGCGAGGTCTCCGATCACAGCGGCGGGGGGGAGGCCCGCGTGCGCTTCGAGCCGGGCTTCGGGATCTGCCACCCGGCGCGTCAGCCACACGGTGCGCATCCCAAGCGCCGCCGCGCCTGCGACGTCGGCGTCGAGTCGGTCGCCGACGTGGACGCTCTCGCCCGGTGCCACGTCGAGGCGACGCAGCGCCTCGAGAAAGATCTCGGGCCTCGGTTTGCGCCAGCCCGCTTCCTCGGAGATCACGATCGCATCCAGGTGAGGCAGCAGCCCGGCCTGCTCGAGCGTGTGCACGGCCGTCGGCGTGTGACTGAAGTTGGAACAGATCCCGATCACGTAGCGCTTGCGGAGTCTGCTCAAGATCCCCGGATGCTCGGGCTGGTAGCGCGCACAGCGTACGATCTGCCCCATGTGTGCCTCGGTGAGCCGCGCGGGAAGCAGCGGGTCGTCGATCCCGAGCCTCCGGACCAGCTCGCCGAAGCGTTCGAGGGTCGGGTATTCGCGGCCCTCTCGCTGGAGCCGCGCGCCTTCCCGGTCCACCTCGCGAAGACGGAGTGCGAAGTCGTCGAAGCCGATGCTGGCAAGGTCGGCGAGGACCCGGTGCAGGATTCCGTACGTAGACCTCACCCGTGCCCCGTTGATCGTGACTTCGGGAAGCGCTTCCATCTCGAGGTCGACCAGCGTGTCGAAGAGGTCGAAGAGGATGGCCCGAATCGGCATCTGCGGGCAGAATAGCGATGCCGGAAAGAAGCCGCGAACCTCGGCCGGAGTCGCCTTCAGTGAATCGGATCATACTCGCCGACAACCTCGAGGTGCTGCCCTCGATCGCGACCGAGTCGGTCGCGCTGGTCTACACCGATCCGCCTTTCAACACCGGCCGCGTTCAGCGCCACACGAGGATTCGTACGGTCCGTGACGAAGAACGGGGGGACCGGACGGGTTTCGCTGGCCGGCGCTATCGCACGGAAGTCCTCGGAAGCCACGGCTTTAACGACCACTTCGACGACCTGGCCGCGTTTCTCGAACCGCGCGTGCGCGAGCTGCACCGGGTGCTGTCGCTGACCGGATCGATGTTCCTGCACCTCGACTACCGCGAGGTGCACTACTGCAAGCTGCTCTGCGATTCGATCTTTGGGCGCGAGTGCTTCATTAACGAAGTCATCTGGGCGTACGACTACGGGGGGCGCAGCAAGCGCCGCTGGCCCGCGAAGCACGACAACATCCTCTGGTACGTAAAGGATCCGCGGACCTACACCTTTCATTACGACGAGATCGATCGGATTCCCTACCTGGCGCCGGGCCTCGTCGGTGCGGAGAAGGCCGCGCGCGGAAAGACCCCGACCGACGTCTGGTGGCACACCATCGTGCCCACGCAGGGAAAGGAGCGAACCGGGTTCCCGACGCAGAAGCCGCTCGGCATCCTGCGCAGGATCGTTCGTGTCCACTCGGATCCGGGAGACCTGGTGCTTGACTGCTTTGCCGGGAGCGGGACGCTCGGAGAGGCAGCCGCGCAGTGCGATCGGAACTTCATTTTGATCGATTCCGACCCCCACGCCGTCGGGATCATGCGAAAGCGCCTCGCCTTCGCGGCTCCGAGCTACGAGGAGGTCGCGAGCTGACCCGTGGGGCGTGTGCCGGGTGCTGCTTCCGCAGGCCAAGCGTCAGGTGCTAGCATGGCGCCTTTCATGGCCATCGGCCCGAGGGATTCCCGATGACCGCGCTCGAGCGCGACGAACTTCTGGAACGCATCAAGAAGGCGGTAGACGCCGAGCCGCTCGACCGAGAGTCGGCGACGAAGGTGGCGCAGCATCTCGAGTACGCGCCCCACGAGATTCTCGAGCCGCTGATGGAGGCTGCGCGCGAACTCGGCATCCGTGGACACGGAGCCGAGATCACCGTCTCACGCAACATCTTCATCCCGCTCACCAACCTGTGCCGCAACCGCTGCTCCTATTGCACCTTTGCAAAGGGCCATAAATCGCCCGAGGTTCGAAACTATCTTCTGGACGAGGTACGCAGCGCGGTCCGGGACGGCCTGCGGGCCGGCTGCAGAGAGGCGCTCTTTTGCCTGGGCGACAAGCCCGAGATCGCCTACCGGAGCTACCGCGACTGGCTCGCGAAGCAGGGTTACTCGTCGACGCCCGCCTACCTCGTCGACGCCTGCCGCGTGGCCTACGAGGAGGGGATCTATCCGCATTCCAATGCGGGAATCATGACCCCGGAGGAACTCGCGGAACTCCGTCGCTGGAACGCGAGCATGGGGCTTATGCTCGAGACGACGAGTGCGCGGCTCCGCGAGAGGGGACAGGCGCACTACTGGGCGCCCGACAAGGATCCCGCGAGGCGCATCCGTATGACGCGCGACGCCGGGGAACTGAAGATCCCGTTTACGAGCGGCATCCTGATCGGAATCGGCGAGACACCGGAAGAACGCGTCGAGACGCTCTTCGCGATCGAGGCCCTGCACCGCGAGTACGGGCATATTCAGGAGGTGATCGTCCAGAACTTCCATCCGAAGCCCGGGACCCGGATGGAGCATGTACCGTCTCCCTCCGACGAACTCATGGCCGGAACCGTGTCGCTGGCGCGCCTGATCTTCGGGCCGGCACAGAACCTCCAGGCGCCGCCCAACCTTTCACCCACCTCGCTCGAACTCCTGGCCCGGTCGGGACTCAATGACTGGGGCGGGGTCTCGCCCGTCACGATCGACTTCATCAACCCGGAAGCACCATGGCCCGAGCTGGCCGAACTCGCAGTTCGAACCGAGGCGGCTGGCTACCGTCTGCGCGAGCGACTCTGTGTGTATCCGGAGTATTTGCGTGAGCGACCCGAGTTCTTCGATCCTGAGATGCTCTCTCGCCTGCGGTCCGACTGCGACGAAGACGGGTATCCTACGGGCCGCGCTTTTTCCCAGGAGTCATGATGACCACGATGAACCTGTCCGATCGAATTCTGGTGGGCGCGACGCACGCCGTGCGCGCTGCGCTCGAAAAGGCACTCGCCGGCACCGAACTCCTCCGCGAAGACGCAGTCACTCTGCTTGGCGCAGAGGGGCGGGATCTCCAGTTGCTCTGTCTCGTCGCCGATCTGGCGCGCGCCGAAGACGTGGGCGACGAGGTTTCCTACGTGATCTGCAGAAACATCAACTCTACGAACATTTGCTACGTGGGATGTTCGTTCTGCGGCTTTGCTCGACACAAGCACGAGCCCGACGCCTACGATCGCCCGCTCGAAGATACAGTTTCACGTGCGCGCGAAGCCTGGGAGCGCGGTGCCTCCGAGGTCTGCATTCAGGGCGGCATTCACCCGAACAAGGACGGCTTCTGGTACCGGGACATGCTGCGCGCCATCAAGGCGGAGCTTCCCGATCTGCACATCCACGCCTTCTCGCCCGAGGAGATTCACTTTGCTGTTAAGAAGGCCGACGGCATGAGTCTTCGCGACTACCTCGCAATGCTGCGCGACGAAGGGCTCGGGACGATTCCGGGAACGGCGGCCGAGATCCTCGATGACGAAGTTCGCAAGATCATCTCGCCCCGGAAGCTGATGACCGACCGCTGGGTCGAGATCGTCACGACCGCGCACGAAGTCGGACTGCGCTCGAGTTCCACGCTGATGTACGGACACATCGAGTCGCCACACCATATCGCCGGACACCTCGATCTTCTGCGGAGCATTCAGAAACAGACCGGGGGGTTTACGGAGTTCGTACCTCTCGGCTTCATCCATCACGAGACCCAACTCTTCAACGAGGATGGCAGTCGCCCGGGCGCCACGATGCCCGAGGATCTGCGCCTGATTGCGATCAGCCGGCTCTTCCTGCGCCCTTGGATCACCAATATCCAGATTTCCTGGGTGAAGATGGGCAAGAAGCTCGGCCAGGTGGCGCTCATGTCGGGCGCAAACGACTTCGGCGGAACCCTGATGGAAGAGTCGATCAGCCAGGCCGCGGGCTCCGAGCACGGCGATCACATCGAGCCCGAGGAGATCGAGAGGTTGATTCGCGACATCGGGCGCACGCCCTGGGAGCGAACCACGACCTACGAGCGACGCAAGCGGCCGGCGATCAGGTCCGCGCGCCCGGCGCCCGAACCCGCGGCGCCCGTGCTCGCCGGCGGGTACTAGCCCGCGCTGCGACGCCCCGGGGCTTCGAGGAGTCCTCGTCCGGGCGCTGGCCGCGCCCGGGGGCCTGGGCTGATCCGGGCAGCCAGCGCCTCGAGTTCGTAGCGCAGCTGTGGCCGTTCGACGATTCGGCGCTCGACCGTGTCGATTGCGTAGATCACGCTGGTGTGATCGCGCCGGAACGCGCGCCCGATGTCCTTGAGCGAGGCGTCGGTGTACCTGCGGCAGAGATACATCGCGAACTGGCGCGGCCGCACGATGGCTCGCTTGCGCGAGCGGCCACTCAAGGCCTCGAGGCTGACCCCGTAGACGCGGCCGCAGAGTTCGATGATCTCCTGGAGCGTGCGGGCGCGCCCCGGAACTTCCACCGCGGCCAGCGCCTCGCGAACCAGCTCGGGCGTCACCGTGCGCCCCATCAGGGAGGCGCGCGCGACCACCTGGTTCAGGCCCGAGAGCAGATTGTGCACACTCCCGGCAGGCCGGGCCGCGAGCATCTCCAAGCAGTCGGCCGGAATGCGCACCCCGCCGGCCGCGGCCTTCTCGCGCAGGATCGCGAGGGCGGTCTCGGGGCCCGGCGTACCCAGGTGCGCGACGAGTCCGGAAGCGATGCGAGAACGCAGCCGCACGTCGATGCCCGGCAGGTCCTGCGGTCCTCGATCCGCGCTGAGCACCACGGTCTTTCCGTGCGTGATCAGGTGGTCGAGGGTGTGAAAGAGCTCGATCTGGGTGGCGCGCTTCCCCTCCAGAAACTGCAGGTCTTCGAGGATCAGGACGTTGAGCGAGCGTCGGTAGCGCCGGCGCACCGCCTCCATCTGGCCGCCGCGCATCGCCTGTGTGACCTCGCCGGTGAATTCCTCGCTGGAACGGTAGACCGTGTCCCCCCTGACAGCGCCTCGAATGGCACGGCAGAGGTGCGTCTTGCCCGCCCCCGATTCTCCGGTGATGAGCAGCGGGCTGCAGCGCCCGGCGTTGCCCCGTGCCACCGCTCGGGCCGCCTCGAGCGCCAGTGCGTTGTCGGGACCTCGCACGAAGCTCTCGAAGCTCGGGTCGGCCGGGCGCGGGAGGGGAAGCTCTGGTTGGGGCGCGCGCGTGCGAACCGGCCGGGCTTTCGACGCCTGCGTGCTCGGGGCGACTCCGCCGACCGCGACCTCGAACGCGACCTGTGTCATCCGGCCCGCGCTGCGGGCCGCCTCACTGACCACGCCCGCGTAACGGCCCCGGATCCAGTCCCGGCTGAAGCGATCGGGACAGCGGATCACGAGCTGTTGGCCGTTCGCCTCGGCATCAAGGTTCTCGAACCACGCTCCGAAGGCAGCGTTCCCCACGCGCTCGCGGACCGCCTCTCGGACGGCCTCCCACCCCCCCGGGTTGGCCATATCCGCTGATTTTCCCCACAAATGGCCCCGGAACAGGGCCGCGTTTCGGTGCGGCGGACTCTCCCACGAGCCGCGTAGTCGGGCAAGGGCGGTTCTGGCCGAGGCGGCTTTCGCCTCCCCGTCAGGGTGTCGAGAACGCCCGACAGCCGGCGCGTTTCTCGTCGGTTGCGCAAGGCTCCGAAAGTACCGCGCTCTGGGCTCCGAAGTCGCGTCGGGGCATGCCCGCGCCGCCGCTCATGCACAGCTCCGTACACAGCGAATCGGCACATCGCTGTGTTTAGCGGGCTCTGAATTTCGCTACCAATCTACGAATTTCGAACGAATTCGAGAAAACCTGAGCCGACATCCTGCACCCGCCTCTCACTGGAGGGTTCGGGGGCCTTCGGGAAGTCGCGTCTCCGCGAGACGGAATTGCAGCAGGTGTTCGAGCATGCGTGCACGTCGAACGAGTTCCGGGGCTTCGAGAAGCGCCTGCTTTTCGACCGGCGAGCAATCGAGTCCAAAGCAAACCAGGTTGACCAGTTCGATGCTGTCGAGTTGACGGAGCCGTTCCTGGACCTGGCGCTCGGTCGCGGGAGCGTCTCTCCGGGTCAGTCCGAGCACGGTCTTCTCGATCCCCTGGCGGATCTGGTCGAGTTCGCGAAGTAGTTCCGGGTCGCGCCCGTCACCGGGAAGTTCGGGCCACGCCTCGGCGCGAACCCTTCTGAAGGGCTCGCGCGTCCGGAGTTCCTGCGTGATCCGGATGCGGCTCTGTCCCTCGAGCAGCAGCTGGTAGCGGCCGTCCGAGAGCGCTTCGTGCCCGACCACCCGGCCCGCGCATCCGACCTCGTACACGGCCGGGTGCGCCTGAACTCCCGACGCGGCGTTGTCCTGCAGCAGCACCATTGCGATCACACGGTCACCGGCGAGCGCATCCCGGGTCAATTCTCGATAGCGAGGCTCGAAGATGTGGAGCGGGAGGCGCACGGACGGAAACAGCACCAGGTTGGGGAGCGGGAAGATCCGCAGTTCGGAGAGGTCGAGGTCGGAATCCATCGATCTCGAAGGTATACTCCCCCGGCCCCCCGGGAGTCACCCGCGTTGAGTCCGCAGGAGAGACTCGAGGAAGCACAGGTACTGGCCCGGCTGCGGCGCGACGCGGAAGTGCTGGCGGCGCGCTTTCGGCTACGGCTGCGCGATCTTTCGGCTGAGCGCCCCGCGGTGCGGCGGCGTTACGGGATCTGTTACGAGGATGGAAGCATCCGAATCCGGCTGCGTCACGCGAAGACAGGCGCCCCGCTCAAGTACTCGGGCCTGATCGACACGCTGTGTCATGAACTCGCGCACCTGCGACACTTCAACCACGGCCGGAAGTTCGAGGTCCTCTACCGCCAGATCCTGTCCCACGCGCGCTGGGCCGGGATCTACCGGCCGGCTCTGCGAACCCGGAGAACACGCAATTCCGGGCCGCCGCTACACGTTCCGGCCGTCCGCCCTGCCCAGGCCGAATCCGCGCAGGGTGTGGGGGTCCAGCTGGACCTCTTCCGCTAGCGCGCGACGCGCTCGGGCTCGGCTAGCCCTCGGCGACCGGCGCGGAAGGGGAGTCGTCGTACTCGTCGAGCGTGTTCGGGCCCTCGGTGACTACGGCGGCGACCTCGTCCAGCGCGATCGCCTTGTCGAGGATCTGCTTGACCAACTCCGAAACCGTGATCTCGTCGTATTCCGCGAGGGCATCCTCCAGCGCGGCTTCTTCGACTTCGAGGCGTACGGTGAGCTTGATATCGATCGGCATGGTTGCTTGGGCACCCCCTGAGCTGATCCGGCGAAGGGCGCGAGTGTAGCCCGCCCAACTGCGATCGCAACCGCTGATTTCCAAAAAAACCCTGGAAATCTAAGGACTTGTTCAATTTTCTTTCATTCCGGCTCTCAAATCCCAGGCGATCGTAGCGAGCGCTAGCAGCCCTGCGGCCACGAACAGGGAGACCGAGCCGTTGTGGAGCAGCGCGAACAGTGCCAGGTCCGGATTGTCCACCCCGAGCCTGCCGATGCTGCCTCCAGCAGCCTCCCGAATCTCGTGGATCCGAGGCGCGAGCCAGAGCAGCGAGACCAGGTGGAATGTGCCTCCGAGGCCCGGAAGCAGCGCCCGCGCGCGCTGCGCACCCCCGACCCAGCCGAGGCCGACGGCGGCGAGGGCCAGCACGATCCCGGCCTGATCCAGCGTGGGAAGCGCGGCCCCAACCAGGCGGGCCGACAACTCCGTGCCCGGCAGGGTCTGGAAGGCCGCCGGGATTGCGACCGCCCCGATCGCGAGCAGCATTCCGGCCCAGATGCCGAGCAGGGCCAGCCGCAGCCCCTGGCTCACGGGCTCAGCCACGCCAGGCCCGCCGAGAAGGCGCTTCGCGCCGTCGTCGGGGCCTGCAGGAACTCGGGGCGTGCCGCCCCGATGCTGCGGCGCAGCATTTCGACGCCGCAGTAGCGGTCGGCCCGGCGCAGAGTTCGGCGCAGGCCGCCGGCCGCCAGGTAGCCGTCCAGGAGCGCCCGTTCGCCGCTAGAGAACTCCGATCGCGTGGGCCGCTTGGGATCGGTCCGAGTGCGGTGGAGCCGGAGGTGCGCGAGCGAGATGCCGAGATCGAACGCCGGATCGCCGATGTGGGCGATCTCGGCATCCAGCAGCCGGGGGGTGTCGCCCTGGAGCAGCACGTTTCCTCCCTGAAGGTCTCCGTGGACGAGGGCTTCCCGGGTTTCATAGTAACGGCGGCGCAACTTGCTGATCCGAGCGCGGGCCCCGGACGCGTCCAGCGCTTGCGCCGCAAAGCTCGCCAGATCGGCCGGAATCGGAAAGTCGTTCGGCTGGTACGGGAGCGTGAAGATGTGTTCTCCGTGAAGCGACTGCATCTCGCGATTTAGAAAGCCGGAGCCGAGTGCGCCCGCTCGGGTGCTCGAAGCCGCGTGTACGGAACCCAGAAAGCGGCCGATCGCCGCGAGGGGAGCTTTTGGAAGCGTTCCCGCGAGCAGTGTCGCCTCGAGCGTGGGCGCCTTGCCCAGGTCTTCCATCACGAGCACGCGCAGCTCTCGATCGAAGTGAATCACACGTGGCAGGAGCGGGGCCACCTCGGGCGCGATCCCTTCCACGGTCTCCAGGTAGCGTCGTTCGAAGACGATGCGTTCGGTCGTGACTGCGTACTCCGGAAAACGCTCCAGGGTCGGGCGCGCCTGCTTCACGATCACCGAAACTCCAGCCGGATGCCGCGCGCGGCGTACGTAGTTGATGTTCCCGTCACCCGGGACCTCGATCTTCACGCCGTCGGCCGAGTCCAGAACCCCGACCTCGGTTAGATATCCGGGCAGCGTCGCGTCGTCGAGGCGCATCCCGGGAGGGTAGCGTGGAGTCTGCTACGATCCTGGCGTCCGTTTCTTCCGCTGCCGATGGAGGCGCGAATCCTGGCGAGCCGACTCTGTCTGGGCACTCGCGGCCTGTTTGTGTCTGTTTCGGTCATGCTCTGCTTCGGGCTCGCGGGCTGCGACCGCCGGGTCGATCCCTACGTGCCGCGCGAAGACGAGCCCCCATCCCGGGGGGACTTCCGCATCCCAGGGCTGGCCCGCCCGGCACCGCGCCTCGCGGAGGGTATGCCCGGGCGGGGCCGCGAGCTGGCGGCCGACGCCACGGTCTCGCAGGCCGAGCCGATCCGGGGAACGCTGGAACTCGCGGACGCTGCAACTCCCTCGGGCAGCGCCGTGCTGTTCGTGATCGCGCGTTCCCCCGCGGGCGGTCCGCCGCTCGCCGTGAAGCGTCTCGGGACGGGCGCGTTCCCGATCGACTTCGAGATCGGGCCCGCCGATGCCATGCTCGCGGGCCGTCCCTTCGCCGGGCCGGTGCAACTCTCCGCGCGCCTGGATGCCGATGGCGATCCGCTAACGCGGCAGCCCGAAGACCTGGTGGCGGCGCTGCCGGACCCGGTCGAGCCGGGAACGGACGGTCTCCGGCTGGTGCTCGAGCCTCCTGGGCCTTAGCCAACCGCGCGCGTCTCGGCGTCGGCGATCGCTCGGAGTTGCGCGCCCGCCCGCTCGGGCGCGCCGAATCTATCCCATGCAGCCGCGCAACAGGAGGAGGAAGCCGAGACCGAAGCATGCCAGGACCAGGAAGCTTTGCGTGAGCCCGCGCCCGCCGCCCTCGAACAGCGGGCCCGTCGGCGGGGTGTTCGCGCCCGCCCGAGTGTCTGTCGATCCCTTTGCGACGAGCTGTTGCAGGGTCCTGCGCGCGCGCAGGACGTCGCGCGGGCTCACAAAGATCTGCCACGCCCGGCCGCTTCCGTCCGGCTCCAACCGGTCTTCGATCCCGTAGTCAATCCCGGCGCTATCCAGGAGTTCGGCGAGCGCGCGCAGATCGTCGCCGCCGCCTCCCCGGGCGATCATCACGCCGCGCGCTCGGGCAGCGCGCGGTTCCTCGGGGGGGGCGGGGGTACTCATGCCCCTTCATAATCCCCGGTATGCAGAGCGGGTCAAGCGACAGCACCGCAACCGATCCGCCCGAGCGGGGCTTTGGGGGACTCGAGTCGCTGCACCTCGAGCGCGTGGCCGGAGTGGAAATGGTCATCGCGATCGACTCGACCGCACGCGGCCCCGCGCTCGGGGGCTGCCGCTGGAAGCCGTATCCGAATGTGGCCTCGGCGCGTGCGGACGCCCGCGCACTGGCGCGCGCGATGACGCTCAAGGCCGCGCTCGCGGGTCTTCCACTCGGCGGCGGCAAGGCCGTCGTGATCGGCGATCCCAGAGCGCGCACGCGCGAGCAATTGCTGGCCCTGGGTCGCTTCGTGGAGGGACTCGGCGGCGAGTACGTGACGGCCGCGGACATGGGGACGAGCGAACGCGAGATGGCCGTGATCCGCGAGACGACGTCCCACGTCGTCGGTTACCCGCGGGAGCTCGGCGGGTGCGGGGAACCCGCCCCCCACACCGCGCTGGGGGTCTGCCTGGCGACCGAGACGGCGTTGGCGCACCTGGGGCGGAGCCTGGAGGGCGCGTCGGTCCTGATCCAGGGCGCGGGCCAGGTCGGATTGCGGCTGGCCGAACTGCTGATTGGGGCGGGAGCGGAGGTTTCGGTTGCGGAGACCGACGCGCTGGCGCTGTCACAGCTGAGGGAGCGGGTTCCCGAGACCCGGGTCGTGGAGCCGGGCCGCCTGCTCGAGACTCCGTGTGACGTGCTGGCTCCGTGCGGTCCCCCGGCCGCGATTCAGTCTGCGGAGCTGGCCTGCCGCGTGGTTTGCGGCGCCGCCAACAATCCGCTCGCAGACCGCTCGCTGGCGTCGGCACTCCAGGCGCGCGGGATCCTCTGCGTCCCCGATTTCGTTGCGAACGCGGGGGGTCTCATCTACCTCGCGGCCGCCCACGCGGCGGCCGCCGGGGAACGGCCGATGCCGGATCCCGACGGGCCGTCTCGCGAGCGACTTCAGGCGATCCCACGAAATCTGCTGGCGGTCCTGGAACGCGCGGCCGCGGAGGCCATCAGCCCGCTCGAGGCCGCGGAACGAAGTGCGCTAGAGGCCCTGGCAGCCGCGAAGCACCGTCAGGATCTTGGGTGACACGAGTTTCGGATCCCACTCGATGCCGGGCGAGACCCGCTCGAAGTCACGGAACGCGGCGCAGGCGGGGTTGCCGAGATCGTAGGCCACGTAGCTGAATCCGAGGTGGCGCAGCAGGCTCCGCTGCTGCGCGATCGAGCCCCGGGTCATGATCTCGGCACGCGCGGACTCCAGCGACTCCAGTGCCTGTGCGTATTGCCCTTGCCGGTAGGCGCGGATTCCGGCTTCCAGTTCGCGTGTGCGTTCCGGGTCCGGTCCCGTGGCGGCGTCGAGCGAGCGCCCCGGATCCGTGTCGCGGCCCTGCGGGTCAGCCGCGGACTCTTCGGATTCCGGAAGCGCGCGCGCTTCGAGGACGACGGGCGCCAGGATCCGGGTCCCGGGCCGCAGCTTGTGCGGTTGTTCGATCCGGTTCACGGACTGGAGCAGTGGCCAGAACTCCGGATCCCGGTAGAGTTCGCGCGCGACCGAGGCCAGCGTCTGTCCTCGCGAGAGTTCGACTGGCACCAGGATCGGCACCGCGACGCGTTCCCCGACCTGCAGCGGCTCCCGAAGCGAGCGCTGGTTCATGCGAGCGAACGCGTCGGCCGCGAACGGACGCTTCCAGTGACGCTCCGCCAGCGCGGACCAGGTGTCTCCGGGCACGGCGGTCTGGGTCTTCGAGCGCGGGATCCGAACCCGCGTTGCGGGCGGAGGTGCGGTGGACGGGAGTCCGTTGTAGCGCCTGAGGACGGAGTCCCAGCGGGCGGTTCCGTAGTACCGTTCCGAGACCCAGGCCAGGTTCTGACCGGGGCCCAGTACGTGGGTCTGCTCCAGGGGGGCTTCCGGATCCGGCCCGGCGGCCGCGAACGAGTTGCCCGCGACCAGTGCGAGGGCGGCTGCGAGCAGGCGCCGATCCAGCCTTGTCCTCACGACGCGGGCTCGAGGATTTCGATCACGCGCCTGCGTTCCCCGGGAACCACCCGCAGGGTCCGCTCGCGCGAGCCCAGTGTGGGGTGCCGGAACACAACGCGGTGCTCGCCCGGCGCGAGTTCGAGTGGCGCCGCCTGCGGCGTGACGAATGGGGGCAGGTCGTCGACCTGAATCTCGGCCCATGGATGCGCCACGAACGAAACCAGGCCGGGCGCGTCTGCGGGCGTCAGCATCTGCGCTGCGACGTCGCGCGGTGCGGTGTTTCGCTCGTATCCGACCCAGAGAATTCCGGCCAGCAGAATGGCTGCGGCGGCTCCGACCAGAGAGAGCGCGCGCCGCCGGGCAGCGGCCGTACGCCCACGGCCTGCCTCAGCGGTCGCAGAGTTCCCGGAGCCGCCGGCCGTCCCGGACTGTGCCTCCCAGAGCCAGGCGGCGATGGTGACGCGGCAATCCAGCGGGCCCGGTTCGCCGAGTTCCTGCGCCAATGCGTCCCGCAGGTCCCGGGCCCGTGGCCTGAGTGCGGGATCCTCGAGGAGCGAGGCGCGAAGCGACCGCTCGAGCCGGCGACTGGTGCCCGGGAAGCGGGTCGAGCCCGCGGGCTCGGTCCGTCCGGCCAGCAGTTGCTGCAGCGTTCGCGCGAAAGCAAAAACGTCGGAGGCCGGCAACCTCCGGGATCCAGCCCGTTGCTCGGGCGGCCGGGTGTGTGCGGACCCCGCGGGTTCGGCCGGGTCGATGCTTCCGGCCTCTCGGGCGTGCTCGAAGCCGGTGATTTTGACTTCGCCCGCGCGGCTCACGAGCAGGTTCCGGGGCTGCAGATCGCCGTGGACGATGCCGCGTTCGTGGATCTCGGCGAGGCCGCGCGAGAGTTCGAGCGCAATCTGGAGCGCGACCGCGGCCGGAATCGGGACCGCGGCCTGGAGAAGCTCGGCCAGGCTCGGGCCGTCCACGTCTTCGCTCGCCAGATAGATCGCGCCGTGCTGCGTGAAGCAGTCGAACAGCTGCGCGACGTTGGGGTGCAGCAGCCGGGCACGCAGCCGGAGTTCGCGATCCAGGCCGGGGAGCGGGTTGCTCGCCGCATCCGGCGGGTCCGGAAGCCGCACGATCCGCACCGATCGGCCGAGCGCCGGTTGGTGCGCGCGGTAGATCTCGGAGGTCCCCTCGCTCGCGAGCCGCACGTCGATCACGAAGCTGCCGATCGCCGTTCCGCTCAGGAGTTCCATTGCTACGGTCGGCCGCGAGGCGGCCGGGGGGGACGCCAGATCATCCCGTCGGGCCGCCGACGTCATCTGGCGAGATCGTGTACTCGAAGCGAAGGTCTCCGAGCCGGAACTGGTCGAGGGATTTCAGCCTCTGCGCGCGCGCTGGCGCGCCATCCGACCCCGGGTTTGCCTCGAGGTCGAAGCGCCGAAGGTGGTACGCACCCTGGCGAAATTCGAGCGCGGCCTCCAGTGTGCGGAGGCTCGAGTCGTCGATCGTCAGGTCCATGCCCGGTCCCCGTCCGATCAGCACGCGCTGCTGATCGAGTACGAACTCCACGCCCTCGTGCCCTCCCGCGACCACCATGATGGCAGCCTGGGAGTTCGCAAGGAAGATGTCGAGCGATGCTGACTCCGAATTGACGCGGGGTCGCCGGGGCACGCGGGCGGTTCCAGGAGATGCGCTGCGAAGCATGGGGCTCCCGCAGGGGGGCGGAGATTTGAGCCGTCCAGGGGCTATGAGGTACATCGGCGCCGGCAGCGGGGGGCTTTACCGGGCGGCCGAGTCCGCGGCGCGCAGGACCCAGTAGGCAGATAGGTAGTCGAGGCCCGTGTACTGGGTGCTCGGAGCGCCCGTCCCGTCCACGCGGTAGGGGCTCGCCTTCCACTCGTAGGAGTCGGTGGCGCGGAGTTCGATCGGGACGGGATCTCGCGCGAGCGGGCGCCACTTGCGTCCCGGGAGCAGCCTCCGGGGCAGCCTGGCCACTGCGGGGTCGGGGCCCCGCCCCCGTTTGTCGAGCGGAAAGCGCGCGAGCAGTTCCCGGGCCTGATCGAGCGCGGCGCGGTCGCACGCTCCCGGCTCGAGCTGGCAGAACAGTCCGGCGAAGAGCGGGTTGCCGTCGTTTCGCACCCGGAACCAGGCGACGTGTGTGGCGTGACGCAGGTCCGCCAGCGCCGGATCGCGCGTCTCGCGCGTGAGCGGGACCAGCACCCGGAACAGGCTCCAGGCCATCAGGTCGTTCGAGGGGTTCGTGGTCGCGCCGATGCGGAGGTTGGTGGTCCGCGACCGCGCTACCACCCGTCGTTCGTCGCGCAGTCGGTCGCGCTCGCGGGCGTAGGCGGGGTTCGTCCCGAGTTTCGCCGCGAGCGCGAAGGTGGCGTAGGCGGTGAGCTGCGCGATCGAGTTCCAGCCGTAGCCGGCGCGCGGCGACAGGTCTCCGAAGCGGGTGCGCGCTCCGTCGGCGTCCGTAATTTCGAGATCGTGCTCGAGCAGATGATCCGCGAATCCCGTGACGAGTTCCCGGCTCCGTTCCGGGAACAGCTCGCGGCACTCCCAGACGGCCGGGAGCAGTCCGCTCGCGTACTGGTCGACCGAAACCTCGCCGCGCCAGCGGTAGTCTTCATAGCCTGGGCCGCCCGGATACCATTTCTGGCGGGCTTCCTCCGCCCCCTGGGGCGCGTATGCGCGCCGGACCAGGCGGGCGAGCAGGCCGCGGTGTCCGGTCACGCCCATCAACAGCTCGAGCCCCGCGAGTGCGCGGCCTGCGTCGTGAAGGGCTTCCTCGCGTTCCGGACCTCGGACCAGGCGTGCCCGCAGGCAGCTGGTCGCGGCCCAGATGCCGGTGAACATCGGGGTGTCGGCCTGGCGCGGGTAGCGGCCGGTCTCGAGCATCTGAGGCAGGCGGTCCAGGTCGATCCTGTAGAGGACCAGGCCCTCGGGCGAGAGATGCCGCTCTACGAGCGCGCTGCGAAACTGCTCGGCCTTCTCAGCGAGCGGGTCGACGTCGGCCAGCGCCGGAGCCGCGAGCAGCGCCAGCGCGCTCCAGAGGGCCCGGAGCGGGCCACAGGCTCGAACGCGGTTGCTGGGCTTCAAGCCTCCGACAACTCCCGGGCGAGTTCGCGTGCTCGCTCGAGCTTCGGCGCGTCTTTCGCGTAGGCACCCCGGTACGCGGGCGGAAGCAGGCGCGCGATCAGGACCCCGACGACCTGCATGCAGAGCACCCGGTTCTGCCCGCAGGCGTCCAGAATCCGCGCTGCGTCGAGCGCGGGTCCGAGGCGCCCCTCGACCCGGGCCGGTGCGAGCCCCCGGTCATCCGGCGGAGACAGGCGTTCGCTTCCCCAGAGGCCGAACGGAATCATGGCCAGATCCGGGAAGGAGAGATAGCGGGCGACGGCCGGGAGCGCGGTCTTCATGCCCTGGTCGTGGCTGCGCGAACCTTCGACGAACACGATCAGGTGCTCGCGGGCCGCGAGCCGTTCGCGCGCGACCGCGAGCGCCTGGTGGGAGAGACGCGCGACCTCGCGTGCCCTCAGTCGGACTTCGGCCGTCGCGCGGCTGGCGCTCTGCGGCAGCTTGATGGTCCCGAACGCGAGGCTCGCAATCCGGCGCGGGACCGAGGTGTACACCTTTGGACCGACTGCAGCCACCATCCGCTGCGCGACGTCGTCGTAGCCGGCGCGGGTCACGAGATGCTCCAGCACGTTCGCATCGCTGAAGGAGACGTGATTTCCGAAGAAGAGCGTCGGCCGTTCGCGGGCGACCTCGAGGCTCTCCGTGCCGGCGAGCCCGGAGCCCGGAAGCAGCAGCACCTGCTGCACGGCACCCATGACCCGCCGCGCAAGCGCGTTGGCCGGGTGGTAGCCCCAGTCCCCTCCGGTCGACCCGATCTGCTCGAGGAAACCGTGGATCTCCTCGTCGCGAGCCTCGACCAGGGTTCGGGCCACGGCCCCGCTCAGATCGGCACGTTTTGCGACGCTTCGGTCCCCGAGCATCGCGAGGACCTGCTCCGCGAGCTTGGTGCGTTCAGGAGGGAGCGCGAAGTCTGTCATCCCGTCCCTCGGAGAATAGGGCATTTGTGGGTATCTTCGCGTGGACATGCGCTCCAGGATGCCCCTCGGCGATTTCCTGGTGGCCTACCTCAGGCGGGCCGGCGTCGAGCATCTGTTCGGGCTGCCGGGCGACCTGGTCCTGAACCTGTTCCACCGCTTTGCGGCCCAACGGGGCCTTCGCATCATGACGTTCTCGCACGAGCCCGGGGTCGGCTTCGCGGCGGACGGTTACGCGCGTGCGACCGGGCGGATGGGCGTGGTCGTCGTGACCTACGGGGCCGGCGGGCACAACGTCGTGAACGCGGTTGCGGGCTCGTTCGCCGAGGAAGTTCCGCTGCTGGTGATCAGCGGCGGCCCGGGCGAGCAGGAGACCAGGCTCGGGACGCTGATTCACCACCAGGCGAAGGAAATCGAGAGTCAGCACCGGATTTTCCAGGAGGTGAGCTGTGCATCCTGCGTGATCCGGAGCGCTTCGGGTGCAGCGGAGCAGATCCACGAACTGGTCTCGACGATCCGCTCCCGCAGGCGGCCCGGCTACCTCGAGATCCACCGGGACCTGGTCGAGACCCGGATCGGGGTCCCGGCGGAGCTGGTACGTTGGGACGGTTCGATTGCGGAGCCGACCTCCGACAGCGCGAAAGGGGCCGAGGCGGCGCGCGAGACCGCCGATCGGATCAACTCCGCGCGACGCCCGGTCGTGATCGTCGGGATCGAGGTGCACCGCGAAGGCGCGACGCGCGACCTGGTCGCGCTCGCCGACCGGCTCGGCGCTCCGGTCGCAACGACGGTGCTCTCGCGTGGCGCCTTTCCGATGTACCACCCCCTGTATCTCGGCCTGTACATGGGGAATCTGGGGCCGGCCCCGATTCGGCGGCGCGTTGCAGACGCCGATCTGGTCCTGGCGCTCGGGGCGCTTCGGAGCGACATCAACCTGGGGGCGTCCTCGCGCGGGGTTGCGCCGGAGCGGATGGTTCAGGCGATGGGCGGACAGGTGCACATCAGTCGACACACCTACACGGATGTACGTCTCCGGCCCTTCGTGCGCGCGATCCGCCGGATCCCTGGACTTCGCAGACACCGGGAGCAGGTCGAGTACGCGGACAACCTAAAGCGCCCCCGGGCCGAGGCGCGTACGCCCATCGCAGTCAACGATCTGCTGCTCACGGTCAACGATTTTCTGCGGGTTCGGCGTGGCTACCATGTAGTTGCGGAGTCGGGCGACATGCTCTTCGGTGGACTCGAGGTCCGGGTCCCGCCCGGCGGGCTCTACTTTGCCCAGGGCTTCTATGCCTCGATGGGTTACGGCGTTCCGGCGGCACTCGGCATCCAGATCGGGAGTGGAAAGCGCCCGCTGGTCCTGTGCGGAGACGGGGCTTTCCAGATGACGGGCGCCGAACTCTCACACGCCTCGCGCCACGGCTGCAACCCGATCATCATCGTGGTCAACAACGGAGGCTGGGGAATCTTTCGGCCGGTTTCGCCACGCGCCGACCTGCTCGAGCTGCCCAACTGGCCCTACGCAGAGATGGCCGAGGGCTGGGGTGGCCTCGGGATTCGCGTCAGAAATCGTCGCGAACTCCGCGACGCACTGGAGCGCGCACACCGGGAGCCGCGCTTCGCGCTCATCGAGGCGATTGTCGATCCGGACGATCTGTCTCCAATCTCGTCTCGCTATATCCGGGCTTCGGCCCTGCAGGGGCGTCAAACAAGTTCAGAATCGTGATCCGTTGTGTATCAGGGAACACTCGCGGCGGCGGTGCGTTTGCGGTCGGGTGTTCTTTCGCCTAACTCCGCACGCCATCATGCTGAACCCACCGAATGTGATGCTCCAGTACGCTCGCTTCTACGACCTCTACGCCTCTGGGTTCGCGCGGGACCTTCCCGTCTATCTCGACGTTGCCGCCAAGTACGCGCCGCCGCTTCTCGAAATCGGCTGCGGGACCGGCCGCTTGCTTCGGGGCTTCGCCCGGGAGGGCCACGAGGCGGTGGGCGTAGACGTCTCCCGCGACATGCTCGCCGTGGCGCGCGAACGGCTGGGCGAGGATGGCGACAGAGTCCGTCTGGCACACCATGATTTCCGGGCACGTCCGCTGTCCGAGCGCTTCCATGCGGTTCTGGTCAGCCTGCACGCGTTCAACTACCTGATCGAGATCGAGGAGCAGCGGCTATTCCTTCGCCACCTGCGGCGGTCGATGGCGAGTCCCGCGCGCGTGCTGTTCGACCTCGCGGTCCCGCTCAGCATGCTCCGGCCTGAACTCTCGGGCCAGTGGCGGCTGATCGAGCGGGAGGTCGCCGGAACCCGGATTTCGGTGCGGGATCGACGCGAAATGCTGACTCCGCTGCTTGAAAGAAGGACGCAATACTTCTCGGTCGATGCTGCGCCCGAGGCCGAGATGGTCACGCATCGGCGCTACGTTACGCCCGCGTCACTTCGGGATCTCCTTGCAGAGGCCGGATTCGAACACATTGTCTGGTTCGAGAACTACGACCCCTCGACGGCGCGTGCGATCCAACTGGGGGACCGTCCAAGCGGCCCATTCATGGTAGCGGCCGAACTGTAGGCGCGGCTCGAACTGCTAGACTGTGGCGCATGGGCCGGAGCCTGCTCGATAAGGTTTGGGACCTCCACACGGTTGGCGAACTCAGCGGGGGCCAGACGCAACTTTTCGTCGGGCTGCACCTGATCCACGAGGTGACGAGTCCGCAGGCCTTCGCGGCGCTCGACCAGCAGAAACTGCGCGTGCGTTTTCCAGAGCGCACCTTTGCGACGGCCGATCACATCGTCCCGACAGATTCGTCCGCGCGCCCGCTCCAGGATGCCCTCGCCGAGGCGATGCTCGCGCGGCTGGAGCAGAATTGCCGTGCGCACGCGATTCAGTTCTTCGACCACGCGAGCGGTAGACAGGGAATCGTCCACGTGATCGGGCCCGAACTGGGTTTGAGCCAGCCCGGGATCACGATCGCGTGCGGGGACAGTCACACCTCGACACACGGGGCCTTCGGAGCCATCGCATTCGGCATCGGCACCAGCCAGGTTCGCGACGTACTCGCCAGCCAGTGCATGGCGGTTCGGCGGCCCAGGGTGCGGCGGATCGAAGTTTCGGGAGCCCTCTCCGCCGGGGTCTACGCCAAAGACGTAATTCTCTCCATCATTCGCCGGCTGGGCGTGAAGGGAGGAATCGGTTTCGCCTACGAGTACGGCGGAGACGTGATCGACGCGATGTCGATGGAAGAACGTCTGACCGTGTGCAACATGTCGGTCGAAGGCGGGGCCCGGGTCGGTTACGTCAATCCCGACGAGCGGACATTCGATTATTTGCGCGCGCGCGAGTTCGCTCCGAAGGGCGCGGCCTACGAGCGGGCACGGGTGTGGTGGACATCGATCGCGAGCGACCCGGACGCGCAGTACGACGATCGCATTGCCCTCGCGGGGGAGGAGATCGCGCCGACGGTGACCTGGGGCATCAACCCGGGACAGAATGCAGCCGTACATGAACGGGTCCCTTCCGTGGACCGGGTCTCGATCGAGGAACGCGCCGGGGTCGAAGAGGCGCTCGCGCATATGCAGCTTCGATCGGGAGACCCGATTGCCGGAATCCCGATCGATGTCGCGTTCATCGGCTCGTGTACGAACTCGCGGATCTCGGATCTGCGCGAGGCTGCGCGTGTGGCGGAGATGGGCCACGTGGCGACCGGCGTGCGGGCGCTCGTCGTGCCGGGATCGCAGGAGGTGTTCCGGCAGGCCGAGTCCGAAGGTCTGCACGAGGTCTTTCGTAGCGCGGGCTTCGAGTGGCGTGAGCCGGGCTGTTCCATGTGCCTCGCGATGAATCCCGACAAGCTGGTCGGCAAGGAGATGTGCGCGTCCTCGAGTAACCGGAACTTCAAGGGGCGCCAGGGTTCGCCCACGGGACGCACGCTGCTGATGTCACCGGCGATGGTGGCGGCCGCGGCGCTGCGCGGGCAGGTTACCGATGTGCGGGAGATCCTCTGATGGGCTCGGATCCGGTCGTTCGGGTTTCCGGGCGAGGTTGCGTGCTGCGCACGCACGACATCGACACCGATCGCATCATTCCCGCACGCTTCATGCGCCAGGTGACCTTCGAGGGCCTCGAGAAATACCTGTTCGTGGACGACCGTGCCCAGGCCAAGGGCGAGCATCCGCTCGATGACGAGCGTTTCGAGGGCGCGTCGATCCTGGTCGTTGGCAGAAACTTCGGCTGCGGCTCGTCGCGCGAACACGCGCCGCAGTCGCTCATGCGACACGGCTTCCGAGCGTTCGTGGGGGAGTCCTTTGCCGAGATCTTCCTCGGAAACTGCGTGGCGCTCGGACTTCCGTGCGTGACGCTCGAGCCCGCCGATCTCGGCACGCTCATGGACAGCATCGACCTCGAGCCCGCACAGGAGATCGCGGTCGATCTGGAGCGGCAGTGCGTGCGCTGCAGGGTCGGGACCTTCGCGGCGCAACAGGCCGAGGATGCCCGCAGCAGGTTGCTCGACGGAACCTGGGACGCGACCGGGGTATTGCTCGAGGCGGGGGACGCGATCGAAAGTACCGCCGCCGGGTTGCCCTACATCGAGGGGTTCTAGTCGAGTCCGTACTCGGCCTTGAGCCCGAGGGCAACCTCGATCACTGGCTGCAGGCCGAGTTCGCCTGCGGCGCTGACCACTTCTTCAATCAACTGCTGCGCTTTCTTGTGATCACCCGATCGGCCCCGCGCGAGCAGCATTCGCGCGTAGTGCAAGCGGTTGTACGCCAGGAAGCCTCGTGCCTGCATTCGGGAGTTGAGCTCGATGGCCTTTGTGAAGTGGCGCTCCGCATCGTCGAAGCGGCCGAGAACCGAGGCCAGGCCTCCGAGGTAGTGGGAGGCCGCCTGCAAGTACATGGCCGTGGGTGGAACCTGGAGCACCCGGTCCGAATAGGGCAAGAGCAGGGTGTAGAGTCTTTCGGCCGCTTCTCGTCCCCCGAGGTTCATCGCGAGCTCGGAGATCGTGCCGATGCTCATGAACCAGGCGGCGTTCATGGGGAGTTTGCGAACATCGACCTCGAGCAAGCGCTCGAATTCGGCACGCGCGTCCGCTTCGCGTCCCGATTGGAAGTAGATGGCCGCGAGGGCGGCCCGCCAGCCTGGGACTTCGGGATAGCGCGCGACGAATTTCTCGATGGAGGTCCCGAGTTCCGAAAGCCGACCCTGCGAGAAAAGTACGTTCCACAGCTGGATCTCGCCCACGGGTGAGGGCGAATCCAGCCCGCCGGTGCTCGCTCGATCCTCGCGCAGCGACTTTTCCGCCTTCTCGTACTCGCCGCGGCTGGCCAGTCGCATCGTCCGCGCGCCGAGCGACCATCTGGGCTTGAGTTCCTGCTCGAGCTCTGAAATGGCCTCGATCTCGACGTCCGCCCCGACCGGGTCGCAGACTTCGATGAAGTCGTGAAGCAGTGCCTGGCGGCTGCTCAGGCTGAGTTCGGGTGCTCCGGCACGTTCCGCGCAACTGAGCGCCTCCCTTGCCAGCGGCTGCCGCTCCGCGAGGTGGGGGGGGCCGAGCAGCAGACCGTGGCGCCCGACGAGGGCGGACGCCAGCACGCGCGGATCTCCGAGCCGGCGCGCCATCTCGAGTGACTCCTGGCTGACCCGCAGACAGTGCTCCTGCGTACTGGTCCAGTACAGATCGAGCGCGAGGCGCGAGAGCAGCAACGCCCGAAGCGTGCTGTCCTGCGCGTCCAGAGTTTGGAGCGCCTCCTCGACGAGCTTGACCGAGACCGCGTCCGGACGCTGATCGGTGATCACGCCTGGTGCAGACGGAGCGGGGTAGAGAAGTGCGACGCGAGCGAGGGCGTCCGCGGCACCGAACTCGCGCGCGTGTTCAGAGGCACGCTGCAGCGTCTCGTGCGCGGGTGCCCACCGGCCGGCGTGCAACTCGGCCGCGGCGAGCTCGAGCAGCAGTTCGAAACGCTGCTCCCGGTCGAGCAGTTCGCTCGAATCGAGCGCGCGTAGTGCGCGGTCGAAGTGCCCGGCTGCATCCTCGAATGCCATCAGCGTTGCGGCGCGCCGTCCCGCTCGGGTCTCGTACACGATGCTGTTTTCGACGCCCGCGAGTGGGGCGGCCTGCCCGAAGTGGTGCGCGAGTTCCGCGAGGTATGGGCTCAGGTCCGTCTCGTGAAGCGATTCGACGGCCGTCCCCACCTGCAGATGCAGTTGGGCCCGGTCGGAGATGGAAAGCTCGTCGTAGATCATTTCGCGGATCAGCCCGTGCGAGAAGCGATAGTCCACGTGCGGATCCCGGGCCTCGTTCAGGATCCGCGCGTCGACGGCTTCCTGAAGCCCCTCGAGCAACTCGACGCCGGAGAGTTCTCCCACGGCCTCGAGCGTGTTCCGAGAGAACGCGCGCCCGCACACGGCGGCAAGTGTGAGCAGCCGATTCGTGGAGTCGGAGAGTTGCACCAGCCGCCGGCGAATCGTCTCTCGGACGCCCTGCGGGATCGTGACGCTCCAGGAACGTACTTCCCGCGGGTGATCGAGCTTCCGCTCGGCGTCGAGCAACCGGACGATCTCAGCCAGGAAGAGCGGATTGCCCTCGGTCTTCTGATACACCAGGGAAACCAGTTCGGCCGGGACCTCGCCTCCGGAGACGGCCTCGAGGAATTCTTCCACATCGGTTTCTCGAAGTTGCTGCAACTCGATCAGGTGCGTCAGGTCTTCCCGGGCCAGCTCGCCCAGCGTCGCTGAAAGAGGGTGCCCGCGCTCGAGCGCCGTGTCGCGATAGGTCGCGATGATCAGCACCCGGGCTCGCCCGAGTTCGCGGGCCAGGAACTCCAGTAGTGCGAGAGAAGGTGCGTCCGCGGCATGCAGGTCGTCGAGTAGCAGCAGCAGGGGTTCGTGGCTCGAGGCACGGGTCAGAAAGCGGCCCAGCGCGTCGAAGAGTCGGAAGCGGTCAGACTCGGAGCTGAGCTGCTCTTGGGCAAGCTTGGGGAGGCCCGGGACCAGTTCGCGGAGTTCGGGGACCAGGCTCGCGATCTCGGCGCCCGAATTCCCGAGCGCGTAGAGCAGGCGGGCGGGGTCGTGATCCGCGAGGTAAGAACGGATCAGCTGGACCCAGGGCCAGAAAATCGGCGGGCCCTCTCCCTCGTGGCAGCGGCCGACCAGGATGCGTGCACCTCGGGCGCGCGCCTCGTCGGCGAACTCTTCGGCCGTCCGGGTCTTTCCGAGACCGGGACCGCCCGACAGGGTCACCAGGCGTCCCCGCCCCTTGAGTACCTGATCGAATGCCCCTCGAAGCTCACGCAGTTCGCGGCTGCGGCCCACGAAGGGTCGGTCTCCGGGGGTGGGTGACTCGCCAGCCCGCCCCGCCTCCGCCTGAGCGTCTGCGCTGCGTTCTACCACCGGGGCCGTGAACCGGTAGCCACGGCCGTAGACCGTCTGAATCATCGAGTCGACATCCGGCGCCTCGCCCAGTGCCTTGCGCGCGAGATTGACGCAGGTGGGCAGCGACGACTCGCTCACGAACTTGCGCTGCCAGACCTGCTCGATCAGCTCTTCCTTGGGAACCACGCGGTCCCGGTTCCGGATCAGGTAAGCCAGCAGGTCGTAGACGCGGGGCGTCAGCTTGACCGGCTTTCCGTTGGAGCGAAGTTCGTAGAGTTGCTCATCGAGTTCGAAGGCCCCGAAGACGTACACGTATCCTCCTCGACCGGACGACGGACCGGCAGCTACGAAACAGTCATTGTGCAACGCTCATGCCACCATAGGAAAGTCCCGCGAAGCGGGTTCGGAGACCCCCTCCGGGGGGCCCCCGCGCCAGCCTGGGCGCTCGAGCCCGAAATGGGACGCAGCAGACTGAACCCAGCTGCCGATCGGTCCCGTGTGTTTTTCTCCAGAACCGGAAAATAATGAGGTGTTTTTGACCCTCTTTTGTACATTTGTCTCCTCCTCTGCCGGGCCGAGGGTGCAGAGAGTGCGTGACGCGTGTGCCGGATGCGTCCTTCGCGGCGGCTGGGGCCCGCAAACGGGCTCGGATATGATGCTTCTCCGTGACGCCCTCTCTCCTGCTGTGCGCCGAGCTTCGTCGGATCCCGGCAGCCCCGCGCGGCCCGGGGGTGCGCTAAATGCCGGTCTATGAACTCGGCGCGAGCTACGTCTTCCCCGCCGTCGAGCGGGCCGAGCCGGACGGCCTGCTGGCCATCGGAGGCGGGCTCGAGGCAGAGCGGCTGCTCGCCGCGTACGCGGCCGGGATCTTCCCGTGGTATTCGGAGGGCCAGCCGATCCTCTGGCACTCTCCGGACCCGCGCATGGTGCTCCGGCCGCGCGAACTCAAGATTTCGAAAAGCATGGCGCGCACGCTGCGCCACCCGCTCCCCGAAATTCGTTGCGACACGGCCTTTCGAGAAGTGGTCCTCCAATGCGCGGCGATGCCGCGCCCGCATCAGACCGGGACCTGGATCTCACCCGAGATGACGGACGCGTACGCGGATCTCCACGAACGCGGCGTCGCACATTCGGTCGAGGCGTGGCTCGACGAGCGGCTGGTCGGCGGACTGTATGGGGTCTCGCTGGGCGGCTGCTTCTTTGGAGAATCCATGTTTACGATTGAACGCGACGCCTCCAAGGTCGCGTTCGTGCGGCTGGTGAGCCAGTTGGTCGACTGGAACTTCGACCTGATCGATTGTCAGGTGTACTCGGACCATCTGGCGAGCCTGGGGGCGGTCGAGATGGCGCGTGGAAAGTTCCTGAAGCTGTTGCGGACCTCGCTCCAGCGGGAGACGCGCCGTGGGCCCTGGCGCCTTTCCGAAGCCTGCGCAGCGGTGAAATAGGGTGGGCTGCGCCGCCATTTCTGCGTTGCTGCCCGCGCCGCTGTTGCGCGAGTGGCGCAGCGCGCAATTCGGCACGTCTGCGTGATCGACCCGGTGCCCCGTACGCGGATCATGGGAATCGTGAACCTCACCGAGGATTCTTTCTCGGACGGGGGGCGCTACCTCGACCCGGGAAAGGCGATCGAACACGCGCGGCGCCTGGTTGCAGAGGGGGCGGACGCGATCGACCTCGGCCCCGCGTCGAGCCACCCCGACGCTGCCCGGGTCGAGCCCGACGAGGAGATCCGGAGGCTCCGGCCGGTGGTCGAGCAGCTCCTGGCCGCGGGCGTGCCGGTTTCGATCGACTCGTTTCGCGCGGAAACCCAACGCTTCGGACTCGAGCGCGGCGTCGCCTGGCTGAACGACATTCAGGGCTTTCCCGATCCCGAGCACTGGCCCAGGCTCGCGCAGTCGGACTGCCAGCTGGTCGTGATGCACTCGATCCAGCGGCGCGGGAAGGCGCTGCGAAGTACCAGCGACCCCGAGACGATCGTGGCCGAGGTGTGCGGCTTCCTCGAGCAGCGCGTGGCTGAACTGGCCACGGCCGGGATCGCGCGTGCGCGGATCGTCGTCGACCCCGGGATGGGCTTCTTTCTCGGGCGTGCGCCTGAGGCTTCGCTCGCAGTTCTGCGCGCGATCCCCGCGCTGCGCCAGAAGCTCGGGTTACCGGTGCTCGTCTCCGTCTCGCGGAAGTCCTTTCTCCAGCGTCTGGCCGGGCGTGACGTTTCCACGGTTGGGGCCGCGACCCTGGCGGCCGAGAGCCTCGTCGCCTGGAGGGGGGTCGACTGGATCCGAACCCACGAGGTGCGCGCGCTCCGCGATGCGCTCACGGTCGTCGAAGCGTTGCGACCGGAGCCGCCGCCGGCAGCCGGCGCGGCCGACCGGAGGTGAGATCCCGGAACTCCGGGAACCCCGCTCCGGCATCGCGCGCTGCCCGTTTGCGGGGCCCTCGAGATTCAGCAGCTCGCGGGTCCGCGACGCGCGCGCTCGCCCTACCCGCTCGTCGGGCGTGTCCTGGCCCTCGGTCAGAGGCCCCGCAGCGAGTTTCTGTGACTCGCGTCCCGGGCCACCGCCGGGGCCGGCACGCGGGTGGTTGAACTCCGGCGCAGGCTCCGTGATCTCAGGGTTTCATCGCCTCTCTACACACCGCGCGAGCGACTGCTCCCTGCTCCAGCTGCTGATCCAGCATCCTATCGCCGTCGAACACGAAGCGGCCCAGAAAGGGCGTGCCGCTCACAACCAGCGGCAGCCACAGCTGGTCATCCTCCCAGGTTTCGTGGTACGGGATTCGCTCGAGCGGAGTCCAGATCGGCACCGCCTCGTCGGTTTCGACGGGCGTCCCTTCACAGCCCGAAGCGCGGAACACGTAGAACTGCAGACGCTGACCGTCCAGGAATTGAACCAGGTTCGCGCCGCACGGCTCGAGGCCGAGCGCGCGTACCTCCAGTTCCTCTTCCAGTTCGCGCACTGCGGCCTCAGCCGGACTCTCGCCCGGCTCGATGTGGCCGCCCGGCCCGGTGATCTTTCCCTCACCGAGTCCGCGTTTCTTCCGGATCAGGAGAACGCGTCCGCCCGAGATCACGAACACCAGCGTCGCGCGGCTGGTCGGCGTCCAGCGCTCCCAGTCGATGTCCTCGATGCGCGTCACTTCCCGCACGCCGCCCTCCCCGGTCCCGAGCAGTGTGCGTGTATTCTCTCCGAAGGCCCGACGGGAAGGGGAACGAAATGAGCCAGTGCTTCGGAGCGGGGTGCGGGAGCCTCGACCGAAGCGCGAAGCGGTGTTGCGCGGGCGTGTGGCTCGCGGCAGCCGCGCTCGCGGGTGCGGTGGGCTGCGCGGATGAGCCGACCCCGTTCTGCCAGAGCTGGCTCGGCAGGCCCGAGCCCGAGCGGGAAGATCTGGTCGGCGATTCGGTCCGCGGCTGGATCGAAAGTTCGAGGGGATCGGGTCCCTCGAATCTGAATTTCATCCGGTGCGTCGGGCGCGAGGTCCTGGTGCGGCGGGGCGCGATCACCGAGGCGTGTGAACTTTACGGGGAACTGGAGGCCGGCGTCGTGGTCGGGACCCTCATCTCGTCGGGTGTGCGGAGCTGCCTCGATCTCGACCAGTTTCGGAACGCCCCGGATTGACCCCGGCGCTCGGAACCCCGAGACTGCGGCGCAGCGTTCGGGTGACCGGTGCCGCGGAGGATGCGATGGCGGGCGAATTTCTCGACGACCGACGCCGGGCGCTGGAAGACAGCTTCTTCGCGAAGCAGAACCAAGCGCAGCTGCGGCAGATTCGCGAGCGGCAGGCAGCGGGCGAGCGCCGGCAGGTCCTTCGAGAAACCTCGGGGCTCCACGACGAAGCGCTGCTCGAGCGGCTCGAGACGCTCGGGATCGAAGCCGAGACGCTGGCCGCGCTTTCGGTCGTTCCGCTCGTGGCCGTCGCCTGGGCCGACGGCGTGCTGGATGAATCGGAGCGGGAGGCCGTGTTGCGCGGCGCCGAGGAGTCCGGGCTCGCGAGCGGAGATGCGGCGTGGGAACTCCTCCGGGATTGGCTTCGCGAACCGCCGTCGCCCGACCAGTTGGCGACCTGGCGGGACTACACGCGCGCGCTCTGCGCTGAACTCGACGGGAAGCAGCGCGCCGTGCTCCGGGAGGAGCTGATCGGGCGGGCGCGGGCCGTCGCCGATGCCGCCGGGGGGTTCCTGGGGCTCGGGAACCGGATCTCGAAGGAGGAGGCCGCGCTCATCCGCGAGCTGGAAAGCGCCTTCGCGTAACGCCCCTTGCGCTACCTGAGCGACCTCGAGGTGGGGACCCGCTCCTCCGTCGGCGAGTACGAGGTGGAGGCGTCGGAGATTGTCGAGTTCGCCGAGCGCTGGGACCCCTTCCCGTTTCATACCGACGAGGAGGCCGCGCGAGCGTCACACTTCGGGGGCCTGACGGCCTCCTCGTGTCACATCTTCGCGATCTGTACGCGCCTGTATCATCGCGATCCGAACCGCGTCGCGGTGCTCGCGATGCTAGGGAAGGACGAGATGCGTTTTCCGAACCCGGTCCGGCCCGGAGATCGGCTGACCTATCACACGGAGTGCGTGGAGCGGCGCATCTCCCGTTCCCGGCCGGACCGTGGCATCGTGCGGCTTCGGGACCGGCTCGTGAATCAGCGCGGCGAGGCGGTGCTCGAGCAGCAGGTCACGCTGCTGGTGCCGCTCGGGCCCGCGTGAGCGCACACGCGGGTTTCAATAGCCGCGCCAACGCTTCGCGCACCGGTAGGCGGACCAGATGCAGAGCCCGTGGACCAGGAAGCCGGGGACGAGCACGGCCCAGTAGCTGAACGAGACCGCCGCAAACCAGAGCAGTCCCGGCAACAGTTCGCCCGCGTACACCTGGCCGAGACCTGGGAGAACGACCGAAAACACGGCTGCCAGCCCCGGGCTCGGCGCGGTCCGGCGAACACGAAGTTCGAACTCGGAGTCCTCGCGCAGTTCGTAGCTCATGCCACTCGCTCCCTCTGGTTGTCTGGATGCCTCTGCGGTGGAGCAAGCCCCATGCCATGTGAGCGGCGCGCTGCTCCAGCAGCAGGGCCGGCACCGCAGCGCAATCGCGACAGCGCAGTGCAGGCCCTGCGCCTGACCGCGATGGGGGAGCGCGCGGCCAATCGAGCCGAACGGGCTTGCACTCGAAGCGAGCGAGGGTGGTACGCTAGCGTGGCTCCGCCGCCCGCGGGGCGCCACGCGAGTTTCAGACGAGGAGGCGCTCGATGACCTGGGTGATCACCAGACTCTGCAGGGACTGCGTCGACATGAGTTGCGTGGACGTGTGTCCGGTCGATTGCATCTACGAGTACACCGGGAAGGACCGGGAGACGTTTCCGAATCAACTGTTCATCGATCCCGAGGAGTGCATCGATTGCAGCGTGTGTGAGCCCGAGTGCCCGTGGGAAGCCATTTTTCAGGACGAGGCGGTGCCCGACGTGTTCCAGGATGACACGGAGTTGAACGCTCGCATCGTCGACGTCAAGGACGACTTCCGCGTCCCCGAGACGGTGGAGCTGGACAAGCCCGGCCCGGAAGAGATCGAGGCCAACAAGCAGAAGTGGGGGTTGGACGCGTAGTCGCGGACCCGCTCGCGCCGGAACCCGCCGGCGACCCGTGGATCGATGCCGCACGCGTAACCGCGGTATGCTGCCGCAGTGACGGACGAGAAGTTCGGAATCGAGTTCCGCGACCGGGTGGCCGCGAACCTGCGGGCCTTCCGCAGGCAGGCGATTTCGCTCGACGGGCGGCGGCCGGCCGCCGTGGCGCTGGCGCTGATTGCGGATGACGAGGGGCGGGCCTGCTTCGTGTTGACGCGGCGGGCCACGCGCCTGCGCACGCACAGCGGTCAGTTCGCGCTTCCGGGCGGCCGTATCGAAGCCGGCGAAGGCCCCGAGGCCGCGGCGCTACGCGAGCTTCGAGAGGAGGTCGGGNTGGAACTCGCGCCGTCGAGCGTGCTCGGTTCGCTGGACGACTTTGCGACCCGCTCGGGGTTCGTGATCACGCCGGTCGTGGTCTGGTCCGGGAACCAGCGCGGGCTTCGCCCCGACCCGGCCGAGGTGGCGATTGCGTACCGGGTTCCGTTTTCCGAACTCGCGCGGCCCGGAATACCGGTGCTGCGCAAGATCCCCGAGAGCGATCGCCCCGTGCTCTCGCTGCCGCTCGTGGGGACGCTGGTCCACTCGCCGACGGCGGCCATGATCTACCAGTTGTTCGAGGTGGGGATCCGAGGCCGCGACACGCGCGTCGCGCACTACGAGCAGCCGGTCTTCGCCTGGAGTTAGACGGCGGCGCGGGCCGGCTTTCGCGGGCGCCCCGGAGCCCTAGGGAACCTGGAAGGTCGCGAGTTCGAAGCCGCGGGCGGTCGCGAGCGCCGCCGCGCTGGTCACCGGGTTCGTGAGCTTCGAGAAGTCGCCTCCCGTAACCACAAAGCGCGCGGCTTCCAGCGCGTCACCCGCATCGAAGTCGAACTCCTGTGGCCCGCCCGGGCCCTGGATCTCGTCTCCCTCGTAGGTCGAGAGCCAGGTCGCGCGGCCGGCGACGAGCGGTACGGCCCGGACGATCAGGGCGTCGTGACGGACGATACCGAGCCAGGCTTCGTCGCCTGCTTCGGGGACGACCGCCGCGATTCGGGGCGTGTTGTAGTCGTCCTTCTCGTAGTCGAGCGTGCTGAGCGCCTGGACCAGGGCGTCGCGCGGGGCGGTCCCGGCCGCGATCTTTTCCGCCACGGGGTCGGTCTGGGTTCCGTTCGTGGCGATGGCAAACGTGTCCGCGATGCGCAGGCAGTTATAGGCGATGTAGGGATTCTTGTAGACATCGCCCTCGTGTCCCTCGCGCGGGACGATTGCGAGACGTCCCCCGAGATCGACGGCCTGGCGGTTTGGAAAGGATCGGGACGAGACCCGGTAGAGTGCCGCATTGGCACCCGAACGGGTGCGGCCGGCAGCCACGATGCGACCTGCGTACATGGACCCTCCTGCATGCGCACGACGCCTTGGGGGGCTCGCGTGAGTATCGCACGCCGACGGCGCTAGACTAAAGCGTCATTCCGGTAGACCCGATCCGGCAGAAAGCGGGAGATTCCGGTGCTCGCGAATCGATGCCCCCGCTGACGCCAACGGGCGACAGGAGCGCGGCCATGGCAAGCTATCTGAGCGACGGGATCCGCGTCTACGTGGAGAAGCTGATCGACTGGGACAGCTACTTCCGTCTCAAGAAGGGCGAGGACGTAGACGTCGAGGCAGAGAAGGGCGCGATTCTCGGCGTGCTCGAGGCCGCGGCCGAGATCTGCCAGGACATCGAGACGGAGTCTCGCGCTGGCTGGGCGGAGCCGGCCCGGATCGTGGACGGGATGGTCGTGTTCCCGGCGCATGTGGCGCATGGATACGAGCGCCTGCGCGAAGCCGGGCTCGTGAGCCTCTCGGTCTCCGAAAAATACGGTGGTTTCGACCTGCCGAGCTTTGTCGCGAACATCGTGCTCCAGATGGTCGCACGCGCCGACGCCGCGCTCATGACCATCGTGGGCCTGCAGGCCGGCGTCGCAGAAGACATCCAGCGCTACGGCTCCGAGGAGATCTGCCAGGAGTACCTGCCGCGCTTCGCGTCCGGCGAGGTGCAGGGTGCCATGGATCTCACCGAGCCCCAGGCCGGGTCGGATCTCGGGGCCATCACGACGCGCGCCACCGAGGCGGACGGGCAGATCTTTCTGGATGGGCAGAAGGTCTTCATCACCAACGGTGGCGCCGAGATCCATCTGGTCCTGGCGCGCGATGCGCAGGGCTTCGATCAGTCCCGCGGAACCACCAAGGGGCTCTCGCTCTTCGTGTGTCCGCGCAGCCTGGCCGATGGAACCCCGAACGGCGTCGGCGTCGAGCGGCTCGAGCACAAGCTTGGGATTCACGGTTCGCCCACGGCGGTGGTTTGCTTCGAACACGCGCAGGCCTTCCGCATCGGGAACAAGGGCGAGGGCTTCAAGGCCATGCTCGACCTGATGAACAACGCCCGGCTCGGCGTCGCCGGACAGGGGATCGGGATTGCCGAGGCCGCCCTTCACGAAGCGCTCGCCTATGCCCGGGAGCGCAAACAGTTCGGTGGGCCGATCGGCGACCAGCCGCTCATGAAGAGCATGCTCTCGCGCATGGTCCTCTACGTGGAAGCCAGCCGCGCTCTGCTCTATCGCTGTACGACGCTGGTCGATCAGAATCAGGCGATCGAGGCCTTTCTGGCGCGCGAGAGCGATCTGTCGGAGGCCGAGCGGGCGAGCTACCGCGAGGAGCACGACCGGAATTCGATCCGGATTCGGCTGCTGACGCCGCTCGCCAAGTACCTGGCAACCGAATACTGCGACAGCGTGACCCGGAACGCGATCCAGGTCCACGGTGGACTCGGCTTTATGGAGGAGTCCGTCGCGGGCCGGCTTCACCTGGATGGAATCATCACCACCATCTACGAGGGGACCTCTGAAATCCAGGTCTCGTTCGCATTGAAGGAAATCGGCCGCGGTGCGTTGCAGGTGGTATTCGAGCAGCTCGAGCGGGAGCTCGAGACGATGACCGAGGCGCCGCTCCGGGAGTTCGCCGACAAGGTGCGTGCCGGAATCGCAGCCATCAACGAGGCATCCGCCTCCCTGATCGCCGACCCGGGCTACGCGCTGCTCTCCGCCCGGGACGTCGGCGAGATGGTGATCCACGTGATCGTGGGAACCGAACTGCTGCGTCAGGCGCAGGCCGATCCGGAGCGCCTCGACCTCGCCGTGTCCTGGGTGAATCTCAAGATGCTCGAGCTCGCGATGTACGCGCGGCGCGTGTCGGAAGGCGACGGCTCGCGGGTCGAGCGCTGCGAGCGCATCATCGATCTCCACCGCTAGGCCCGGCCGCGTCCGCGGCGCCTGCTCCACGCTCGCGCCGCTCTACTGCGCGGGCAGACCCAGACCTCGGGTGGCGATGATGTTCCGCAAGATGTTGTCGGTACCGCCCTGGATCGTATACGCCTGCGCGTAGAGCAGCGCTCGCGCCGCCCGGCCGCCGAGAGGAGCGCGCGCGGACGCGGGGGCCAGCTGCACGGCGGGTCCCAGGATTTCGCCCGCGAGATCGGCCAGCTGCTGCTCGAGGTTGGTGCAGAAGACTTTGGCCGCCGCCGTCTCCCGATTCGGGACCCGCCCCTCCGAGAGTTCCCGCGCGACCCGGTACACCATCAGCCGGCCGGCGTGATAGCCGATCTCGATCGCGGCGATTCGCTGGCGCAGTCTCGGGTCCCGGGCCCTGCCGCTCGCCTTTGCAGAGCGCAGCAGATCGCGCCAGAGCGGGTAGTTCGAGATCAGCCGCTCGATGCCGCTTCGCTCGTAGTCGAGCTGTTCCATGATCTGGTACCAGCCGCGGTTCTCGGTGCCGATCCGCATCTCGCACGGAATCCGGACCTCGTCGAAGAAGACCTCGCCGAAATGCGAATCTCCGACGATGTCGACGATCGGGCGCACCGTAATTCCGGGGGCGTCCATCGGTACCAGAAGTTCGCTGATTCCGCGGTGGGGCCGGGCTGCGGGATCGGTGCGCGCGACCAGATAGCAGTAGTCGGCGCGGTCCGCGAAGCTCGTCCAGGTCTTCTGGCCCGAGATCACGTAGCTCTCGCCGTCGCGCCGGGCCCGGGTCTGAAGTGCCGAGAGGTCGCTGCCTGCGCCCGGCTCGCTCATGCCGATGCAGAAGCAGATTTCCGCGCGCGCGATCGCCGGGATCAAGCTGCGCTGCTGCGCCTGGTTCCCGTGCGCGAGCAGCGCCGGCCCGATCTGACGGTCGCCGAACCAGTGGGCGGCGACCGGGGCGCCCGCGCGCAACAGCTCTTCGGTCACGACCAGCCGCTCGACGTAGCTGCGCTCGCCACCGCCGAGCGCCACGGGCCAGGTCATGCCCACGAAACCGCGTTCCGCCAGGCGCGCCGAGAACGCCGGGTCGAAGCCCGTAATCCAGCCGTCCTCCGGGAACGGACGCGCCGCAATCGCCGGGTCGGCCGCCAGGAACGTGCGCACCGCCTCCCGAAGCTCGGTCTCGGCACGGCTGAGTCGGAAATCCACGACCGGGATGATACCTTTCGGGTCTGAGCGGTCGCGCGGGCGGAGGAAAAGCGAGGATGTCGGAGATTTCCCAGGAAGTGCTGGATCAGATCGACGAGGCGGTCAAGCAGACTCCGATTCTGCTGTTCATGAAGGGGACCCCGACCTTTCCGCAGTGCGGGTTCTCGGCCCGTACGATCCAGGTGCTCGAATCCTATGGCGTTCCGTTCCGGACCGTGGACGTGCTCGCGAATCCGCTCGTGCGCGAGGGCGTCAAGGAGTACGCCAGCTGGCCCACGGTCCCGCAGCTCTACGTCGGCGGCGAGTTCGTGGGAGGCTGCGACATCGTCTGCGAGATGCACGAGAGCGGAGAACTCGCACCCGTGCTCGAGCAGGTGGCCGAGAGCGCGCAGGGCGAGGCCGGTTCCCCCGAACCCTCCGACGCGTCCGGCTGATCCGATCGGGCGTGCGCCGCGTTCCAGCGACCCTCGCGACCGTCGCGACCGTCGCGGTTTGGGCCGCGTGCTCAGTCGCGACCTCCGCCCGCGCCGATGCGCCGGGGCTCGTGCTGCTCGTGGCGGTCGACCAGTTGCGCACCGATCGGGTGAATGCGGAACTTCCGGGCGGACTGGGCCGGCTGGTGCGCGAGGGACGCTTCTTTCGCGACGCGGTGCTCGAACACGCCCTGACCCAGACCTGTCCCGGGCATGTGACGATGCTGACCGGCCGGCATCCGGGGCCGGCCGGCGTGCCCGGCAATTCCTTCGTGGATCCGGAGACCGCGCAGGTCGTCTACTGCGTGCAGGACGACGCGCCCGATGCGCGGACCCTCGGAGGGACGCTCGGGCGCTCGCCGCGGCTGATCCGGGTCGACGCGCTCGGGGATTGGATGAAGCGGGCCCGGCCTGCGGCTCGCGTGTTCAGCGTGGCACAGAAGGACCGCTCCGCGATTGCGCTGGGCGGCCGGCGGCCGGATGCCGCCTACTGGCTGGATCAGGCGGCGCTGGGCTTCACGACCAGCCGCTACTATCTGCCGGAGCTTCCCGGATGGGTTCGCGAGCTGAATCGCGAGGGCGAGGGACTGTTCGACGGGGTGCCCGAGTTCTGGACGTACCCGGTCCCGGCCGGCGCGCCGCGCCCGGATGACTACCCCGCGGAGTCAGACCGGTTCCGTCGCGCGAGCCCCCACCCGATTCGCGGGGAAACACTCGCGGAGTCGCTCGAGAGCCTGTACTTCACGCCGTATTCCGATCTCGCGACGCTGCGCTTCGCGCGCACCCTGGTCGAGCAGGAGCAGCTTGGCGAGGGAGACGGCACCGATCTGCTCGCGATCTCGCTCGCGGCCACCGACACCGTCGGACATTTCTACGGCCCCGAGTCCTGGGAGGCCCACGACGCGCTCCAGCGCCTGGACGAGGGCCTCGGAGAGTTTCTCGCGTTTCTCGAACAGCGTGTGGGGCCGGGCCGTCTGCTGGTGGTGCTCACCGCCGATCACGGGGTGCTGCCACTTCCCGAGTGGCTCAGCGAGACGGGAGGCAGCCGCTGCCCGAAGGACGGCGGCCGCGAGAGTCTCCGCTGGCTCGGGTTCGGGCTGGTTGCCAGGCTTCACTTCGAGTTCGGCCCCTGGCTCTCGTGGCCCGCGCCCTGGCTGGTGTTCTCGAGCGCCGGCCTCAGCGTGAACCGCCCGCTCGCGGCCGAGCGCGGTGTCTCCACCGATGAGATCCTGGGCCTGGCCAAGGCCTACCTCGAGTCGCGCGAGAGCGTGGCCCGCGTCTGGACGCCCGACGAGATCGCCAAAGGCTCCGGGCCGAGCGAGTTCGCCCGGCTCTACGCCAACTCCTTCGACCCCGAGCGGAGCGCCGACCTCGCCGTGCAACTCGAAGCGACCTGCCTGCTCAGCCCCTTCGATTTCGGGACAAGTCACGGCTCGCCCTACCTCTATGATCGCGCGGTCCCCGTGATCTTCTGGGGCGCCGGGGTCGAGCCCGGACTGATCCGGGGCCCGGCGGCCACCGTCGACATCGCACCCACCCTGGCCCGCGAAATCGGGATCGAGGTTCCCGGCGGTCTGGCCGGGGAGCCGCTTCCCCTGCGCGCACGCGGCGAGTGATCCTCGGGCTTCGTCGTCCGCGGACCGGAGAGATCCAGGCGCTGCTCGCCGCCCGCGCCGAGCTGCCGGTCAGCTACCGGGCCCCGGGCGCGCCCGCGCCGGATCCACCGCGCGGGTACCGGCTCGACCGCTACGGCCTCGACCTCGGGTCCGGGCGGGAGCTCTACCTGCGCGCCTGCTCGGCGCTCCGGAACTGGCGGATGTTCGCGATCCCGGGAGTCGAAATCTGCTGGCCGACGGTGCCGCTCGAGGTCGGGCGCTCGGTCGCCGTGCTCGCGAAGCTCGGGCCGCTCTGGTCGGTTCATCCCAGCCGCATCGTGTCCCTGGTCGGGGGCGCGGCGCCCGTCGAGCGCTTCGGGTTCTGCTACGCGACGCTCCCGGGCCACGCGATCCAGGGCGAGGAGCGCTTCAGCGTGGAGTGGTCGCCCGACACCGACCGCGTGCGCTACGAGATCGTCGCGCGCTCGCGGCCGGCAGCCCGGCTGCTCCGGGTTCCGGGGGTCGGGCTGCCCTGGGTCTGTCGGATGCAGCGCCGCTTCGGGGCCGCCTCACTGCGCGCGATGCAGCGTGCGGTTGATTCCGGCAGCGGGCCGGGTTCGCCGCGAGCGGGCTAGAAGCGGAGCTTCTCGATCCGCCCGACGGCCTCGTCGATCCGGTCGCGCTTGGAGAACGCCGAGAGCCGGAAGTAGCCCTCGCCGGCCGGGCCGAAGCCCGCGCCCGGGGTTCCGACCAGGCTGGACTCCTCGAGCAGGCGGTCAAAGAATTCCCAGGATCCGGTGCCGGCCGGCGTCTCGAGCCAGACGTAGGGAGCGTTGATGCCCCCGAAGGTCCGCAGGCCGGCGGAGCCGAGACCCTCCAGCAGCGCGCGCGCGTTGGCCAGGTAATAGTCCACGAGTTCTCGCACCTCGGCCTGTCCCTCGGGGGTGTAGGCCGCGGCCGCCCCGGCTTGCACGGGATACGCCACACCGTTGAACTTCGTGGCGTGACGGCGTTTCCAGAGATCGAAGATGGAAACCGCCGCTCCGCTTGCGTCGCGCCCCTCGAGTTCGCGCGGGACGGCGACCCAGGCGAGCCGGAGGCCCGTGAAGCCGGCGCTCTTCGACAGGCTCCGGAACTCGATCGCGACCCGACGCGCGCCTTCGATCTCGAAGATCGAGTGGGGCAGTCCGGCCTGGGTGATGTACGACGCGTACGCGGCGTCGTAGAGCAGGATCGCCTGATTCCGGTTTGCCCAGGCCACCCAGCGTTCGAGTTGCTCTCGTGAGGCCGCGCTGCCCGTCGGGTTGTTCGGAGAGCAGAGGTAGACCAGGTCCACCGGTTCGTCCGGCGGCTCGGGCAGGAAGCCCGTCGCTTCCGTACAGGGCAGGTAGACGAGGCCCGCGTAACTTCCGTTCGCGTCGGCCGGACCCGAGCGTCCGGCCATCACGTTGCTGTCGACGTAGACCGGATAGGTCGGGTCGGGCACCGCGATCCGGGCTTCGGGCGAGAAGATTTCCTGGATGTTCGCGCTGTCGCACTTCGAGCCGTCGGAGATGAAGATCTCGTCGGGTGCGATCTCGACCCCGCGAGACCCGTATTCGACCCGGGCGATGGCCTGTTGCAGGAAGGGATAGCCCTGGTCGGGCGCGTATCCGCGAAATCCCTCCTCGGTTCCCATCTCGTCGATGGCTCGGTGCATAGCGTCGCGCACGCTCCGAGGGAGCGGGAGCACGACATCCCCGATTCCGAGCCGGATCAGGTCGGCGTCCGGATGCGCGACCCGGAAGGCTTCCACGCGCCGGCCGACCTCGGGAAACAGGTATCCCCCAGCCAGTTTGAGGTAGTGGTCGTTGATGCGGGCCATGGGCGACTCCTCGACGGGGCGGCAGCATATCGAGGTCCGTTCGCGGCTTCCAGTCGCGCCTCGATCGAATCGCCCGAGCCTACTCGATCCCGCACACGCGGAGGATCCACTCCGCGATCCGTGGGTCCGTACCGAGGGCCGAAGAGACGCGAATCGTGAGCGCGGGGTTCTTTTCGGCGGCGCGCCGCACGCGGGAGGGGAGGTCGCTCGAGAGGTGGCGGCCTGGCAGCACAAACAGCGGGTGGACCGTCACCTCGCTGACGCCGTCGCGGACACACGCATCGAGTGCCTGTTCCAGAGAGGGGCTCGCCAGCTCGAGATGTGCCGCGTACACCCGCCAGTCGGGTGCTCGCCCCTGCACCTGCGAGACAATCGCCTCGAGATGCGCGTGCGCCTCGGGTAGGCGGCTGCCGTGGTCCACGATCACGAGCGCGCGCTTCACGAATTCTGCCTCTCGCCCCAGTAGTCCGCGGTGACGACCAGGTCGTCGTGTACGCGGAGTGCGCAGGCGAGGCGCAGCTCCGGGGGGACGCGGTTTCGGCGCTTGGCTTCGCGCTCGGAGCCCTTTTCGCGGCTGACCTTTCCCGAGAGGATTCGCACGCCGCACTTGCCGCAAATCAGATCGTCACCGCAGGAACTCGCGATCGGGAGGCCGGCCTCTCGAACCGCGTCGATCAGGCGCGTACCTCCTGGGATCTCGAGCGTGTCCCCCCGGGGCTCGAAACGTACTCGGAGCATCGCCGTCAAGGGTAATAGATTCCCGGAGCCCGCGGCTTGCTCGTCGGAACTCCGAGCGACTACCATCGGTCCCGGCGATGTCGACTGCGGGAATTCTCATCATCGGGAACGAGATCCTGTCCGGAAAGGTGCAGGACGAGAACGCTCCCTATTTGCTGCGCGAACTGCGGTCGCAGGGCGTAGACGTCTTGCGGGTGGTGACGATTCCGGACGAGGTCGACCTGATCGCTTCCGATGTCCAGGCATTTTCCAGGCAGTTCGACTACGTGCTCACCTCGGGCGGCGTCGGCCCCACCCACGACGACGTTACCATGCTAGGGGTTGCGAACGGGCTCGGGCGGAAGCTGGTTCAAGACGCGCGCATGCGGACGCTGCTCGAAAACGCGCTCCACGGCCGGGAGGCCAACGAGAGTCATTTGAAGATGACGGTGCTTCCCGAGGGCTCGGAACTGATCGAGACCCCGGACCTCTGGTTTCCGCTGGTGCGGGTCGAGAACGTCTTCGTGTTTCCGGGGATTCCGAGCTTGCTCCGCGCCAAGTTCGAGGGCTCGCGCACCCGCTTCGAGGGGAGTCCGGTGTTTCTGCGCCGCGTCTACGTGACCTGTATCGAGACCGACGTGGCCCTGGACCTGCAGGAGTTGCTCGACGGATTCCCGGAGCTGATGCTCGGAAGCTACCCGCAGTTCGGCGAAGACGGGTACCGCACGCTGGTGACGCTCGAGTCGCGCGACGAGGGCTACCTGCGCCGTGCGGTCGACGCGCTGCTCGCGCGGATTCCGACGGACTACGTGCTCAGGGTCGAGTAGCCAGGAGGTTCCTCGTCGCGCTCTCGGGCGACGAAGATCGCGATGCGCCGGCCCCCGATCGTGTGGTTCGAGATCGTGAGTACGACCGGGACGCGCTCGCCGTTGGTGCGAGCGAATACCATCTCCGTCCTGCCGGGATCCTCGCCGGCATCCAGTCGGGCCTGCAGACTCTGGTATTGCGGCAGCAAGGCGGGCTCCACGAGTTCCTCGAATTCGCGATCCAGGAGCTTGGCGGCGTCGGCCGCGAACAGGGTCTCAGCCGCCGGGTTCAGGTCGTAAATCCGGCCGGTGTCGAGGTTGAGCGCGACGTAGGCGTCGTTGATCCGGTCGATTGCGGCGCGCACCCGCCTGCCCGCGTTGGGGAGCTTGCGCCGGCCTCGCTTCCGGACCGGCGACTCGGACGGGCGCATCAGCTGACGGATCCCGCCCCGGAACCTCGCACCGAGCGACTGCAGCGCCTGCTCGATGTCGGGAGCGGGACCGCAGCTTCTGGCGACCTGGACCGCGGTCGAGATCGCCCGCTCTAGACCCTCGGGTGAGGTCCCGGCGAGTCCGTCCAGCGAAGGCCGGGCGCTCGAGAGATCCAGGCTCGCGAGCCGGCAGAAGCTCCGGAAGCGGCGCACGATCTCGGCCCGCGCGGCCGGCGGAGGCTCCGCCCGTCCGAGGCGCCGGTCGACCTCCGCTTCAATCGCTGCGCGGTGGCGGGTCAGAAACAGCGCAGCGGCCCGGAACGCTGCCCGGTCTCGGGTCAACATTCCCGCAAACATCGCAGACATTTCTCTCGCCGACCAGCAAGGCGTGGTTTCGTGGTTCGCGAGCACCTTCTGATAGCTTCCTGGGCATGGACTGGGCGGTGTATCTGCATCCGCTCGCGATGCTCGGAGTCGTCGGGCTGGGGGTCTGGGTGTTCCGCGAGGGACTCAGGCTCCGGCGCGCCCGGCTGGGCGGGCGCCGGGCCGATCGGCGCGCCCACACGCGAATCGCGCGGCCGCTCGTGCTGCTCGTCGCCGTGGGCTACGCCTCGGGCCTGGCCTCGATGACCTGGCTCAGGCGCGAGGTTCCGATGACATCCGTGCACTTCTGGCTGGCCAGCGGCACGACGCTCGGGCTGGCGGCGGCCGGTATGCTCGGGCTCTGGCTGGAACGGCGAGTCTCGGCAGACGTGCGGACGCTGCACATGGCAGCGGGCGGCATCGGGCTGTTGCTCGCGCTCGGAGCGGTCCTGGCAGCCTTCGCGATCCTGCCCTAGGGCCAGCCGCGGCGTTTCGCTTCGGGTGCCGGGCCGCGCGGCGTCAGGCGAGGGCCCGCTGGCGCAGCAGGTGGTCACACAGCACCAGGGCCACCATCGCCTCGACCATCGGAACGGCGCGGGGCAGCACGCAGGGGTCGTGCCGCCCGGATGCGGAGAGACGCGTTGCCTCTCCCTGGGTCGTCACGGTCTCCTGCTCCAGGTGAATCGTGGCGGTCGGCTTGAAGGCCGCCCGGACCACGATCGGCTCGCCGTTCGAGATGCCGCCCTGCACCCCGCCGGAGCGATTGGTGCGGGTTCGCACGGTTCCGTCCTCGGTGTAGAAGGGGTCGTTGTGGCTGCTGCCGGTCATGCGTGTTCCCGCGAAGCCGGAGCCGATTTCGAAACCCTTGCAGGCGGGCAGCGACAGCAGTCCACGTGCCAGGTCCGCCTCGAGCTTGTCGAACACCGGCTCTCCAAGTCCGGGCGGGACGCCGTGTGCGACGCAGGTCACGATCCCGCCCAGCGAGTCGCCCTGGCGCCGGACCTCGTCGATTCGGTGTTCGATTTCCCTGGCGGCCTCGGGGTCGGGACAGCGGGTGGGTCCCGCTTCGACCTGCTCGAGACTGACGGAGACTGGGTCGAGCTTCGACTCGATCGTGTGAACCTGGCTGACGTGCGCGATGACCTCTCCGACGCCGTGCGTGCGCAGCACCTTGCGCGCGATCGCGCCCGCCGCGACACGCCCGACCGTCTCCCGTGCGCTCGCGCGGCCGCCCCCCTGCCAGTTTCGGATGCCGTACTTGGCCTCGTAGGTGTAGTCGGCGTGGGAGGGACGGTAGACGTCTTTCAATTCCTCGTACGCCTCCGGGCGGGCGTCCTGGTTGCGCACCAGGATCAGGATCGGGGTTCCCAGGGTGCGTCCCTCGAAGACGCCGGAGAGGATCTCGGCCCGGTCGGCTTCCTGGCGCGGCGTCGTGAGCCGACTCTGGCCGGGCCGGCGGCGGTTGAGGTCGCTTTGAATCTCCGTCTCCGAGAGTTCCAGCCGCGGCGGGCAGCCGTCCACGACGACGCCGACCGCTCCTCCGTGGGACTCTCCCCAGGTCTGGACGCGGAACAGCCGGCCTAGCGTCGAAGCCATGAGAGAATCATAGGGAGTCCCGCCGGAGCGGGCGACCGCGTTTGCGAAGCAGCACGTAGGTCGCGCCCGCGCCGCCGTCGGGCGGCGCGGCGGTCGTGAATCCGAGCACGATGTGGCGCGCCGGACCGCGCGCGAGCCAGCGCGGGAGGCTCTGTTTGAGTACCGGGACCCCGCCCGGCGAGTTGAGGCCCCGTCCGTGGACGATCCGGATGCAGCGGAGGCCGCGGCCGTGCGCATCCATCACGAAGCGCTCGACGGCGGTTCGGGCCGCCTCGGCAATCTGTCCGTGCAGGTCGAGTTCTGCCTCGAGCGTGAACTCGCCCCGGTGGAGGCGGCGCAGGGTCCGCCGATCTAGCCCGGGGACCGACCCCTCCATGTATTCGTCGGAGTCGGGCAGGTTGAATGGGGCCTCTCCCGATACGAGCTGGTCCAGTTCGCGCAGCACTTCCCGCTCGCGCCCCGAGATCCTCACCGGCCTGCGAAAGCGGGGCTCCGGGAGGTGTCGGGTCCGCTCGTGGTCAGTCGAGAGGCGCTCGACGTCGGCCATCGCCTCCTCGAAGAGTTCGCCGTCGGGCGGGCGGGCGCTGCGGGACATACCCGGGAGCTTAGCCTGCTCACGCTCGGCCCGGTTCGAGCCGGCCCGGTCACGCGATCGGTACGCGTTCGAGCGCCCTCGAACTGCGGGCGCCGGAGTCAGAGACGCGCGAGCCTCAGGCTCTTCTGCATCAGGGCCGAGAGCGGCAGGTCCCGGCGCGCAGCAGGGCCGCACCAGCGCGCGCGGCTGCCGTCCTCGGCCGGACGGCCTCGGAGCCGCCCGCCCACGTGCTCGAACTCGATCACGGACAGCGTGAGCGAGATGTGCGTAAACGCGTGCCGCAGCTTTCCGAGGCGGTCTCCCGGCTCGGCCAGCAGGCCGGAGCGGTCGCGGATGGCGGCGGCGAGTCCGTCGGAATCCAGCGAGTCGTGGCTCGGAAGCTCCCAGAGGCCGCCGAGAAGCCCCTTGGAGGGGCGGCGCATCAGGAGCACCTGCGATGGCCTTCCGGGTCTGCGCAGGACCGCGCAGCTGGCCTGAACCGCGCGCGGCGGCTTGCGCCGCGCGGCCTCGGGGAAGCTCGAGGGATCTCCGGTGGCCCGGCCCCTGCAGGCGTCCCGAACCGGACACGGGCGACAGTCCGGCCTCCTGGGCGAGCACAGCGTCGCGCCGAGTTCCATCAACGACTGATTGAACAGGCCCGGGTCCGGGCCGACGACGAGTTCGTGAGCGGCGCGCCAGAGCAGCGCATCGGGCGGCGACTTCTCGGCGAGCAGCCGCGAGAATACGCGCCGCACGTTTCCGTCGACGACGGGCGCCTGCTGTCCGAACGCGATGCTCCGGATCGCACCGCAGGTGTAGGGCCCGACGCCCGGGAGTGCGCGCAGGCGTTCGGGGTCCTGGGGTACGACCCCGCCGAAGTCCCGCACGACGGTCTCGGCCGCGCGCTTCAGGTTGCGCGCGCGCGCGTAGTAGCCCAGGCCCGCCCACTGCTTGAGCACCTGGTCCTCGTCCGCTGTGGCGAGGGAAGCGAGGTCCGGGAAGCGCTCGAGAAAGCGCTCGTAATAGGGGATCGCGTTCTCGACCCGGGTCTGCTGGAGCATCGTCTCCGAGAGCCAGATCCGGTAGGGGTCGCGCGTGTGTCGCCACGGCAGGTCGCGCTGCTGCGCGCGGTACCAGGCCAGCAACCTCCGGCGGATTCGCGTACGGGACCGACGATCGAAGACCGGATCGGACGGAGCGGAGCCCGGGGCCACCGCTTCGGGCTCAGGGCCTGTCGCCGACCGCGGCTTCGTCGTCCCGCTCCGCGACGAACTTCGGCTCGACGTGCTCTCGGATCCACTTGGGATCGAACCACTCGAGCGGATCCACGAACTCGCCATTCACGAGCATGGCGAAGTGCAGATGGTCTCCGCCCGCGAGCCCCGTCTGCCCGGTTCGACCCAGGGCGTCTCCTCGCCGGACGGCTCTGCCCGGCTCCACCGTGATCTCGGAGAGGTGGCCATACAGGCTGGCTAGCCCAAGCCCGTGATCGAGCACGACCGTGTTTCCATAAATGCCGAGCGGGCCCGCGAAGGCGACGACGCCGTGGTTCGCGGCCGGCACCGTTGCGTGGGCGGTGGAGGCCAGGTCGTAGCCGTGGTGGAGTTGCGAGTCGATCGCTTCGCCGCCGTAGAAGTAGCTGCGCTGCTCTCCGAAGACGGCCACCACCTTGGAGTTGGGGAGCTGGGCGAACGGACCCGCCCAGAGTCGGTCGCCGCTCGAGTTCGCGCTGATCTCACGCAGCTTCTGGTGGCTCTGCTCCCGCAGGCCGCGGTTCAGCTCGAGGTAGCCTGCGGCCGGATCTCCGTCTCCCGGGTTCCCGAGTTCGGCGACCTTGCGCTGCATGAACGCCTCGCTGAGTTCGATTCGGTCTTTCGGAAACCCGCGCTCGATGATGCCGAGCCTGAGCGGTACCCGGGTCTCGTTCCCGGCCAGGTCGACGGCCACGACCTCGGGGGCCGGGCTGTCCGCGTCGGGCGCGAGTGCGTAGAAGGCGATCCGCAGGTCTCCGCGCTCCGGGTGGGCGAAACCCGGATGCAGGGTCGGGCCGATCTGGATGCCGTCGCCCTCGACGAGCTCGTCGATGCGGTAGACGGCAGCCTCGGCTCCGCCGCGGCGTACATAGGTGAGGCCCGTGAGCAGCGAGACCCGCGGCGACCGCGTGTCGACGGCGAGCGCGACCGCTTTCGTCGAGCGGTTGGCCCGGAGCGAATAGTCGATCACCTCGATCTGCAGCGTGGCCGGTCCGTCGGGCAATCCGAGTTCTCGCACCGGGATGGGGAACGAAATTCGGTGTTCCAGCTCTGAATCCGCACCGAGGAAGGGGTTGCCCGGATAGTGTTCCTCGTAGAGCACGCGTTCCCCGCCGGGCGTGTCGATCCAGGCGCGCACGCTCTCGACGCCGGACTCGGGATCGGAGATCCGGATCTCGTGGGCGTAGCCCTCGCCGATCGGAATCGGACCCTCGAGGGTCCCCAGCCTGGGCGGGCTGCCCTCGAAACGAATCCACAGGCTACCGGCCACCGCGACTGTGATCACGATCAACAGGATCGAAATGCTGCGCATGTCGAGCTCTCCCGGGCTCAGCTCTCCTCGGATTCCCGGAGCTCTGCGAGCACCGAGAAGTCCTCGAGCGTCGTGGTATCTCCGACCGGAAGCTTTCCGGCTGCGAGTTCGCGGAGCAGGCGCCGCATGATCTTGCCGGACCGGGTCTTCGGGAGCGAATCGGTGAAGCGGAGGTCGTCGGGGCGCGCGATCGGCCCGATCTCCTTCGCGACGTGCTGGCGGAGCGCTTCCTTGAGCGCCGCGTCCGCGTCCGCGCCGGATTCGAGGGTGACGAAGGCGGCGATCCCGGTGCCCTTGATTTCGTGCGGACGGCCCACGACGGCGGCCTCCGTGACGGAAGGATGGGAGACCAGTGCGCTCTCGATCTCCATGGTCGAGAGCCGATGCCCGGCGACGTTCATGACGTCGTCGACCCGGCCCATCACCCAGAAGTTCCCGTTCCGGTCCCGGCGTGCGCCGTCGCCCGCGAAGTAGATGCCCTTGTCCGGGAACTTCGACCAGTACTCCTCTTTGAATCTCGCAGGGTCGCCGTAGATGCCGCGAAGCATTCCGGGCCAGGGGCGCGTCACGACCAGGAAGCCCCCCTCGTTCGGACCGACCGACTCCCCGGTTTCGTTCACCACGTCGTAGGCGATTCCAGGGAAGGGGCGGGTGCAGGAGCCGGGCATCGTCGGGACCGCGCCCGGTAGGGGCGAGATCATGATCCCACCGGTTTCCGTCTGCCAGTAGGTATCGACGATCGGACAGCGGTTCTTGCCGATCAAGCGCCGGTACCACATCCAGGCCTTGGGGTTGATCGGCTCTCCCACGGTGCCGAGCAGGCGGAGTGAAGCCAGCGAGTGCTTCTTGACCTCGTGGTCTCCCCACTTCATGAAGGCGCGGATCGCCGTCGGAGCCGTGTAGAAGATGCTCACCTGATTGCGGTCGATGAGTTCCCAGAAGCGGTCTGGCCCGGGCCAGTTCGGGGCGCCCTCGTACATGAAGCTCGTCGCTCCGTTCGAGAGGATTCCGTACACCACGTAGGAGTGCCCGGTGATCCACCCGATGTCGGCCGTGCACCAGTAGGTGTCGTCCTCCTTGAGATCGAAGATGTACTTCGAGGTGACGGTGACGTGAACCAGATAGCCGCCGGTGGTGTGCAGCACGCCTTTTGGCTTCCCGGTGGAGCCCGAGGTATAGAGGATGAAGAGTGGATGCTCAGCGTCGAGCTTCGCGGGCTTGCAGTCCGGCGAGGCCTCTTGCATGAGTTCGTGCCACCAGAGATCCCGCCCGTCCTTCATCAGGATCTCCTGGCCGGTCCGGCGCAGCACGATCACGTCTCTGATCTGGCGGGACTTCTCGGTGGCCTTATCGACCAGTTGCTTGAGGGGCACGATCGACCCGCGCCGCCAGCCGCCGTCGGCGGTGATGACGATCTCTGCCTGCGCGTCATCGATCCGGTCGCGAATCGCCTCAGCCGAGAAACCGCCGAAGATGATCGAGTGGACGGCACCGATTCGACTGCAGGCCAGCATCGCGATCGCCAGTTCCGGCACGAGCGGCATGTAGATCACGACCCGGTCGCCCTTCTTGACCCCCCGACTCTTGAGGACGTTCGCGAACTTGCACACTTCGCGGTGCAGGTCGCCGTAGGTGAGGACGCGCCGGTCCTCCTCGGGTTCTCCCTGCCAGATGATGGCGGCCTTGTTCCGGCGCCAGGCGTTTTCGCCTTCCAGGTGTCGGTCGAGGCAGTTATAGGAGACGTTGGTCTTGGCGCCCACGAACCACTTGGCGAATGGGGGCTTCCAGTCGAGGACCTTCTTCCACGGCGAGAACCAACTCACCTGCTCTCTGGCGAGGCGCGCCCAGAAGCGCTGGTAGTTCTGGTCAGCCTCTTTGTGCAGGCGGTTGTAGGCCGCGGCTCCAGAGACGTTCGCCTTGCGTGCAAATGCGGGATCGGGTTTGAAGACGCGCTTTTCCTTGAGTATCGACTCGATCTCGAAATGTGTATCCAAGGTGGGGTCCTCCCTAGGAGCGCATCCAGGCCTCGACCTCATCGATCCGCTTCGGAATGTTTTTGCTGATCACGTCGCATCCGGCTTCCGTGACCACCAGATCGTCCTCGATGCGCACGCCGATGCCCCGCAGCTTCTCGGCGCACTTCGATTCTTCCGCACCGAAGTAGAGACCGGGCTCGATCGTGAACACCATTCCGGGTTCCAGCGCGCGGGGCTTGCCTTCGACGTGGTACTCCCCGACGTCGTGCACGTCCATTCCGAGCCAGTGGGAGGTCCGGTGCATGTAGAAGCGGGTGTGGTTCTCCTGCTCCATCAGTTCCTGTGCATCGCCCTCGAGGACCCCGAGTTCGATCAGACCACGCACCAGCGTGCGAGTTGCGACGTCGTGAATTTCGGTCAGGGCCACACCGGGCCCGGCCTTCTCGATCGCATCCGCCTGTGCACGAAGTACGATCTCGTACACGTCACGCGCGATTCCCTCGAAGCGCCCGTCTACCGGGTAGGTGCGCGTGATGTCGGACGCGTAGGCCTCGTATTCACAGCCGGCGTCGATCAGCACCAGTTGGCCCTCGCGCAGCGTGTCGCCGTTCTCCGTGTAGTGCAGGATCGTGGCGTTATCTCCCGATCCGACGATGCTCGGATAGGCGGGACCTGTACTGCCTCGCTTACGGAAGACCCAGTCGAGCACCGCCTCGATCTCGTATTCCGTGTTTCCGCTCCTGCAGAGGCGCGCGGCTTCGTGATGCCCTTCGTACGAGATCTCGGCGGCGCGGCGCATCAGGGCGAGTTCGGCCGGATCCTTGTAGAGGCGCATCTCGTGCAGGATCCCGTAGGGATCGACGATCTCGTTCGGTGCGCGCACGCCGCCGCGGGTGTGCCGACGGACCTCGCGAAGCGCTTCGCGCACGATCGGGTCGAGTCGGGGCTCGGCGCCGAGCGAGTAAAACAGCCGCGGGACGTCGCCCAGCAACCCGGGAAGGCGTTCCTGGAACTCCGCGGTTGGGTGGGCCTCGTCGGCGCCGTAGCGCTCGCACGCGCCCTCCACGCCGGGACGCCGGCCGGTCCAGGTCTCGGCGCCGGGGTCGCGCGGCTGCACGAAGAGAATGAAGCGGTCCTTGGAGAAGACCGCGATCGCCTCCGGCTGGGGCCAGGCGCAGAGGTAGAGCAGGTCGGAATTCTGACGAAAGGGGTAGTCGACGTCGTTGGAGCGGGTCTGGAGCCGGGCGCCCGGGACGATCGCGATGCCTTCTCCGATGCGCTCCTGGAATGCGGCGCGGCGCTCGGCAAGCAACTCGGCAGGAACTCCCGCGGACAATGGCGATACCTCCTTCGGGATCGCGAGGGTACCCCACGGTCCCGCACGGCGTCAGACTTTGCGGAGAGTCCCGGCGCCCCGGACCGCGAGGCGGGTCGCTAGGAACGCGAGCGGCGTCGGCCCCGCGAACGACGAGGACGCCCGTTCGTGGGCCCCGCCTTCGGGGCCCCGGACTTGGCCGGCTCGGCTTCCGGCTTCTCGTTCGCCTTGAGCGTCCGGAAGACCTCGCGGCCGAAGGCCCGGATCCACCAACGCTTCAGCTTCAGGCCCTCGAGGTCGGCCGGCTCCTTGGGGTCGGCGGCCGCGATCTCTTCGAGGACGGCGTTGGGACAGAACACCCCGGGGTCCAGCTTGAGTTCGCCGGCACGCGTCCCGCGCCAGCGCTTCAGCACCTCGCGCCGCAGTTCGCCGCCGCGGTCGAGGCGCTTGCGCCCGGTCCCCTTCGCCTTCTTCTCGGGGGGTGGATGCTCGGGGCCCTCGAGTCCCCGCGCCACGGCTTCCAGAATCGGGGTGCCGAGTCTCCGGACCACCAGGTTCGTGATGCCCTTCCGGCCCGTCAGGGCACGCCCGCTCTTGGGCGGGCGCTGCGCCAGGTCGAGCAGGGTTCCGTTCCCGAGTACCCGGAATGCGGGCCGGTCGAGGGCCCGGGCCCGCTTGTCTCGCATCAGGAAGAGTTCGCGGAGCACCGCCAGCCCGCGCGGAGTGAGTTTGGACACCCCCTTGATTCGCAGGTAGCCCGTGCGGTTGAACTCGCGCTCGGGCCAGACTCGCTCCTCGAGGGACACGAACTCTTCGCGCGCCCACGAAAGCCGCTTCTTGTCCCGAAGCTCCTGCTCGAGCCGCTGCGAAAGTTCGATCAGGTAGAGCACGTCCGAGCCGGCGTAGTCCACCTGCGCCGGTTTGAGCGGTCGGCGCGACCAGTCGGTGCGCTGGTGTTCCTTCGCCAGCTGGACTCCGAAGTGGCGCTCCACCAGCGCCGCCAGTCCGACCGCCGGGTAGCCGAGGAACTGCGCCGAGACCATGGTGTCGAAGACGTTTCGGAGCTTGATCCCGCCGTAGCGCTGCAGCACGTACAGGTCGTAGTCAGCCGCGTGAAAGATCTTGCGAATCCGCGACGAACTCAGGATCGGTTCGAGCGGGGCCAGTCCGCCCTCCGGCAGCGCGAGCGGATCGATCAGGAAGGTGCCGCAGCCCGCCGAGATCTGGAGCAGGCAGAGCTTGTCGAAGTAGTGGAAGAGGCTGTCGGCCTCGGTGTCGACCGCGATCTGCCGCTCGTGCCGGAGATCGTCTGCGAGTGCCTCCAGCTCCTCGGGATTGCGGATGAGCGGATAGTCGGCCATCGAACTCCACCTGACGATTGCTCGGGAAAGTGCTCTGCGGGAGCGCACGCGGCGGGGAGGCCGTTTCGGCCGGCGCGGCCCGAAGGGGCTCCGGCCCGTGACGCGGCTGCCATTCTAACGAGCCGGAAGGTCCGGTCCACTCGTCCAGGATCCGCCCGGGTCGGGCCGGTCGAGGCGCCCGGTGACCCCGAAACCCCACACCCCGACCCGCGGGCCTCCGGGGGCGCCCCTGGAGGCCGCCGCGTCTCCCGGTAGACTCGACTCTCGTGCGCTGGTCCCGGGCCTTCATACCCACGTTGCGAGATGATCCGGCCGACTCCGATGCGGTGAGCCACAAGCTGCTCCTGCGCGGGGGCTTCATGCGCCAGGTCGGTGCCGGACTCTGGTCGCTGCTCCCGCTCGGCGTGCGCGTGGTGCGGCGCATCGAGCGGATCGTGCACGAGGAGATGCGCGCGATCGGGGCGCAGGAGTTCTTCCTTCCAACGCTCCATCCCGCCGAACTCTGGAAGCAGAGCGGTCGCTGGGACAAGATCGACGAGACGCTCTTCCGGCTCCGCGATCGCAAGCGCAGCGAGATGTGTCTGGCGATGACGCACGAAGAGGTGTTCACCGCGATCGCGCGCGACGAGATCCGGAGCTACCGGGACCTGCCCCAGATCTGGTACCAGATCCAGACCAAGTTCCGGGATGAGTTGCGTCCGAAGGCGGGCTTGCTGCGCGGACGCGAGTTCCAAATGAAGGACTCTTACTCGTTCGATCTGGACTGGGAGGGTCTGGAGCGTTCCTTCGAGATCCACGCTGCGGCTTACGAGAAGATTTTCGAACGGGTTGGCATCGCTGCGTTCCGGGTCGAGGCCTCCTCGGGTGCGATGGGGGGCAGCGAATCCTGCGAGTTCATCTCGTATTCCGACGCGGGTGAAGACTGGGTGGTCACGTGCCGCGGCTGCGACTACGCGGCGAATCTCGAGAAGGCGAACTCGGCCCTGGTGCCCGTCGAGGAACCCGGGTCTGCCGGCGCGCCGGAACGGTTCCCGACACCCGGAATCCGAACGATCGAAGCGCTCGAGCAGTTCCCGGGAGGCGCGCCCGCCGCGAAGCAGATCAAGAGCCTCGTCTACTGTACGAGCGAGGGACCCTTGCTCCTGCTCGTACGCGGCGATGACGAACTGAACGAAGTCAAGGCGATCGACGCGACCGGGGACACACAACTCCGCCCCGCCAGCGACGAGGAAATCCGGGCTGCGCTCGGAGCGTCTGCCGGAAGCCTCGGAGCGGTCGGCGTGACGGACCTGCCCGTGTACGTAGACCAGGCGCTGCGCGGGCGAAGCGGCATGACGACCGGTGCGAACGAGGACGGCTTCCATCTGCGCTCGGTCGACGTGGAACGTGACGTCCCCGAAATTCGCTGGGCCGATCTGCGAACCGTCCGCGAGGGCGAGCCCTGCGCCGAGTGCGGCAAGCCGCTCGAAGTGCGAAGGGCGATCGAGGTGGCCCACATCTTCAAGCTCGGCCTGTTCTACTCGGAATCGATGGGGGCTACGGTACTCGGCCGCGAGGGCAAGGAAGTCCCGATCGTGATGGGCTCCTATGGCATCGGGATCACCCGGCTGGTATCGGCCGTCGCCGAGGCCTGTCACGACGAACTCGGCCTGGTGTGGCCGGCTTCGGTCTCGCCCTTCGACGTGATCGTGACGCCGGTTCGGACCAAGGACGAGGCGCAGGAGCGGGCGGCCGAGGAACTCTACGCCTCGCTCCGCGAGGCCGGTCTCGAGGTTCTGCTCGACGACCGCGACGAGCGGCCCGGGGTCAAGTTCAAGGATGCCGATCTGATCGGCGTGCCGTTGCGGCTCACTGTCGGACCGCGCTCGCTCGCGAAGGGAAAGGTCGAGTTGCAGGAACGACAGACGGCCGCCGGAAGCGAGATTCCGCTCGAAGATGCGGTTGAGGAAGTGAGGCGGAGGGTCCAGAGATGAGACAGGCTGTCACGGTGCTCTCCGACGAGGAGGAACTGTTTCGCGAAACCGTGCGCGACTTCTCCGACCGGGAGGTCGCGCCCGGCGCGATCGAACGGGACCGGAAGGGAGCCATCGAGCCCGAGTTGATCGCGAAACTGTTCGAGATCGGGGTGATGAGCGTCGAAATCCCGGAGCGTTTCGGGGGGGCGGGCGGTTCGCTCTTTCTCGCCTGCCTGGCCATCGAGGAGGTCTCACGCGCCGACGCCAGCGTGGGTGCGATGGTGGACGTCCAGAACACGATCGTGGCGGGCGCGATTTCGGAGTGGGGAACCGAGGCGCAGCAGGAGGAGTTCCTGACAAAGCTCGCGTCGGGAAGCATCGGCTCCTACGCACTTTCGGAAGCCGCCTCGGGGAGCGATGCCTTCGCGCTCGAGACACGGGCCGTTGCGGATGGCGACGATTTCCGGCTGACGGGCCGCAAGCTCTGGATCACGAATGCGGCGGAGTCTGAGATCTTCGTGATCTTCGCGAGCGTCGATCCCTCCGCCGGTCACCGGGGCATCACCTGCTTCGTCGTCGAGCGCGACTTCGCGGGCTTCCAGGTCGGCAAGAAGGAAGACAAACTGGGTCAGCGCGCGAGCTCGACCTGCGAGCTGATCCTGGACGGGGTTCCGGTCCCGCGCAAGAACGTGCTCGGCGAGATTGGCCAGGGATACAAGGTCGCGATCGAGACGCTCAACGAAGGTCGGATCGGCATTGGCGCACAGATGCTGGGACTCGCTCGGGGCTCTTTCGACGCGGCCCTCGCCTACACCGGAGAGCGTGAGCAGTTCGGCCAGAAGATCGGGTCCTTTCAGGCGGTGCAGTTCGAGCTGGCCCGGATGGCGACGGATCTCGAGGTTGCGCGTCTTCTGGTCTACAACACGGCCCGCCTGCGGGACGCGAAGCGCCCATTCCTCAAGGAAGCCGCCATGACGAAGCTCGTCGTGTGCGACACGGCGGAGCGCGTCTCCTCGATGGCGATCGAACTCTTCGGAGGCGTCGGCATCACGACTGAATATCCGGTCGAGAAGCGTTATCGCGATGCCAAGCCGGCCCGCGTGTACGAGGGGACCGCCAACATGCAACTGCTGACGATCGCACGCCAGATCCAGCGCGGGACCTGACCCGGGGCTTGTCTTTCTGCAGCTGCCGGCGGGTCGAGAAGCTTCGCGGGTCTCCAAGCCGCTGCGTGGATCCCGCCCGTGCTCGCTGATGCGCTGAGTCTCTTCCGGCTGATCGCGGCGTTCCCGCTGGCCTGGGCGATGTGGGGGCCGGGCCGCGAGGCGGCGATCCTGGCCGCGTTCCTGATCACGCTCGCGATCCTGAGCGACCTGGCCGACGGTCGCATTGCGCGCTGGCTCGGCACCGAGAGCGCGCGCGGCCGCCTGCTCGATCACGGTGCCGACTTCGCGACCGTGAGCGGTGCCCTGTTTGCAGCGTCCCTGCGCGGGGCGCTTCCGCTGTTGCTGCCGATCCTGATCTGCGTCGCGTTCCTGCAGTACGTGGTCGACTCGGGTGTCGTCCGACGCGAGCGCCAGCTGCGCATGTCGAGGCTCGGGAAGTGGAACGGGATTCTCTACTTCTTCCCGGTCTGCGGAGACATCCTCGCCCGGCTCGGCCTCGGCTTTCTCGCGGGACCCGTGCGCTGGCTGGCCTGGATCCTGATCGCTACGACGGCTTTGTCACTGGCGGACCGGCTTCGTTCGTATCTCCGAACAGTTCGCGATTTGCCCGGGGCAGGAAGGCGAGACCGATCGCGGCGTTGAAGAGCACGAAGAAGGTGTGCATGACGAGGCTGAAGATGCCCACCTCGGGAAACTTCGGGAACAGCACCGTCCAGAGTGCGAGCGCGCCCGCGTGGAATGGAAGCGGGAGTGCGGCGGCCAGAAAGATCACAGGCAGGAAGGCGAGCAATTCGCCGAAGGCGACATCGACCCGGAAGAGCGAAAGCGCGACCGAATAGACCGCCACTGCGGCGATCAGGTTGACGCCCTTGATTGCGATCAGAACCAGGTACTGCCAGAGCCGCGCCTGGCGAAACGCGTACAGGATCGTGCGCTCGCGGGGCCCACGACCGGGCGCGAGGCGGCCTTGGAAATAGAGCAGGTGGAAGACCAGGTAGAGGCCGGCTGCGGCGTACACGGCCGGCAGGATCGTGGCCAAGGGCAGAAGTTGCGACGCGGAGCGCACCATCTCGAAGTGTGTGGCGGTCCCGATCGACGAGAACAGGAGCAGCTGGTAGATCTCGACGAACGCGATCAGCAGCATGCTCGATCCGACTTCCCAACCCGGAACCCGGTCGCGGCGGTAGAGGTAGACGGCCATGGCCCCCTTGCCCACCTGCTCGTTCACGAGGGCCAGGATGTAGGTACTCGCCCGAACCGGAAGAATGTCCAGGTAGCGCACGCGGGTGTTGAACCAGTTGATGACCCTGCAGATGGCGTAGGAGTCAACCAGAAAGAAGAACAGCGAGTAGGGGATCATGATGCCGAGCCAGAGCGCCCAGTCGGCATTCGAGAAGAACACCGCGACGTATTCGACCGCGGTCTGCGAGTTTTCGGCCGCGGCGCCATCGATCTTCCGGTAGGCGAGGTAGAAACAGCCGGCGGCCAGGAGCCACGTGAGCCCGCGCAGGAGGATTCGGGGAACGGGTCCGCGGGTGCTTGCAGGAGACGAGTCACTCATGTTGGGGGCTCCGGGTCTTTGCGAGCGTGGTGTCGAGGGGAGTCAACTCGATTCCGAGCGCGGTCGCGGCCGCCCCGGCGTCGACCCGCGTGTCCGTGGTCAGCACCTCGAGCGCATCCGGGGAGAATCCGGGTCCGAGGAATCGCTGTCTGAGCGCGAGCAGCCCGCGCAGCGGCGCGACCGGGATTGGAAGGACCGGCAGTCGGCGCTCGGCCCCGCGCTCCACCAGGGCTCGGTAGCTCAGTCGTTCGGGGCCGGCCAGCTCGACGCAGCGGTTCCGGGCGAGTTCAGGGCGTGTGGCGCGCAGCGCCGCTGCCGCAAGGTCGTCGACGTCGAGGGGCTGGTGCAGGACCCGTCCGCCACGGAGCAGGGGAACCAGAACTCCGCGCCCCGAGCGCCGCAGGGCGGCGGAACCTTCGGTCCCCGGCCCCAGAATCAGCGGTGGACGCAGAATCGTGTAGGACAGCCCGGAGTTCGCGACGAGTTCTTCCGCCTTTCCTTTGGTCCGGAAGTAGCGATTCCCAGAGGCGGGGTCCGCGCCCACCGCGCTCATCAGGACGAACTTCGCCACGTCTGCACGCCGGGCCGCGTCGATTGCGACCTCGGTGGTTCGGATGTGTGCGTCCTCGTAGCTCGCGTTCGGGCGCTCGACCAGGAGCCCCGGGAGATGCAGGATGGCCGAGGCCCCCAACAGCGCATCGCGCAGCGTCTCGGGCGCGTCGTAGTCGACGCGCACGATTCGCCCGCGCCCCTCCGGGATCGGGGGAACGGCGGCGGCCGCCCGCTCTGAACGAACCGCGGCAACGATTCGATACTTCACGGGCATTTCCCGTCCCGGCGCTTTCACGACCGCGCGGCCCACGGCGCTGTTCGCGCCAGTCACGACGACGAGAATTTCGTCGGCCACTACTTGAACTTCCCGCGCGCCGGGATGGGCCACCTGTCTACGACCTCTTCGCCGCGGACGACCGCGTACTCCTCGTGCAGGTTGATGGTCGTGTCGCCATGGCTGGGCAGGATTTCGATCCGGTCTCCGGGGCCGAGGGTGAGTTCCGCGTCGTCGTCGATCAGGACGTGGCCGTGCTCTTCGGAAAGAGCCACGCAGCGGAGCGGGAGATCCGCCCCTTCGGGCAGCCCGAACTCGTGACTCAAGGCCTTCATGCCGCAGTCGGTGATGAGGAGCCGTCCGCGCGCGTGCACGACCGTGGTTGCGACGGTGAGCGCGGGCTCGAACTCGCTTCGCACTTTCCGGTAGGCCCCGTCCATGAACACGTAGCTTCCCGCTTGCAGCTCCGTCACGAAGGGTGCCGCGCCCGTGATGTCGTAGGTCCCGGTGCCGCCCGCACTTACGATCTCCGGCTCGAGTCCGGCGCGAGCGAGCGCGCTTCGGTGCCGGTCGAGTTCGCTCAGGGCCTGGACCGTCAGCGCCCGGCGTTCCTCCGGATCCACGACCAGGACCGCGTGGCCCTCGTAGCCCATGATCCCGCGGTAGGAAAGGCGGCTCTTGTCGACCGCGGCGGCCAGCTCCACGGTCGCGGCTTCGTCCCGGGTTCCGCAGCGGTGCATTCCGATGTCAACTTCCACCAGGGCACCGACGCTCTGCTTCGTCCCGGAAAGTTCCGCATCAATGGCCCGGACCTGGTTGGGGTGGTCGACGGCCACGATCAGTTCCGGGACCGACCCGGCGAGTTCCACGAGACGCTGCACCTTCGCGCGTCCGACGACCTGATTCGCAAGCAGAATCGAGGTTTCGATGCCCGAGTGCGCCAGCACCTCGGCTTCTCCGAGTTTGGCGCAGGTGATCCCGATGGCACCGGCAGCGAGTTGGCGCCGCGCGACCTCCGGGCACTTGGGCGTCTTGAAGTGGGGGCGCAGGTTGGCCGTCCGACTCGAGAAGAAGAGGGCAAGCGTTTCGATGTTTCTCTCGACACGATCGAGATCGAGTATCAGCGCGGGTGTGTCGACATCCGAACGCTTCACGCGCGCATGCTAGCATGCAGCCCGTGACGGGCAGGGTCGTCTACGTGGTTGCCGCGATCGTACTGATCGCCTGCTTCATCACGATTCAGCGCAGCAGCCGGGAGCTGACACACTGCGCGGTCTCGCTCGAGGGCGGCATCCCGGCCGTCGTGTACCAGCCGGGTCCCGCGCGACCCTGTTTCGGCGATGCCACTGCGCCCTACGGAGACCCGGTTCCAGCGGTGGTCCTGGCGCACGGTTTCGGGGCGAGCAAGGGCATGATGAAGGCGCTGGCCCGGACCCTCGTTGGCGCGGGCTACGGGGTGGTGCTCTTCGACTTTCGCGGTCACGGTCAGAATCGCGCCGGCTTCGACCTGCCCGGCTCCGATCCTCGCGGCGGACTCACGGAAGACTTCGAGCGCGTCGTGCGCTATGCGCGCGGACATCCGGGCTTCGACCCGGAGCGGATCGCGGTGGCCGGCCATTCGATGGGGGGCGGGGCCGCGCTCGCCTACGGGAGCTGGGACCCGGGCCTCGCGGCCGTGATCGGAATTTCGGGCGGGTGGGGAAGCGACGGTCCCTACCCTCCCCCGAACCTGCTCCTGATCTGGGCCGACGGCGATCCGGCGCCCATGCGCGCGGCGATCCGCGACACCGGTGCCGAGGTCGCGGGCCTCGCGCGGTTAGTGCTGGACCGGACCTACGGCGAGCCGGAGCGCGGAAGCGGTGTGCGCCTGACCGAGGTCCCGGACGAGAGCCACGTCTCGATCCTGTATTCAGACGAGGCCGCGGAGCGGATCGTCCGCTGGCTCGAGCAGAGCCTGGGCCCCGGCATCCGGACCGAAGCCTCGGGCTCGGCGCTCGGGGCGAGCACGCTCGGCGGGGTGGCCTTCATGGTGCTGCTCTGGGGGCTTCCGCTGGTGACCCGGCGCTGGGTGCCGGTCGAGCCGCTCCCGCCGCTCGAGGCTCCGTTCGCGCGCCTGGGACGGCTGGTCGTCTCGCTCGTGGTCGGCATGCTCGCCCTCTCGGCCGTGGATGCGTACAGCGGGGTCGGCCCCTTCACGTTCCTGCCGATCGTGGCAGCGCGGGAGATCGCGGGTCTCCTGTTCGTAATCGGCGTCGGTCTGTTGGTCTGGGGTGCAGTCCGTGCATCTCTGCCGCGCTTTGGTCTGCTCGACCCAAGGGTTCTGGCCGCGGCCGCGATCTTTTTCGGGTTCGTCTACCTCGCGCTGGGCAGCGTCATGCTGCCGCGGCTCGACCTGTTTCTTCCGGCACACCGGTTCTGGCTCTGGCCCGCGCTTCTGCTCTGCTTCCTGCCCTGGTTCGCGGCGACCGAGTGGCTGTTGCGGGGGCCAGGCTGGGCGGGCGTCTGGCTTCCCATCGCGGGGAAGGCGTTGACGCTGGCCGCGATCGCGGGCGGAGCAATGCTGGGCCTGCTGCCCTTCGTCGTTTTGCTCGCGTTACCGGGCCTCGCGCTGCTGTTCGCGATCGTCGAAGTTCTGGCTGCCCGCATCTCGCGCACGACGCCGAATCCGGCGCTTGCCGCGCTTGCCCAATCCGCCTGTACGGCCTGGGTGATGGGTTCGATCTGGCCGATGCAGGGCGGCGCCTGACGGACCGTCGCCCGGAAGACTCAGGCAGCGGAACCGCCGGGCTCCCGACGCTCCCGGCCCTGAATCGATTGGCCGTGGGAGAACTCGCAGGTGTTTCCGCTCGGGTCGCGCAGCATCACGATGTACCCCACGATCGGGCCCGCATCGACCGGGCCGTACTTCAGGCATCCTGCCTGCTGCGCGAGTTCGGCGATCCGATCCACGTCCGCGCGGGAATCGCAATCGAATCCGTAGTGGTCGGTGGCGGCGGGTTCCCGAACCTGCTCGTGCGGCATTGCGAGCAGCACGATCACGAAGTCCGGATCCTCCTTCGTGAAGGCCAGCCAGGCTACCCGGATCCCGTCGTCCGTACGCTCGTGGACGATCGAGAAGCCCGCGTAGCGGCGATAGAAGTCGATCGAGGCCTCAATGTCGTGCGTGCGAACCGCGATGTGGGTCAGCCGCGCGCGCTCCGGAAGCGGATCGGGGCTCATGAAAGCTCCGCCTGCCGGGACCGGGTCGGGAGCCGCAGCGAAGCGAGCGCGGCATGGCCGTCGTGCTTCCAGTCGAGCGACGGGAGTTGCATCGTTCCGGAAGGACAGAGCCGCGAGCCCATTCCCTTCTGCACCGCCTCCTCCAGTAATTCCGTACGTGTTCCCCAGCCGCAGTGACCGATGCAAGATAGGTGAGGCGCCAGGGCCGAGCACCGTTCCAGCACGCCGGCCGCATCGGGAACCGGGACCACGGAGAGCGTGCGCAGCATGCCAGGCAGCGCGAAATTCGTCCGGGCTTCGAGGGCGATCGTCCACGCGGTATCGGCGCGGCCGCCGGACTCCGAAGTCCAGACCCGGCTCCCGTCTCGTACCGCCATCCGGGCGCGGCTGTCGCGTACCCAGGCCTGCTCGGCCGCGCTGAGCGTTCCGCGCGGGAGTTCTCGGGCGAGGCGCGCGAGTGCGCGGGCCAGCGCGCTGCAGAAACGCTCGGTGCGCGGGCGCTGCCGGTCCTCGATCCACACCCAGGCGGGAGAGAGGCAGCCGCGTCCGTCCCAGAGCGCCGCGTCGAGCGCGACCGCCGATGCGGCTGCCTCGAGTTCCGCATCGCGGCCCACCGCGGCGACCGAGAGCTTATGCCCGTGTCCGACGAACGGCCGGTCGTCCGGGAAGTTGCCGCGCAGCGCCGACAGGGTCTCGTCGCGGCCGTACGCGATCAGGGCGTCGGCGTTCCGGAACGCCTCGTGCTCGTGCGTGATCGCGATGCAGTCTGCGACGCCGGGATCGACCGCCCGGATGGATGCGGCGAAGAGTTCCGGACTGTGGGGGTCGCTCGAGGGCGGCTTGACGAGCAGCGCCGAGCCGGCGAGAAGCGGGAGCAGCATCGCCTGGAACATCGCCGGCGGAATCGAGCCTGCGAGCCAGAGCGCCGTGACCGCGGGCAGGTGTGCGTCCGGGGGAAGCTCGCGCGCCCGAAGTTCGCGCATCCGCTCAGCCGTCCAGTGCTCGACGGCTCGAACCAGCCCGAGTTCGAGGACGGCTGCGGAGTAGAGCGTCTGCTGCTCTCCAAGCCGGGCGCGCCACTCGGAGTCCGGTGCGGCCCAGAGCTCGAGCGTGCGATCGAGTGCCGCGATCACGCGAGCTTCGGCCGCGGGATGCTCCCAGAGCTTTGCGCGAGCGGTGCGCAGCCGTGCCAGCTCAGGCACCCGGGTCCGCTCCTGCGAGCAGCGCGTCGGCCGCGATCGAGCAGCCCCGGGCCTCGGCACCCTCCAGCCGCCCGAGCACCTCGAGTCCCTCCGGGCCGAGCCGACCCCTGTCCGAGGTCTGGACCGCCAGGACCGAGCCGGTATTCGCTAGATCGTAGTGCACGAGCATTCCCGAAACGCCGGCGGGCAGCGCCTCGAGGGTTTCGGGATCGACCACGCGTGTTCTGAGCCACGGCGGGGCCTGCTTCGAGCGCGTCGGCGCGCCTGTGCGAAGCGTAGGTTCGTAATACTGGCTTGCGAGTTCGCACATTCCGTACTGGTTCACGATGCGCTCGGGTCCGATCCCGAGCCTCCGCGAAATCGCGCCGTGCAACTCGTCGCGTGTGAGTTCTCGCGAACGGCCCTTGAACCCGCCCGTTTCCATTACCCGGCTTCCGGCCGGGAGCCGCAGCGCTACGCCGCGCTGCTCGACCCGGTCGACGAGGTGAACGAACGCGAACGCCGTACCGATGATGGCGACGGGTTCGCGGGTTTGCTCGAGGTCGCGGATCAAGGCGTTGGGGTTCCAGTCTTGCGCACCCACGAAGAAGCGGCTTCGGGGGTTCCCGAACTCGCGCACCGCGACCTCGAACAGGTGCGAGAGGGAGGAGTCGGGCGCAGCTGTGGCATCGGGTGCGAGCACCGCGAAGCGGGTACGCTCGAGATCCGGACAGACGAAGGCGCGGAACGACGCGAGCGCTGAGGCTTCGTACAGGTCGAGGGTGTCGAGGCTGGACACGCCCCGGCGCCGGGTGGTGCTTCCGCTGGTACGAAACGCGCGAACTTCGCGCTCCGGGGGGAAGGTCGCGAGGCGGGCCTCCTTGAAGGCCCCGGTCGAGGCTGCCGGGATCTCGCTCCAGTGCGAGACCTGCTCGGGCCCTCGCCCCGCCAGCTCGCAGAGTCTTCGGTAGGGGGGGTTGTGAGCATACTGGTAGGCAAAGAGATCCCGCGCCAGCCGGTCGAAGCGCTCGTCGTCCGCGGGCGCCGCTGCGCCTTCGCCAATCCACTCGAGCACTCGCCGGTCGAGCTCCGCGCGGCTCATGTCCGGGCAATTCGCGCGAGGGTGTCCACGCCGCTCCAGAGCACCTTCTCGGCAATCACCAGCGGAGGCGTCAGCGCGAGCACACACCCACGCTCGCCCTCGCAGAGCACGATCCAGCCCTCGCGCAGGGCCTCCGTCACGACACGTTCGGCGCGTGCGGCATCGGGAAGTTCCGCGCCCAGCATCAGGCCGCTGCCGCGTACGCACTCCGGGCCGAACGCGTGCTCCAGCCGCTGTCGTAGTTCCGAGCCGAGTCCGCGCGCGCGCTCGAGCAGCTGGTCGCGCTCGATGATCTCGAGTGTACGCAGCGCCACCGCGCACATCACAGGATTTCCGAGGTGCGTGCTGGTGTGCAGGGCTTCGCCGCTCGAGGCACCCCACTGCTTCATCAGTTCCGCACGGCCGGCCAGGGCCGAGATCGGAAAGCCCCCTCCGAGTCCCTTTCCGAGCGCGACCAGATCCGGGAGCACGCCGTGCGCACTGCAGGCGAGCCAGTCTCCGGTCCGGCCCATCCCGGTATAGACCTCGTCGGCGATCAGCAGGGCCCCGTACTCGTCGGCAAGCGCGCGGAGCTCTGCGAGGAATCCCTCGGGGGCGGGCCGAATCCCGCCCCGTCCCTGAATCGGCTCGACCAGGATCGCGCCGACCTCGCCGGCCGCGAGAGCTTGCCGCACCGCGGCGGCGTCGCCGTACGCGACGAACTGGGTCGTCCGTGGGAGTCGGGCCGCGAACGGATCTCGGAAGAAGGCCCGGTGCGTCGTGTCGAGGGCGCCCAGGCCGAGACCGTGGTAGCCGCCTTCGAAGGCGACGATGCGGGCGCGTCCCGTCACGCGCAGGGCCGTCTTGATCGCAGATTCGACTGCGTCCGAGCCCGACTGGGACAGGATCGCGTATCCGAGGTCGCCGGGCAGGATCCGGTCGAGGGCCTCGAGCAGTTCCAGCTTGACGCGGGCCGGATAGACGTCGCCCATGGCGTGCTGGAGCGTTTCCGCCTGGCGCGCCGCAGCCTCGCTCAACTCCGGGTGCGCGTAGCCCAGCGAGGCTGCTCCAAAGCCCGCCAACAGGTCGACGTAGCGGTTTCCATCGACGTCGAAGATGTTGGAGGCAGCGCCGCGCTCCCAGAAAATCATGGAATCGCCCTGGAAGGTGACCTCCGGACACTCCACGCGAGCCAGTCGTTCGCTGAGGGCCCGGGAGCGGGGTCCTGGGATCTCGGTGCGGAGATCGGGGAGTTCCGTCTTCACGCTGCCGGGACCGGGGCAGCGCACGAGCTCCGGCGGCCGGGCCCGCACAGGCGGTGCTCGAACTCCGATCCGCGGGAGCGTCGGAGCTGCGGAGGTAGGCCGGCCGCGGGCTCCGCAGCGGTTCGCGCGATCCGGAGGTCGAGCATCGACGGGATCCTAGCAGTCCCGCGCGCGGCCGAGCCGCTTCTCGCGCCGCGCTCGATCGGGTAGCGTGGCCCGCATGGGGGGCCGACGCCAACAGAGACGGGCGCCCGAAGGCCGCGCCCGCATTCGATCAGACGGCCTCGAACTCGAGGGGGTGGTCACTCCGCTTCACTCCGCCGGTTTCCCTTACTGGGAGCTTGCGCCCGGGCGCTGGGCCGAGGCCGTCGACGGGCTGTGCGCGCTCGGAATTCCCGCGCTCCGGCTCGATCTTCCCTGGGCCCTACACGAGCGCGCGCCCGGGGTCTTCGAGTGGGGTGCGCGACGCCCCGAGCTCGATGTGGAGCGCCTGCTGGGTCTGGCGGCCGCGCGCGGGCTTCGGGTGCTGTGTCGGCCCGGCCCGTGGATTCCGCGCGCGCCCGGCTGCGACGGAATTCCCGAACGACTCGCGACGCGTGGGGCCACGGGTCCGCATCCGCCTTCGTGTGCCTCTGAAGAACTCTTGCACGAGGGTCGGGCGTGGCTGCGTTTCGTCGCGTCGCGGCTCGAGCGATTCGTTCACCCCGACGGTCCGGTCGCGGTCTGGATCGCGGCCGGGCCCGGGCCCGTGCCGTCTCCCTTCGGAGCGGGGCTCCTGGATCGCTCCGACGCATCGCTCTCGGTGTACGCCCGCTTCGTGAAGGTCAAGTACCCGCCTGCCTCCACGCCGGTCGGGTTGCCGCCGCCCGGGGGGCCGGTTTCTGCTGGCGACCTGGAGCGCTCGTGTGCCTGGATCGAGGCCGGTGAAGCCGCCCAACGCGCCGCGATCGAGGCGCAACTCGAGCTCCGGCCCCGCACTGCGGGGCGGGAGGCGCTCGCGACCCTGGCCGCGATCCCGGACAGTCCCATCGCCTCGGGCGGCGACGCGGAGGCGACACGGTTTAGTGTCGATGCCGTCACGCTCCTCTTCCCCGACGCTCCGATGGACTTTCGGGATCTGCGCCTGCTGGGGCTGCGTGCCGATGGTCTGGGCTCGGTCGCCGGAATTGCAAACGTCCCGAGTTCGGAGACGCTGCTCGAACCGGCCGCGTCCCTGGATCCACCCACGGCCGCCGCCGTGCTCGCCATGAGCGGCACGCGAGCGCTCGACCTCGACACGCTGATTCCCAGGTCGGCTTTTGCCGAGTTCGGCGCCCCGCTCGACCGCTTCGGGAGTGCCGCGCGTGGTTCCGGCGCCGCATGGCGGGAGCTGTTCCGGTCGCTCGCCGCGATCGATCACTCGGCGCTCACGCGCCGCTCGGATCTGCTGCTGCTGGCAAACCGGGAACTCTGCCGGGTCCGCGAAGCCTGCTCGGGACCGTCGCCCGCGGCCCGTCTCGGCTCCCGCGAAGATCTCCTGATCCGCCTGGCGCCGCGGGAACTCGATCTCCGCGACACGCCCTCGCGTGATCACGCCGCCAGCTTCCTGGCGCTCTTCGACGGGCTGCGCCGGGCCGGGATTGCATTCAGCGTGGCCGACACTTCGGTTTCGGCGCACCGGCTTCGGGCCGAACGCGCGGTGGCCCTGGTGTGCTTCGAGCACATCAGCCGGCCACTTGCGAAGCGGCTCTTCGAATGGGTCGCCGAGGGAGGAACCCTGATCATCGGGCCGCGGCTCCCGTCTTCCGACTGGATGGAGGCTCCGCTTTTGCTCCCGCCCGCACCGGGCCGGCCCGCCGAGCGCAAGCGCGGCCCCGCGCGCCTGCGCTTTGGGGAACTCGTACTCGAGGAGGTGGATTTGTTCGAGACGGGTGATCCGGTGCTCGAACACGCGGCAGGGATGCTGGCGACCGCGCACGCGTACGGCCGCGGGAGAATCGTGCAGTTCGGATTCAGGCTTCCCTGGGGCGCTGCCGAATGCGATGAAGCGTCGCTGACCCGCATTCTGACCGCGCTCGCGCACGCCGCCGGAATCGGGTCGAGTTACCTGGCCTCGGATCCCGCGGTGGAGACCGAGTTCTTCGTGGGCGCGGAGCGGCGCTTCATGTTTCTGGCGAATCCGACGCCGCAGGATCGGGTGGTGACCGTGGCGCTCGGCGCCGGGGAGGCGATTCGCGAGGTCCGTGGGGCCGGCGAGCACCTGCGCGCCGGCGAACCGCTCGAGATCGCCGGGTGCTCGGTGCTCCTGCGCGAACTGGTGCAGCTGTGATCGACCTCGCGTGGGAAGAAGGCCGCGAACTTCGGGACCTGCTCTTCGGCCGGGGCGACCCGGCCGAGGAACGCTTCGCCGTTAGGCTCGAGCGAGGCCGCGCACCGCGCGCGGTGAGTACGCGGCACGGCGTGGTGGAGGGACTCGAAGCGAAGGCGGCTCCGCGGGCGGTGCGAGCGCTCGCGGGAGAAGCCGCTCGGATCGTCTACATCCGCGCGGCCCCGGTCGCTTCGACACTGGCCGGTTTGGCCAGCGGCGCGATTCAGGGCGATCCGGCCCGGATCGCGGCACTCGCCGCATTGCGGGCGCTTCCCTTCGGACTCGCGTCCAGGGTCGCGCGCGCGCTCCCGGCCGGGGTCTACGCGCTTGCGATCGAAGCGGGTCCGAGGGGTCCGGGCTGCCTCCTCTGTGTCCGAATCCGCAGCGGCTCGATCGAGCGGCTCGTGGGCGGAAGCGCGCTGGGCTTCGGGCGGGGCCTCCCCGAGCGCGAAAAGTGGCTGGGAGCCGTGCGCCTGCTGGGCCCGCTGCAGTTGGCGGTCTCGGCGCCCCGCGAGTCCGTGCGCGCGATCCTGAACTCTGCGCGCCCGGCGTCCGCCCTCGAGCGGATCAGGATTCGTGAGGCGCTGCGGGTCGAACGTCTCTCCGCACGCGTCGGAGCGCTGCTCCTCGCGCTTCGACTGTTCGGACGCTGAGCCGTCGCGGACGTCTCGACCCGAACGGGGGAGGGGCGGGTTCCGTCACTGGACGGGTCTTGCCGATTCCTCCGCGCGCGGGCTTCGCGCGTTACGCGCGGAACTCTCCTGCGCGGGTGAAGATGCGACGCCACATGGGGCGGGTCAGGCGGCCGGTGTTCGTGTTCTGCCGGGAAGGGTGATAGCTCGCGAGCAGCGCCGGCCGGCCCTCGGGGCGGTAGACGGCGCCGTGGCGAAACGGAAATCGAGAGAGTGGGCGGAGATCCCAGAGTTTCAGCACGGAGTGGTGTGCCAGCGCGCCGAGCGTGAGTACGACCTCGGCGTGTTCCAGAGCTTCGAGTTCGCGTCCGAGCCAGGTGCGGCAGCGCTCCAATTCGTCTGCCTGCGGCCGGTTCTGGGGCGGCACGCACTTGACCGCGTTTACGATGTAGACGCCGTCAAGCGCGGATCCGTCCCAGAGTCCGTTTCGTTCCAGGGCGCCGTAGAGCCATTCGCCGGAGGCGTCCATGAAGAACGGGCGTCCCGAGCGGTTGGCGCCGTGCAGCCCCGGAGCGAGGCCCACGACGACGAGCCAGGCCCCGGGATCTCCGAAGCCGCCGACGGGAGCGTTGTGGTAGTCCGGGAAACGCGCGCGCAGCTCTTCAAGGTAGCGGCCGAGCCGCGGGCAGCTCTTGCAGCCTGCGACCTCGCACGCGATCTCGTGAAGTCCCCCGGTGCGGGCCCGCGTCACGCGGCTACTTGAGCAACTCCTGTACCGACTTGAAAGCCGGATGATCGGCGCTTTGCAGACACTCGAGCAGGATGGTTTCGACGCTGCCGCCGATCGCACCCGAGGCGAGCATCTTGCGGTAGCCCTGTTCGTGATCGACTGCGTGCCGCGATGCGAGCGCGTCGAATGGCAGATGGACGCGATAGCCGTTTGCGAGCAGGGAGTGCACGGTCTGATTGATGCAAGCGTGGGTCTCGAGTCCACATACGATTCCCTCACGCCGTCCGAGCTGCTCGAGGTACGCCGAGAGCGCCGGAGCGCCGAGCGCCGAGATGGTCCGTTTCTCGAAGCGGGGCGCGTCCTCGAGGGTCTCCAGAATCTCGGGTCCGGTCGAGCCGAGCCCCTTCGGGTACTGCTCGGTGTACGCGATCGGAAGCTCGAGCAAGCGGGCGCCCTGGATCAGAATTCGCACCCGCGCGGCCACTCCGTCCCAGTCTTCGAGCACGGTCCGGTACCGCTCCTGGACGTCGATCACGAGCAGGAAAGCGTCTTCGGGGTGGACCAGATTCTCGTGCACGGCATCCGCACCTTAGGCGCATCTTCGTCGTCGCTCAAGCGGCGTGCGGTCGAGCCGGCCGCCGGTCCGCGATCTCGGTCTAGGACCGGGGTGGCCCGTGCAGACCGGAGCGGAGTCCGCGCCAGAGCAGCGCGTGGCCGGCGATCAGCGCGACCCAGGCGAGCTCCGAGCCGGTACCCGGCACGAGCCGCAGCACCGCCGCCAGCAGCAGCGGAAGCGTCACGGGCCAGGCCGAGAGCCTGAGGTACGCGCGCGGCCGGAGCCGGGCCGCGCGGTTGCCGAGCGCGAGCCCGAGGCCGCAGAGAAGCAGGTGGCCGAGCAGGGCCGCGGGAAGCTCCCGGGGCCCGAACGCGAGCGCGCCCGAGGAGAAAGCCAGCAGCACGCCGTAGCGGCCTGCCCTTCGCGCGCCCACGATCCGCCGTAGCCGGGGCGCATGGCCCGAGACCGAGCCGGCCAGGAGTCCCGGCAGTTCGTGCCACTCGACGAAGGCGCGCCGTGTCAGGGGCTGTGTCATTTGGGCCTCCCGCGCCGGCGTCTCCCGGTGGCATGGTAGCGCGTGTACGCGCGCGCCGGTTGCTCCGTCTGCGACGCCGAATCGGAGAGACGCATGACCGGGTCGCTTCGGGGAGACGCGGCCCGGGGTCGAGGGCTCGCGGGATAACCTAGAATCAACGCAAGGGGGCGCTCACTTGAACATCCTGGGGATCTCGGCCTACTACCACGACAGCGCCGCCTGTCTGGTCCGAGACGGCGAGGTCGTCGCGGCTGCGCAGGAAGAGCGCTTTTCGCGCCGCAAGGCCGACCCTGCGTTTCCGGTAGCGGCGGCCGAGTACTGTCTGCGGGAAGCCGGGATCACGAGTGCCGATCTCGATCTCGTCGGCTTCTACGACAAACCCGGCCTCAAGTTCGAGCGAATCCTGGAAACCCACATGCAGGTGGCGCCGCGCGGTTTCTCGAACTTCGTGCGCGCCATGCCGCTCTGGCTGCGCGAGAAGTGGTTCGTTCCGCATCAGATCCAGAAAACGCTCGGCTACGCAGGCGAGGTGCTCTTCGCCGAGCACCACGAGTCCCACGCTGCGTCCGCCTTCTATCCCTCCCCGTTCGACGAAGCTGCGATCCTGACACTGGATGGTGTGGGAGAGTGGACGACTGCGAGCTGGGGCATTGGCCGCGGGAACGAACTCGACCTCAAGCAGGAAATCCGTTTCCCTCACTCGCTGGGGTTGCTGTATTCCGCCTTCACCTATTTCACGGGATTCCGCGTGAATTTTGGCGAGTACAAGGTGATGGGCCTCGCTCCGTACGGGGAGCCTCGGTACGCGGACAGGATCTTCGACAACCTAATCGAGATCGCAGCCGACGGCTCCTTTCTTCTCGATCTCAGCTACTTCGATTTTCTGGCGGGCGACCGCATGACCTCGGAGAAGTTCGACGACCTTTTCGGGGGTCCGGCGCGAGAGCCCGAGAGTCCGATCACGCAACGCGAGATGGACATCGCGCGGTCGATTCAAGTCGTCGTCGAAGAGGTCCTGCTCCGTCAGGCCCGCTACGTGCATCGCGAGACCGGGATGCGAAACCTTGCGCTCGCAGGCGGTGTCGCCCTCAACTGCGTGGCCAACGGCCGGTTGCTTCGCGAGGGTCCCTTCGATGAACTCTGGATCCAGCCCGCAGCCGGCGATGCCGGGGGGGCCCTCGGTGTCGCGCTGCTGCTCTGGCACCGGATCGAGGGGAATTCCCGGACCGTCGGTCGCGGGGACCGGATGTCGGCGAGCCTGCTCGGTCCCGCCTATGGCGAGGACGAGATCGAGAAACTGCTGCGGGAGAAGGGAGCCAACGCGCGCCGCCTCGGCGAACAGAGGCTGGTCGAAGAGACCGCGGAACTCCTCGCGCGCGGCAACGTGGTCGGCTGGTTTCAGGGGCGCATGGAATTCGGTCCCCGGGCACTCGGGAGCCGCAGCATCCTGGGAGATCCACGCAACGAGGCGATGCAGCGGACCCTCAATCTGAAGATCAAGTTCCGCGAGTCGTTTCGGCCCTTCGCTCCGGCGGTCCTGCGGGAACGCGTGGCCGATTACTTCGAGCTTCAACGGGATTCGCCCTACATGCTGCTCGTGGCGGACCTGCAGGCGTCGCGACGCGTGCCCATCCCTGCGGACGCACGCGAACTCCAGGGCCTCGACCGGCTCCGGATCCCGCGCTCCGACGTTCCGGCCGTGACCCACGTCGATTACTCGGCCCGGATCCAGACCGTCGACCACGAGAGCCAGCCGCTGTTTCACGCGTTGCTCCGTGCCTTCGAACGGCGCACGGGTTGCCCGGTTCTCGTCAATACTTCGTTCAACGTTCGGGGTGAGCCGATCGTGTGTACGCCAGAGGATGCCTGGCGCTGTTTTCTGCGCACCGACATGGACTATCTGGCGTTGGGTCCCTTTCTGCTCGACAAGCGCACTCAGCCCGAGCCCCAGGAAGAACTCGTCGCGGGCCCACTCGCGCTCGACTGATGGCGACCCGGCGCGAACTCAGGGTCTTCGGAATCGGGGTCGGTACGATCCTGACCGCCATCGGGGTGTGGCGCTACCTGGCGGGCGACGCGTTGCTGCCCCCAGTCCTCGGTGGCGGGGGCGGGCTGCTCGTGTTGCTTGGCGTTCTCGCCCCGGCGCTGCTCCGGCCTCTCCATCTGGCCTGGATGCGCGTCGTCGCCCCCCTCTCCTGGTTCAATACGCGTCTGTTGCTGGGGGCCGTCTACTTCGGAATACTGCTCCCGACCGGCCTGGTCCGGCGCCTCGTCGGTGACCCGTTGCAACTCCGCGGGCCGCGGGGCGCGCGTCGGCGGAGCACTTACTGGGTGGACCGTGTCGGATCCGGCGATCGCGAGTCGTATCGCCGCCAGGTCTAGCGCCGGGGCCTGGGGGCTTTGGGAGAGCCAGCATGAGCCGCTTCCGGATCTTCCGTGACCTTTGGGAATTCATGCGCTACCGGAAGAAGTTCTGGTTGCTGCCGATGCTGTGCGTGCTGTTCCTTTTCGGCTTGCTACTCGCCGTCGGACAAACCTCGGTCGGGGTCTTCGTATACACCCTCTTCTAGACGGCTGACGCGCGACGGGCTCTGCGTGCGGGTGCGCGCGATCCCGGGACCTCGCAGAAGCGGTTCAGCGAAGCGCGCTTCGCAACTCGGCCTCGAGTTCGTGCTCCTCGACTCCGAAAGCGCGCTCGAGCGCGCGAGCCAGGTTTCGGGAGCGGAAGATCTCGTCGACGAAGGTCCGTAGGGAGCGCTCGCCGCGCGTTCGCACCAGGTGCTCGATGGTTGCGTAGGACTGCAGGTAGGCGAGTCCGGCATCGTCAGCCGCGACGTCTGCAAAGCCGCTGCTCCTCAGCCTTCCGAGCGGCAAGAGTTCGCCCCGTGCGGAGATCGTCTCGAGCACGCGCCGCTCCCCGAGTGAGAGGCCCTGCTTTCCGATCGCGAGGTTCTCGAACCACTCGGCGATGCCCTCGTTCGCGAAGGCCGGGACCACGAAGGAGGGATTTTTCGCTTCGAAAGCGGCGTGGACGTACTCGTGGTGGAGCGTCCGGACGAGTTGCGCGTCGACCCGGCTTCCGCCTCTCACGTGGATGGCGCCGTTGAAGAACCCCGCGGCCTGGAAGCGAAAGATCCCGTTGAATCGCTCGCCGAAGACGGCCGGGTCATACACCCAGACCTCGATGCGTGTGCGCGGGCGCAGACCGATCTTCCGACCCACGTTGCTGTAGGCGTTTTCGAGGATCTCGAGCACCGAGACCTCGAACTGGCGCGAGCCCCCGACCCCCGAGTAGCTGTCGATGTCCACGTCCTGGTGGAGCCGGAAGTGGATCGACTGCCGCTCGCTGAACTCCCCGTCCGCGCCGCGGTCGCGCGCGGAGGCCGCCGGCAGGAGCGCGACCACGGCCAGCAGGTGCAGACAGATCCGTGCCTCGAGCCGCATCCGGCGAGAGTAGCGCACGGGACGGCGGGCCCTCCTCAGAGGCGACCCGGTCGTGAGCTGCGGGTCCCGGGCGGTACCCCGGGGTCGCGGGTGGATTGACGTGGCCGCTGGTCTGCCTATGATCCGCGCGCCAGCAGAGAGGAGAAGACTCATGGCTCAGGGGACCACCGGCTCGTCAGACATGATCATTTCCAAGTCACGCGTCAAGGCTGCCGTGAACCAGTGCAACGTGGGCGGGGATTTCTACAATGCGCTCGAGGCCCGGGTGCGGGCGCTGATCGCGGCGGCCGAGGAGCGCGCGCTCGCGAACAACCGCAAGACCCTCAAGGCCCAGGACGCCTGACGCGGAGGATTCCGGCGGCGCTGCCGGAGACCTCCGATTCGCTCAGAGTTCAAAATCCCGGGGCGCGGCGGAACTCGCCTCGGCGTTGCCGATTCGGAGGCGGGTCGCGTGGAGCAGGTGGCGATCAAGGCTCCGGTTCGACCCGTAGAGCCCGTCGCCGACCACCGGGTGGCCCAGCCAGGCCAGCGTGGCGCGGATCTGATGGCGCAGGCCGGTCACGGGCCGAACCTCGACGAGGCTTTCCGTCTGCGCGCTTCGGAGCGGGCGGATTCGCGTGACCGAGCGCCTTCCGCCTCGCGGGACCACGCGCACCCGACGCCCGCGGCTCTCGAGCCGGAGTTCGACCTCCCGCTCGTCCTCTAGCAGTCCGTGAATGCGCGCCCGGTAGGTCTTTTCGACGCGGCGCGCCTCGAAAGCTTCCCGCGCCCGGCGCCAGGCCGCCTCGCGCACCGCGAAGCAGAGCACCCCTGAGGTCCCGATGTCGAGGCGGTGCACGACTCCCGGCAGCAGGCCGCCCTCGCCGATCTCGCGGAGTTCCGGATTGCGACCCAGCATCGCGTTGGCCAGGGTCCCGGTCTCGTCGAAGTCCAGCGGGTGCACGGCGATGCCGGCCGGTTTGTCCAGGAAGACGAGCCCTTCCTGCTCCCGGATCAGCTGGATCGGGAGGCCGGGCTCGGGAATGATTCCCTGGTCGGGGTGGCGGAAGGGCAGCACCTCGATGAGGTCCCGGGCCCGGAGCGCGGCCCCGCCGCCCGCGGGCCTCCCGGCGAGCCGCACCCCCTGGCGATCCAGAAGCCGCCGCACGTAGCGGCGTGAGAGGGCCAGCCGCTCCGCCAGGAACAGGTCCAGGCGCCGGCCCGCCTGTTCGGGCGGAACCTCGATCTCGGTGGCCGGTTTCACGAGACGAGATGATGACACCGGATCGCGGCGAACGTCTGATCGATCGGGCGAGTTTCGGTCCTCGCCCTGGGGATCGGGGCGCAATCGCGCTGGAGGGTCCGGAAGCCTGGCTCGAGCGGCAGCTCCAGCCGGAGCGGATTCCGGACCCGGAGGTGTCTGCGCGGCTCGAGCGTTTTCCCGCCCGGCTGCAGTCCCCGGGCGAGCTCGCGCTCGGGTTGGAGGCGCCCGAGCCGCGGATGGCACCCGGGGACCGGAGCCCGAGGCCGGCCGGGACGCGGGAACGCGCCCGGGAGAGGATGCGCCGGGTGCACGAGGTCGGGCGCGAGATGGCCGGAGTGCGGGTCGTGCGCGCCGTGTACGGGAGGCGGGAGCTGCAGGAGGTCATGGTCGACTTCTGGGCGAACCACTTCAGCGTGTTCGCTCGCAAAGGTCCGCTCGGCGCGCTGCTCCCGCACTACGAGCGCGCGGTGCTGCGGCCCCACGCACTGGGACGCTTCGAAGACCTGCTGGCTGCCGTCGCGCGGAGCCCCGCCATGCTGTTCTACCTCGACAACTGGCTCTCGAGTGCGGAGGGGTCCCGTCGGCGCGGCCGCCGGCTGGGCTCGGGCATCAACGAAAACTACTCCCGCGAACTGCTGGAACTGCACACGCTCGGGGTCACCGGGGGCTACACCGAGCACGATGTGGTCGAGGTCGCCCGCACCTTCACCGGCTGGACGCTCCGCAGCCGCCGGGATCCGAGCTTCGTCTTCCGGAGCCGGGTTCACGATGCGGGTCCGAAGCGCGTGCTCGGGGAGCCGGTGCGCGGCGACGGGGTCGACGAGGGTCGGGGCCTGTTGCGCCGGCTCGCCCGGCACCCGGCTACGGCTCGACACGTCTGCCGGAAGCTCGCGCGGCGTTTCGTGTCGGACCGGCCGCCCGAAGCCCTGGTTGCGCGGCTCTCCGAGGTCTTCCTCGAGAGCGAGGGCGAGACCCGCGAGGTACTGCGGGCGCTCCTGCTCTCGCCCGAGTTCGTGGCTCCCGAGCACCGGAAGCTCAAGACGCCGCTCGAGTTCGTGGCGAGTGCACTGCGTGCCACCGCGGGGGACACCGACGGCGGCGGGGGCGTGCTGTTTGCCCTGCGGCGGCTCGGCGAGGTTCCGTTCCTGGCGCGGACGCCGGCCGGGTACCCCGACACGCTGCCGGACTGGATCGACCCGGGTGCGATGCTGGAGCGCATCGAGGTGGCGCTGGCGCTCGGCGCCGGGCGCGTGCCCGGAACCCGGCTCGGAAGCGTGTTCTCCGAGGGCGTGCGTGGGGTCGCGCCGGAACTGTCCCTCGAGCGCCGGTCCGCGCTCGCGCTCGCCTCGGCGGAGTTCCAGTGGCAATGAGCGGCGTGACGCGACGCGAGTTCCTGAAAACCGGGACCGGTGCGCTGGCCGGTCTCGCCGGCCTCTCGGTCTGGATCGACCCGCGCCGGGGGCTGGCGCAGGATCCGGGTCGACCGCTCCTGGTCGTGATCTTCCTGCGCGGCGGTGCCGACGGTCTGCATCTGGTTCCCCCGATCGGGGATCCGGCCTACCGAAAGCTGCGCGGGCGGCTCGCGTTGCACGAAGCCCTGGAGCTCGACGGCCGGTTCGGCCTGCACCCGGGTCTCGCCGACCTCGCGCCTCTCTACCAGCGCGGGAAGCTCGCGATCGTGCACGCGGCGGGATCGCCCGCCGGGACGCGCTCGCATTTCGAGGCACAGGACCTGATGGAGGCCGGGACGCTTCCGGGTCTGCGTGTCGCGGGGGGTTGGATGGGGCGCGCATTCGGGCCCGGCAGCGGGGCGGGCTCGCTCGAGGGTCCGTCGAGTTTCGCCGCGCTGGCACTCGCCGAGCAGCTTCCGCTCACGCTCCGCGGCGCGGGAGGCTTCGCGATCGACGACCCCGCGCGCTTTGCCCGCGCTGTCACCGATCCGCTCACCGTCAGTGTGCTCGAGCGTCTGTACGCGCCGGCGGGCGATCCCGACGATCCCGTGCGCGCCGCGGGGCGGGAGGCGCTCGCGGCGGTGGCCGAACTCCGCGGCGCTGCGGCCCGGGGCGCCACCGGCCCAGAGCGCGGCAGAAGCCGCGGCGCGGCGTTCCGGCTGACGCGCCGCGTCGAGGATCTGATCTCGCTCGAGCAGGCGGGCCTCGGGATGCGGGCCGTGTTCCTGGAGAGCCGCGGCTGGGACAGCCATTCCGCCCAGGGCGCCGAGCGGGGCTTGCTCGGCCGCTCGATCCGCGAGCTGGGTGCCTCAGTCCGTCGCCTCGTGGATGTGCTCGGCGAGCGGCGCGATCTGGTGGTCGTGGCGCTGACCGAGTTTGGGCGCACCGTGCGTCCGAACGGTGCCGGGGGTACGGACCACGGGCACGGAAGCGCAATGCTGGTTGCGGGACCCCGGGTGCGCGGGGGCATCTACGGGACCTGGCCCGGCCTCGATCGCGCCTCACTCCACCAGGGTCGGGACCTTCCGGTCACCACCGACTATCGCAGCGTGTTGACCGAGATACTCGTGCCGCAGATCGGGGCTCGCGCCGCGTCCGCGACCTTTCCCGGCTTCGAACCGCGTTCGCTCTCGCTGCTGAGCTAAGCTCGCCCCGGGCCCGGCGCGGATCCGGGAAGGGGGACGACGGTGCCGGTGATCGAGCGGCTTGGCTTCGAGGCGGACGCGAGCGTCGTCGTGGTTCACGTCGATGATCTGGGCATGTCGGATGCGGCCAACCGCGGCGGGCTGGAGGCGCTCGACGGAGCTGCGACCTGTGGCAGCGTGATGGTCCCGTGTCCGGCCTTCGAGGCGATTGCGGCAATCGCGCGCGAGCGCCCGGATCTCGACCTCGGCGTGCACCTCACGCTGAACGCCGAATACGAAAGCTGGCGCTGGCCGCCGCTCCGTAACGACGTCCCCGGGCTGGCGTCCCCAGATGGCGGCATGTGGCGCACCACCGCCGAGACGGCCGAACACGCGCGCCCGGATGAGGTCGACCGCGAACTGCGGGCCCAGATCGACCGGGCGCTCGCATCCGGGATCGACGTGACGCATCTGGATGCGCACATGGGCACGGTGTTCCAGACCCCGTTCGTCGACGTCTATGCGGGTCTCGCGCGCGACTATCGCCTGCCCGTATTTCTCCCGCGGGTGAACCGAGAAGTGTTGGAGCGGGCGGGACTCTCGGATGCGGCGCGCAAGTACCTGGACCTCGTCGAAGGGCTCGAGTCAGAGGGCATTCCGGTCTTCGATCACTTCAACGCCGATTCACTCGGCTTCGAGCCCGGAACCGGGGCTGATCACAATCGCGCGCGTCTCGATACGCTCGGCCCCGGGCTCTCGTATCTGATCATCCACGCGGCCCTGGGGGGGACGGAACTCGAGTCGATCACGCCGGACTGGCGTCAGCGGGACGAGGAGCGCCGGATCTACTCCGACGGCACCCTCGCGCGGGCGCTCTCGGACGCCGGCTTCCGGACGCTCGGCATGCGGCGGTTGCGCGATCTACTGCGCGGCGAGTCCACGCTGGCCTGAGGCTTCCGGGGCCCCGGCCCGGCGAGCTGGCGCAGGCCTCAAGCTGGTGACCCGAACGCCTCGCTTCTCGAGGACCCGGAGCAGGCGCGCGGGGTTGACGGCTTCGTGGGGTCCGGCCAGGCCGGCTGGAACGCGGCCCTGGAGCACCGCGCGAAGGATCGCGCCCGAGACGGCGGCGGCTGCGGCCAGGGGATCGGCCGCCGAGACGGTAACCCGGCCGGCGGCGACGCGGTCGCCGGGTTCGATGAAGGCCTCGGCAACCAGCCCGAACTCCGGCCCGGGCACCCGGCCGAGCCAGTTCGAGAACCGACCGTGATTCGCCTCGCGGTAGCTGAGTTGATGCAGGCAGTGGGTGGCCTCGAGTTCTTCGAGGTCGAGGGCGTAGGCCGGCCGGACCGCGAGTTGGCCGGTCGGGTCCGGGAAGCGGCAGCGCGCGGACCCGAGCCAGGCGCTGCCGCGGCCGCGCAGGGTGTGCCGGAAGCGTCGGCGGAGACGCAGCGCGGCCAGATCCGTTTGCGCGGTGGGCCCCTCGGTCCAGCCGCCGGTCGACGCAATCTCCAGCCGATGGATCGAGGGAAAGCAGCGCAGCAGAAAGTCGGCGACGACGGCCGGGAGCCCGGGTACGGCGCCCGCGTGCAGCACCACGGGAACCCCCGCCGACCAGGCCTGTTCCCGGAGCCTCCGCAGAGCCCGCGCTTCGAGCGCGAGTGGGGACAGGTCCACGAAGGGAACCCGGTGCTCGAGTGCGGCCTGGAGGGCCGCCCCGGAGCGGACGCCTGCGCAGCAGATCACGGCCGCGCTCCCGGGAATCACCGATCCGAGCGTTCGCGGGTCGGCCGCGTCCGCGTACACGCCCCGGCCCCGGTTTCCGAGTTCCAGGGCCGCTCGCTCCGCCCGCTGGGCGTTGCGTCCGGCGACGACCAGTCCGAGCGAGGTGGTCTGGAAAAGCTCGTGCACGCATGCGCGGCCCACGGACCCGTACCCGCCGAGTACGACGACCTCTCCCACCGGCCGAAGCCTAGCCTACTCGTCAGCGATTCGGGATGCGTTGCTCGTGCGTCGAATAGCCCGCGTCCCGCGGAATCGAGACCCGGCGGACCCCGTCGCGCTGCTCGACCCGCGGCAGTACCGGGACGACGACGCGCCGTCGGGAGGCCTCCAGCGCCTCCGCGGCGGTCTCGAAGCCGGCCAGCGTCTCCAGGTTGAGTTCGGTCGGCATGATCATCTGACGCCGCCCGGCGCGGAAGTCCTCGAGTGCGCGTTCGGGTCGGATCCAGGCGTGTGCGGTGGCTTCGACGCCGTCGTGCGCAGCGCGCTGCCCGGCCGGGGCCACCGCGCAGAAGAAGATCGTGTCGAAGCGCCGCGGTGCGGCCTCCGGCGTGATCCAGTGCGCGTGCACGGCCAATTCGTCGGAGCAGAGTTCCAGATCCTGCGCCTCGATCAGGTCCACAAAGGAAGCGCGCCCGGACTGAATCTCGAGCCGACCGGCGCCGAACGCCAGCACCTGCTCGGCCCCGATCGGAGCCCGCGTCGCGCGCGAGCGTGCCAGCAGGATTCCGGCCTCCTCGAAGGTTTCCCGAATGGCTGCCACGAAGAAGCCGAGCGCGAGCGCGGCCGGAACCGAGGGCAGCAGCGCCGCGGCTGCCTCCGGTTCCAGGCCGGCGAGGCGCCCGGCCAGCGCCTGGTCCCGCGCCTCGACGCGTCCGCCCGGGAACACGTACATGTCGGGCAGGAACTCGCTTCGGGCGTGCCGCTCGATCAGCAAGGTCTCGGGTCCGTTCGCGCTGTCCCGAAGCAGGATCACGGTGGCCGCGGGAACCGGAGTCACGCTCATTTCCGGGTCCCTTCCTGGCACTTCGGAATTCGCCGCCACGCCCATGCTATCTCGTCCGGGGCGGACTGCTAGCATGGAGCCCGATGCCCGACGGCCCGACGCTCGAGGAAATCCACTCCGCCGAGGAGCTTCGCGCCCGCATCCGTGCCCTTGCGACGCAGTTGTTGCTCGACTATCCGGCAGGGCCGCTCAAGTTTCTGGTGATCGCGGAAGGGGCGAGACGATTCGCGGGCGCGCTCGTCGACGCACTCGGCGACGCACGCGAGCGAGTCGAGACCGTGATCGTGCGCGCGCGCCGGACGCGGCGCGCGGCTCTGGTCGGGGTCGAGGTGGACCCGATCGAAGCGCGGGTGCTCGAGGGCGCCGACGTGCTTGTGATCGACGACATCGCAGATGAGGGCCGCACCCTCGAGGCGGTGCTGAGCCGTGTGCGGGCGCAACGACCTCGCTCGGTGCGGGTCGCCGTCCTCGTCAGCAAGCACGAGCGCAGACGGGTCAGGGTCCCGCTCGACTACGTCGGCTTCCCGGTGAAGCAGGGCTGGGTGGTGGGCTTTGGCATGGACCTGGCGGGACGCTACCGCGAACTCGATCATCTGGCGGTCGTCGTAGGCCGCGCCTGATCGAGGCATCCCGCGTGGACCGGGTTCAGGTCTGAACCAGGAGCGCGGTCACGTTGTCGGGGCCGCCGAGTTCGTTCGCGCGCCCGATCAGCGCGCTCGCGGCGGCTTCGAGCTCTGGTTGCGAGGCCAGGCGCGCAAGCTCGTCGGGCGCAACCACGTCGTGCAGTCCGTCCGACGACAGGAGCAGTCGCGCGGCGCTGGGCACGCGCAGCTGGACGACTTCCGGCTCGATCGCGGGCTGAGAACCGACCGCCCGCGTCAATACGTGGCGGTCGGGATGCTCGGCGCTCTGGTCCGCACGCACGACCCCCTGCGCGATCAGCAGCGAGACCAGCGTGTGGTCCTGCGTGAGCTGTCGTAGCGTCCCTCGGTGAAGGAGGTAGGCGCGCGTGTCGCCCGCATGCGCGATCGTGGCCGTGCGACCCCGGAACAGCAGTGCGGTGAGCGTCGTCCCCATGCCCTCCAGACCCGGTTCCCGGGATCTTTGATACACGGCGAGGTTCGCCTCGATCAGGGCGGCTCCGAGCAGCGGTGCCTCGTCGCGAATCGCTTTCGGGATCCGCCGCCCGGTGAGCTGTGTCGCGACCGTTTCAACCGCGAGTCGGCTCGCGACCTCACCCGCAGCGTGTCCGCCCATCCCGTCTGCAACGACGAAGAGTCCGGATTCCGGCAGGGCCAGCGCGGCATCCTCGTTGTTCTCGCGAACCAGACCTGTATCGGTCCGGAGCGCGCACGCGCAGCTCAGTTCTCCGGCCGACCGCCCGCGACCTCCCACGCCATGGCACTGTACTGAATATGGTCCAAGAAACGACCGTTCACGAACTCGAACTCGCGTGCGATCCCCTCGCGCCGGAATCCGAGCCTCTGAACGACCTGCTGGCTGGCAGTGTTTTCGGGTGCGACGTGCGCCTCGATCCGATTCAGACCCAGCGCCCGAAATCCGTACTCCACAATCGCGCCCGCCGCTTCGGTTGCGTAGCCGTTTGCCCTGGCGCTGCTCCGGGTCCAGTAGCCGAGTCCCGCCACATGCCGCGTCCAGTCGATTCGATGCAGGCTCACGAGCCCCAGAAACTCGTCGGTATCGGCCGCCTGAACGAGCAGCTCGAAGTTCTGGCGCCTCGCCCGGCTGAGCCGAGCGCAGTGGATGTAGAAACGCGTATCCATGCGGCCGTGTTCGAGGTGCGCCCAGGGCAACCACTTCACGAGTTCGGGAAGGGTCTCGATGATGGCGTCGTGGAGTTCGCGACTGTCTCGTCGACGAAGCGGCCGCAGCCGTAGGCGAGACGTCCTGAGTTCGTCCGTCGATGCTGTGCGAAACCCGAACAGATTACTTTCCGGATGGTGACACGGGCCGGCGTCGATCGCACACGGGAACAGCTCCCGTCGCTAGAGCAGCCGAAGCTGAGCGTAGCGAAGCACGATGGTCTTCATGCCGACCCGCTCGAAGCGTACCCGGATCTTGGCTGCGGGACCAGCACCCACGATCTCCGTGATCGCACCCGCACCGAAGATCGGGTGCTCGACCCGACTCCCCGGTTCGAGCGGCGGCAATTCGTCACCTTCCCATTGCCCCTCGTTCCAGTCGATCCGGGGTTCGGGCGACGGCGGTTCCCGGGCCCCGACGGGGAGCCCGCGGGCTGCCCGGGTGCTGCCGACCGTGAGGTCGGGTGGAATCTCGTCCAGAAAGCGGCTCGGCAGGTTCGACTGGACCCTTCCGTGTAGGCGCCGCAGGGTCGCGTTGGTCAGGTAGAGGCTCTCCTGCGCGCGCGTCATGCCGACGTAGCAGATGCGTCGTTCTTCCTCGAGACCGACCGGATCGGAGTGCGACGCGAAGTGCGGGAACAGTCCCTCCTCGAGCCCGACCATGAAGACGACCCTGAACTCGAGCCCCTTGGCCAGGTGGACGGTCATCAGGGCGAGCGTCTCCCCGTCAAGCGTGTCGGCGGAAGAATAGAGCGTCACCTGCTCGAGAAAGAGTTGGAGGGTACCCGCCCGGGGCTCTTCGTCCTCCGCTTCGAACGGCTCCGGGTTCTGGCCCGCGAACTCCTCCGCTGCAGCAAGAAGCTCGCGCAGGTTTTCGCGGCGGGTCTCGGCCTCGACGGAACCGTCTTCCTCGAGCGCCTGCAGGTAGGAAGAGCGGTCGAGCGCACGCGCGAGCAGGTCGGCGACCGGTTCCTGGTCGATGTGATTTCTGAGCTCCTCGATCAGTGCATGAAACGCCCGGACCCTGCGCAGCGCTGCCCCGGTGAGCAGGCCCTCGGCGAGTGACGCCTCGACACCGCCCCAGAGGCTCGTGTTTCTCTGGTTCCCAGCCTCGAACAGCCTTGCGACGGTCGTCGCTCCGATCCCGCGCGCCGGGCGGTTGATGATCCGCGCGAGACTCTCGGAATCGTTTCGATTGACCAGGACCCGAAGGTAGGCCAGGGCGTCCTTCACCTCTGCCCGGTCGTAGAAGCGGGTCCCTCCGATCACGGCGTAGGGAAGGTTGTACTTGAGCAACTCCTCCTCGAAGACCCGGGACTGGGCGTGGATGCGATAGAAGATGGCGGCGTCCTTCAGTGAGAGGCCTTCCTCGCGCCGGCGCAGGAGTTCGCTGACCACGTAACTTGCCTCGCCGCGATCGTCGGCTGCCTCGAAGAAACGCACCGGGTCGCCACCCTCGCGTTCGGTAAACAGCCGCTTTCCGAGGCGGTCGACGTTGTTCTGAACGACCGCAGTTGCGGCATCCAGAATCGACTGTGTTGAGCGATAGTTCTGCTCGAGCCGCACGACTCGTGCACCGGGGAAGTCCTTTTCGAAGTCGAGGATGTTCCGGATATCGGCTTCACGGAAGCGGTAGATCGACTGGTCTTCGTCGCCGACCACGCACAGGTTCTGGTGCGTCTGCGAGAGCAAGCGAAGGAGTTGGTACTGGATCGGGTTCGTATCCTGGTACTCGTCCACGAGGATGAAGCGCCAGCGCCGCTGATAGTAATCGAGCACCCCGGGATGATTCTGGAAGAGGCGAACGGTCAGCATGAGCAGGTCGCCGAAGTCGAGCGCATTCGCGCGCCGGAGGGAACTCTGGTAGGCCTGATAGATCTCGGAGAGCCGGTCGCTGTCCAGGGTGTCCTGCGCACGGAGATCCGCCGGCCAGAGGCCGCGGTTCTTGAAGCGGTCGATCTGGCTCCGCACCGAGCGGGCCGGATAGCTTCGATCGGAGAGACCCATCTCCTTGATCAGGCGCCGCAGCGCGGTTCGTTGGTCGGCGTCGTCGTAGATGGAGAAGCCGGGCTCGAAGCCCATGTGGCCGATCTCGCGCCGCAGGATGCGGGCACACGCCGAGTGAAAGGTGGACACCCAGACCCCGCGTCCCTGGTTCTGAAGCAGGGCGTCGACGCGATCCCTCATCTCGCGCGCCGCCTTGTTGGTGAAGGTGACGGCCAGGACCTCGTGCGGGCGGGCACGCCCGCTCGCGATCAGGTGTGCAATCCGGTGCGTCAGCGTCCGGGTCTTTCCGCTCCCGGCCCCCGCGAGAATGAGCAGGGGTCCTTCGCTGTATCCGGCCGCTTCACGCTGTTGCGGATTCAGTCCGTCCAGAATCCGATCCGGAATCGTCGGAGCCCTATTCAACCGTGACACTCTTGGCGAGATTTCTCGGCTGATCGACGTCGGTCCCCTTCAGCGTCGCGATCTGGTAGGCAAAGATCTGAAGTGGGATCGTTGCCAGGACGGCCGAGAGCGGTTCCGGCGCCGGCGGCACGAACAGGACGTCGTCCGCGTAGTCTCGGATCTCCGTGTTGCCCTCGTCTGCGATCGCGATCACGATCCCGCCTCTTGCTCGCGCTTCGGCGGCGTTAGCCAGGACCTTTTCGTAGGTCGGAGACCCTGTGGCCACCAGGAGCACCGGCATCTGCTCGTCGATCAGCGCGATCGGGCCGTGCTTCATCTCACCAGCCGCGTAGCCCTCAGCGTGGATGTACGAGATCTCCTTCAGTTTGAGCGCACCCTCCATCGCGACCGGGTAGCCGAGGCCCCGCCCCAGAAACAGGAAATTGCTGAAGTGGGCATAGCGGCGCGAGACCTGCTCGATCGCGTTCCAGCTCTGGAGCGCGCGTTCGACCAGCCTGGGAAGACGCCGCAGATCGACGATTGCCTCGCGTACCGCTCCCCGGTCGAGCGTGCCCCGGAGCCGCCCCAGTCGCAGTGCGATCAGGTAGAGCGCCACGATCTGGCCTGTGAAGCATTTGGTGGAAGCGACCCCGATCTCGGGTCCACAATGGGTGTAGAGCACGTCGTCGCACTCGCGTGCGATGGTGCTGTCCTGCGTGTTGCAGACCGCTAGGGTGCGGGCTCCACGCTCCCTTCCCGCGCGCGCAGCGACGACGGTGTCTGTGGTCTCTCCCGACTGCGAGACCGGGATTAGCAGATGCCTGTCTCCCACCACCGGATCGCGGTAGCGGTACTCGGCGGAGAAGTCGACGGTGGCCGGGATCCTCGCTGCGCGCTCGAAAATGTCGGCCCCGATCAGGCAGGCATGGCGCGCCGTTCCCATCGCGATCAGGTGAATGCCCCGCAGTTCCTCGACCCACTTCGGATCGAGTTCGATCCCGTCGAGATCGATCTCGCCCTGCTCCTCGAGCGCTCTCGCTCCGATCGTGTCGCTGATCGCGCGTGGCTGCTCGTAGATCTCCTTCTGCATGAAGCGGTCGTACCCGCCCTTTTCCGCACGGACTGGATCCCATTGAATGCGCCGGATTTCCCGTTCGATCCGTGTCCCCGCCGCATCGAAAATTTCGATCGACTCCGCACGAAGCAGGGCAATGTCTCCGTCCTCGAGCGGGATCATCTGCCGCGTGTAGGGAAGGATGGCCGGAATGTCGGAAGCGAGGAACGCTTCGCCGTCGCCCGGGGCAACGATCGCGGGGCTCCCGCCGTTCTTGGCGACGACGATCCGGTCGGATTCCCGCTCGTCGATCACCGCGATCGCGTAGGAGCCCTCGATGCGCGAGACGGTCTCCCGTACGGCCTCGATCAGGCCCGCTCCCGACTTGCGCGCCTCGTAAATCAAATGAGCGATGACCTCGGTATCGGTGTCGGAAGTGAGTTCGCAGCCGGCAGACTGCAGTTCTTTGGCCAGGCTGAGGTAGTTCTCGACGATGCCGTTGTGAATCAGCGCCACCGTGCCGACTCGGTGGGGGTGTGCGTTTCTCTCTGAGGGGCGGCCGTGGGTGGCCCAGCGCGTGTGACCGATTCCGACAGCTCCGACCAGCGGGACATCGCGCAGAGCGGATTCCAGGTTGAGGAGTTTTCCCAGGGTGCGGACGACTCGGAGCTCGTCGCCATGGTTGATGGCGATTCCGGCTGAGTCGTATCCGCGGTACTCGAGCCGGCGAAGGCCATCCAGGATCACGTCCTGAGCCCGTTCCTTCCGCCCGATATAGCCGACGATGCCACACATGGCCCTACTCCTCGCGCCTCCGGCGGAAGCGCCGCTCACGCCAGCCCTCGATGTTGCGCTGTCTGGCTCTTGCCACCGCCAACGATCCCTCCTCGACCCCGCGCGTGATCGTGGATCCCGCCGCGACGTAGACATCGCGCCCGACCGTGACGGGTGCGATCAGATTGGAGTTGCAGCCCACGAAGGCGCCATCCTCGATCACGGTGCGATGCTTGGTCTCGCCATCGTAGTTTACGGTGATCGCGCCGCATCCGATGGTGACGCCCTCGCCCACGTCTGCGTCGCCAACGTACGAGAGGTGGTCGGCCTTGCTGCCGGCTCCGATAGTCGAGTTCTTGACCTCGACGAAATTGCCGATCCGCACCCCGTCCCCGAGGACGGTTCCCGGCCGGAGATGTGCCGATGGACCGATGCTGCAGTCGTCCCCGATCCGGGCCTGCTCGGTCCAGCAGTGCGGTTTGATCCATACGCGGTCCCCGGCCGCCGTATCGTCGAGTACCGCGCCGGCCGCGACCCGGCAGCCGGCGCCCAGGCGCGTGCGGCCGCGCAGCCTGCAGCCGGGCTCCAGGACGGTTTCGGCTCCGATCTCGACCTCGACCTCCACGTAGGTATGTTCTGGATCCACGAAGGTCACGCCCTCGAGCATCCAGCGTCGTGCGATCCGGCGACGCAGGATCGCCTCTGCCTGCGACAGATCGATTCTCGTGTTGANGCCGAACGCCTCGTCGGGGTCGCCGAGCGCGGCGGATTCTATGCAGAGCCCTGCCTGAAGCGCGGTCTTGACGACGTCGGGCAGCAGAAATTCATTCTGCTGGTTCTCGCGATCGAGCTTCGACACGGCGTCGAGCATCCAGTTGGCGCGTGCGATGTATACGCCGAGGTTGATCTCGCGGATCTCGAGTTCCCGTCCGCGCGCGTCGCGCTCTTCGACGACCCGTTCAATCCGGCCGTCGGGGTTGCGAACGATGCGGCCGTAGCCGGTCGGATCCGGAAGTTCGCCTGTGAGCAGCGCGAGGTCGGCCCCCGCCGCCCAGGTATCGATCAGTCCTCGCAGGGTCTCGGGGCGGAACAGGGCGTGGTCCGCGTGCATGATGAGCAGCGGGCCCTCGTGGCTGGCCAGTGCCTCGCGGGTCTGGAGGACCGCGTGGCCGGTGCCGAGCAACTCCTGCTGGATCACCACCTCGACGCCGGGTGCGTGTTCATCGAGGACGGGACGGATCTCGTCCCGCCCGCTGCCGACGACGACGATCGTGCGAGCGACTCCGAGTGCGCTTGCGAGAGCGGTTACGTGCAGCAACAAAGGACGGCCGCACAACTCGTGCAGCACCTTTGGCCGGGCCGAGCGCATGCGCTCTCCCTTTCCGGCCGCCAGGATCACAAAGGCGAGTTCGCGGGTATCTGGCATGATCCTGCGCTACGCCACCATCAGGAAGTCGACGCCCTCGGAGAGTCCCGAGGCCGCGAGTTGCCGGCGGATCTGGCTCCGCGCGCCGCGGCTCGCGACTGCCCCCAGGATACGAAGGTCCGCCTCCCGCCAGCGTCGGCCCCGCTCGCGCAGGCGTTCGGGCGCCAGGATCGGAATCTCGCGCCAGCTGGTGCCGGTGCGCGCCGGGTTGATGTCGAGCAGGGTCTTCGTCGGAATCGCCTCGGCTTCGAGCAGGCGAACCATTCGGCGCCCGGTTCGTCCCGCGCCCCATACGACCGCGCCCGACATCGGGTGAAGGCGCCCCAGGAAGTGGGCCTTTGCGCGTGCGAAGGACTCGCGCGCGTAACGGCCGTCGACCCGCGAGAGCCGGCCCGGGTGGTCTCGCCAGCGGTGGAGCAGCCGGGGCACCTTTGCCACCTGCTGCCCGCTCGCCAGGATCCGGTACAGCAGGTCGAGGTCCTCGGGCCAGGCGCGGTCCCGATAGCCACCCAGTGCGCGCACCAGGTCGGTCCGAAACATCCAGGTCGGGTGTGGCACGGGGCACTCGACGAAGGCCTCGCGCGCGATCGCTTCGGGAGTCCGCAGCCGGTTCACCCACTCGGTGTAGATTCGGTAGCCCTCACCCAGGCCGCCTTCGCGGAACGAATCGACGAGACAGCCTGCGAGCCCCAGCTCCGCCCGCTCGAGCAGCAGTCCGCGCTGGGCAGCGAAGCGCTCCGGGTGCACCTCGTCATCGGCGTCCATCCGGGCGACCAGCGGTGCGCGACAGAGTGCGAGGCCCCGATTCAGGGCAGCCACGATTCCGTCGGGCGGTGTCCGCAGCACGCGCAGCCTCGGGTCCCGGCGGGCCCGGTGGGCGAGCCGCTGCGGGGTTTCGTCGCTCGACCCGTCATCCACCGCGACCAGTTCGAGCCGCACGCCGCGGCTCGCCAGGACCGTGGAAATTGCGCCCTCGAGGGGGGCCCCGCCGTTTCGGACCGGCATCAGGACGCTTACATCCGGAAGCCTCATCTCCCGGGAGGGTCCCCTTCCCGCGCATTTCTGGCAAGCTAGTGGTAGCGCGGCGCTCGATCCTACGAGGACGGCCGGAGAGGAGGTCCCATCTCGGAGCTACACGGTCGGACATACGGCCTCAAGGCCAGCCAGCTGCGCCAGCTCCGAAACCTGTACAAGCGCCGCGTCCCGCGAGACCGGCTGGTTTCCCAGGAGTTCGCGCGGCAACTCGCTGCGATATCGCGCGATACCGGACGTCAGGTAGGCGCACTGGTTTCCCGAAGCGGAACGGTCGAGTACGTGACCGTGGGCGACGCCTTCGGGGTCGAACTCCCGGACTTCAAGCGCGTCCGTGGCGGGGCCGGGCGATTCCGGGGTCTCCGCTGCATCGTGACCCACTTGCGCGGAGAGTCGCTCACGCGGGACAACCTCACCGACCTCCAGCTCTTGCGCCTCGACGCCATGGTCGCGATTCACGTCGACGAGCAGGGTCTCCCGCGCGAGGCGGAATACGCGTCGCTGTGTCCGCCGAACGGTCGGGGAGACCTGGTCGAGCACCACGGTAGCATCGCCCCGAGCCAGCTCGACTTCGACTTCCTGGAGTGGATCGATGAACTCGAGGAGCGTTTTTCCGCGGCCCAGAAGGGGCTCGACAGTGGGGGAGACGGGGAGCGCGCGCTCCTGGTCAGCGTCGAGTTGGCGGGCGACCCCGGGGTGAACGCGCGCGCAGAGGAGATGCACGAGCTCGCGCGAACCGCCGGCGTGCGGGTCGTCGACGTCGTGCGGCAGCGACGGTCCCGCGGAGACCCGCGTTATTTGATCGGTCGCGGAAAGATGCAGGATCTGGTCGTCCGGGCCTGGCAGCAGGGCGCGAATCTGGTGCTCTTCGACCGCGACCTCACCCCGACCCAGGTGCGTCACATCGAGGACCTCGTCGAGGAGCGGATCGTAGACCGGACGCAGCTGATCCTCGACATCTTTGCGCAACACGCGAATACGCGGGAGGGGAAACTCCAGGTCGAACTCGCGCAGCTTCGTTATCGCCTTCCCAGACTGTCCGGACGTGGGGAATCCATGAGCCGTCTCGCCGGGGGCATCGGTGGACGCGGTCCGGGAGAGACCAAGCTCGAAGTCGACCGCCGCCGCGTGCGGGATCGCATCCGCAAGCTTGAGAAGTCGCTCGAGCAGGTATCGCGGCAGCGGAGCAGCATGCGGCGGCGCCGGGGGCGGGCAGGACTGCCCGTGATCTCGATCGTCGGTTATACGAACGCGGGCAAGTCGACTTTGCTCAACCGCCTCACCCGAACCGATTCGCCGGCACAGGATCAGCTCTTTTCCACGGTTGATCCCGCCTCGCGCCGTCTCCGCTTCCCACGCGAGCGGGACGTCATCGTGACGGACACGGTCGGCTTCATCCGGGACCTGCCTCCGGATCTGATCGCGGGGTTCCGTGCGACGCTGGAAGAGATCGAGGACGCGAGCCTGCTGCTGCACGTGGCCGACCTCGCGAGCCCGCATCTCGAGGAGCAGATCTCGGCGGTGAGGCAGCTACTCGCCGACCTGGGACTCGACGACCGCCCCGAGTTTCTGGTGCTCAACAAGTCAGACCGGGTCTCTCCGGAGGATGCGCGGGAGCAGGAAGGCGAGCTCAGCGGGGTCGCCATTTCCGCGACCACGGGCGCGGGAATCCAGGCCCTGCTCGAACGGCTCGAGCCGCTGCTGTTCGCGTCCGATTCGTGGGATCGCGAGCGGCCTTGGATCCAGGAAGGAAGTTAGCCATGCAGACGCCGAGCAGAGCCGGGATCGCGGGCACCGGGATGTACGTGCCACCCCGGGTGGTGACCAACGAGGAGCTGGCCAAGCTCATGGACACGAGCGACGAGTGGATCGTCCAACGCACCGGGATCCGGACCCGCCACCACGTCGATCCGGGGACCGGTCCCGCCGACCTGGCGAAGGAAGCCTCGATGCGGGCGCTGGAGGCAGCGGGCCTGGAGGCTCGCGATCTCGACGCGATCGTGCTCGCGTCGCTCTCCCCCCACCACGAGTTTCCGGGGACCTCGGCCTTTCTCCAGGCCCTGCTCGGGATCTCCGAGATTCCCGCGATGGACGTGCGCTGCCAGTGCACGGGCTTCCTGTACGCGCTCCAGGTGGGTCGCCTGTTCGTGGAATCCGGCCAGTACCCGCGGGTGCTGGTGGTCGGGACCGAGGTGCACTCGACCGGGATCGAGTTTACCACCCGCGGTCGCGACGTGACCGTGATCTTCGGGGATGGGGCGGGCGCCGTGGTGCTGGAACCGGCCGAGGGGGAGCGCGGCGTGCTCTCCGTGCACCTCCACACCCAGGGCGAGTTCGCGCGAAAGCTCTGGGTGGAAGCGCCGGGCTCCGTGTTCCAGCCCCGGATCGACCAGGCCCTGATCGATGACGGGCGCCACTACCCGCAGATGGACGGCCGCTTCGTGTTCAAGCACGCCGTGACCCGGATGCCGGAGGTGATGCGGGAAGCGCTCGACAAGAATCAACTCAAGCTCGAGGAGATCGACCTGTTCCTATTTCACCAGGCCAACCTGCGGATCAACGAATACGTCGCGGCGCAAGCCGGAATTCCGCCCGAGAAGGTCTACAACAACATCGAGGTCTACGGGAATTGCTCGGCGGCCGCGATTCCGATGTGTCTGGACGAGTGCGTGCGGCAGGGGCGGGTGCCGGAGGGCGCGCTCGTCCTCATGTGCGGTTTCGGCTCCGGGTTCACCTGGGGCGCCTCGGTGGTCCGCTGGTAGCGCTCTGACGCGATACGGCATACCGGGTCCCGGATAGAATGCCGGAAAAGACCTGTAATGTGCCGGATTTGAAAGCTTTTTAGATTCTTTGACTTGTTGACGCGATGTGTTATTCTGCTGCGCCTGAGCGGTTGGGCCCGACGGCCCGGCCGGGGGAGGCTATACGATGACCCAGTCGTCAGAACCCGGAGACTCGAGCTTCGATCGGCTCAACGAGGCGCTTCAGAGTCTGGATGAGCAGGTGCAGGAACTCAGGACACGTTTCGACGATGGGAGGCACAAGGTCGAGGACGAGTTCCAGAAGCGCAGGGAGAAGTTCGAGAAGCAGTTCCGGGCGACTCCGTTCTTCAAGCAGGTGGCGCGGGTTCGCAGGGAGGTCGATCACCAGGTCGGGCAGACCCGCGACCAGATTTTCGAGAGCTTCGGGATTGCGCGAAGGGAGGATCTCGACAAGCTCCACCGCAAGGTCAACCTGCTCTCCAGAAGGCTCGGCGACCTGACGAGGGAGCCCGACAAGATCTGAGCCCGTGCCTTGGGCGGGGGGCGAGTCGCACCGTGGCGTTTGAATCGCTGGATTTCTACCGCATCGATGACGAGCTCTCCGACGAGGAGCGGATGGCGCGTGACAGCGTCCGTGAGTTCGTAGACAAGGAGTTCCTGCCGCGCGTGGTCGAGCACGTGCGCCAGGATGGTTCCTTCCCGCTCGAACTGGTGCCGAAGATGGCCGAGCTCGGCCTCTTCGGCGCGAATCTGACCGGGTACGGCTGCGCCGGCATGAACAACGTCGCCTACGGGCTGATCATGCAGGAGCTCGAGCGCGGCGATTCCGGACTCCGAAGCTTTGCCTCGGTACAGGGCGCGTTGTGCATGTACCCGATCTGGTCGTTCGGGTCGGACGCGCAGAAGCAGCGCTGGCTTCCGGCGATGGCGAAGGGTGAGGCGATCGGGTGCTTCGGCCTGACGGAGCCCGACTTCGGCTCGAACCCCGCCGGGATGCGCACCCGGGCGGAGCGCCGCGGGGATACCTGGATCCTGAACGGCACGAAGCGCTGGATCACGAACGGCTCGATCGCGGACGTGGCCCTCGTCTGGGCACGGACCGAGGACGGGTTCGGGGGCTTCCTGGTCGAAAAGGGCGCCCCGGGCTTGGAGGCGCCCGACATGAAGGGCAAGTTCTCGCTCCGCGCGTCGATCACGAGTGAACTCTACCTGCAGGATACGCCCGTGCCCGAGGCGAATCGCCTTCCCGGAGTCGAGGACATGCGCGGTCCGCTCGCGTGCTTGACCCAGGCGCGTTACGGCATTGCCTGGGGCGCGATCGGGGCCGCCATGGCCTGCTTCGACGAGGCGCGCCGGTATGCGATGGACCGGATCGTGTTCGATCGGCCGCTCGCGTCACTGCAGATTCCGCAACAAAAGCTGGCCTGGATGGCGACCGAGATCACCAAGGCGCAGCTGCTCGCGTTGCGGCTGGGACGGATCAAGGACGAAGGCAAGCTGCACCACGCGATGGTTTCAATGGCGAAGATGAACAACGTCGACATCGGGCTCCAGATCGCGCGCACGGCGCGTGACATGCTCGGGGCCAACGGAATCCTCGACGATTACGCTTCGATGCGTCACATGCTGAACCTGGAGACAGTGCGGACCTACGAGGGCACGCACGACATCCATAGCCTGATCCTCGGGCAGGAGCTGACGGGCTTCTCGGCGTTCTCTTAGTCGGCGCCGGGCGCTGCGGAACCGGGCCTGAGGCCGCGCCGCGCGCGGCCCTCAGCGGCGGCGCTCCGCTTCGAGTGCCGAGAGCGCGGTCTCGACCGAGCCCCCGGCAGCTTCGAGGGCTTGCTTCGCCCGCTCCTCTTCGACAGCTGCCAGCCGCGCTACGATCGCGATGGCGCGCGCGCGGAGCTTCGCCGTCATTGGCTGAATCTGGCTCATCAGATTTCCACGTACGCGACCGAGCCTTACCATTGTGGCGGTGGAGAGCGTGTGCAGGATCATCTTCTGGGCGAGCCCGCCCTTCAGACGCGTGGACCCGGCGATCGCCTCCGGTCCCACCTGTGCCAGGATTGGGATGTCGACGCTGCCCACGAGTGGGGCGTCGGGGTTGCAGCTGATCGCGAGGGTTCGGGCTCCGACCTCGCGCGCGTACGCCACCGCGCCGAGCACGAACGGCGTCCGGCCGCCCGCGGAGAGGGCGACCACTGCATCCACGGACGCGAGTTCCCGCTCTCGCAGCGCCCGGGCTCCGGCGTCCGGGTCGTCTTCGGCGCCCTCCACGGCGCGCTCCAGCGCCGCGCTTCCGCCGGCCAGGACGGCCTGGACCCGGCTCGGCTCCAGGCCGAAGGTGGGTGGGATCTCAGCGGCGTCGAGGACGCCGATGCGGCCGCTGGTTCCGGCGCCCAGGTTGATCCAGCGGCCCCCGTTGCCGAGGACCTCGACCAACAGCGCGGTCCCGGCCTCGATGCTCGGGCGTGCGCGCCTCACCGCCTCGGCCACTCCGGCGTCCTCGTCCAGCAGCACGCCGACGAGTTCTTCGATGTGCATCCGATCGAGGCCCGCGGTCCGCGGATTCGGGCGCTCCGTGGGGGACAGGTCGGCTGCCGCTGATTTCGGGTCCGCCATCTACATTCCCCTGCGATGAGTTTTCGCTGTGCGACCGAGGTTCTCGACCGGCTCGAGTGGCCGAGGATGCGCGAGTGGCTCTCGCGCGAGGCACGCAGCCTGCGCGGAGTCGAGGCCTGTCGGGCGCTCGAGTTCGAGCAGACGCTGGGAGGTGTGCGCGATCGGCTGGCGGAGACGCGCGAGGCCTGCGCCCTGCTCTCGACGGGGCAGGAGCCGCCGCTCGGGGGTGCGCACGACCTGCGGGCCGTACTCGAGCAACTGGAACGCGGCGCGTTGCTCGCGGGCTCCGACTTCGCACGGCTTCTCGACACGCTGCGCGCCGCGCAGCGCGTCTCGCGCTTTCTCTCGGCCCGTGCCGAACCAGCGCCGCGCCTGGCGGACTTGGGCCGAACGCTGCCCGATCTCGCCGCGCTCGACGCCGAGATCGCGCGCATCGTCACGCCGCGCGGCGAGCTGCGCGAATCGGCCAGCTCCGAGCTTCGGGATGCCCGCCGGCGCGCCGAGGGATGCGAGCGGGAGATCAAGGACCGGCTGAGCCGGCTGCTCCGGAACGAGCGCGTGCTCGGGGCACTTCAGGATCGCTATTCCACCCTGCGCGAGAATCGTCCTGTCCTCCCGGTTCGAGCCGACGCGCGCCAACGCGTGCGCGGAATCGTTCACGACGTCTCATCGAGCGGAACCACCCTGTTCATTGAGCCCGAAGAGATCGTCGAAGTCGGGAACCGCCTGCGGATCGCCGAGACCGAGGTCCGGCGAGAGAGCGAGCGGCTGCTGCGCGAGCTCGGTGCGCGGGCGTCGAGCGAGCGAGCTGCTCTCGTGGCTCTCGGAGCGACGCTAGAGAAACTGGACGTCAGCATGGCCCGGGGCCGCCTGTCGCTGCGACTGGGAGGCACGGAGCCCGAGTTCGGTCCCGGGGGTTCGCTTCGACTGGTCGGGCTGCGCCACCCATTGCTGGAACTCGACGCGGGCCTCGAGCGCGAGGAGGTCGTCGCAAACGACGTCGAACTGCCGGAGGGCGCGCGCGGGCTCGTGATCTCGGGGCCGAACGCCGGTGGCAAGACCGTTCTGGCCAAGGCGATCGCGCTCGCGGTGCTCTCGGTGCGCGCCGGCCTGTATCCCGCCTGCGATCGTCGGAGTTCAATGCCTGCGTTCGACGTGGTCTACGCGGACATCGGCGACGAGCAGGATCTGCGAGCGGGTCTCTCCACGTTTTCGGCGCGCATGTCCAATCTGGCCGGCATCCTCGCTGCCGAGCACGTGTGTCCGCTGGTGATCGTGGACGAGGTGGGAGAGGGCACGGAACCGGGCGAAGGCGCTGCGCTCGCGCAGGCGGTTCTGGAGGGTCTCGTGGAGCGCGACGCCTTCGTGGTCGCTACGACCCACTTCAACCGCCTGAAGGAGCTGGCGGGGTCGGATCCGCGTTTCGTGAACGCGAGCGCCGAGTTCGACATAGAGACCCTGCTCCCGACCTTTCGCGTGAGAATGGGCCAGCCCGGATCGAGCGGTGCCACCTTCGTGGCCGAGCGCATGGGACTTCCGCCTGAACTGGTGGAGCGGGCTCGGGCGCTGCTCGATGGAGAGGACCGGAGGCTGGAGGCGCTGACGCGGAGCCTGTCCGAGATCCGGCAGGAACTCGAGTCGGAGCGGCGCATGGCGGCCGAGGTACGCGAGCAGACGGAAGAGGTGCGGACCGAGTACCAGACGCGCCTCGGCGCACTCCGCGCGGCCCGCGAGGAAGCCCTCTCGGCGATGAAGGGCGAACTCGACGCCGCCTTCGAGCAGGCGCGCGAGGAGGTGGCCTCGGTGGTGCGGGCCCTGCAGCGCGGTGAGACCGCGCGCGGTCCGCGAGCGAACCGGGCGCGACGCGAGCTCGAGGAGATCCGTTCGCGGGTCGAGCAGGTCGAGCGCGAGCAGCGGCCGCCCGCCCCGCCGAAAGCATCCGTCCAGATCGACTGGGAGCGCGTGGAGCCGGGCGCACGGCTCGAGGTGGACGGCCTGGCCAGGGAAGTCGTTCTGCTCGAGAAGAGCGACGGGAAGCGCCGGGTCGCGGTACGCGCCGGCGCCGTGCGCATGCAGGTCGCGTGCGCGCGCGTTCGCCGCGTGCTCGGCGCGACGCCCGCGCCCGACGCTGTCGGAACATGTCCGATTCGGCCCCCCGCGATCCGGGTCCCCGAACCCGAGTCCCACGCCGGGCTCTCTTTGGCGAGCGCGACCTGTGACCTGCGCGGGCTGCGGGTCGCGGACGCGCTCGAACGTGCCAACGCGCACCTGCATTCGGTGCTGGGATCGGGCCTGCGTCGCCTGCTCTTCATCCATGGACATGGCACCGGAGCGCTGCGCGGGGCGATTCGCGAGTGGCTCAAAAACCTGCCCGAGGTAGAGCAGTTCGAGCCCGGCGAGGCCGCCGAGGGCGGCGACGGTGTCACGGTGGTCCGGATCGCGTACTGAGGTTCAGCCGAGGCTCTTCTGGATCGCGAGCGCCGCGCGAACGCCCGATGCCGCGGCGCCCTCCAGGTGGGGGCCCACGAGGTAATCGCCGCACCACGCGATGCGACGTCGCGTGCGTCGCTCACGCGCAGCGCGACGCAGGCGCGCGAGCGCGCGATAGCGCCCAACCTCGAAGCCCGCCACCATGCTTTCCTCGTGAATCAGTCGCCGGTCCCGGATACGGGCCGCGAGCCCCGGAAGCAGCGACTCGGCCTCGTTCAGGAGCTCGGCCGCGCACTGCTCGCCGGCGCGGGTTCCCGCGCGGGCCGCCAGCAGCAGGATCTCGGTCTCGGCGGCCGGAACCCCTTCGTGCGCGTGACCGGTCGCACGCACGATCGCGGCCAGCCGTTTGTTCCGGGACCGCGGTTGCCGCACCGCGGGACCCCGGGGGGCCGGCGCAACCGAAACGGCCAGTACCGTGCGCGGCAGAGTTTCGGCCGTCGAAAAGAACAACTCCTCGATCGGTGAGAGGTCGGGCACCAGCGCTGGCACCGCGGTCGAGGGAACGGCGAGCACGACGGCGTCGGCTGCGACCAGCTCGCCGTTCGCAAGCTCGAGTCCGTTTCCAGAAGGCTCGATCCGGGCGACCGGTGCTTCCAGACGCAGCTTCGAGAGCCGGCACGCCAGCAGTTCGGGCAGCCGGCCGAGGCCCAGCCCGAGCGTCAGCGCGGCACGCCCCTGCGCATCGAGCAGCAACATGAAGGTCTGGCGGCTGGTTGCCCGGGCATCCAGACCGAACAGCTCCAGCGCGGGTGCCACCGCCTGCCGCTCGAAGCCCGCGCCCGCGTAGAGGCGCGCGAAATCCGACGCACTGCGGTCGTCGAGGCGCGTCGCGTGTTCGGGCGCTGCGGGTTCCAGGGCGGGCCCGAAGCGCTCCAGGATCCGGCGAACGCGCCGCGTGCGGAGCGCGCGAGCCGGCGGTCGCGGCACGGGCGTGAAGCGCACGCAGGCAGCCAGATCCGCGGCCCGGATCAGGTCGTCGAGCGCGGGGGCAAAGGCCGGAAGGAACCGTGGCATCGGGTCGAACTCGACACCCTCGAGCGTCGTGGTGCGCAGGCGACCTCCCGGCTGACCCCGGGCCTCGAAGACCGTGACCTCGAAGCCCGCGGACTGGAGGCGCAGTGCGGCCGTGAGCCCCGCCAGCCCCGCGCCCACGACCGCGACCCGGCTTCGGCCCGGCACCTCAGGCAGGCTCGATCCTGACCTCGACCCCGATGCTTCGCCCGGCGTCATCGAGGGCGGCTTCGAGTTCCTGCGTGTCGGTCGGGTCGGGCACTTCTGCCAGGATCGAGAGGCGGTAGATTGTGGATCCGGTCTCCGATGGGCGGGTCGACGAACTCAGATCGGCAATGTTGCAGCGGCGGTCGGCCAGGGTCCGGCAGACGCCGGCGACGATGCCAGCGCGGTCCAGACCTTCGGCCTCGATGCGAACCAGGCGAGTGCCCGGCGCCGGCACCGCAGGCCGCGGTTCCCCATCGAGCGGCCGCAGAAAGACCGTCAGCCGGTTCTCCCACTCCAGCCTACCTGCACCCAACCTGAGCCTGGATTCCAGGTCGGGTGCGGTGCCGGAACAGAGCAGGATCGCCGCGAACTCGTTTCCGAGCAGCGTCATGCGCGAATCCTCGAGATTCGCCTCCGATTTGAAGATCAGTGTCGCGAGGTCGGCCACTATGCCGGGGCGGTCTCGACCGATCGCAGACAGAATGAACCAGCGCCGCACGGCTCTCCCCGTTTACGCGTCCGCATTGTACAGGCAACGACGCGCTCACTGATTCCGCCCGACCTCGCGCGGCTTCTGCCGGGCGCGGACTGGCCGGAATCCGTCATGCGTATCCGCAAATTGGCGCTTTCTCCTGCGGTCTCCCTGCCGGCGCGGCACCCGGGGTCGGAGCGGATGCGTCGTGGAGCATGCGAAGTAGCTGATTCAGATGCGAGTTTTACGCGATCTGCCGGTGACGAAGTGCGCGCGCGGCTCAGGCACACGGATTGCAGTTCTGGTCGAACGCCCGGGCCTTGCGGTCCGGGCTGGGAGTGCCCGGGTCGGATACCCCTCCCCTCGCGAGTGCGAGGATCCGGCCCGGGCTTTCCAGCATCTGGCGTCCGCGGCTGGGATTCAGTCCAGGCGCACGACCGCGGTCCCGATCACGCGGGTCTCTCCGGCCTCGTTCTCGATCGTGAGGTCGACGTCCACCGTCTGCGCGCCGGCGTCGGTGCTCGTGACGACGCCACGGGTCGTCGGGTGCGAGTCCACCAGGATCGGGGCGCGGAACACGGTGTCGATCTGCTGGATCGCGCACCCGGGTGCCCAGCGGTGGATCACCGCGGCCAGCAGCGCCTGACTCATGATCCCGGGCAGGATCGCCCCCGGCAGACCCTGCTCGCGCGCCTTCTGGTGATCGACGAAGCGCCCGGTCAGCATCCCGGCCGTCTTTGCGAATTCCCGAACCCGCTCGACCCGCACGTCGGGCTGCTCGGCCGGGAGTTCGTCTCCGATCTCGATGTCCTCGAACCTCATTTCTCGCGCTTCTCCGGCTCCTGATCGGGCTGACGCACCATGCGCCAGTCCACGGTCGAGACCCGCTCGTCCTTCTGGTTCACGAACTCCATGCGGTGGACCAGGAAGACCATGCGTCCCGAGCGGCCGGTCTTTTCGTAGGCGTCCGCGATCTTGCTGTGAGCGAAAAGCGTGTCGCCAGGTCGGGCGGGACCGTGCAGGACCACGGTCTTTCCGGCATCGAAGCCCCGGAAGCCCAGCATCGGAAAGTCCCGGGGCAGGATCCGCCGGCCCACGTACTGAGCCGTGAAGGTCGGGGGCGCCTGGAACTCCGGGTGTTCGGGATCGCTGAAACGCGGATCCGTCTCTCCGCAGGCGTGCACGTAGGCCAGGATCCGTTCCTGCGTGATGGGAAATTCCGCAACGTCGAACTCCCGATTCAGCCAGTTCTTCTTGATCGCTTCTACGTCCATCTGATGGCCTCGAACTTTCCCGAGCGAATCGCCCGGACCAGGTCGTCCTCGTTTCGAATCGCACCCTCGAAGCGAGTGGCGCACCGGCCGATCTGGCTCACGAGGTGCGCGTCGCTCCCGCCGATCCCCCGGTACCCGAACTTCTCCGCGAGCGCGAGCGCAGCGGCGTCCTCTCCGTTGCGGCTGCCGCCGTTTCGGGTCTCGATCACTCGCACGCCGTCGACCGCGCCCCGCTCCGCGAAGTGCGCGCACATCCCGACCCTGGGGCGTCCCGGGTGGCACGGGACCGCGACTCCTCCGCAGCGCTTCGCCTCCTCCAGCACCAGGCCGAGGGGCAGGTCGATGTCTGCGAAGTCGAAGGCCGCGCGCATCCGGTCGTTGACGCCGAAGACCAGCACGTGCCCGTAGTCGGTTTCGACCTCGCTTCCCTTCAAGATCCGCAGCCCGAACTCGTGCTCGAGCGGGCGGTAGTCCGACTCGTCGTCGAACTGACGGTGCTCGGTAAGCACGAAGCCCTCGATCTGCAGTTCGCGTTTCCGGATCCAGCCGCAGTAGGTCTCGACGCGCGCCCTTCCATCGTCGGATTTGATCGAGTGGGTATGCAGGTCCAGGATCATGCGCGCCGGAACCTCGGCACCGCAGTCTCCTCGTCGAGATCCTCGAAGTCGACGACGACGTCCATGCCGATCTGCACCTCGCCGGGCTCACACCCGATGATGTTGGTGAGTACGCGCACCCCCTCCTCCAGGTCGACGTATGCGAGCACGTAGGGGACCGAGCCTCGAAAGGCGGGCGCCTGATTCTGATGGGTGACCGTATAAGTATGGACCGTACCCCGGCCGCTGGCCTCGAAGATCTCGACGCGGCTCGACAGGCAGGTCGCGCAGATCGCGCGCGGTCGGTGTTGGACGGCCGAACAGTCCGCGCAGCGCTGCAGCAGGATCTCGTGGCGGCGGATTCCCTCCCAGAAGACGCGGGTCTCCCAGTCGGGAACCGGCTTCGGGTGCCTGATCTCGGCTGGCATCAGTCGGCTCCCAGAACCAGCGTCGCACCGCTGTGCTGAGTGGTCAGAAGCCCGCCGGTTCCGTGCACGAGCGCGAGCGCCGGGTCGGCCACCTGGCGCGGCCCGGATTCTCCGCGCAGTTGCTTCACGGCTTCGATCACGAGGAAGATCCCGCGCATCCCGGGGTGGTTGGACGAGAGCCCGCCGCCGTCCAGGTTGAGCGGGAGCCCGCCGGTTCGCGAGAGCCGGTCGCCCTCTACGAAGGGTCCGCCTTCGCCGGGTTTGCAGAAGCCCAGATTCTCGAGCGTCAGCAGCACCGTGATCGTGAACGAGTCGTAGACCATGGCCAAATCGATCTCGCGAGGTGTGAGGCCGGCCATTTCGAAGGCGCGCTCTCCGGACTGCCGGGCCGCGATCGTCAGCAGGTCGGGACTCCCGGTCTCCTGATGCCAGACCGCCTCCCCACAACCGAGCAGCCGGACCGGGCGCTTGCGCAGGTCGCGTGCGCGCTGCGTGCTCGTCACGATCAGCGCGCCGCCGCCATCGGAGATGATGCAACAGTCGAGCAGGTGCAGCGGGTCCGAGATGACGCGGCTCGCGAGCACGTCCTCAATCGTGATCGGTTTTCGCATCTTCGCGGCGGGGTTCAGGCTCGCGTGCTCGCGGGTCTGGACCGCAATCCGGGCGAGCTGCTCGCTGGTGGTTCCGTACCGGCGCATGTGCAGCTGTGCGGCCATGGCGTAGCCGCCCACGGTCGTGAGTCCGTAGGGCGCCACGAAGGCGGCCGAGGGTTCCCGGCCAGCCTGCCCGCCCGTACCAATCGCCATCGCGCTCGAGGCCGCGGTGCTTCCGTAGAGGATCAGGGCCACCTCACAGAGGCCCGCGTGGATCGCGGCCGCCGCGTGATTGACGTGTGCGACGAACGAGGACCCACCGATGTTCGTGCTGTCGACGAAGCGCGGCTTCAGATCTAGGTACTCGGAGAGCTGGATGATGCCGAGGCCGCCCATTCCGAGCCCGGCCGCGAGCAGGCCGTCCACGTCGCCCTTCTCGAGCCCGCAGTCCTCGAGCGCCCCGCGCGCGGACTCGGCCATGATCTGCCAGTCGGTCTTGTCGGGTGCCCAGCGGGTCGGGTGCTCGTAGACGCCGGCGAGTGCGACCTTGCCCGAGAGGCTCACTTCTCGAGCCCCTCGAGGAAGCTCGTGATCGTGCCCGCGACCGCATCCGGCTGTTCGATCGGGAGCAGATGGCCGGCTTTCTCGATCGACGCGCGACTCGCGCCCGACAGCGCAGCCGCGAGGGCGTCGGCGGCGCGTGAATCGTCGGGATTTTCCGCCCCCGAAATCGCGCAGGCCGGCGTCGCGAGGTCGGCGAGTCGCCCCCCGGGACGCCAGGCGTCGAGTGCCTGCAGGTCTCCGTAGGTCGCGCGTGGATCGGTCTGGAGTTCGCCCATGAACCAGGAGCGCATGAGTTCCGGAGCCGCGCCGGGGGCGAACAGCTCCGGGCGAAAGGGCCTGCCTTCCTTTCCCTCGGTCACCCGGCGGTAGCGTTCGAGCAGCGGCGGAGCGACCCCGTCTCCCGCGGGAGGCGAGAGCAGGATCAGCGCCCGAACCGCGTCCGGATCCGCGAGTGCGTATTCCAGCGCAATCGCGCTGCCCATGTCGAAGCCGACGAGAACCGCGCGAGCAACGCCGAGTTTCTCGACCAGTGCCTGGGTCAACTCCGCCATGGCCGCGATCGAGGGCAGGCTGTCGAGCCCCCCGGAGCGGCCGTGGCCGGGAAGGTCGAAGGCGATCGGGCTGTGGGTCGCGTCGAGCCGTTCCAGCAGCGGCTCGAAGATCATCCGGTTGCCCCCGGCTCCGTGGATCAGGACGAGCGCTTCACCCCGGCTCGTGTCGGGAGCAACTCCGGGCCGGGTCGTAGGTCCCGTATGGCGAATCAGCAGCGGGAGGTCGCCCCGGTAGATGTACTTGAGAGGCACGGCGGGCAGGGTATCACGGGGGCTACGCGTGCCGAACGGTGCCGCCTCGTCGGCACCGCGCGCAGCCGCCGGGTGTGCGGAAGAGCGCGAGGCAGGGCATCCTTACCGCGATGGGGGTGAGCGGAGCAGAGCGTCGCGACTGGCCGTTGGAGCAAAAGCGCGAGGGCGTCACGCGCGCGATCGTGCTCAGTGGGGGCGGCGCGCGCGGCGCCTACGAGGCGGGCGTTCTGCGTTACGTGTTCGGCAGGCTGCCGGAGCAGCTCGGCTACGTGCCCAGGATCGACCTTTACTGCGGGACTTCGGTCGGGGCCGTGCACGCGTGCTTCCTCGCAGCACACGCCGACGCGCTGCCGGGAGCGGTCTCGGAACTCTCGCGCATTTGGGACCGGATGTCCTTCGATCGTGTGTACCGCTTCGGCCTCGCGGACGTCGCGAGCTTTACCCGCGCGCTGCTCGGCTTTTCTCCCCGCCGTCGGCTCGAGGTCGACCAGCACCCGGAGCGGATTCACGGCCTGCTCAACACCACGCCGCTAGAAGAACTCGTCGTCACACGAATCCCCTGGCGCCGTCTGCGGCGCAACATCCGGTCCGGGCTGGTTGGCGCTGTCTGTATTGGAGTCACTGAAATCGCGGGCGGCCGAACCGTGGTCTTTGTCGACGATCGCGAACACCGGCCGCCGCGCTGGACGCACGACCGCTTCGTGGTCGCGCGAGCTACCCGTCTCGGCCCGGTCCACCCACTCGCCTCCGCTGCGATTCCATTCCTGTTCCCGGCGGTCCGGATTGCGGACTCCTATTACTGCGACGGCGGACTCCGGCAGTCGACGCCGCTCTCCTCCGCCCTACGCATGGGGGCGAACCGCATTCTCGCGATCGGGCTTCGCAAGGAGCAGCCCTCAGCCGCGACTGGATCCGAGGATGAAGTGAGCCTGCGCCCGTTGATGTCGGCGGGCTTTCTCTTCGGCAAGGTCCTGAACGCCGTTCTGACCGATCGGATCGAGTTCGATCTTTCCCACATGCGAGTGCTCAACGAGGTGCTGCGCGCCGGAATCGAGGCCGAGGGAGAGCGTCACCTCGAGCGGGTGAACGCTCGCGTGGAGCAGCAGCGCGGACTCGGCTTCCGCATCGTCGAAGACGCCTTCGTGCGGCCGAGCGAGGACATCGGCCGGATCGCGGGGCGGCACGTGCAGCGTGTGCGGAAGGGCTCGCTCGGCATCGGGCTGCGCGACCTAGCCTTCCGGGCGCTGGCGCGGGGCTCGCCCGGCGAGGAGGCGGATCTGATGAGCTACCTGCTCTTCGATGGACAGTACGCGGCCGAGTTGATGGACCTCGGAGAGTCCGACGCTGAGCGCCATGAAGAGGAACTGCTGCGGCTCTTCTCCGCCTGAGGCTTGAACTGGTCGGACCCTTCTGCGACCCTGCGAACTCAATCCAAGGAGAGTGGAATGAGCCTCGACGCGCAAACTCCGGTCGGCGATCCTCTGCCCGAGGGACCCCCCAAAGACGCTCCCATCGAGTTCAGCGAGGCGCAACTCCTCGCCGAGCCCGAGTTCGACGAGCCGCTGATTGCGGGCGGTGTCCGCTGCCACGGCGGCTTCATCGATGGCGAGTACGTTTCGCCGCGCACGCTCGTCCGCATGCCCGCGATCGATGCCTGGCAGTCCCGGCTGCGCCTCGAGGGCCCCGGCGTGGTCGACATCTCGCGCGAGTTCATGCCGCCCCACTACCCGAGTCTCGAGCAGGCGAAGCTCCTTCTTCGCGCAGGCGTCCAGAAGCCCATCACTCGCAGCCTCACCATGATTTCGATCGTCGAGGGCTTCGGCGCGATGATCCGCGATGTTCCGGTCCCGGATCTGCGCGCGGCGATCAAGGAAGACCTTGCGGGCACCGCGCTCTCGCACCTGACTGCGGGCCTCTTCGAGGCGCACGCGCGCGACGAAGCCGGACACCGGGACCAGGGCGGGCACAAGCAGATGTGGGAAGCGGCGCGCGATCTCGCTTTCGACAACCCGCGGGTGCCGGGTGACGTGCTCGCACGGCTCATGCAGGGGCGCGGCCGGAATCGCCGCCCGCCGCTGTTTCCGACTCTGCCGGAAAAGGTCGAGGGCCTGATCGCGACCATGGCGAACGTGATGGTGATCGAGATCTTTGCGGACGACGTGTTTTCCTGGGGCGAGGCGCTGCTCGGCGACCCGGAGGTCTCGGCGGCAGCCGAAGCCGCCTCGCGAATGGTCTCCTACATCCGCGCCGACGAGCGTCCGCACGTCGAGTACCTGCGGACGGCACTCTCGGAGGTCCGGTGCCGAACCCTGCTCACCATCGACGGGGGAGAGATCCCGGGACGCGAAGTCGTGGACGCGATCCTGGCGCAGCAACTGCGCGGGATCGCATCGTCGCGGCCGCGCGAGCAGCGCGAAGCGCTCCACGAGGAGATTCGCGCGGACATCGCGGAGATGCGTCTCTCGAGCGAACTCATGCGCAAGTTCACGGCGCTCGACGACGGCTGGACCTTCCCGCGGTCCGAAGACGATCCGATCGAGATCGCGCTCAGCTAGGAGTCCATGCCGTGATTCTAAGAGTTGCTGAGCGCGTGGTTCGTTCGGCCCTGATCGGGTATGCGGCGGGAAGCGTCTGGCTCCGCTACAAGGGGCCGAGCTGGCTCGACCGGATCGCGCGACGCGACCCCAAGGCGCGCGATCTGAGCGCGATTCATCAGAAGAACGCCGACCAGATCTATCGCACCGCGACCCGGCTCCGCGGGCTGCTGATCAAGATGTGTCAGGTGATCGGGACCCGCTCGGACGTGTTCCCGCCGGCCTACGTGAAGACGCTGTCGCAGGCGCACGACCGCCTGCCACCTCGCGAGTTCGAAGAGATCCGGTGCGTGGTCGAGGAAGATCTCGGCAAGCCGCTCGACGCCGTCTTCTCCGAGTTCGAGACGCGACCGGTTGCGGCGGCCTCGCTGGCGCAGGTGCACCGGGCGAGGCTCCTGGATGGCCGCGAGGTCGCGGTCAAGGTCCAGTATCCGGACATCGAGCACATCGTGAAGACCGACCTCTCGTCGGTGCGCCGGATCTGCAGGATCTACGAGAGGTTCGACCCCCAGCCGATGGAACTGCTGCCGCTGCTCGACGAGATGAACCAGCACCTCGCCCTGGAACTCGACTTCTGCCGCGAGGTCGAGAGTGGGGATCGGATCAGGAAGCTCTTCGAGGACAACCCGGCAGTCGTGATCCCCGAGTTCTACAAGGAGTGGTGTACAGGACGGGTAATCACGATGGAGTTCGTCTCGGGAATCAAGGTCACGGATATCGAAGCACTCGACGAGGCCGGAATCGACCATCGGAGGGTCGTGCAGGGTCTGATGGGGATCTACACCCGAAAGATCATGGCCTTCGGCTTCTTCCAGGCGGATCCACATCCCGGGAACATCTTCATCCAGCCCGGGCCACGATTCGTGCTGGTCGACTTCGGGCTCGCGAAGGAACTCCCCGAAGGATTCGGCCTCGGCCTCTTCGAGTTGATGTTCTCGATGATGACCTTCAACGACCAGTCGATGATTCGCGCCTTCGACGAACTCGGCTTCGAAACCAAGACCGGAGACAAGTCCACCTACGTCGAAATCGCGCGGCGCATGATCGATCGCAGCGAGAGCCGCAGGTTCGAGGGCGAGTTCACCGAAGGCATGACCGACGAGCTCTTCGAGGCGATCCGCGAGAACCCGATCGTTCAGGTTCCGATCGACTTCGTACTGGTTGCGCGGGCGTTCGCGCTGCTCTCCGGGATTGCGCATACGCTGGGCCACCGAGCGAACGTGCTCGAGTCGATGGCCCCGGGTGCGACGCAGCTCCGGAGCTGACTCCGGTCAGCCGCAGGAGGCCGACTTCCAGTCGATCGGGGGCGCGCTGGCCTCCACGGCTAGGTCGATCGGCAGCAGGAGGGTGTCTCCCGCGGCCGAGAGCGGCAGGTCGACGATCAGCAGGGCGATGGTCAGCGGGGCCAGGAACGCTGCGACGACGGGCTTGTACTCGGCCATCACGCTGGGGAAGCAGGACCAGGACTCGAGGTTGAGGCGGACGCCCGGATAAAGATTCCCGACCTGGGCCTCGAACTCGGGATCGAGCCCGGTGTGCGCGATCAGGCTGTTGCAGGCCGTGAGTGACACCGCGACGCAGAGCGCGGCCGTCCGAACAGCCTTCCACGGGCGCGTTCGCTTCCGATCGCTTCTCACTCCGACCGGTACCGGGTCTTGAGCTGGGCGCGTTCGCGCTGGCGCTCAAGTGCGAGCTCGATCAAGCGGTTGCAGAGTTCGGGCATGGGAATCCCCGTGGTCTCCCAGGCCCTCGGGTAGAGGCTTCCCTCCGTGAACCCGGGAAGGGTGTTGACTTCGTTTACGAGCAGGTCGCGCGTGTCCTCGGTGAGAAAGAAGTCCACGCGCGCCATGCCCCAGCACGACAACGCCCGGAAGGCGCGCTCTGCCAACTCCCGTACTTCTAGCGCCTTGGCCTCGTCGATCGGGGCCGGAAGCACGAGTTCCGTCTGTTCGCTCAGGTACTTGGCCTCGTAATCGTAGAACTCGCCTCGGTAGACGATTTCTCCGGGCACCGAGCACTTTGGCTCGTATCCCCCCAGCACCGCGCACTCGATCTCTCTCGCGCGCAGCGCCGGCTCTGCCAGCACCTGGAGGTCGTAGCGCGCAGCGTTACGCAGCGCTGCTTCGAGTTCACGGCGCGTGCTCGCGCGCTCGATGCCGACCGAGGATCCGGTGTTCGCGGGCTTGACGAAGACCGGAAACCCGAAACGCTTTTCGATCCGATCCAGGAACGGTCCGGGTTGCTCGAGGATCGCGCGGCGCGTGGTGTCGAGCCACTCGATGATCGGAAGTCCCGCCTCGCGCAGCAGGCGCTTGGAGGCGACCTTGTCCATGCACAGCGCGCTCGAGAGCACGCCGCAGCCCACGTACGCGACCCCCGAGAGTTCGAGCAGCCCCTGGATCTCGCCGTCCTCTCCCCCGCGGCCGTGCAGCATCGGGAACACGACGTCGATCGGGGCACGGAGCGCGGAGTCGTCTCTTCCGGCTCCGAGCAGGTCGAAGCCGCGCGCCGTCGTGGGAAAGGCTGCGACCGCGTCTGCGTGACCGAAGACCGCGTCGGGTAGCAGTCCGGCTTCTGGCTCGGCGAGGGACCAGCCGCCGTCGTGATCGATGGCCACGAGGACCGACTCGTAGCGGGTCGGATCGAGCGCCTGCACGACGGCCGTGGCCGAGCTGATCGAGACTTCGTGCTCGGTCGAGCGACCCCCGAACAGCACCGCCACGCGCAGCTTCTCCACGTCGCAAAGATAGCGCGGGTCCGGGCTTCGTCATTGACACGGCTCGCGCTGGCTGCGTATCTTGAGGCTCTTGGATGCGCTGAAAGACAAGGAAAAACGGCTGTTTGACGCAATCGGGCGGACCGGTTCGTTGATCGTGGCCTACTCGGGCGGCGTCGATTCGGCCTACCTCGCGCACGCGGCACACTGCGTGTTGGGCGAGGCCACGCTCGCGGTGACCGCGAAGTCGGCGTCGTATCCGCGCAGCCACTGCGAGATGGCAGAGCGCGTGGCGCGCGAGTTCGGCTTCCGACACCGTGTGGTCGAGACCCGGGAAATCCAGAATCCCGAATACGCGGCGAACCCCGTGAATCGCTGCTACTTCTGCAAGACCGAACTCTTCGACACGCTCGAGGGGCTTCGGAGCGAACTCGGCATCGAGGCGGTGGCATACGGAGTGAATGCCGACGACCTGAGCGATTTTCGTCCCGGGCACCAGGCCGCCGAGGAGCACCGGGTACTCGCGCCTCTGCTCGATGCCGGACTCTCGAAGGCCGAGATTCGGGCCCTCTCACGCGAGGCCGGACTTCCGACAGCCGGGATCCCGGCATCGGCGTGTCTCTCCTCGCGCATCCCATACGGGATGGAGGTGACGCCCGAAAAGCTCGGACAGATCGACCGCGGCGAGGATGCGCTTCGCGCCCTCGGCTTCCGGCAGGTCCGGGTTCGGCACCACGGCGAGCTCGCGCGTGTCGAGGTTGCCGCCCCGGAACTTGCCCGGGCGCTGGCTCCGGAGATGGCCGCGCGCATCTCGGCGGCGCTCAAGGCGGCCGGCTTCCGCTGGGTATCCCTGGACCTGGACGGCTATCGGACGGGATCCCTGAACGAGGTTCTGGAAATCCAGCCTCCCGCGCCTGCGCGCTAGGCTCGTGTTTCGGACCCAGGGCGCCCCCAGGGACGCCGGAATCGATCAGGGCCGCGCGCTTCGCCATCTGATCCGCCGGGCCGCTGCGGCGAATCGCGCCCGGTACGGGCGTGCGCGCTTCCGCAGGGCCAGACGCAGCGCTGCACTGCAGCTCGGCGTTCCGCTGCTCCGCTTTCTGCCGCAGCATCACGAGCGGCTTCAGGGGATCGCTTCGGGAGCCGGGCTGTCGCTGGCGGCCCTCGAAGTGCTCGAATCGGTGCCGGCAGTCAGCGTCGGCGCGACGGCGAAGGGCTCGGAGCTCGAAGCTTCGTTCCGTACCCCCGATCTGGCGGCCTGGCCGCTCCTGCTCCGCAGCAGCGATCCGGACGTGGGCGGGTTCCCGTCCGTGGAACTGACGGCCGCACCCTGGGCGTCGAGCGTCGCCGGCGTGAACGCGCACGGCCTGGCCGCGCTCTGTGTCGACGACCGGCCGGGCGGGGTCTCGACCCGATTCCTGGTGCAAGAGCTGCTGCTGCGCTCCCGCGACTTCACGGCCGCGCTCGACCACCTGCGGCGCCGCGCACCCTACGCCGGGGTGTACGGCACCCTGCTGCTCGCCGCTCCGGGCCACGATCCCGCTCGAATTCGGATTTCGCCCGGCGGGGTCGCGGTCGACGCCGCACCGGACGGGGCGCCGGCCGTCGGGCTACCGCGGCTTCGGATCGATGCCGCCACACGAACACTGGTTTGGACGGGGCCGGATGGGTCCGAACAGATTGCGGAGCCGGGTCCGATGGACGAGGTGGTTCGCTAGGGAAACGGGATCCGGTCCGGATCTTCGAGACCCGCGCGGCTGGCAGCGTCGAGTTCGAGCCAGAGCTGCCGGTAGCGGTGATGCGCGAGCCGGAGCGTCCGGCTGTCGGTGACCCCGACGCGCGGGCCATCGGAGAGCACGAGAAGCGTCGCGCGCGCGAGGTCAGGGCTCGCGCCCGGGCGCGGCTCCTGGTAGCGTTCCCAGATCTCGAGCAGCGAGGCGCGCAGGCGCGATGGGTTCGAAAACGCCTCGCGCGCCAGCCCGATCGTGCGGCGACCACGAACCAGCTTGAGGTCGGCGCAGGCGAAACCGTCGCAGACCGCGTAGGGGTCGGTGCGCACTCGCACGTCCGGATCGAAGCTAAACCCGCCGCTGCGAAGGTCGCTGAGCGCGGCCGTAATTTCGGCGTCGCGGTCGGGCCGGAGCCAGGTCTGGCACGCGCCGAGCAGCGCGACCAGCCCGATGGCGCCCGACAGTTTGAGCCGGCTAGCGCGTGTCCGGTGCACGCCGCCGGCGCCGGCGATGCCGCCCGGCCGGCCGCCCTCCGCCCCCGTCGCCCGGGGCGGTCGGCGTCCCGGGTTCCCGCGCGCGAGGCTCGGCCGGGGGGCCCGTATCCTCCGCGACCGGATCCGGGGTGGCCGGGGTCGACACCTCGGTGTGTCCACTCAGGTAGTGATAGAGCACCGCGGCGAGGTCCTGCTTGCCCTCGTCGTCGGCCAGCAGGCGTTCGACCACCGGCAGGAACTGCTCCTGGCGGGTTCGCCGCTCGTGCTCGGGGAGTTCGCGAAGTTGATGCTCGATCTGCACCCGAACCCGTTCTGCGTTCTTCTCGACCAGCGAAGCCTCGTTGGGAAGCGGCCGTTCGGGGATCGTCATGCGGTTCACTTTCTCCAGGTTTCGGAAGTTCCCGATGTCGAGGCCCGAGACGAGCGAGATCGCGGTTCCTGCCTTTCCGGCGCGCCCCGTGCGTCCCGTACGGTGCAGGTACACCTCGGGAGACTCGGGCGTACTGTACGAAATCACGTGAGAGAGGTCGCTGATGTCGATCCCGCGTGCCGCCACGTCGGTGGCGACGAGAAACCTGAGTTTCCCCGCCTTGATCCGCTTCATCACCGACTCGCGCGCCGCCTGCGACATCTCGCCCTGAATCATGTCTGCGTCGAGATGGTTTCGCTGCAGCAACGCGCTCAGGTAGCGCACGTCGGCGCGCGTGTTGCAGAAGATGATCGCGGAGTCGGGGGCTTCGTCCTCCAGAATCCGCAGCAGTTCCTTCTCCTTCGTCTGAGCCGACACCACGTAGTGGTAGTGTTCGATCTCCTCCGGGCTCTCGGCGCCCCCCCGCGTGAGCGAGATGAACTCCGGCTCGGTCAGGAACGAGCGGGCGAGCGAGCGCACGCGCTCGGGCATCGTGGCCGAAAACAGCCCCGACTGACGCCGGCGCGGAAGGAAGCTCTGGATTTCGCGCATGTCGGGCCAGAATCCGAGCGAGAGCAATTCGTCGGCTTCGTCGAAGATCAGAAGTCGTACGCGGTTCAGCTTCATGCGGCCCGAGTTCAGGTGATCCAGAATCCGGCCGGGCGTGCCCGTAATGATCTGCGCGCCGCGCTCGAGGCCCTCGAGCTGCGGCCCGTACGCGACCCCGCCGTAGATCGGCAGGGTCTCGATGCCGCAGTAGTTCCCCATGATCTGGAGTTCCCGCGCGACCTGGCCGGCGAGTTCTCGGGTCGGCAGCAGCACGAGCCCCTGCGGCGCCCGAAGTTCCGCATCGATCGCCTCAAGCAGGGGAATCCCGAACGCGCCGGTCTTTCCGCTTCCGGTCACGGCCTGGACCATCAGGTCGTGCCCACTTCGGATCTTCGGGATGACCCGGGCCTGGACCGGCATCGGCTCGCTCCAGCCCAGGTCGTCGATGCCGCGCCGGATTTCGGGCGACAGGCTTTCGAAGCTGTCGAGTTCTTCGGTCATCGCCGGTTCCGGTCGACCTGGGAGCACGCCTCAATCCGCTGCATGAATCTCTTCTTCCTCGATTCTGGCGAGCGCCGCTTCGACGAGACCTTCAACGTCCAGAGCGCGTTCGATCTTCTCGAGTTGCGCCGGCCGGGTCCTGGTTGCGGGCCGGCGCGGCATCAGGTAACTGCAGCAGTCATCGGCGGGCTCGATCGAGATCTCGAAACTGCCGAGTGTTCGGGCACGTTCGATGATCTCCGCCTTGTCGAGCCCGATCAGGGGCCGCAGCACCGGCAGCGTAGCAGCCCGGTTGATGGTGTCCACGTTCGCGAGCGTCTGGGACGACACCTGGCTCAGGCTCTCTCCCGTCACCAGCGCGTGCGCGCCGTTTCGCGCCGCGATGCGCTCGGCGATGCGGAGCATGAAGCGCCGGTAGAGCACAATCCGGGGCCCGGGAGCTGTCTCTTGCACCAGGGTCTGCTGAAGCGTCCCGAACGGTACCAGGATCAGTCGCGATCGGCCCTGATACTGTGCGAGCAGCGCGACCAGATCGCGCACCTTCTGCTGCGACGCGGCGCTCGTGAACGGATGGCTGTGGAAGTGAACGAAGAGCGCCTTGCATCCTCGCTTGAGCGCCAGCAGCGAGGCGACGGGGGAATCGATCCCGCCCGAGATCAGGGAGACGATCCGGCCCGCGCTCCCGACTGGCATGCCTCCCGGACCCTGGATCTGCTCGGCTCGGATCAGGGCCTCGTCCGAGAGCACGTGGACGTCAACCCAGACATCCGGGCTTCCGAGATCGACCCGTGCCCCCGTGACCGCCTGCACGGCCGCCCCCAGCCGGGTCGCGAGCGCCTGCGAACTGAACGGGTGTCGCTTCTCGATCCGGCGTACCCGGATCCCAAAGGATTCCGGTCTGCGCTCGGTCATCAATTCGACCGTGGTCTTCTCGATTTCCTCCGGCTGCGGCGCGCAGGAGCGTGCGCGTCCGAAGTGCGCAACGCCGAAGATCCGTCGAATTCGGCGCGAGACCTCCTCGAACGGCACCTGGTCGGGAAGTTCCACGACCAGCCGCCCGTACAGGCGGCGCGACCGAACCGTCTTCGGCGCAGCCAGAGGGTCGAGCACGCGCTGCAGGTTGCCGAGAAGCTGGCCCTCAAAAAAGGGCCGGTTCTTCCCCTTGAGCCCGATCTCGGCGTAGTGGATGACGACGAGCACGGCCCGCTACTATAGGGGCGCGGGCGACGGGCGTCGCCGTTTCCCCCGCAACGGGAAGCTTCGAAGCTGGGGCCGACGCGGGTCGGGAGTGCGGCGCCCGCCCCGGGCCGACCGCGGCCGAGGCGTGCTCAGGGGGTGCTGGGCGCGCCCCCGCCGGCTGGGGTAGCCTGACGGGCCCATGAAGATCGGCCAGCGGCTGCTCGACGAGCTCGCGATGCTCGCGAGACTTCGCTTCGAGGACTCGGAGCGCGAGGGCATGCTGCGGGATCTGGAAGCGATCCTCGACTACGTCGGCAAGCTCGAGGAACTCGACACCCGAGAGGTTCCTCCGACCGCACACCTGTTCGACGTCACGACGCCAATGCGGGAGGACCGGGTCGAACGCGTGCTACCCGCCGACGAGGCGCTCCGCAACGCGCCCGAGTACGAGGGTACGGCCCTGGTGGTTCCCAAGGTCCTCGAGTGAGTGAACTCTGGCAGCTCGGGCTCGACGAACTCTCGGCCTGTGTGGCTCGGGGCGAAGCCAGTTGCGTCGAGGCCGTGGGCGCATCGCTCGATCGAGTTGCAGCCGTGGACGACCAGGTCGGGGCGTTTCTTTCGCTGCGCAGTGAAGCGGCGCTGCGCGAAGCGTCCGAGGCCGACCGCGCGCGCGCGAAGGGGGCGGAGCGCGGACCGCTTCACGGCCTTCCCTTCGCTGTGAAGGACAACCTGGTGAGCCCCGATTTCGAGACGAGTTGTGCGTCCAGGATCCTGCGCGGCATGCGCGCTCCGTACGAGGCCACGGTGCTCGCGCGTCTTCGAAAGGCCGGGATGGTGGCGCTCGGAACCACGAACATGGACGAGTTCGCGATGGGTTCCTCCTGTGAGAACTCGTCGGTGAAGCCGACGCGCAACCCCTGGGACCTCGCGCGGGTTCCCGGCGGCTCGAGCGGCGGAAGTGCTGCTGCGATCGCGGCACGCGAGGTCCCGGTCGCGCTCGGGTCCGACACGGGGGGGTCGATCCGGCAGCCGGCCGCCCTGTGCGGCGTGGTGGGTCTCAAGCCGACCTATGGCCGTGTGTCGCGCTACGGACTCGTCGCATTCGCGAGCTCGCTTGACCAGGTCGGACCCCTGACGCACTCGGCGCGCGACGCCGCCCTGCTGCTCGGCGTGATCGCGGGCAACGACCCGCTCGACTCCACCTCCCTCGACGCGCCGGTTCCCGACTACACGTCTGAACTCTCGGGCTCGATTGCGGGACTGCGCGTCGGCCTGCCGCGGGAATTCTTCGACGCTAAAGGACTCGACCCCGGAACCCGCGAGGCGCTCGACGCTGCGCTGGCGACGCTCGAGGAACTCGGAGCGATTCCGGTCGAGCTCTCGCTCCCGCTCACGGAATATGCGATCGCCGCCTACTATCTGATCTGTACCGCCGAGGCGTCCTCTAACCTGTCTCGCTACGACGGCGTAAAGTACGGCCTGCGTGTGCCCGGCGACTCGCTCGACGAGATGTATCTGAATACGCGTTCGAGCGGCTTCGGCGGCGAGGTCAAACGCCGCATTCTTCTCGGGACTTTCGTGCTCTCGGCCGGATACTACGACGCCTACTATCGAAAGGCTCAGCAGGTACGAACCCTCGTGCGCCGCGACTTCGAAGCCGCGTTCGAACGCTGTGATCTGATCGCGACCCCGACGACGCCCGGGCCGGCCTGGCCGCTCGGAGAGCGCGTCGACGATCCACTCGCGATGTATCTCTCCGATGTCTTCACGGTGAGCGTCAACCTCGCGGGCCTGCCGGCGCTCTCGGTCCCGTGCGGCCGCTCGGGAAGACTCCCGGTGGGACTGCAGATGATCGGCCGTCCCCTGGACGAGCCGACGCTGCTGCGAGCCGCCGACGCCTTCCTGGAGCGGACCGGATTTCATCGCGACGTGCCGGAACTTTCCGGTACCACCGCGTGAGGCGCCTCGCCTGGATCCTGGCTGCGGTCTTCGCGCTCGGCGCGCTGGCGTTGGCCCTGATCCTCTGGCGGGTCGATACCGAAGCGCTGCGCACCAGGCTGACCGACACGGTCTCGGAGTCGCTCGGCCAGCCGGTGACGATTGAGTCGCTCACTCTCGCCTTCTTTCCTCCCGCGCTGCGGCTCCGGGGAACGCGGGTGGGGGACCCGGGTGGCGGTGCGCGCGCGCTGGCCAGGGTGCCCGAGGTCCGGCTCGAGCTGCGCCTGCTGCCGCTGCTCGGTGGCCGGGTGGTGCTCGGAACGATCGTGCTCGAAGGAGCTCAGCTCCGGGTTCCCGATGCGGAGGGGTTTGTGGACTTCACCGCGCCAGGGCCGTCGAGTGCGTCCACTGGGATCTCCGAAGCCGCGCTGGGTTTCGCGGTCGTGGCCGATCGGATCCTGGTCCGGGACGCGACCCTAGAGTTCGGAAGTGTCCGGCTCGAGCAGGTGCGGGCCGAGGGGAGCCTTGCCCTCGACGGCTCGGGCGGTCTCGAGCGTGCCGGGCTCGTGCTCGACGGCACCCTTGGCGGAGAGCGCGACGGCCTTCGGCTCGACGGGCCACTGCGATTCGAGCTTCGAATTCCGGGACGCTTCGAGCTGGATCTGAGCGGGTCCGTGCTCGCGACCGCGACCGGCGCGGGCAAGCCGGCCGGAACGGCGCTTCGGGTTTCGGGCAAACTCGACGCCGCGTTGCCGGTCGAGCAGGTCTCTGCCGGCAAGATCGTGTTTGGAGAAGCCCGAATTCCGTTTACGGCGAAGTTCGATGAGCGGAGCTTCGCGCTTCGCGTGCCGTCGGGCAGTCTCGATCTCGCATCCCTCGGGCCGCTTTGGAGCGATGGTCGAGCTGGGCTCCGGGGCCGCGTCCTGTACGGGGCCCTCGAGGCCGCGAGATTCCGGGACGCGGGCTGGGATCTCCGCGGCGAGGGCCGATTCGACGGCGTAGAGCTTCCACTCGCTGCAGGCCCCGCGCGGGTGCGCGGCCGCTTCGATCTCGCGAAACAGCAGCTCCGGATCGGCCCGGTGGAGATCGACTTCGGCGGAGCGACCGTCGGGGCGCGCGGCCTGTACGCGCTCGACTCCGGCAGCTTCGAAATCGAATCCGTCGCCGAGAATGCGGAGGTCGCACCGCTCGTCGCCGCGTTCTCGAAGCGGCTCCGCGTCGACGGTCGCCTGTTCGGGAAGCTGTCGCTTGCGGGCAGGACCGGAGGGGCGGGGCCGTTCCAGAGCCTGAGCGGACGCGGGCGCGTCCAGATCGACGACGGGCGAATTCACGGTCTGTCTCTGCTGAGTTCTATCGAGGGAAGTCTCGCATCGGTTCCGGTACTGCTCGCGAGGCTCGGGGGGCGAAACTTCTCCCGCTACGAACGGGAAGAGTTCCGGCAGCTCTCCGCCGACTTCATTCTCGAGGGCGGACGGGCCTGGACTAACAACCTCGTGCTCGACTACCGGGGCGCGCGGGCTGAACTGCGTGGCTCGATCGGTCTGGAAGATGCCGGACTCGACCTTGCGGGACGCGTGACCCTCGACTTCGAGGCCGGGCCCGGCCAGCTCGGCGGTGGCTCCGAACGCAGGCGCGTGATCCCGATTGCAGGCGTGACGGGGACCCTCTACCGGCCCCGCGTGCGTATCGAAGCGTCGACGCTGCTCTCGCTCGCTTCCGAGTATGCGGCGGCGAGTCCGTTGCTCGAAAGGATCGAGGAGCGAATCGGCAGCGAAAACGTCGAAGCCGCGAAGCAACTGCTCGATCGAATTCTGAGCGGCGGCCGGGATCGCCGGTGACAGAGCCCTTCTTCACGCTCCGGCTCGATGACGACGGTGTGCGCATACTCGACCAGCGCTGCCTCCCGGAAGCCGAGCGCTATCTCCTACTCCGCAGCGCCGAGGAGGTCGCGCGTGCGATCGAGGACATGGCGGTGCGCGGGGCTCCGGCAATCGGGGTAGCAGCTGCGATGGGCGTGGCGGTTGAACTCGCGCGAAGCTCCGACGCAGAGCTCGAGGCCGGGCTCGAGCGAGCCTGTCGGCGCCTGGCCGCGACGCGGCCCACCGCCGTCAACCTGAGCTGGGCGCTGACGCGGGTTCGCGAGCGGCTGGCCGCCCGGATCGAGGCGGGCGTGGACCCCGAGGCGCTGCGCCGAGAGGCACGCGAGTTCGCGCGGACGCTCCACGCGGAGGACGTCGCGACCTGTCGCGCGATCGGCGAGCACGGCGCTCCGCTGGTGCCGGAGCACGCGCGGCTGCTCACGCACTGCAATGCGGGCGGGCTTGCCACTGCCGGGTACGGAACCGCGCTCGGGGTGGTGCGCTCGGCGGCACGGGAGGGCAGGATCGAGCGGGTGCTGGCCGCCGAGACACGGCCCTTTCTTCAGGGCGCGCGGCTCACCACCTGGGAACTCGACCGCGACGGGATCCCGGTCACGCTGATCACGGACTCGATGCCGGGGTCGCTCATGCGCGCCGGCGAGATCGACCTGGTGGTGGTCGGGGCCGATCGGATCGCGGCCAACGGCGATGTCGCCAACAAGATCGGGACCTATCCGCTCGCCCTGCTGGCCGAGTTCCACGGGATCCCGTTCTACGTCGCGGCGCCGCTGTCGACCGTCGATCTCGAGATGCCGGATGGAGACGCGATCCCGATCGAACAGCGCGACCCCGCCGAGGTCACATGCTTCGCGGGCCGGCGGATCTCGGCGCCGGGCGTTCCTGCCCTGCATCCGGCGTTCGACGTGACTCCGGCCGCTCAGGTGACGGCCATCATCACCGAGGCCGGGGTGGTTAGAGCGCCGCTCGCGGCCGGCCTTCGCAGACAGAAGTCCGCCTGAGCCGGAGGACGTCCGCCCGGCCGCCGCCCGCTTCGCTCAAACCGGCCTGCGTCATTGCCGATACCGATTGAGCCTCGTCTCCCCAAGGAGCCCGCGTTTGAGCAAGGCCGTATTGATCGTCGAGGACGACGCTCCGTTCCGGAAGGCCCTCGAGCGCGCGGTCGCAAGGCTCGGCTACCCGGCGCGGAGCGCCGAGGACGGGATCGAGGCGCTGCGGTCGATCCGCGAGTCGACGCCGGGCCTGGTCCTTCTCGACCTTCTGCTGCCACGAACGGACGGCTACGCCGTTCTGGAGGAACTGCGCGCCAACCCCGACGAGCGCGCGCTCCCCGTCGTCCCGATGAGCGCCGTGTACAAGGACGTCGCTGCCACGCGCAGGCTCCGCGAACTCGGCTGCGAGGAATTTCTCGAAAAACCCTTTGCCGAGGAGTCGCTCGGGCGCCTGCTCCGGAAGTACCTGGGACGTCCCGAGAGCCGGCGCGGTGACGCGGCACCCCAGCCCGGCGAGATGCCGCTCGGGGAGCGCGGCTTCGGGGCGGTGCTGTGGCAGGCGATGCAGGACGGGGTCTCGGGCGCACTGCACGCGCGGCAGGGCAAAGCGAAGAAGGCGGTACTGCTCGAAGCCGGCCGCCCGGTAGCGATTCGTTCGAACGTGGTCCGCGAATGTCTCGGAAGGCGCCTGCTGGCAGCCGGCCGCATCGACCAGGCGACCCTCGATCGCTCGCTCTCCCGGATGCGCGAGGATCGATCGTTTCAGGGGCAGGTGCTGATTGCGCTCGGCGCGATCGAGCCGCAGGCACTGGATCGGGCGCTGGCCGAGCAGGGCCGGGACAAACTGGCGGACCTCCTGGGCTGGGAGCAGGGCCAGAGCTGGTTCGAGCCGGAGGTCAGCCAGCTGAGCCGCGCTACTGCCCTCGAGGCTCGGTGCCCGCAGGCGCTTTTGCTGGATGCCGCGGCCCGGGTCGCTCCCGCCTCCGTGGAACGCGCGCTGGCGCACGCAGCGGCGGGAGAAGTTCTCGTCGACGCCCGGAAGCTCACGCCCGAAGCTCGCGCGCTCGACCACGTTGCGGCGCTGCTGGCGGCGCTGGAGCGGGGTGCGGCCCCGGATGAACTCGTCTCGGATCACGCGGCCGCGCTCTTCGGACTCCGCCTGGTGGGCCTGACCGGCCCGTCGGACACCGGCGTGCCGGGCGCCGCGTCCCGCGCGGACCGGGCCGGCGTCGAGGAACTCTGCGAACTGCTGGAGTGCCAGGCGTCGCAGGACCATTTCGGCGTGCTCGGCATCGAGGCGGGTGCCCCGGAGGCCAGGGTCCGGGCCGCCTTCTTCGAACTCGCGAAGCGCTTTCACCCGGACCGTTTCGGGTCCGATGCCGAGGCGCGCGAACTGGCCCGCAAGCTCTTTGCCCGGGTCACGGAGGCGCACGAGGCGCTCTCCGACCCGGACCGGCGGCGGGAGTACGAGGCGAAGCTCCGCGCACCCGGTGAGGACCCCGAAAAGCTCGGGAACGAACTGCTGCGCGCCGAGGTCCAGTTCCAGAAGGGCATGGCGCTGCTCAAGCAGCGGAACTACCCGGCCGCGCTCGAGCAATTCGATTGGGCGCTTCGGCTCGATCCCTCCGAGGGAGAGTTCGAGGCGCTTTACGGCTGGACCTGCTATCTGGCGGATCCAGACGCCGAGAACGCGCTGGAGAAGGCTGCGGCCCACCTCGAGAACGCCCTCAGGCTCTCGCCCAACGCGGTGCCCCCGCACTATTATGCCGGGCAGGTTCAGAAGGCTTGCGGAGACCTACTCCGGGCGGAGAAAATGTTCAGCAGGGTGCTCAGCATGGACCCGGATCACGTGGAGGCGGCGCGCGAGCTTCGCCTGCTCAAGATGCGACGCGAGTCCGAACGACCGAAATCCGAGGGCGTCTTCGGATTCGGCAGAAGGAAGAAGTAGTGGCGGTCGAGAAGACCGAGCAAATCTGGCTGGACGGCGAGCTGATCCCCTGGGACGACGCGCAGATCCATCTGCTCACACACACCCTCCATTACGGCCTCGGCGCTTTCGAGGGCATCCGCTGCTACGAGTGTGCGGATCAGCGCAGCGCGGTCTTTCGGCTGCGCGAACACCTGGAGCGGCTGAGAGATTCCACCCGGATCCTGGAAATCGATCTGCCTTACGACGTCGAGGCCTTGGAGCGCGTCGTGCTCGACACGCTGCGCATCAACGGCATGACCGAGGGCTACATCCGCCCGCTTGTCTTTCTTGGAGCGGGCGCCATGGGACTCTTGCCGACCGACAACCCGGTCCATGTGGCGGTGATCGTCTGGCCCTGGGGTGCCTACCTCGGCGAGGGAAGTCTGGAGACCGGAATCCGTGCCAAGGTCTCGTCGTATTCGCGCCACCACGTGAACGCCGCAATGAACAAGTCGAAGACCTGCGGCGACTATGTCAACTCGATCCTCGCAAAGCGCGAGGTTACGCGGCTGGGCTACGACGAAGCGATCATGCTCGACACGTCCGGGCTGGTCGCGGAGGCGAGCGGCGAGAACCTCTTCATGGTCCGAGCGGGCGTGTTGAAGACGCCGCCCGTGGCCTCGGTCCTCGAGGGCATCACGCGCGACGCGGTCCTCACGATCGCGCGAGACAAGGGGATCCCGTTCGTCGAGCAGCAGTTGACGCGGGACGAACTCTATACCGCCGACGAGGTCTTCCTGACCGGAACCGCGGCCGAGGTCACGCCGATTCGGGAGGTGGACGATCGCCGCATCGGAGACGGGAGCCGCGGGCCCGTGACGACCACGATTCAGGCGACCTTCTTCGACGCGGTTCGCGGCAGGGAAAGCAAGTACGAGTCCTGGCTCACCTACCTCTGAGTTCGCGCCGGCTCGGCCGACCGTAAGTTCGTAGCGACGAGGTCGAGTCCAAGGTAGTACTGAGCTTTCGCATCCCCCCTCGCCGCTCTCTGCACAAGTTCCGCGTTCTGAGCCCAAGACGCCGAGCCCACTCCAAGGCAGAGCGAAGCGACGCAACCAAAGAGAAGCAAATGAACGATCTGACGGGATTTCATCTGTCCCCTCCCGAATGAACTCCCGCGATCAGCGAATGAATTGCGCCTTCGCGTCCCGCACCCGCTTGTGCGAGTCGATCTCGCTGATCTGAGCCAGCTCGAGAATCGGTTTGAACGTCTTTCCGCAGGACCCGAAGCGATCACCACGCTAGCTGGCGAAGACGTCATCCGAGACCTTCGTCCACTTCAATTCTTTTCGCCTTCGTGTGAGTCAGTATTTCCCAAGAAGGGAACCATCTCCCTGACCATCCTCGAATTCTCCGGTCTTCGGGTTTAGGCGTTGGGCGTCTCGAACGAGGGCTTCCCGGTCGAGCAGCTTCACGCGAACTGCCGCGTTCTTCTTCTTTCTGCGTCTCGTCGTCTTGACGACGCAGCCAGTTGAAGTTGCGAGCGAGATCCGAGCCTGATCGACGCCCTTCTTCGAGCGCCGGCGCTGATAGATGATGCGCGAACCGTCAGCATTGAGATCTGTGAAGTCTTCGTAAGAAGCCCTTCCGTGCGAACGAGACTGCACTGATGAGCTTCGGTCAAGAAGTCGTAATCGATTCTGATCCTTGAAACAGACCGAGAGTCGCGACTCAGAAACAGATATACAGTAGTATAATCAGATAGTTAGAGACTATCGTCTAGTGTGGTTCTCATCTAGCCGACGGCGAAGTCGAAGATGGAATCCAGCACCCGGCTGCGCTGGTGCGGGGTCAGGGACGGGCCGACCGGGAGCAGGATTGCCTGGCTCCGGAGCGACTCTGTGGCCGGCAGACCCGCCAGCTCCCGTTCCGAGAGTGGCACCGCGATCCGGCAGGTTTCGATTCCGGAGTCCCCGAGCAGCTTGTGCAGGTCGTCTGCGCTCACCCGCGCGAAGCGGGTCAGCCGGAGCGGGTAGGCAGCGTAGACGGGTAGCGCCGCTTCGGGAGTCGGCGGGATCCGAAAGGCGTCGTAGCGCGCCAGCTCTGCCGAGTACGCGCTCGCGTGTTGGGTGCGCAGGCTGATCGTCTCGTCCAGGCACGCGAGGCGCTGGCGAGCCCGGGCGGCTGCGGCGCCGCCGAGTCGCAGACCCGGCGCGAGCGTTTCGAGACGCGCCCACAGCGGTCCCGAAAGCGTGACCAGGACCGCCTCCTCGCCGGGCAATGCGGGCCCCTGGTTGATTCGGAACACGCAGGTGCACGGGCTCTGTCCCAGCGGATGCCCCTCAAAGTCCGCCCCGAGTGCGGCGGATCCGTCCTCGATCACCTCAATCCCGGCCTCTCGCGCGATCCCGTAGAGCAGGTCGAGGGGCGCGGGCTGGCCGAATGGGTGACCGATCACGAGCGCGCGTGTTCCGGGCGAGATCGCGGCCCGCACGCGGTCCGGGTCCAGCGTGAGCCGGTCCGGGTCGATGTCGGCAAACACGGCCCGGGCGCCGCAGCGCCGGATTCCGGCGAGCAGGCCCGTCCCGCTGAGCGGCGAGCAGATGACCTCGTCCCCCTCCGAGAGATCCAGCGTGCGTAGGAGCAGCGCGAAGGCCTCCTCGGTCGAGCGCAGGGCCAGGCTGTGGTCCGCACCCAGGCGGGCCGCGCCCTCGCGCTCCAGCGCGTCGGTCTGGGGTCCGGGTTCGGGAACTTCGACGAGTTGCGCGAGTCCGGACGCCGCGCCCGCTGCCTCGACCGAAGCTTCGAAGCGGATCGAGCTTGCCGCCGCCGGCTTGCCGTAGTCGAGGCCGTCGAGGTAGCCATTCACGGCGTCGACGGTTTCGTCGATCACGCGCAGGTAGACCTCGTCCGGGTCGGCCCGATCCTCGGGCGAGATGCGCCGCACCGCGATTTCCTGGCCCCGGAGCCGAAGCACGACGCCCGGGTTCGAGTCGGCTTGCAGACAATCGCTCACTTCGATGAGCCCGAAGCGGCAGTTGCCGCCGATCGCGAGCGGGAGCTCGGTCGTGACGCCGACCGCGAGCGCGAGTTCGGGCCGGATACAGTCCTCGATCCAGCGCACGATCTCCTCGCCGAACTTGTTCCCGCTGCGCGTCGCGATGTTCGCGCGCGAACAGTGCTCGAGGATCTCGCTCGAGAAGTCGCGCTCCGAGCCGCCTTCCTGCCCGAGGAAGGCCACGACCCGCTCTCCGCGCTCGAGCAGGTGCTCGAGTAGACACAGGGTCCGGTAGCTCCCGCCGATCAGGAGGATGCGAGGTCTGCTGCGCGCCATCTGGCTCCTTTGGGGGTCGGCCGAGGGAAGACCTGGCCCAGAACAGCAAAGGCTGTGCCGGGCGCAGTCGTGTACGTGCCCGGAAGCGTGGGTCAGACCGGACAGGAAAGCGCCGGATCCTCCGGCCAGGGCGTCAGAATCACGGCGCCCCGCGGGCCCCGGAATTCAGCCCCGGTCGAGCAGGGCCTGTCCGGGTTCGCAGGCCGCGATCAGGGCCTGCCGCTCGCCGGGTTCGAGGGTCTCGAGTCGTGTGGGCGGGATCCCGCGAACGAGGGCCGCCGCGCGAGCGATCCAGCCATCCCGGATGGGATCGAGTTCGAAGAACTTCGCGATCGCGCCGAGCGTCGTCTCGGGTTCCGAGACCAGGTGCTCGAAGCGGATCTGGCAGAAGTGTGGGTCGGCGATGGACTTCCAGCCGCGGGCACCGCGCTGGATCTGGTCCGCCCAGTAACGCCCGAAGGGTTCCGCGGCCGGCCGCGAGCCGAGCAGGGCATCGATGCGGTCCGCGGCTTCTCCGGTGTCGTCCGGCCGGGCCTCGAGCGCGGGATCGAGGCCGTACAAAAGCGAGATCGCGAGCCGGTAGGCGTGGTGTTCGCGCATCGAGAGCGCGGCCTCGCGCCCGTCCCGGTGTAGATGCAGAAAGCGCGCATCGGGAAACATCGCGTGCAGGTCCTGGATGTAGTCGATCGAGGAGCCGGATTTTTCGATCCAGACGACCTTGCCCGTGCGGGCTGCGAAGAAGGCGAAGAGTTCGCGGTAGTGGTCGGCCAGCGTTTGGCGTGGCCTGTTGCGCGCGAAGGCCAGCGTGTCCTGGTAGAGCGCGTCCGGGTCATCGCAGAGGCGCGGGAGACACGAGACCAGGATCCAGGGCAGCGCGTCGTCTCGCGAGAAGCGTCCACCCGTGCCGAAGGGATAGGTCACTTCGGGGACTTCGTAGCCCCGGCGCAGAACCATCGTGATGAAGGTCTGTTCACCCGCGATCAACTCCGCCAGGGCGGGGCCGTCGAGCGCGTCTTCCGAGAAGCGCCGCGCCATGTCGAGGCCGTTGAAGAACTCGAAGATGCTGGCCGCCTCGGGGCTCTCGTGGAGCATCCGCGAGAGCAGGGTCGATCCGCAGCGTCCGGTTCCGACGATGAAACGCTCCACGCTCGCTCCTTGCGATCCCCCGGGTCCCGGGGTCCGCGGTGCGCGTCGAGGGTATCCTGGCGGCGCGCGCGGCGTCGACCCGGATCCGTCAGAATGTCGGCTTACCCGAACACAAGGAGGCCCCGTGGCGTCGAGCAAATCCCCATTTGACGCGGGCGGCGTGGTCGAGGGCGCTGCCTGGGACGCGCTCTGCCGTTCGATCGCAGATGCGCGCGCGCGGGTCCTGGGCCCGGGCGTCCCGGACAGCGAACGGGACCGGGCAGAGGGGTTTCGCTACCTGCTGCGCTTTCTCGCCTCCGGGATCGCGGTGTGTGTCGAGGCGGCGGACACGGAGCATCCCGAGTTCATGCGCATGATCGATCGCGGCCGCAGTTGGGGTCTGGACTGCCCGGACTGTCTCTACCTGCAGGCGGGCGTACGCGGCGACGCTGCCTACCGGATCTTCGGCTGTCGTGGCAGTGCCAACCATTTCGACTTGCAGGTCAACTTCGGGCACTTCGCGCTCGGCGACATTTCGAAGTGGGGGACCATCGATTCGCTGAACGGCCTGGAACTCGAGGTCGAGGCCGACGGCCGCTTCGAGGTGTTTCTCGGCGGCGAAGCGCGGCCTCGCAACTGGCTCCGGCTGGCGCCGGATGCCGAGTTCGTGCTGGTGCGCCAGTACTTCAACGACTGGGAGCGTGAGCGACCGGCAGATCTCCTGATCGAACGCCTGGACGCACCGGCGTCGGCCCCGTCGCTGCGTGCGGACGAGATCGGAGCCCGTCTCGAACGGCTTCTGAGTTGGCTCGAGAAGGGCGGCGCGCTCTGGGAGCAGATGAGCCGGTCGATGCTGGAACTCCCGCCTAACACGCTCAACATCATGCATACGCCCGCCAGCGACGAACGCGCCGGGATGCGCGGTCAGGCCTACGGCATGGGGAACTTTCGGTGTCCGGAGGGCGAAGCCGTGATCGTCGAATTCGCGCCGCCAGCCTGCCGCCACTGGAGCATCAGTCTGGCGACCTGGTACTGGGAGGCGATCGACTTTGCGAGCCGCCAGTCGTCGCTCAATGGGCATCAGGCCGAACTCGACTCCGATGGCGGTTTCCGGGGCGTGATCGCGCACGAGGATCCGGGCGTGCCGAACTGGCTCGATGCGGCGGGCCATGAGCGGGGCACGTTGGCGGCGCGTTTCCTGCTCGCGGACGCGGCCCCGACCCCCGTGCTCCGCCAGCTTCCGCTCTCGGAACTCGCACGGGCCCTGCCCGACGACACGCGCCGGCTGGCGCCCTCCGAACGGGAGGCGCGGCTTACGGCGCGCCGAAGAGCCGCGCTCGGACGCTACCGCCGCTAGCGGCCTGCGAGGAGCGCGCGGGTCCGGAGTTCCGGCCGCCGACGCCCCGGGGGTGCTAGCCTGAGGGCGTGTCGCAACTGCCCCTACACCCGGCGGGAGGGATTTCCAGGAACCCGACCCGCGTGGTTCGGGCGGGCCCGGTCCGGATCGGGGGCGGCGCCCCGATCTCCGTTCAGAGCATGTGCGCGACCCCGACCCGCGACGTCGAGGCGACGAGCGCGCAGGCGGAGGCGCTGCGCGCGGCCGGTGCGGCCCTGGTGCGTGTCGCGGTCGACAGCGGGGTCGACGCAAAGGCTCTGGCCGCGATTCGCGAGCGGACCGGCGCGGCACTCGTGGTCGACCTGCAGGAGCACTTTCAACTGGCTGAGCGCGTCGCCCCCTACGTCGACAAGCTCCGCTACAACCCCGGTCATCTGCATCACCACGCGCGGCAGCAGTCGATGCGCGACAAGGTTGCGTACCTGGCCGAGGTCGCCGGCAGCCACGACTGTGCGCTTCGCATCGGAGTCAACTGTGGCTCCGTGGCGCCCGAGTACGACAAGCGCTTTCCGGGCGATTCGATCGGCGCGATGGTGTCGTGTGCGCTCGACCACTGCGAACTGCTCGATGACCTGGGCTTTCAAAACTACCTCGTATCGCTCAAGGACTCCGATCCCGGGCGCGTGATCGAGGGGAATCGCCGTTTTGCGAGCGAGCGCCCCGAGGTGCCGCTTCACCTCGGTGTCACCGAGGCGGGATTGCTGCCCGAGGGCGAGATCAAGACGCGGATCGCCTTCGAACAGCTGATTCCACAGGGGATCGGAGACACGATCCGGGTTTCGCTCACGCTTCCGAACGAGCGCAAGCACGAGGAGGTCCGGATCGGTCACGAGATTCTCGAAGACATCGCGCAGGGTCGCTTTCGGTCGGTGCCGGACTTCGGCGGCGGGCTCAACATCATCTCGTGCCCCTCCTGCTCACGCGTCGAGAACACGCGTTTCGTAGAACTCGCCGAGCAGGTGCGGGATCTGGCGAGTTACGCGCGCGGCCACGATTTGACGATCGCCGTGATGGGCTGCCGCGTGAACGGACCCGGCGAGACCGACGACGCCGACCTCGGGCTCTGGTGTGGGCCGCGCGTCGTAAACCTGAAGCGCGGCGAGCAGAAGCTCGGTGCGTTCGGCTACGACGTGGTCCTGGATAGACTTCGGGTCGAACTCGACCGGCTGATCGAAGAGCGCGGCGAGGTCGCAGGCTAGGGTTCCCGCGCGTCGCGACGGCCTGGGTTAGACTGGCGCGCTCGAACCGGAAGGGGAGACGACGATGGCTGTTTCGATGCCCGCCGTGAGCCTCGCGGCGGTACCGCGGCGCAGAAAGGCGACGCTCGAGCTGGCGCGCGAAATCGAAGCGCGCGGCTTCGCCGGGGTCTATTGTGCGAGCGTCGGCGACGGAATGGGCCTGTGCCTGGCGCTGGCGCTCAGTACCGAACGGATCCCGTTCGGGACCAGCATTGCGAACATCTATACGCGCCACGTGTCGGACTTCGCGCAGTCCGCGTCGTTGATCCACGAGCTGTCGGGGGGACGCTTCTATTTCGGGGTCGGCGTGAGTCATGCACCCCAGCACAAGCGTCTGGGAGTGGAGACCGGGCGCCCGCTCTCCGACATGCGTCGCTTCGTCGAGGAACTCGCGCAGGTGCCGCGGGCGGGAGCGCTCCCGCCGATCGTGCTCGCGGGGCTCCGGAAGAAGATGGTCGCGCTCTCGGGCGAAATCGGCTCGGGCGTGGTGTTCGCGAATGCGGCGCGCTCGCATATGGCCGAGTCGCTGTCCGTGCTTCCCTCCGACCGTCGCGAAGATGACTCGTTCTACATCGGCAACATGATTCCGACCTGCATCTCGGAGGACCGCGCGGCCGCGATGGAGGTCAACCGCCGAACCTTGACCGGCTACGCGATGCTTCCGAACTATCGGAACTACTGGAAGGAAGCGGGCTATGTCGAGGAGATGCAGGCGGTCGAGAAGGCGGTCGAGGCGCGCGAAATGGAGCGTGTCCCGGCGCTGCTCTCCGATCGGTGGCTGGCCGACACGACGCTCTTCGGAACGGCGACGGAGGTTCGGGACGGCGTGGAAGCCTGGCGCGAGAGCGGCGTACGAACGCCGATCCTGGTTCCCTCCTCGGCGGTTGGAAATCAGCTGAAGGCCTTCGAGGAACTGTTTGCGGCCTTCGAGGCTTGAGTCGCATGCGCTTCGCGCTGCTGCTGCTGCTGTGGGCGCTTCCGGTTCGTGCCGATGCGCCGCCCGCGGTTCTGGACGTGCTGCTTCCCGGCGGTCGCGTGACCGAGTCGATCGCGTCACAGTTCGAAGCGAACCCGCTGCCGAGCGATCGGGAGTTTCGAATCGTCGAGCTCGGACGCGACTCGCACACCAGTCACCACCTGGTCTGGATCCGGGNCCGCGAGATTCCGCATCGACATGACGGCCACGATCTGTTCGTCGTGATCGTGCGTGGTCACGGCGGGATGCGGCTTGGAAACGAAGAGCGGCCGGTGGGAGAGGGATCGATCCTGTACGTCCCTCGCGGGACCGTGCACGCGTTTCGAAACGCCGCCGAAGAGCCCGCCATTGCGTATGCCGTCTACGCGCCCGCGTTCGACGGCCAGGACCGCGTCGAAGTCAGCGAGTGAGGGACCGCGCGCTCACTTCTTTCGCTGAAGCCGGTGGGTGGTCGTGAAGCTTCGCCGTTCGCTGCTGCTGGGTGGGTCCGAACGCAGCTTGAAGGATTCTCGCAGCCAGCCGTTGTCGCCCGTGACCCAGAAGGTCTGGGCGACCGGCTGAATCACGCCGAAATCCTGGCCCGCTCCGTCCCAGTTGGGAGAGGTCAGGTCGTCCCCCGTGTAGCGGCCCATGAAGATTCCGACCTCGCGGATCAGCCCGTTGGGCCGGTGGCTCACGTAGTAGAGCGGCTGCAGTGTGAGCACGTCGATCCAGAGCTTGACCGATCCCACGCTCTGGTCCCCGGGGTCCTTCGCCTTGCCGCCGATGACGACGGCGCGACGGACCTCCCAGCGGTCGGATGCGAGCGAAAGCCCGCTCGAGCCGTAGGAGCGGTTCGGGTTGGTCGGAAAGCCGGGACGGTTCGAGTTGATCGGCGCGATCACGTCCTGGACGCGCAGCAGCTTGAAGCGATAGGCGTTGGGCCGGATCACGAGGCCCACGAAGCCGCGTCGCCAGTGCTCGGCGGTCGAGATCGACACGTCCGGAGTCTGGATGACCTGTATGTTCTCGAGGTTTCCGGTGGGAATGACCCCCTGCCCGGTATCGGCCTTCCGGCCGCGGGTGTAGGAGGGCATGAACAGACCCTCGATCCCGGTCGGGGGCGATCGCCGCACGCGCCGGATCTGGGGGATCCAGAGAAAGACTTCGTCCGGCAGGGAGTAGGCCGTGTCGGCGTCGCGCGAGCGGAACTGCCGCCACTTGATGCCTTTGGCGAGGGTGGGCTTCTTGAAAGCCCCGCCCGAGGCGAAGCTCTTGCCCGTAGCGTCTTCGGAACCCGGGAAGCCGTGCCTGGGCAGCAGGAAGATGTCGCCCTCGAAGCGTTCGCTGCTGCGCCCGCGGCGGCGGATGTGGATGATCCGGAACGGTCCCCGGAAACCGGCCCCCTGATAGCGGTAGCGGTAGTTCCAGGCCCACTTCCAGCCGGCATCGGGGGCCGCCTCGTCGATCGTGTCCGGCGGAAAGGGCAGCCCGGTGCCGGCGTACTCGAGCAGGTTCCCGTCCGCGTCGAGCCGCGCCTGGCCGGCGTGTTCGCGGGTGGCCTGCTCGAAGAAGGGTGCGGCCGGGTAGCGCCGGTAGCAGGGACCGAGTTCGAGTTGCATGCCCTCGAAGAAGAAGGTGTTGCGGCGCTCCCAGACCTCGCGCGGGAGGTAGTTCCGGAGCACGTCGATCTCTTCGAGGTCGAGCCGGGTCCCGGGTTTGAAGGGCGACGGAACCACGTCCTCTTCCGCTTGGATCTCGCCCGGACCGGCGTCGATCGGAAACGGCGGGCAGGCGGCTTCCGCCGGAATCTCGATCGCGGCTGCAAGGCCGGCCGGGACCCAGGCCGCCAGGACCCCTCCCAGCATGAAGCTTCGAATCCACATCCGCAGGTGCCAGGGTAGCAGCAGCGTCTCCAGAAGCCGGGCGCGCGGCGCCGGCACGCGTACGCCCGGACGCCGCAGGCGGCGGCCCGTGTGGGGAACGCGCCGGGAGGGTTTTGGCGCGTTCCCCAGGAGGGGGCACGTCCGCTTTCGGGGGCCACTGCGGGCCGGGTGCACAGGAGTAGACGCGCGTCGCCTCGGTTTCATTCGGTCGGGCGGGCGCGCGGCCGGTCTCCTAAGCTCTGGGCGCCGGGTCTGAGCGCGGGGGGTCCGCCGTGTCCGTTCTCCACGAACTCGAGTGCGCCTCACGAAGCGGGAAGCCGATCCGGGTGCACACCCGGGACGGCGAGGTGATCGTGGCGAAGGTGCTCTCCTGCGACTCCCGGGAGCTGATCTACGCGCCGCTCAGCTCCTCGCGTCCGGAGCGCTACGCGGTCTGTGACTCGACCGGCTTCCGGCTCCCGCTGGACTCGATCGAGCGGGTCCAACTCCTCAGGCAGACGCCGCCAGCCGGGCCAGGACCTCGTCGTGGAGGATCCCGTTCGTGCTGATCAGGCTCCCGGCGTAGATTGATCGCTCGCCCTCGAGCGAGGTGGCCCGGCCTCCAGCCTCCTCCACGATCACCTGGAGCGCGGCCGCGTCCCAGGGATTGAGCTCGGGATCGAGCGCCAGCTCGCCGCAGCCTTCCGCAACCAGCATGTGCTGGTAGAAATCTCCGAGACCGCGCTGCCGCCGGGTCTCGGCCAGCAGCGCCGCGAAGCCCGGTGGCTTCTGGGACAATTCAGTTCCGGCTACGCTGCCGTGGAAGGCCTGGGCGTGCCGGAGTTCGCGAACGCCAGAGGTCCGCAGCGCCCGGGGGCCCGAGAACGCGCCGGCTTCTCGAGCCGCGCTCCAGCGCGCGCCCAGCGCCGGGGCGCTCACGAAGCCGGCGACGACCTCGCCCTCCGACTCGATCGCGAGCAGCGTGGCGAAGATCGGGATCCCGCGTGCGAAGTTCGCGGTCGAGTCGATCGGGTCGATGATCAGCCGCGTCTCGCCGGTCCCGGCCGCCTCGCCGTGCTCCTCACCGAGCACCCCGAGTTCGGGGTGGCGGTCTCGAATCAGCGCTCGGGCCGCCTCTTCGACGGCGAGATCGGCCTCGGTCACCGGGGTTCGGTCGGGCTTCTCTTCCACGCGCAGGTCCTGGGCCCGGAAGTGACGAAGTGAGATCTCGTCGCTCCGATCGGCGATCTCTTCCAGCAAGGGCAGCCACTCGCGGGGCTTCATGGAGCGAAGCATACCTCGCGAAGGCGGCCGCCGCGGATCGCTGCGGCGGCCACCCCTTTGCCCGCCGCGAAAGTCGGGACATAATGGGAGTCGGGAGGCCCCCCGGAAACAGTTCACGAGTCCGCGCGCTGTGGGCTCCGAGGAGCAGAGGAGAAGCTGTGGCAGCCGCGCCCTCCCCCGAGGCCGCCGCTCTGGCGGCCCGCACGATCCGCGCCCTCACCGTCGATGCCGTCCGTCACGCGAGTTCCGGACACGTCGGCCTTCCGCTCGGATGCGCCGAGATCGGCGTGAGCTTGTTCTCGGAATTCCTGCGCCACGACCCGGCGGAACCCGGCTGGCCCGACCGAGACCGTTTCGTACTTTCGGCCGGGCACGGGTCGATGCTGCTCTATTCCTTGCTGCACCTTTCGGGGTACGCGGTCTCGACCGAGGATTTGCGAAGCTTCCGGCAACTGCACTCGAGGACCCCGGGCCACCCGGAGCACGGGCTCACTCCCGGGGTGGAGGCGACCACCGGACCGCTCGGCCAGGGCATCACCAACGCCGTGGGCATGGCGCTCGCCGAGCGCATGCTCTCCGCGCGTTTCGGACCCGAACTCGTCGACCACCGCACCTGGGTGCTCGCGAGCGACGGTGACCTGATGGAGGGCGTCAGCGGCGAAGCCTGCTCGTTCGCCGGGCATCTCGGACTCGGCCGGCTGACCGTGCTCTACGACGACAACGGCATCACGATCGACGGCCCGACCTCGCTTGCCTTTTCGGAGGACGCCTGCCGTCGCTACGAATCCTACGGCTGGGACGTACAGGAGGTCGACGGGCATGATCCTGCCGCGGTGCGCGGCGCACTGGAGCGCGCGCGCCTGAGCGAAGACCGGCCCCACCTGATCCGCTGCCGAACCCACATTGGCTTCGGCTCGCCGGCCGTCGATACGCACGAAGCGCACGGTACGATCGGCGACGAGCAGACGGATCAGACGCGCGAGGCGCTGGGCTGGACCCTGGAACCCTTCGAGGTTCCAGACGCGGCGCGCGGGGTGTTTCGGGCCAATGCCGCGCGGGGCGCGGAACTCCGCGCCGAGTGGGAGCAGCGCAGGCGGCGGGCGCTCGCCGACCCGAGTGTCGCTGAACTCTGGGAGCAGATGCACCGCCCGGTCGCGCTCGAGGACGTCGTCGAACGGCTTCCGGACCTGCGCGGTGCCGGGTCCATGGCCACGCGCAAAGCCTCGGGAAAGGTGATCGGCGCGCTCGCCCGGGGGGTCCCGTCGCTGGTCGGCGGTTCCGCCGACCTCTCGGGATCGAATGCCACCGGCATCGCTGACTCCGCGGTGGTCGAGCGCGGAAAGTTCGAGGGGCGGAACATTCACTTCGGCGTGCGCGAGCACGCGATGGCCGGGATCGCCAGCGGACTCGCGCTGCACGGAGGCTTTCGGCCCTTCGTCGGCACCTTCATGGTCTTCAGCGACTACATGCGTCCGGCCATCCGGCTCGCGGCGATCATGCGGCAGCCGGTGATCTACGTGTTCACCCACGACTCGATCTACGTAGGTGAGGATGGCCCGACGCATCAGCCGGTCGAGCACTATGCCTCGCTGCGCGCGGTTCCGAACCTGCAGTTGTGGCGCCCGGCCGACGGTCGCGAGACCGTAGCCGCGTGGCGCGCGGCTCTGGAACGCACACAGGGTCCGGTCGCATTTGCGCTTTCGCGCCAGGATCTGCCCATCCTCGAAGCCGAGGGCGTCGAGCGCGACGCGCTCCGCGGTGGCTACGTGCTCAGCTCCGAATCCGGAGCCGGGGACCCCGAACTCGTGCTGGTCGGAACCGGTTCCGAACTGCACGCCGCGCTCGAAGCCGCCAACACCCTCGCGTCCGAGGGACTGCGTGTGCGCGTCGTCTCGCTTCCCTGTCTCGAACGCTTCCTGGACCAGGATCCCGACTATCGCCGCCAGGTGCTGCCGCCGGCTTCGCCACGCCTGGTCGTAGAGGCGGGAGTCGAACTCGGGCTGGCGCAGTTGCTGCGTCCGGGAGATCGCTTCCAGGGGATGAGCGGCTTTGGAGCCTCGGCCCCCTGGAGCGAACTGGCCGGCGAATTCGAACTCGGAGGCGACGCGGTGCTCCGGACCGCGCGCGCGATGCTCGGTTGAGGCGCCGGGCTGGAGCCTGGGTTTAGTCGGATCCGGTCTCGCCCCGCGTCAGAGTACGGGTTTCCTCGGCAATCACCTGGGCCGAAAGTTCTAGGAGGGGTTGCCGCAGCAGTTCCGCGGATCGCCGGAGACGGTCCTCTCGAATCACGGGACTCAAGCGATAGAACTTGCGACCGGCCGGGCTCGACCAGAACGCGATCAGCTGGCGCATCTGGTCGAGCGAATAGTTCTCCGCGTAGAGTTCCTGAAGCATGTTGCGGAGCGCGATCCGGTACTGCTGTTGGCCCGACAACCGCTCGGCGAGCGTGCGCACTGCGCGGGCCCTGGATTCGTTTGCGCTGCGCTCGAGCAGCCGCTCTACCTGTCCCGTAGAGAGGCCCTGTGCGACCAGACTCTCTCGGATCCACGTCGGGTACTGCTTTGCGAACATTCCCAGTCCCTGGGTCAGCGCGTCCTCCGCGGGATCGCCGTAGAAGGTGAGGAGGACCAGTTGGTCGGCGGTCTGGCGTTGCTCTTCGGTGATTTCGGGTTCGGGCGTACGCTCGCCCCCCTGAGTCTCCTGAGCCCGGACTGAGGAGCCGAGCAGGAACGCGGCGCAAAGCATGCCGAGCAGCGGAGCCGAGTGTCGGGTGCCGGAAATCATGCGGAGCCTCCAAGCTGGCTGGCCCTGCCTGCAGCGAAGGGTCCGGGTCAAGTTAGCACGTCGCTCTCAGAGCCTTTCGAGCAGCCGCTCTGCGCGCGGGCCGTCGAACTTTCGCCGCTCTCCGGGATAGGTCGGGGTCTCTTCCGCGAGGACCTGCCGCGCCATCTCGCTGGCTTCCGGTCTCCTTCCCTGTTGGGCGAGCAGTTCCGCGAGCAGCGCCATCGCGCGTGTGTGATGAGGGTCGAGTTCGAGCGCCCGGCGGTAGAGCGCCTCGGCCCGCTTCTTCGACCCGCCCGCGATCCGGGGCAGGATCATGTCCAGTTCCCCCTGTGCCACGATCGTGTTGACGTGACCCGGATCGATCAGGAGCGCGCGCTCGAACGCCGCCCGTACCCTGGGGAGCAGGTAGAGCGAGCGCATGATCCCCTGCGCCTCGCCGAAGCGCCCGACGTTCGAGCCCCAGATGAAGAAGCAGTCGGCACACTCCGCGTCGATCTGGATCGCCTTCTGGGCCTGCTGCCGACCCAGATCGTAGTAGCGCGCCTTCTCCTGGTTGCGCCGCTGGCGGTCGCCGAGCTTGAGGTATGCGAGTGCCTTGTAGGAGTAGGCGTTCACCCGCCGCTCGGGCGAAAGCTCTGCCTGGAGCGCGCGGTCGTAGGCCGCGAGCGCCGCATTCAGATTCTCGTCTGTATCATCCGCCTCGATCACCAGTTGCTGGCCTTTGGCGATCAGCGCCTCAGGGTCGGCGGCCTCGGCGTACGCCGCACCCGTCAGCGAAAGCGCGAGCACGAGCGTCCCGGAGATCAGGCGGTGCGTCATCCGGGGAGCTTAGCTTGCAGTTCCCGAATCGCCGCGGCCCCCGGCCGGAGCCCCGACCCGCCTGGCTCGCGTGCGGCATCACGCCCGGGCCGCTCCGAGTCGTCGAGCTTCCGCAGCTCGCCGGGACCGCGCGCGGAAGACGTGTGTGGCGCCGCTGCTCCTAGTTCTCCCCAAACATCTTCTGGTAGAGCGATTGGGCACCCCGGGCTCCTCGGCCGAGCAGGCTCTCGCTGGCCGGGGCGGCCGGCACGTAGCCCTTCGAGATCCGCCTCGCTCTGGTTGCCTGAGCGTACGCGAAGTGGTCCGAAGCCAGGATGCGACCCGAGGCATCGACGACGGAAGCCGTCCACTGTCCCAGCCACTGCGGCTCGAGCTTCTTGCTCGAAAAGACACGCCAGCGGTCCCCGCCTACCTCGAAGCGAATTCTGGCCATGACCTTCCCCTTGAAGGTCCAGCGATGCGTCACGGTCTGTCCCGCCATGTTTCGAAGTTCGGTGAAGTAGTAGACCTTCGCATGATCATTGGGCAGCACACTGACGGAATCTCGGGGCTCACGGCCCTCGATTTCGGTCGTGAACGCCGCACGCCCCACATAGCCTTTCTGATGCAGCGCGACCGGTGTCGCACAAGCCGTTCCCAGAATGAGCAGGGCAAGCAATCCTCTCTTCATGGGGTGTCCTTTCTTCGAGGAGGCGTCCATTGGCATCTGCGCCGGAATCGGGCCGCCTTGCTGGTAGCGTATCGGCAACACGTCGAACAATTGAGAGTCGTCGTCGGAAAATCAGCTCGGGATGTTGCAAGAGTGTGCGGAGACAAGGGCTCACGAGCGTGCAGAGGCCTTGCGCTCGCGTCTGCAATACAGCGGTCTCGTTGTCGGGCGCGCGGACTTTCCGCGCGTCTCAATGAGCCGAAACTCTCGCTCCCGCGATCTCGAAGCTGCACTCGAACTCGGGATCGGTTGCTTCTGCGGTGCGTTCTCCGACGCGCTTGCCTTCCGCCGCTTTCTGAGTGCGTCCCTTTTTCGGTCGCGTTGCCGGTTGTTTCGGTTACCGGCAGCTGCGCTGGAACGCGAGCGATGTGCAAGCTACCGTCGCCGCGCGACCTGCTTCCACAGCCTCGGTAAAGCAGCCTGCTTCGATCGATCTGTGTTAGCCTGTGCTGCTGAGTTTGGATTCCGGGATGACGGTTCGCGCGACGTGCACCAGGCCGGGTGCTAGTCGGATTGCGCGGGGTGAGCAGCATGAGCGGAGAGAGAATGAGCAGATCTGTTCGAGTTCAGAACCGCGAGAAGAAGGAGGCCGTGTACTGCCTGACTTCTCACCGAAGGACCATCACGGAAACCGACATCGTGAACTTCGTCAATCTGGTCGGGCTTCACGAGCCACCCTTCATCGACATGGAATGGGTGAAGCAGAAGATGCCCGGCATCCACAGCCAGAGGTTTGCACCGGCGCCCTTCTTGATCTCGTTGGGAATGGGACTGGTCGCTACCTCAGCCTGGCAGGTGGTGGACGCGATTTCCGAAAAGGAGAACCTGGGGCCGTTTCACGGGATGGTCGGGGTCGACGCGAGGGTAAAGCGCCCGGCCTTCCCGGGTGACACACTGCATGTAGAACTCGAGGGGGGCGTCGATCGCAAGACGAGCAGCGGACAGACGCTGATCGACCTGACGCACATCCTCAAGAACCAACGGGACGAGACCGTCGTGATCTTCACCGAGAAGATCCTCTTCGACCCTCCGGAATAGAAGCGAAGTCGGGGCAGGCGCCAGGGGCCGGGATCCGAGCGGCTGCGTCTGACCGGGGAGGGAGGGGCATCGATATGTCGGAAACGCCCGGGGATCTCCCGGAGGGTAGCGGCACCGCTCAACTACGCTCAGACCGAGCCGGCGCCCGATATGGGAGCGCGAGCCGAAAGCTCGCACCGGCGGGTCCGGGGCGCGCTACCAGGCTGCCGCCGTGTGCGTGTGCGATCTCGCGTGCGATCGTGAGTCCCAGACCGCTCGCGCTCCCGACGCGCCGGGTTGTGAAGAAGGGCTCGAAGATCTGTTCCTCGAGGCCGGCCGGAATTCCGGGTCCGTCGTCCTCGATCTCGATCACGATGCCGTCGGCTTCCGGTCGCACGCGTACGAAGAGCTTTCGCGCGCCGGCCTCGGTCGCGTTCTGAAACAAGGTCGTGAACAGGCGCGTGACGGGCTCGGCGTCCAGCTCGGCTTCCAGGTCGAGCGCTCCTCGCTTCTCCACCCGGAGTTCCTTCTCGGATGGTTTCCGGCCGCGCAGCGCTTCGTCGATCACGGTTGAGACCGAGAGTGGCTCACGCGAGCCGGTTCGGGATCGGGCGTAGGCCTGAAGGTCCCGCATCAGGCGCCGCACCTGAGCGACCTCGGACTCGATTGCGCGCAGTCTTCGCGAGTCCGGGGTCTCGGCCTCCAGCAGCCGCTTCAGGTGGTGTTCGATTACGTAGAGCGGCTTGTTGGCCTCGTGCGAGATCCCGGCCGCGAGCTTTCCGATCCATGCGAAGCGTTCCTCATCGTCGTGCCAGAGGGAGATGTCTCCGTCCTTCTCGCTCAAGCGTGCGAGGGCACGCGCAAGTGCTGTCGAGCGCTCCCGCAGCCTCATCTCGAGCGTTCGAAGCTGCTCCTCCTCGGCGAGCCGGAGCGCGATGGCCTTTGCCAGCAGGCCCAGGAAGTCCAGGTCGGGCGGTGCATAGCCAGCTGCTCTCGGCCCGAGTGCGAGCACACCGGGGGTCCGGTTCCCGACTGCCATGGGGAGCGCTAGGTCCACGTCGCCGAGACCGGCCTCCTCCCAGCGCCGGCTTTCGCTTTCACTCAGATTCGGGCTCGACAGGTAGCTCGGGGTTTCGAGCAGCCGGCGTGCTGGTTCCGCCCCCAGAGCTAGGTCGATCGAGGCGATCGTCCCCGGCACCACTCCCGCGCTGCGGATTGTGCGCAGCCTGCTCGATCTGGGGTCGACCCAGAGAATTGCGACGAATCTCGGCTGGATCTCTGCGAGCAGGAACCCGCACGCGAATTCCAGGGAGCCGTGGGCCGAGTCGAGCGGGAGCGTGTCTTCGGCCTGCTCCAGGAATCTTCGAACTCGTGACGCGGGGGACGGACGGAAGCGCTCGACGCTGACAAACAGCAGGCGGCGTGCTCCTTCGAGGAGCAGTGTGAGTATTGAGACGAACGCAATCGAGAAGGCCGGAGTGCCCACAGCTGCTTCGATCCCGACGATCCGGAACGCGCCAGTCAGGATCAGGAACAGGCCCACGACCGAGCAGGCAGTTACGGCGGCGGGGACCAGCAGTCGGCGGTAGCGGTCCTCGACCTCGAGCAGGTCCTGACGGCCCACCGCGATTCCGATCGACATGGGGATTGCAGCGGCCGAAAGCGGAAGCACAGCACCGGTCAGGTTGGAGGGCGAGACAAGGTCGATCAGAAAGGAGAGCGCGGGAACACCGAAGGCGACCCCGGCTCCGTACACGAGGATCCGGGCCCGATAGCGGTCCGGGGCGGGAGCGGTCCCGCTGAGTGAAACGGCAATTCGGGCGGAGAGCACGAGTCCCGTGACCAGTGTGACCAGCTCCAGCATGCGGAGTAGCAGAATCCAGCGTTCCTCCCAACTGCCAGACAGCAGGAGCGCAACCACCAGAGTCGCGCCGCCCAGCGTGTACAGCGAACGAATCACACCCGGCGTTTCGCCCAGCACCCGGACGGGACGCGGAAAGGAGAGCGCGAGGTGAATCAGCGCAAACGGGAACAGCACTACGGTCGTCTCGTAGAGAACTTCGAAGCGGTGACTCCAGTTCGCGCCGAGGGCAGCCAGTTGCTGCAGGCCGAGAATCGCGACGACCGAGATGACGGCCGGCGCCGCAGGGTCCGACCGCTGACGCCAGGCGAGTGCGAGCGCACTTCCGATCAGGAGCAGCGAGACCGCGAACGGAGCGGCGAATGTCAGTCCGAGGGAAGCGGAATCCCAGGTCTTTGGGTGAACTTCGAGTTCGAGCTGGCGTCCGCCGCGGAGGACCCGCAGGCGGACCGAACTCGCGCCGGAATGGTCTTCCCCGGGGACGAAGTCCCTCCATGCGCCCCCGCCGGGATCGTGCATGCTGCGAACGTGATCGTAGGGTTGAAGGCCGATCCAATCGCGTACCAGGACGTCGCGACCGACGACGCCATTCGACAGCGTGCCGATCCGCGACTGTCCGATCAAGCGAACTGCGTCTAACGTCGTTATGAACGCCAGGATCAGGGCGCCCGCACCGAGCATCGCGACAAGTGCGCGTCGCATCGGGAGAGCATGGCACGGAGGTGCGATGCCTCAAGCGAAAAGACGCAAAAGCTGGATGAGGCGATGATCTTGGTCAATTGTGGCCAATACTGGCCGTTCTTCTGATACGTGTGCAGCGCGCGCCAGCGACTTGCGCCAGCCCTGGGTTTCGAAAAAGAATCGGGGGGTGGAGAACGCTCGGATCCTCGTGGTCGACGATCGTGCAGCTGTCCGCGAGGTGCTGCGCGAGCAGCTTGTGGAACTCGGCTACGGTGTGGCGGAAGCCTGTGATGGTGAGGAGGCTCTCAGGAAGCTGAAGCGAGGGCCTGTCGATCTCGTTGTGAGCGATCTGCGGATGCCCGCGATGGGCGGACTGGAATTGCTCGAAGAGCTCAAGAAGGACGGAATCGCAACAGTCTTGTTCTCGGCGCACGCGGATGTCCCCACGGCGGTCGACGCGATGCGAGGAGGTGCGATCGACTTCATCACACTCCCGATCGACGGACAGGAGTTCGCGAGGCGTATTTCGGCCCACGTGTCGCGCGTGAAGCCACGGCCGAGAGCCCCGGATCCCGCCGCCGCGGGTCCGCGGGTCTCGGGGCACCACCCGAAGATGGCCGAAGTCCGGGATCGGATCGCACGGGTGGCACCCCGCAGCGCTTCGGTCCTCGTGACCGGCGAGAGCGGGGTCGGGAAGGAACTCGTGGCGAGGGAGATCCACCGAGCCAGTGGCCGCTGCGGGCGCCCCTTCGTGGCCGTCAACTGCTGTGCGTTATCCGAGAACCTGCTCGAGAGTGAGCTCTTCGGGCACGAGCGCGGAGCTTTCTCGGGGGCAACCGGACGGCGGATCGGGCGTTTCGAACGCGCCGATGGGGGGACGCTGTTTCTCGATGAGATCGGAGACGCGCCGTTGTCCACGCAGACCAAGCTGCTCCGAGTACTCCAACACCAGGAGTTCGAGCGTGTTGGCGGCCTGCGGACCATCAAGGTCGATGTGCGGATCGTGGCCGCGACCAATCGCAACCTTTCCGAACTGCGAGACCGCGGCACGTTTCGAGAGGATCTGTTTCACCGACTCAACGTGTTTCCGGTTCACGTTCCACCGTTGCGCGAACGCGCGAGTGACATCCGGGAACTGATCCAGTCGATCTGCGACTCCAACGGGATCGAACTCCGTTTTACCGATGCAGCGCTCGGTCAACTTGAGTCCCACAACTGGCCCGGAAACGTGCGCGAACTCGAAAACACGCTGCGCCGCCTCGAGATCCTCTGCGAGCGGGGGAACAAAGTCATGCTCGAAGCGGTGACCCAGGCGTTCGATGGGCGGCGCGGCGAGGTCGGTTCGAGACGCCAGAACTTCGAGGAAGATGAACGCGAACAATACGAGCGTCTGCTCCGGAAGAATCGCTGGAACGTGTCGGCGGTCGCGCGAGAGCTCCGGGTCAGCCGCGGCGCCATGCGTTACCGGCTCCGGCGGCACGGATTGCTTCGATGAGACTTGCAGCCGCGCCGCTGATGCTTCTCGGAGCCGCAGCGCTTCCGGCGGCGGGCTCGGGCATCGCCGAAGTCCAGGACGTAGTGCCGCGTGCCCTCTCCGCGCGCGAAATCGTCGAACGTTCTCGCGAGCACTGGAATCGATACGATACCTCGGTGCGCATGAAGATCCAGGTCGTCGGACGCACCGGGCGTTGGTTCGAGCGGAGGCTGGAGGCGGCCCGGGTGCGCGTCGAGGGCGCTTCGCGCGTTCTGATTCGCATGCTGGATCCCCCCGACCTGCGCAACACGCGGCTGCTCGTGATCGAGAAGCCCGACGGAGCGGACGAGCGCTTCATCTACCTGCCTTCGAGCCGTCGCGTTCGCCGAATCGCCGCCGCTCAGGCCGGTGACCGCTTTCTCGGCTCGGATTTCAGTTACGAAGACATCGGTCTGCCGGATCTCGATCGCCGGGTCTACGAGCGGCACCGCGACGAGGACTGGAACGGGGTGCCCTGCTACGTGATCGAGTCTCGGGCCAACGACCACACGGCCCGGGTCGAGGGACACCGCTCGTGGATCAGCCGCGAGGCCTTCGTGCTGCTTCGAGTCGATTACGAGCGGCGCGGGACGGTCACGCGACGTCTCACGGTTGCGCCCTCGGAACTCGAGGAATTCGCACCCGGCAGCTTCCTTCCGCGACGGCTGGTGATGCGAAATTTGCGCCGCGGTAGCCGTACCGAAATCTGGATCGAGGAGATCCGGCTCGCCGAGGACCTGCCCCGAGAGATGTTCAGCCTGAGCCGGCTCGAGCGGCTGCGAGCGGAACTCCTGCCCGGAAAGCCCTGACCCCGCACGCCGCTGGTGCTTCGGACTGCGACGCCAGGGGCCGGGATCCGAGCGGCTGCGTCTGACCGGGGAGGGAGGGGCATCGATGTGTCGGAAACGCCCGGAATGCTCCCGGGAGGCGGAAAGCGCCGCTCCACTTCAGACCCGCAGGGGTTCCGGACGATACGCAGGATGGGAGACCGGTTCGCGCAAGCACGCGAGTCGGGGGAGGCCGCGGTGCTGAAGGTTCTGGGTTTTCTGCTGTTTGTTGCGCTGATCTGGGTCGGACTCAGCGCGGTTGTGGGTGAGCCAGATCCCTGGACGGCCAGGCTGCTCGAACGGGTCGGAGTCGGGCAGTCGCTGCCGGGGGGCGAGTCCCGGAGCGTGGGCCAGCGCGCGCGCGGGCAAATGCTCGACGCGTACCGCACGGGACAGCAACGCGCCTGGCTCGAAGACGACCGAGCCAGTCCCGCTTCCGGGGACCCGCGCTAGCGACCCGGCCCGGGCGTACGCGCCCGCTTCTCCGGCGCTCGATTCCGGCTCGGCCGGCGCCGGCCACACGACACACACGCCCGGGTCGCGGCCTTCGCCGACCGTGCGGTTTCCGCGCCCGTGCTTGGAAAGCAAAAGGTCGCGGGAGAGAATGGGGAGATGTCTCTCCCCGAGCCTGCGTCCCCCGAACCCGGAGCCCCGGCGGAGGCGCTCGGATCGCCCGCCGAACGGCAGGGCACCTACGCCGAGGTCGGCGAGAAGCTACCGATGTCGATCAAGCTCGCGTACGGCATGCCGAACCTCGCGGGCGCCGGGATGGCACTCCCGATCGTGATCTATATGACCATCTTCTACTCGGACGTGGTGTTGCTGCCGCTCGGCTACATCGCGCTCGCGGTCGCGTTCGCACGGGCCTTCGACGCGATCACGGATCCGGTGATGGGCTGGATCTCGGACCGCACCAACACGCGCTGGGGCCGGCGCCGGCCGTGGATGCTGCTCGGCGCTCCGCTGTGTGCGGCTGCGTTCTACTTCCTGTTCACGCCCCCGGCCGAACTCACGGGGAGCGCCGCGGCGCCCTGGTTCGTGGTCTTCTTCAGCGCCTACTTCCTGTTCCACACGGTCTACTCGATCCCTCACTACGGGCTCGGACCCGAACTCACCGCCGACTACCAGGAGCGCTCGAGCCTGTTCGCGGTGATGGAGGGTGCGGCCGTATTGGGAACGATCTGCGGCACGCTCCTTCCCTTCTTCTTCTTCAGGCTTTTCGGGGGGCAGCGGGCGGGCTTCTGGGCGTTCAGTCTGACGATCGGCGCAGTCCTGATTCTGCTCTACGTATGGCAGTGCTACCGGATTCGTGAACGCCCCGACTACTACACACGCAAGGCGAACCCGCTGGTGCCCGGAGTGCGCCGGGTATTCCGGAACCGGCCGGCGCGGCTGCTGCTCGCGACCTACCTGGTTGGAAGCATCACGGGCGCGATCCCGGGGCTCATGATGCCCTACTTCACCAAGTACGTTCTGATGGTCGACGACCCGGACAAGTGGCTCGCGATCCTGCTCCTGACCTACTTCGGCTTCGGCTTCGCGACGCTTCCGCTCTGGCTCTGGTTCGTGCGCCGCTTCGGCAAGTATCCGGCCTACATCATTTCGGCGCTGATGGGCGTCACGGCATCGCTCATGCTCTTCTTCCAGGGCGAGGGGGACGTGCTGCCCACCTTCCTGATTCTGATCTGGGCCGGTTCCGCGTTCGGGGTTCGCTTGTTTCTCGGGCCTTCGATTCAGGCCGACGTGATCGATTACGACGAACTCTACAGCGGCAAGCGGCGCGAGTCGCAATACGGGGCGCTCTGGAGCGTGATCATCAAGTTCGTGGTGATCCCGAGCGCGGCGGTGCCACTCGCGATCATGGCCCAGCTCGGATACGAGCCCAATGTCGAACAGAGCGAGACGATGAAGTTCACGATCCGGGCGATCTACAGTTTCGGCCCGGCCTCCTTCGGGCTGGTCTCGCTGCTGGTGTTCCTGTACTTCCCGATCCGCGAGCAGAACCACCGCCAGATCCTGGACGGAATCGAGAAGCACAAGCGGGGCGAGTCGGCGATCGATCCGCTCACGGGGAAGCTGCTGCCTCCCCCCGACGACCGCGGCGTCGACGAGGACACGGGCTGGTTCCTGGACCACTTCTCGCGCCGCGAGCTTCGTCGGCTGGAGCGGCGCGGTTCCGCCGGCCTGCGCTGGACCACGGCGCTCTGGACGCTCGGCTGCCTGGCGCTTGCGAGCCTTTCCTTCTGGCTCGTCTTCCAGGGGCTGGGCGACCTGTCTGCCCGGCCCGGCCTGTTCACCACCGTCGAGGTCGCGATCGGGGGCTTCGCGACGACGGGCGCTCTCTACCACCTGGTCCGGCTGTGGGCCGCGCTGCGCCTGGCGCGGTCTCCGGTTCCGGTGGGAACCGTCCGGGCACACCTCGAGGTGCTCGACTCCCTGGTCTACGCCCCGCCCGCCGGAGGCGGCCGCTGAGGCCCGGGCGCCGTCCTCGCGAGGGCGTCGGCTAGAGGTTCCCTTTGTGTTGCCCTCCGTCGACGGAGAGGGTGACGCCCGTGACCCAGCTCGCCCGCTCCGATGCCAGGAACACCACCGCGTTCGCGACCTCTTCCGCCGTTCCGAGGCGGTCGAACGGGATCGTGCTCCGGATCGCCTCGTACTGGGCGGGGCGGTTCTGCTTGATCATCTCCCACATCCCGCCCGGGAACTCGATCGAGCCGGGTGCCACGGTGTTCACGCGGATGTTCCGGGGCGCGAGCGTGATCGCGAGCGTCTTGGAGTGGCTGATCAACGCGGCCTTGACAGCCGCGTAGGCGGGAGGCGACCCGGCTTCGAGCCCCGAGGTCGAAGAGATGTGGATCACCGAGCCTCCCCCGGATTCCGCAATCCACGGAACGACCTTCCAGGTGGCGCGCACGCTGGCCATCAGGTCGACGTCGAAGCCCGCCTTCCAGCCGCTCTCGTCGTCGGAGACGCCAAAGCCGGAGGCGTTGTTTACCAGTACGTGGATCGCACCCAATGCGGAGTTTGCGCCTTCGAGAAAGGATTCGAGCGCCGCCGGATCCGCGACATCGCAGACCTGGGAAAAAGTCTTTGCGCCCTTTGCGCCGAGTTCTGCCGTCGTCCGCTCCAGTGCCTGCTTGCCGCGCGCACACAGGGCGATGTCGGCGCCCTCGTCTGCGAAGGCGTGGCCGATGGCCCGCCCAATCCCGCGGCTTCCGCCGGTGACGATGACGCCCTTGCCCTCGAGACCCAATTCCATTTCGTTCTCCTCGCTCGCCCGATTCTGGCCAGGGCCTCAGTCCGCGGGCTTGTACTGTTGGCCCCAACCCGGAACGTCGATGTCGATGAACGCATCGAGCGCGATTAGCAGTTCCAGCGCGCGTTCGCGGACCATTGCCCAGCCGGGGTCGGAACGCGCGAACTCGACGGCGTCGTCCGTCTCCGGAATCGGCGTCAGTCGCTCGCGAGCGAAGCGGAAGAACTGCTCGATCAGGTCGACCTCGTGCGCGTCGAGCCAGCCCCGCTCCCGGTAGTGCGACACCTCCGTGCTGTCGATCCAGCGAAGCCGGGTCAGCGCATCTCGCACGCGCTCGAGGTCACTCCCGAACCGCTCCTGTGCCTCGGCGCAGGCCAGGCGGTTCAGGTCCTCGACCAGGGTCGTTCGCAGCATCCCGGGACCCATCGACGCGAGTATAGACGTTAGGGCTCGAGGAGTTGCTCCAGGTCGGGCCAGTCGATGGCCGACTGGGCCGCGAACGCGCAGAGGAGAAGCTCGCGAAGCTCTTCTTCCTGGCCGGCCCGGAACTTCTCGAGCGCCGTGACCAGTTGCTGCTTCGAGGGTTGGGCGGGATCGGCCTCCTCGAGGCGCCCGTCTTCGTGTTTGATCTCGAACAGGTCCAGCAGTTCCTTGACGAGATCTTCGTGGACGTCGAGGAAGTAGGAGGCCAGAATTTCTTCCGCGGCCGAGGCGTTTCCGGGCCGGGAGAGCGCACGCCGGACCCACTCGGCCTGCTTCGCGCGCGGCTGCCGACTCAGGTACTGGCGGCGCAGCTTGAACGCCTCCGACGCGGCGCCGAGCGCGATGTCGGCGGCCGCCGGCAGTTCATCGCGCAGTTCCTCGAACCACGCGGCCGCATCCCCAGCGCTCATTTTTGAAAACACTTCGTTCGACCGCACGCTGCCCCCCTAGTTAGCAGACCCCGCTCAGGCCCGGTATGCTCCGGTTCGTGATCGCAGCCTGGATCACCCTGGCGGTCATTGCTTTGATGATCGCCGGACTGCTGCAGGAGAGACTCAGCCCGGATACGCTGGTGCTTGGCGCGCTCGTCCTGTTGATGCTCCTGGGCGTCATCGGACCGGCGGCGGCGCTCAGGGGCTTCGCCAGCCCGAGCGTCATCACGGTGGGGGCACTTTTCGTGATTGCGGCTGCGGTCCGGAATACGGGCGCGCTCGGCCCGATCTCGGAGCGACTGTTCGGACCAGCCCGCGGAATCCGCGCTGCGCTTGCGAGGCTCACGAGCGTGACCGGTGTGGGCTCGGCCTTTCTTTCGAATACGGCGATCGTGGCGATGTTCCTGCCCGTCGTGCTCAAGTGGGCCGAGCGGCAGCGGATCTCGCCGTCGCGGCTTCTGATTCCGCTTTCCTACGCAGCCGTGGTCGGCGGGGTGTGCACGCTGATCGGGACTTCGACCAACCTCGTCGTGAGCGGACTGCTCGAGCAGCGTGGTCTGCCGGGCTTTTCGATGTTCGAACTCGCCTGGGTCGGGATCCCATGCCTGGTCGTGGCGCTCGTCCTGATCACGCTTCTGGCGCCGCGCGTGCTGCCTGAACGGATTGACGTGCTGCGCAGCGTGGGTGAGGGAGCGCGCGAGTACATGGTCGAGATGAGGCTCGAGGCGGGATCGCCGCTCGTCGGCCAGAGGGTCGAGCAGGCCGGGCTGCGGCAGCTCTCGGGCCTGTTCCTGGTCCGGGTCGAGCGCGGGAGCGGTGTGATCTCGCCGGTGGGCCCGGGCGAGTACCTGCGTGCACACGATCGCCTCACCTTTGCGGGCGTGGTCGAGACGATCGTCGACCTGCAGCAGTTTCGGGGCCTGGTTCCCGAGGTGCACGACCGCCCGCCCGAGGCGGACGATCGCTGGGTGCTCCACGAGGCGGTGGTGTCCGCGGGCTCCCCGCTGATCGGGCTTTCGATCCGCGAGGCGAACTTCCGCGGTCGCTACAGTGCGGCTGTCGTTGCCGTTCACCGGCACGGCGAACGGATCGTGACCAAGCTCGGGGACATTCGGCTGCGCCCGGGCGACACGCTGCTTCTCGAGGCGGCGGCGGGCTTCTCGCGAAGCTTTCGCGATTCCACCGACTTCTACCTGGTGAGCGAGCTGGACGAGAGTGCTCCTCCCCGCCACCATCGCGCCGGCTGGGCGCTCGCAATTCTCGCCGGAGTCGTGGGCCTGGCAGCCTTCGGGGCGCTTCCCCTGGTAGTCGCGGCGCTCGCGGGTGCCGTCGGCGTGGTCGCGGTCGGGTGTCTGTCACCCGGGCAGGCGCGCCGCGCGATCGACGTTTCGGTCCTGATCGTGATCGCGGCGTCGTTCGGCCTGGCCAGTGCGCTCGAAGAAAGCGGTGCTGCGCGCGTGATCGCGGACACCTTCGTCAGCGTGTCCGAGCCCTGGGGACCCGTCGCGCTTCTCGCCGGGGTGTATCTGGTGACGCTGGTCCTGACCGAACTGGTCACCAACAACGCCGCGGCCGCCCTGATGTTCCCGATCGCGCTGGTGGCCGCCTCCGCCGTCGAAGCCGACCCTCGCCCCTTTGCGATCGCTGTGGCGATCGCGGCGTCTCTGTCTCTTGCGACGCCGCTCGGCTACCAGACCAACCTGATGGTCTACGGGCCGGGCGGGTACCGGTTCAGCGACTTTCTGCGGATGGGTGTGCCTCTGCAGTTGTTGCTGGGCGTACTCGCCGTTGCCCTGATTGCGTTCCTCTGGTCGGTCTGAGCGCAGCGACTCGACGCGGGTGCTTTCACGCGTCGACTGTGCGAGTCTCGCTTCGTGGATGCCGCGGGTCCCCTGACGTTTAACGCTTCCCCCGAGCTGCGGGACCCGATCCTGATCATGGGGTACGCGGGCTGGAACGACGGTGGGGAGAGCGCGACCGAAGCGGTCCGTTACCTCAGTTCGGTCCTCGACACGCGCCTGCTCGCACAGATCGAGATGGAGGAGTTTCTGGACCTCACGGTCGCGCGCCCGCATGTCCGGCTGTCCAGCGAGGGTTCCCGCGAGGTGGTCTGGCCGAATCATGAGTTTTTCAGTGTCCGGCTGGAAGGGCGGCCGCACGATCTGATCCTGGGCCTCGGGATGGAGCCGCACCTGCGCTGGAAGACGTACTGCCGCACGCTGGGCGAACTGGTGCGCAGAACCGGGGTCCGTCTGGTGGTGTTGCCCGGCGCATTCCTGGCCGACGTGATCTATTCACAGCCGATCCAGGTTAGGAGTTTCACGACGGGCCCGCGCTTTTCTGAAGCGCTTGGCGAGATGCCTTCCCAATACGAAGGCCCCACGGGAATCGTGGGGGTTCTCGCGGACGAACTCAGCCAGCAGGGCATCCCGACCCTGTCCCTGTGGGCGGCCCTTCCGCACTACATCACGGTCAGCCCCAACCGACGCGGCGCGCTGGCGCTGCTGCAGCAGCTCGGCGCGATGACGCAAATCCCGTTCGATCTCGGCGGACTCGAGCAATCGGCGGCCGACTTCGACGAGAAGGTCTCTGAGTTGATCGCCGCGGATCCCCAACTCTCGGACTACGTGCGCGAACTCAAGCGGCGCGCGTTCTCTCAATAGCCCGCGTCGGGCGTGGGCAGATTCGCATCCGGAGCGGATCAGTTCGAGCGGAGCGACTCCAGGATCAGCCGGGTCGCGCGCGAGCGGTTCAGGGTGTAGAAGTGAATGCCCGGCACACCCCGCGCCAGCAGTTCTTCGCACTGTGCGAGCGCCCAGGCCGTTCCGACCTCCTCCACGCGCGCCGGATCCTCGGCCACCCGTTCGATCTGCTCCAGCAATTCGGGCGGGATCTGTGAGCCGTTCATGGCCGCCATCCGCTTGATCCCGGGGGCGCTCGTGACGGGCATGATCCCGGCGACAATGGGCACTTCGATCCCGATCTTTCGCGCGCGTTCCTGGAGATGGAAATAGTCCTGGTTCCGGAAGAAGAACTGGGTGATCAGGAACTCGCAACCCGCACGCACCTTGGTCTGCAGGTGTCGCAGATCGGTTTCGAAATCCGGTGCCGCGGGGTGTCCCTCAGGATGCGCCGCACCCCCGACGCAGAACGAGAACTGCTCCCGGATGTAGCGGACGAAGTCGGAGGCGTAGGGCCAGCTGGCTTCGCGCGGGACCTCGGCCAGTTCCGGAGGCGGGTCGTCTCCGCCGAGCGCGAGCGCATTCTCGATTCCGGCCCGCTCGAGCCACTCCAGCGCTTGGCCGAGTTCCTCCCGGGTCGAGTTGGCGCAGGTGAGGTGCGCCATCGCCTCGATCTCGAGTTCCCGCTTGATTCGGGACACCAGATCGAGCGTTAGCTGCCGGCGGCCGCGGTCGAGCGGGTAGGTGACGGAAACGAAGTCCGGCCCGAGGCGCTTGAGCTCGTCGAGGGTCCTGAGCAGTGAGCGCGCGCCCCGATCGGTCCGCGGAGGGAAGAATTCGAACGAGAAGACGGGGTCCTCCCGTCGATAAAGTTCCAGAATGCGCATCCGAAGCCAGCTTCTCACGCCCGGGGGCTTCGCTCAAGGCGATGCCCCGTCTCGCCGATTCTATCCAGCGTGCCGCATTCCCAACGCGCTCGACCTCGGATCGAGGTTCCCGAGATTCCGCTTCGCGTCCTGTGTGAGGGCGAGGAGAGCCTCGGGACCCTGTCACGAATTTCGCGGGCCGGGTTCTTTGTCTGCTCGGAGCATCTGCCTCGGCCCGGCGCCGTGGTCGCCGTGCAGTTCCGACTGCCCGAGGGAGGCTTGATCGACCTTCGCGGAGAGGTGCGCTGGAACACGAAGACGCTGGCGGAGGCGGGTGTGCCTCCGGGTTTTGGCGTGGTGCTGCGCGATCCTCCGCGCGAGTACCGGGCGTTCTTCCGTACCGTACTCGCGCGCGCCGAGGGAAAGAGCGAGGCCGAACGCGGCGAGGTGTGATAAGTACTCGTTCCGATGGACCCCACGATCGCGAAGGGCCAGCCGGGACGGGACCAACTGATCTTCCCGCTCGACGTTCCCGATCTCGCAACCGCCGAGAGCTGGGTCAAGCGCTTGGCGCCCTGGGTCGGCACCTTCAAGGTGGGCCTCGAGCTGTTTTCGGCGGCCGGTCCCGCCGCGGTCGAGAGGCTGGTCGACGTGTCCGGGACCCGGGTGTTCCTCGACCTGAAATTCCACGACATCCCGGCAACGGTCGAGCGGGCGGCCCGCGCCGTCTCGCGGCTCGCCGGTGTTCGCTTCCTGACGGTCATCGCCGGCGGTGGGGAGGAGATGCTGCGCGGCGCTATCCGAGGCGCGGGTGACGAGATCCGAATCCTCGGCGTAACGCGGCTCACCAGCCGTCCGGCGGATCCGGCGAGCGTGGTGGCGGTCGCGCGCGGCGCCGTCGAAGCGGGTTGCCCCGGACTCGTCTGCTCGGGTGCCGAGGTCGCGGCCGTGCGCGAGGCCGTCGGAGCGGCGATCGAACTCGTGTGCCCCGGGGTGCGACCGCCCGGAGCAGATGCGGGAGATCAGGTTCGGGTGGCCGGGGTCGCGGAGACAATCGCGGCCGGAGCGGACTTCCTGGTCGTGGGCCGGCCGATTCGTGATGCGTCCGAACCGGAACGGAGTGCGGAGGCGATCTGCGACGAGATCCGCGTAGCCCTGGAACTGCGCGCGAATTCGGGAGAATAAGGCGGATGAGCGAGTTCAAGGAGATCGCCCCGGACGAGATCGAGAAGGTTCTGGATGCGCTCGAACTCTGCTTGAACAAGGCGATCGCGTTCGCGCGCGAGCGCGACATCGACGAGCAGCAGGTCGCCGTCGAACGGCTCGCGGCTCTGGCCACGAAACTGCGGGCCGGCCGGGACCTGCTCGGGTACGCGCTCGACGCCGGCCCGCTCTACCGCGAGCAGGCCACGGTGTTTGCGGGCGGAGTGGCGTCGGAACTCGACCGCCTGATCCGAGACTCGGGTCCCGAGCACGGCCTCTCGCTAGACGATCTGCCCGGCGAGTTCGCGTCGGCCTTCGTGAGACACGCGCTAAGCGAGGGTCGCGTCCGGGCGATCGGCAGAGAAGTCGCGAAGCAGCGAGGCCGCAACGACGGTCCGCTTGAAGAGATCTACGAGCTCACCCGCGACGCGGTTCGGGAGTTCGCGGCTCGGGAAGTCGCCCCGCTCGCGGAGCGGATCCATCGCAGAGACGAACTGGTCCCCGAGCAACTGATCTCGTCGATGAGTGAGCTCGGTTACTTCGGCCTGTCGGTTCCGGAGGCGTTCGGAGGCAGCGAGATGGGAAACGTGGCGATGGTGATCACGACGGAAGAGCTTTCGCGCGCCTCGCTCGCCGCGGCCGGATCGCTGATCACGCGTCCGGAGATTCTGACCAAGGCCCTGATGGCGGGTGGGACCGAGGCGCAGAAGCAGGAGTGGCTGCCGCGGATCGCGTCGGGTGAGATCATGGTCGGAATCAGTGTCACGGAGCCCGACGTGGGCAGCGACGTCGCCTCGGTCAAGTGCCGGGCTGAGCCCGCGACCGAGGAGGGAGTCGAGGGCTATCGCATCACGGGCGCCAAGGCCTGGTGCACCTTCGCGGGCCGCGCCGACGTGCTCGCGGTCCTGTGCCGCACCGATGACGATCCCGCTGCGGGGGCGCGCGGGCTCTCGCTGCTGATCGTGCCCAAGCAGCGGAGCCGCGAGCATACCTTCGACCAGACCCAGCCCGGCGGAGGGCGGATCGTCGGGAAGGCGGATGCGACGCCCGGCTACCGCGGCATGCACTCCTACAGCGTGAACTTCGAGGGCTACTTCGTTCCCGGAAAGAACCTGATCGGGGAGGAGGCGGGGCTCGGGCGGGGTTTCTATCTGCAGATGGGGGGCTTCGCAGCGGGCCGGCTGCAGACCGGCGGCCGCGCGTGTGGACTGGCCCAGGCGGCCCTCGAGTGCAGCGCGGAATACGTCGTGGACCGCAAGCAGTTCGGCCGGAGCCTGAGCGAGTACCAGCTGACACAGTTCAAGCTCGGGAAGATGGCGAGCGACCTGGCTGCGGCGAGGGCAATTACCTACGCCGCGGCGGCCGCGATGGACGAAGACGAGCGGGCGGCGTCGTCGTACGCGTCCCAGGCGAAGCTGCTCGCGTGCGACGTGGCCGTGGCCGTGAGCCAGGAGGGGCAGCTGCTGCATGGGGGCTGGGGCTACGCCGAGGAATACGCGATCAGCCGGTATGTCGCGGACGCTCTGGTGCTCCCGATTTTCGAAGGCGTGAAGCCCATCCTCGAACTCAAGGTGATCGGGCGGAGCCTGCTCGCCTGAGCTGACCGGCCGCGCGGGCCGGCAACCCGCGCGCGGGCACTGCCCGGGAGCCGGGGCCGGGACTTCCGGAGCGGTCTCGTCGACGATTCGGGCTCCCTATCCTGTCCTCGGTGGCTTGACTTCCTGCGCCGCGAGTTTAGCCTGCGCCTCAACCGCCAATCGAACCCTTGCGCGGAGGAGGAAGGCCCATGCCGGCGAAGATGCGCCCGCTGCACAACCGACTGATTATTGAGCGCTTGGAAGAGGAAGGCACCACGGCCGGCGGGATCATCATTCCGGACAGCGCCAAGGAAAAGCCCCAGCAGGGCAACGTGATCGAAGCCGGTCCTGGGCGACGGGACGACAGCGGCAGCCCGATTGCGATGGAGGTCAAGCGCGGGGACCGGGTTCTCTTCTCCAAGTACTCGGGGAACGAGATCACTCTCGATGGCGGCGAGCGTCTAATCATTTCCGAGGACGATGTCCTCGCGATCCTGGAATAGAGGAAGTACAGCCATGCCAGCAAAGATTCTGCTTTTTGACGAGGATGCCCGGCACAAGATCCGGGACGGGGCCGGGAAACTCGCGAATGCCGTCAAGGTGACGTTGGGGCCGAAGGGCCGAACCGTGTTGATCGAAAAGAGTTGGGGCGCGCCTACCTCGACGAAGGACGGCGTCACGGTCGCGAAGGCCGTGGATCTAGACGACAAGTTCGAGAACCTCGGCGCTCAGATGGTGAAGGAGGTCGCTTCGAAGACCTCGGACGTGGCCGGCGACGGCACCACCACGGCGACGGTTCTCGCCCAGGCCATCGTGCGCGACGGCCTCAAGTTGGTCGCCGCGGGCGCCAATCCCATGGAACTCAAGCGAGGCATCGAAAAGGCCACGGTAGTGGTCTGTCAGCAGCTAGAGAAGGCTTCGCGAAAGATCCGGAGCAAGGCCGAAATCGGCCAGATCGGCGCGGTCTCGTCCAACGGTGACATCGAGATCGGCAGCATGATCGCAGAGGCGATGGAGAAGGTCGGCAAAGAGGGCGTGATTACGGTCGAAGAGGCCAAGGGCATGGAGACCGAACTCGAGGTGGTCGAGGGTATGCAGTTCGACCGCGGCTACCTGTCGCCCTACTTCGTCACCGATCCGGAGAAGATGGAGGCGGTGCTCGAGGACGTCTACCTCCTGATCCACGAGAAGAAGATCTCGAGCATGCGTGACATGGTGCCGCTGCTCGAGGCGGTTGCACGCGCGGGCAAGCCGCTGGTCATCGTGGCCGAGGACGTCGAGGGCGAAGCCCTGGCGACGCTGGTCGTGAACAAGATCCGGGGGACGCTCAACGCGGTTGCGGTCAAGGCCCCGGGGTTCGGCGACCGCCGCAAGGCGATGCTCGAAGACATTGCGTGCGTCTCGGGCGGCCGCGCGATCTCGGAGGATCTCGGGATCAAGCTCGAGAACGTCTCGCTGCAGGATCTCGGCAAGGCGCGCCGCATCGTCATCGACCGGGACAACACCACGATCATCGACGGAGCGGGGACCAAGAAGGATCTCGAAGGCCGGGTCGGACAGATTCGAGCCCAGATCGAGGACACGACCTCGGACTACGACCGAGAGAAATTGCAGGAACGTCTCGCCAAGCTCTCGGGCGGTGTCGCCGTGATCAAGGCCGGCGCCCCCACCGAGGCGGAACTCAAAGAGAAGAAAGCCCGGGTCGAGGACGCCCTGAACGCGACCAAGGCCGCGGTCGAGGAAGGCATCGTGGTCGGGGGCGGCGTGGCCCTGATGCGTTGTGAGAGTACGCTTGACGGTCTCAAGCTCGAAGGCGACGAGGGCCTCGGGGTCGAGATCCTGCGCCGCGTGCTTTCCACGCCGCTGCGACAGATCGCCGAGAACGCGGGTGCCGACGGCGCCGTCGTCGCGCGCAAGGTGGCCGCGAAGGGGGGAGACTTCGGCTACAACGCGCAGACCGACACCTTTGGCGATCTGATCAAGGATGGGATCATGGATCCCACCAAGGTGGTCCGCTCCGCGCTTCAGAACGCCGCCAGCGTTGCGGCACTCATGCTCACCACCGAGAGCATCGTCGTCGAAAAGCCTCAGCCCAAGAAGGCGGGTCCTCCGGGCGGCATGCCCGGCGGCGACATGGGCGGCATGGGCGGCATGGGCGGCGGCATGGGCGACATGGGCGGCATGGGCGGCATGGACTTCTAAGTTCCGGCCTCTCCGCTTCTCGAGACTGCGGCGAACCCGGCCGAAGCCGCGGCGATCTCGTCAGCAGTCTCGCCCACCTTTCGAAGCGCCTCTGCAATCTGGTCGATCAGCTCCGGGAGCGGCTCGTGGAAGCTCGCCTTGAGCTGCCACTCCGTCTCGCAGATCGCCTCGGCAACCGGGCAGTCTCCGTGTTGGTACGTATAAGAGCCTTCGCCCAGGCACCACGGGAAATCTCTTCCGATGTAGTCGTGGGCTCGTAGGCGCGGGCGCAGGTAGAGCGGGGTCTTCACGTAAGACCCCGCGGGCGCGCCCTCGGCCTCGAGCGCGGCCACGAACTGGTCGCGGTCGAGTGGAAGCACGCCGGGACGGTACAGGAACGGGACGTGGTAGAAGCCGTGTCGGGATCCCTCGTCCGGGTTGGGAAGCGGCGGAAACTCCAGGTACTCCAGATCTCGAACCGCCGCGTAGAGGCGCTGGGCGTTCTGGTTCCGGATCTCGGTCCATCCATCCAGGTGGCGAAGCTGGGTGTGCGCGATCGCGGCGCTCGCAGTGTGCATGCGGAAATTGAAGGCGAGCGAGTCGATGCGTCGGCGGAACTCGGGCAGCTCGAGCTCGGCGATGAGCCGCTGCGGGTGCGTCCCGTGGCTCATCGCGCGTTCGAACATCTCGCGATCGTCGCAGACCAGGATTCCGCCCTCGCCCCCGGTCAGGTTCTTGCTGGCCTGGAGGCTGAAGGCGCTGAAGGCCCCGAGCGAACCGAGCCGGCTTCCCCGGTAGAAGCCGCCTGCCGCCTGCGCCACGTCCTCGATCACCGGAATCCCATGTTCGTTCGCCACATCGAGAATTCCGTCCATGTCGCAGGGCGCGCCGAAGATGTGGACCGGCAGGATCGCCCGGGTGCGCGGCGTAATCCTCGAACGTACGGAGGCTGCGTCGAGGCCCAGGGTCTGGGCCGAAATATCCGCGAACACCGGAATCGCCGCGCACTGGAGCACACACGCCACCGACGCGCCCCACGAAAACGGCGAACAGATCACCTCGTCGCCCGGTTCTACCCCGGCGCCGTGGACCGAGAGCATGAGCGCTGCCGTTCCGCCGTTCGTGGCGAGCGCAAAGCGCCGCTGGTGGAACTCGGCGAAGGCGTCCTCGAACTCTCCCTGAATTCCCGTGTTTCCCACGGGGCAGAGCGGTTCGGATTTCAAGACCCGCACCACCGCGGCGAGGGTCTCGTCGTCGATGCGCGGCCATTGGGGGAGAGGATGGGAGACGGCCCTGGGACCACCGAGCAGCGCGGCTCGGGTCACAGCACCTTCGATTCGTGACCCTTCCAGTAGGGCTCTCGAAGCACGCGTTTCAGGATCTTTCCGGAGCCCGTGCGCGGGATGTCTTCTGTGAAGTCCACCGAGCGCGGGATCTTGTAACCTGCAAGGCGCGCGCGTGCGAAGTCTATGATCTTGTCGCTGCTGAGCGTCCGTCCGGGATGGACGACGACCAGCGCGTGCACGCTTTCGCCCCACTGCTCGTTCGGAATCCCGAACACTGCGACGTCGGCGATGTCATCGTGGAGTTCGAGCGCCGCCTCGATCTCGGCAGGATAGATGTTCATGCCTCCCGAGATGATCATGTCTCCCTTGCGGTCGCAGATGTAGTAGTAGCCCTCTTCGTCGAAGTAGGCGACGTCGCCGACCGAGAAGTAGTCTCCCCGAAGACCCTCCTGGTACTTCTCTTCTGCCCGGTAGTAGGTCGAGAAAACCGTCTTGGAGCGAACGTAGAGTTCGCCCGCGGTATTCGGCTCGGTGATCCGCTTTCCGTCTTCGCCGAAGAGTGCAATCTCACAGCCCGGAGAGGGCAGGCCGCAGGATCCCGGCTTTCTCTGCTGATCCTGGGGAGGAAGAATGGTGTTCACGCCGCCCTCGGTGGAGCCGTAGACCTCCCAGAGGGACTCGGGCGGGAAATCCGCCAGGTAGGCCTGCTTGAGGGCGAACGACCAGGGAGCTGCATTCGCGATCATGATCCGCATGCTGCTCGTGTCGTAGCGTCGCTTCACCGCCTCGGGAAGATTACAGACCATCCGGATCGGGGTCGGCGCCGAAAAGGTGCTGGTGACGCGGTATTTTTCTGTGAGCCGCAGCCAGTCTTCGGGATCGAACTTCCGCTGCACCACGACCGTGTTTCCGAGGGCGTAGGCGATCCCCATGAAGCCGCCCGGTCCGGAGTGATAGAGCGGCCCCGTCGTGAGGTACACGTCGTCAGGCCGGTATCCGATCAGTTCGAGCATCGCCCGGAGCTGATCGGGGTCTCCCATGCCCCGCCGGACGGCGCCCTTCGGCTTTCCGGTCGTACCCGAGGTGTAGATCATGGTCGCGGCCTCGGCCGCGGATTCTCGGGTCGGGGCCTCGTCCGAGGCCGTGGCTTCGAGTTCCTCGGCGACGAGCATGCCGGGCCGCGCTTCCCCGCCGAAGATCAGTACGTGGCGGACCTTGGGAATTTCGGCCCGGATCTTCTCGAACATTTCCGCGAACCCCGCGTCTGCGAAAGCGAGAACGCTGTCGGAGTTGTCGGTGACGTAGGCGGCCTCCTCGGGCGAAAGTCGGTAATTGAGCGGCACCGCCGTCGCTCCGATTTTGCGGGCCGCGTGGGTCATGCGCACCACCGGGGCCGAGTTCATGCCGCACCAGATCACCTTGTCGCGCGGCTTTACGCCGAGCGAGAGCAACGCGTTCGCAAGCCGGTTCGTGTCCCGATCCAGTTCCGCATAGCTCCACTGCCGGACGGTTCCGTCGGGCGGATCCACCACGAGCGCGATCTTCTCCGGGTTCGCCGTCGCGTGAAGCGTCAGGATGTCGGGCGGGATCTCGTCGGGCATGCAACTCTCCTCGCTGGCCCTGGCATTCTCCCCGGCGTCGGCGAGCCGGGTCAACCGGAGAGATGCACGGAGTGCCGGGGGGGATCAGGGATCGTCTAGCGCGGACTGGAGCATCTCGATGCAGGCGTGGCGCGCGGTCCGGCCGCTTCGGGTTCCCCGTTCGAGCGCGAAGCGCAGTGCCCCGGTCCGGCGTTCCTCGGCGCCGAGGATCCGGTCGAGACCGAGCAGCCGGGCATGGTGCTCGGCGATCTCGAGGTAGGTTTCCTGGTTGAATCCCAGAAACGGGAGCAGGAGCCCGAAGCGGTCCGAAAGCGAGATCTTCTCCTGCGTGGTTTCTCCGAGATGCAGTTCGCCGTCTGTGGAGTGTGAGGCCTCGAGGTTCTCGGCCATGTATTCGGTGATCAGGCGGCGGCGATTGGAGGTCGCCACGATCAACACATTTTCGGGGCGCGACTCGAGACCGCCGTCGAGCGCGGCCTTGGTTTCCTTGTAGGAGGTGTCGCCTTCTTCGAAGGAGAGGTCGTCGCAGTAGAGCACGAATCGCCCCGCGCGACCGCGCAGTACAGAAAAGATCGCGGGCAGGTCCCGGAGTTCGTCCCGTTGAACGGCGACCAGCCGGAGCCCGTCGGCCGCGAACTCCCCGAGCAGCCCGCGCACCGCCGAAGACTTCCCCGTGCCGCGCTCCCCGTACAGCAGGGTATCGAGCGCGGGGGTGCCCCGCGCGAAGGCGCCCACGTTCGAGCGCAGCCGGGCGACCGACCGTTCGACGCCGATCAGTCCGTCGAGTGGGTAGATGTCGGGATGCAGGATCGGCACGAGTCCGTCGCCTCGCCAGCGGTAGGCGAGCGCCTCTTCGGCGGGCTCTTCGGGCGATTCCGAGTTGTGGGCCTCGAGCCAGCCCAGGGCCAGATCGACGATCCGCTCGATTCGGGGAAGCAGACGTTCCCAGTTCTTGGTGGGTTGCTCCTCCACCCTCTACAAGCGCAGGCGCCGCGGTCTGTCCGGACGGGAGCGCGGGACGAAGGCCCCGATCGCCATTCCGAGCAGCACGATCACCCCGCCGGCGGCCAGCGTCCGCCAGCGCGAGGAGCCCGCCATCGCGGCGTTCTCGTTTTCGAGCTTCGCGACCTCTGTACGGAGCGTTTCGTGTTCTTCGAGTGCCACAGTCTGTGCGTCCAACTGTTTTTCCAGCCCGGCGATTCTCTGTTGCGCCTTCCCCAGTTCTCGCTTGACCTGCGGGAGTGCCTGAGCCGCGGGTGGCGTTGGCTGCAGGTACTTGGACGGTACCCAGCCCGAGCTGCCCTCCGAGGTCTTTACCTTCGTCCACTCGCCTCGCGCGGTCAGGATCCGGACCTCGTCTCCCGAAGACAGGGTTTTCACGCGCACGTGATCGACGCCGGGCCCCTCGCGCAGCGCCACATACAACTGGTCCCGCACCCAGTCGCCCGTGGCGTCGTGCGGGGCCAGGCTCAGGAGCAGGCCGAGCGCAGCGGAGGCAACCCGGGAGACTCGGCTCATCGCGGAAAGGCTCCGGGCAGGCCTCCGTCGATGGGCAGCGCCGCGCCCGTGGTCGGCGTCAGCTGCGTGGCAAAGAAGACGACAGCGTTTCCGACGTGTTCCGCGGTGACCCGTGCCTTCAGCAGATTTCGATCCCGGTAGAACGCCTCGAGTTCCTGCTCCCGCAGGCCGCGGGCCGCAGCGCGCGCAGGTCCGACTTCCTTCCAGAGTCCGGAGGGGTTTTCCTCGGAGCCGAAGACGGCGTCCGCGTTGATCATGTTGACGCGTACGCCGAACGCGGCTCCCTCGAGCGCCGCGACCCGGCCGAGTTGATGTGCGCCCGCCTTGGATGCGCTGTAGGCCCCGAAAGATTCGCCCGGCGCGAACACGTTCTTGCTCGAGAGCAGGACGATGTTGCCACCCGTGCCCTGCATCCGAAGCTGGCGCAGCGCTTCTCTAATGGTCAGGAAGGCACCGCTCAGGTTGACGTCGACGGCGCGCTGGAACTCCTCGAGCTCGAGTTCTTCGAGGCGCCCGGCCACCGCCACCCCCGCGTTGGCCACTACAAGGTCGACGCCACCGAAGCTCAGAGCCGTTTGCCGGAAGGCGGCACGCACTTCTACGGCGTTGGAAACGTCGGCCTCGACGGTCTCGCAGCGGTCGCTCGCAAGTCGTGCTGCGACTGCAGACAGCCGCTCTGGGTCGATGTCGGTCAGCATCACGGCCCCACCGGCAGCCAGCACCGTCTTTGCGATGCCCTCTCCGATCGCGCCGGCTCCGCCGGTGATGAGCGCGACCTGACCCTCGAGCGGATCCGGGTTGCGCCTGCCGAGCTTCGCCTGCTCGAGGCTCCAGTACTCCATGTCGAACATGTCGGATTCCGGAAGCCCTGCGTAGTGGCCGATCATGCTGGCCCAGATCTTGGTCTTGATGTTGTGCTCGGCGATGTCCGCCGCGATCCGCGCCTCTTTGCGTGTTTCTCCTGCCGCAAACAGCCCCAACCCGGGAAGCAAGACGATGCGCGGGGTCGGATCGAGCATGCTGCGCGAGATCCCGCGTGCCTCGACGTTTCGCTCAAAGTAGCTGCGGTACGCCTGCCGGTAGCATTCTACGCCGGCGGCCAGTTGGGCAGCGAAGGTATCGAGTTCCGAATAGGCGGGTTTGTCGAGATACAGGTAGGGTCCCTTCGTGCGGATCACGTGATCGGGCGTGATCGGCGGCGACTCTGCGAGCATCGGCGCGGCATCGGCAGCGGTGAAGTGGGAGATCTCGGTCGAGTCCCGGTGCTCCAGGATCCAGCGCCGGTAGGGCAGGTCCGGATCCTGCGTCGGGACCGCGAGCGCGCCGCGAACGAGCGGCGCGATCTCTCCCACCTCGCGCATCGAAACGACCGGCCTAGCGTCTAGTAGGCGGCGCCCCTCGATCTCGATGGCAATCGTGCGCTCTGCCGCATCGACGATCTCGACGTGCCGCTCGTAGCTTCGTTGCGCCTCGTCGGCAAAGGTCACGAGTCCGTGCCTCTCGAGTACGATCGCGTCCGCACCGGGAGAGCCTTCTACGATCTCAGCCACCTGCTTTGCGAGGGGGAAGCCCGGCATCACGTAGGGAGCCCACGCGACGCGGTCCCCGAAGAGTTCGTGAATCCGTTTCTTGCCGTCGGGCTGGTTCGTAAGTGCCAGGATCGCATCTGCGTGGGAGTGATCGACGAACCTGTGACGCAAAAATGCGTGGAGTAATGTCTCGACGGAGGGATTGGGGGCGCCGGGATCGATCAGCGCGCGGCGAAGCTCCCGGAGCATGCTCTCGTCGTCAAGTTCGTCGAGACCGCGCAGACGCTCAAGCTCCGCGAGGCGGAGTGCGGGCAGACCCGGCGGCTCGATCGTGTCCAGGTTCCAGCCGCTCCCCTTCACGTGGAGCACTGCGATCTCTTCGCCAAACAGGTCGCGCATCTTCGACTTGACCGAGGTGTTGCCGCCTCCGTGCAGGACCAGGTCCGGCTCCCGACCGATCAGGCGAGAGCTGTACACGCGCAGGGCGAGGTCCGCGCCCGCCTCCCGATAGTGCGCGATGCATTCTGCGGCGTCTGCATCCGACCAGCGACTCTGCACGCGACACAGAGTAGCAGCAGCGCGCGGAGCGTCCCGGGCGTACGCGTTTGCCCGGCTTGGATCCTGCAGTTACCTTGACGCTCGATGGAGTTCCGGCCTGCGGGGTCTCAGCCAGACTCCGCAACGGGGCCGGTCTGGCACCGTGCGGGCGTGCGGGCGGGTGCCGGAGCGGGATCTGGGTCCCGCGTCATTCAGAACGCTGCGGAAAAGGAGGTGGTCTAGTGAAATGTTCGAGAACGGTGACGTGTGAGGTGGTGGCCACCTAGGCCTTCCGCTGGCTTTTCTACCGTGGTGGCCTGGTGTCCCAGGCACCACCGGACCCCGAGGATTCGCCCTGTCACCGGGTGAGCGCCCGCAACGTCGGGTGCAGCATTCTCGGGGTCTTCTTTGCTCGGGGATCGCCCGCGGGACGGTCTGAGGTCGCCGGGAGATGACCCGGAACTCGTCCGCCCCGGCCGGGTTGCAGCCTCGCGGCCCGCCGTGTAGGGTGTTCCATATATCAGAATACTGTTCTATATAATGGAACACTCCGGCACGGTCGAAAAAGCACTCGAGATCCTCCAGCACCTGCATCAAGTGGGCGCAGCGCGCGGTGTCTCGGAGATCGGGCGCTCCCTGGGGCTTCCCAGGTCGACCACGCACCGCCTGCTCCAGGCGCTCGGACGGCGCCGCCTGGTCGAGTGCGAAGGAGCTGGGCGCTACCGCAACGGGATCGGCCTGGTCGCACTGGGACGCGGGGTTCTCGAGCGGGAGTCGCTGGTCACGCTGGCGCGGCCGCTGCTGGAAGAGACCGCGGCCCTGCTGCAGGAGACGAGCTTCCTGGCGGCCGCGCGCGGCGGCCGCATCTTTGTCCTCGACAAGCAGGAAGGTGGCGGCCTGCTGCGGGTTGCCCCCGGGGTCGGAGACGAGGTTCCCGCGCACCTGACCGGCGTCGGCAAGTTGTACCTCGCCTTCGCGCCCGACGAGGTCGCAGCAGCGGCTTCGACTGCCGCTCCGGGAGCGCGGGAGGCGCTTCAGCGCGAGGTCGAGCGCGCCCGCCAGCGGGGCTGGGCCCGGAACCGGGACGAGTGGGTGGATGGACTGGCGGGTGTGGCCGCGCCCATCTTCGCGGCCCGGGGCCTCGTGGGCGCGGTCGCGGCTGCGGGCCCGAGTTCCCGGCTGCGCCCGGAGGACGAGCCGCGCTTCGCTGAACAGTTGCTCGGAGCTGCCGGCCGGATCTCGGCGCAGCTCGGCAGAGATCGAGCCGGCGCGTGATGAAGGTCTGGCTGGACGGAAAGGTCCGGGACCCGGAGCAGGCCCGCATCCCGGTCAGCGACCACGGACTGCTGTACGGAGACGGGGTGTTCGAGGGCATCCGGGTGTATGCGGGCCGGGTCTTTCAGCTTCCGCGGCACCTGGAGCGACTGCGGCTTTCCGCGCGTGCAATCGGTCTCGAACTGCCGCATCCGCTCGCGCGCCTCCACGCGATCGTCTGCGAGACGCTCTCGGCCTTCGGGCGCGACGACGCGTACGTCCGGCTTCTGATCACGCGTGGGAGCGGGCCGCTCGGGGTCGATCCGACGCGCTGCCCGGAGCCCCGAACCATCTGCATCGCAACCGAAGTCGAGATCTACTCCCCCGAAAAGCGGGCTCGCGGGCTGGACCTGATCACGGCGAGCCTTCGGCGGCCGGCCGCGGATGCCCTCGATCCGGGCGTCAAGAGTCTGAACTACCTGAATAGCGTTCTCGCGAAACGCGAGGCGCGGCGCCGGGGAGCGGATGAGGCGCTGGTCCTGAATGCGCACGGCCGCGTCGCCGAGGCGTCGGTTGCGAACCTGTTCGCGCTCCGGGGCCGGGAGCTTCGCACACCCCCTCCGGAGGAGGGACTGCTGGCCGGACTGACACGCGCTCGAGTGGCGGAACTGGCTTCCGCGTTCGGCATCGACACGGTCGAAGCTCCGCTCAGACGCCTCGATCTGTTCGCGTCCGACGAGGTGTTTCTGACGGGGACGGGCGTGTCGTTGGTCGTGGGAGTTCGCTCCCTCGATGGACAGACACTCGGGAGCGGGAGGCCGGGACCCTTCACGGAAAAGCTCTCGGGCGCGTTTTTCGAACTCGTAGAGCGCGAGGGTGCCCCGGTCGTGGGACTCTGCGCGAGCGTTCCCTGAGCCTTCTCTACGTGGAATGGAACGCCCGAGCAGGCTCGGAAGCGAATCGCTAGGAGGCTCCGCGGCCGCGTCCGAGCGGGTCGGCGAGCAGCGTCCTGAGGGCGTAGCCTAACACCGGCCGGCGCCAGCGAATCCGCTGGTGGTGCGCGAGTTGTGTGGGCGTGTAAGCGTGCTCGGGCCCCACGACGCAAGCGCTTCGGGCTGCGCAGCCGACCCGGCAGCCGCGCTTCAGCACGCGCGTGCGGAAGCAGTCGGACGGTTCGAGTCCCGCTTCGTGCACCACCTGTCCCAGGCAAGCGGCCGCGCAGGGTGCCGGGCAGCCGTTGCAGGGATCGAAGCTCTGGGGCTCTCCGGGGTCCACGGGGAACGGCAGATACAATAGGGCGCGGACCGCGAGCCAGGGGCCGAACTCGGGGTGGAGCAGGATTCCGAGCCTGCCCGGCGTACCCAGCCCGGCTCGCTCGCCGAGCTTCATCATCGGCAGGTATTGCTTGTCTCGTTTCTCCCAGTACAGGCCGATCCCGGCGCGTGGCAGGATCGTGTCCGCGACTTCGCCGACAACCCGGGCCGTGTACCGATCGAGCGGATCTTCGCGGAGCCCGGCTTCGGGGGAACGCGCGAACGCTGACCAGAGCGCGCGGCCCCCGCTTCCGACCACCAGAATCCCCCGACATCCCGGGACGTGGTGCTTCGACTGCCAGACCTCGGGAACCAGCGGGTCGAACTGCTCCGGGGAGAGCGTCCCCGAGAGGTTGAAGCCGGCGGTTTCGAGGCCCGCGCGGATCTGCTCGAGGCTCATGCGCTTGCGAGCCGAGCTCCGGCGCGAAGTCCGACCCGTTCGGCAAAGGCGAGGGCGGCCTCCTTCCCGGCGTCGGCCCGGACGCGAGCGACCCTCAAGCTTCCGCCGGAGAGGGCGAGCCGCAGTCCCTGCGCATCGATCGAGAGGACGGTTCCGGGGCCGGACCCCTGGGCCCCGGGTTCGAGCTTCGCGTCGAACAGGCGGAGCTTCGCCCCCTCGTGAAGTACGAACGCGCCCGGCTGTGGATCGCAGCCCCGAATCACGCGGTAGATCTCCTCGGCCGGACGCTCGAGATCGATGCGGGCGGCCCCGTCGTCGACGAGTCTCTGGAAGCTGGCCCGTGCGTGATCCTGCTCGCTCGGGGCCGCGGTTCCGGCCGCGATCGCGGCGACGGCCTCCTCGATCGCGGCGATGCCGAGTGGGAGGAGCTTTTTGAAAAACAGCGTTCCGGTCGTCTCATCGGCCGAGATCTCGACGCCTCCCTTCTGCACGACAATCGGGCCGGTGTCGACGCCCTCGTCGGGGACGAAGACCGAGACCCCCGCTTCGCGCTCGCCCAGCAGGATCTGCCAGTTCACGGCCGAGCCTCCTCGAAAGCGCGGGAGCAGCGAGGGATGGAAGCAGATGCTCCCGTGTTTGGGCGCGTCGAGGATCTCGTTCGGAATGAACACGTTTACGACGGCGAGCACATTCAGCTGTGGGTCGTACTTTCGGTAGCTCTCGAGTGCGCTCGGAATGGCTTCGCCGGTCTTCTTGCGAAAGTAACGCCGCCGCTCGATCGGGAGTCCGAGGTCGGCGGCCCGTTGGCAGAGCGGATCGGGCCGGCCCCCCTCGGGCGGCCCATAGATGCACACGATCTCGTGGCCGCCCTTGTGCAGCCGGTCGAGACAGTCTCTGGCGAGCGGCCCCATGCCGAAGAGCGCGATACGGAGCGTCATCGGATCGAGGGTATCACGGACTCCGGGGCGACCGATCCGGGGTCCCGGTGCTAATTGCAGCCCGCCCGGGAACCGATTTCGCGGATCGGCTTTGCGGGTACGCCGAGCGCCAGGACGCCTGACGGGATGTCGCCCGTGACGAGCGATCGGGCGCCGATCACAACGTCGTCGCCGATCGTCGATCCGCGCAGCACCATGGAGTCGGCACCGATCCAGACGCGGTTTCCAATTCGTACGGGCTCGGTGCGTTCCGGGTGATCTCGATCGAGGTCGTGCTGATCGGAGTCGAGCACCCGGACTCCAAATCCGATCAGAGCCTCGCTTCCGATCGAGAGTTCCGATTTGGCCGAGAGCATGGCGCCGTTGATGAGCGAGCGAGGGCCGATCTGCATCCGGGCCCCGGGAAACAGCGTCAGCCGGTTCTCGCCGCACTCCGTTCGAAGCCAGCACTCCTCCTGCAGTTGCAGCGTCGCGCCAGCCTGGATCCACAGGTGATTTCCGGCCATTCGCTCAGTCCCGAATCCGCGTCCGATCTCGACGCGTCCCCCGGCCTCGATACGCAGGCGGGAGAATCGAAGGTTCGGCGAGACGCCGTCGTCCAACTGAAGCGCACTTCCCCATCTGCGGCGAAAGAGTTCGAGGCGGAGCAGGTCATAGCTGTACACGCTGCGTAGCCAGAGTCGCTGCATGGGCACGAATTCTATCTCCTGCGACGGCAAGCTCCGGCTCAGTGTAGCTCGATGCGCGACCGATATGTGCCTTTGGAGGCCCGGTCAATGTTCCCCCCCGGTCCGCTATACGGCAGCGTGCCACTCGATTCGGACGAGACTCGATTTCTCGAATACCTGCACGAGCTACTCGCGGGAAGTGTGGGTGTGGGCGAGGCTCGTCGGCGCGGTGGCTCGGGTCTGCGAGAACTGAGCCAAAGCGCGTTCGCTTTCGTGCGGGCGCGTAATGCCGACCAGATCCGCGTGCGCGTCGAAACTCCGGGAGGCAGCCGTTCGGGACGGACGGTCCTCGAAGTTCTGATGCTCGACCAGCCCTTTCTGGTCGATACGCTGCGTCTCACTCTTGCGCGCCTCGGTCACCGCCCACTGCTACTGCTCCATCCGGCGCTCGATCTGGTTCGCTCGGACTCAGGCGAGATCTCGAACTTCGGAAAGAAGGCGGAATTCGGCGTTCGCGAGTCCTATCTCTATGCCGAGATTGCCCAGGTGGAAAAGCCGGAGCGACTGCGGATCGCAGCGGAACTCCGAAGCACCTACGCGGCGCTCCGTGTCTCGGTCGAAGACTATCTCCCGATGGTGGAAGCACTGAGCCAGCACGCAGCCCGAATCGAGGCCTGCGCGAAGCGAGAGCCTGCGGAAGCCGGGGGCGCGGCCGAGGTGGCGCGCTTCCTCGACTGGCTTGCCGACGATCACTTTCTGTTTCTCGGATATCGTGCCTGCGGAGCGAGCGGAGCGGAATCGGCGGAACTCCGACCCGCGACACTGCCCCGGAGTCTCGGCATTCTTCGGGACGGGGGCGAGATTCCCGCGCCGCGGGGGATCGGTGTCTTGGAACTCCCCGAGCCGGCAATCCCATCCGCCGGACCGGTTCCGCTGATTTCGTACCTGAAGTCTTCGGTTGAATCGACCTTCCACCGTGTGGGAAGCCTCGACTGCGTCCGGGTGGCGTGGCTTTCCGACGACGCCAGCGTCGTGGGCTACGGCCTCTTCGTAGGCGTGCTCACGCACAAGGCGACCCGGGCTCGAGGATCCGAGATTCCGATCGCTCGGGAACGACGTCAGGCAGCCCTGGAAGCAAGCGCGCACGCAGAGCCCGGGTCTCATCGCCACAAGGCCGCGATCGATGCTTTCGACGTACTCCCGGTCGAGTGTCTCCTTACCTTCGAACTCCGTTTTCTCCGCGATGCGATTTTCCGGATTCTGAGCGCGACGGAAAGGAACGCTGTCGAGATCTGTGTCTCTTCCGCTTCGCAGGACTGCGCGCTCCTGGTCTCGATCATTGCCCCGATCGACCTCCATGACGAGGAAGCCTGCCGCTCCCTGGAGGGTCTCCTGCGGCGCGAGTACCTGGCCCGCTGCATGGACCGGCGTACCGTCCACCTAGACGACGAGTTCGTTCTGATTCACTTCCTCTTCAACTCTCCGAAGGAGTTGAATGCGGCGGGACTCGCCAAACTCGAGCAAGCGTGCCGCGCGCAGTTGGCTCGCTGGGAAGATTCGTTCGAGGTTGCGCTCGGAGATCGGTATTCGGAAGCGGACGCCCGCAGGCTCGCCGAAGAGTACGGCTCCATCTTCCCCGATCCCTACAGGGGCGCCACCTCGGCTCGCGAGGCAGCGGGCGAGGTCCCGCGATTGGAACGTCTGCGGAGCGGCGAAGCCTGTGTCGAGGTCGCGCTGTACGAGCACTACCAGGAATCGGAACCGACGCTCAAGGTGTATCAGCGGGAGCGCCCCTACCTGACCGATCTCCTGCCGATTCTGGACGACTTTGGAATTCGCGTGATCGATGCAATGCTGACGGAACTCCGCTTTTCGGCCGAGAACTCCGCCTGGGTTGTCGCATTTCGGATCGATCCATTCGATGAGGAGTCCGGTCCCGAGCGGAACTCCCTCGTCATCGAAGGACTCGTGAGTGCTCTCCGGGGCCGGGTCGAGGCCGATGCGCTCAATGCACTGACGCTCGTCGCCGGGCTCGGCTGGCGCGAGATCGACTTACTCCGTGCCTACCTCTCCTTCGCTCTGCAATGCGGCTCCATTCGCGGACGCGTCTTCGCGAGCGAGGTCCTGGTTCACTACCCGGATTCGACGCAGGCGTTGATCGATCTGTTTCGAGCGCGCTTTGATCCGGATCTCGAAGGCGAGCGCGGAGCGATCGAGGAGGCCGCAATTTCCCGAATCGAGGCAGAGCGGCGCCGGATTCCCACCGTAGATGAGGACAGGATCTTCCGGATCTTCGAAAATCTGATTCAGAGTACCGTTAGAAACGACTTCTACACCGAGCAAAAGCGCTTTGTGCACCAATTGAGCTTCAAGCTCGATTCGAGCCGCGTCGAAGAGCTTCCTGCTCCTCGCCCCTATCGAGAGATCTTCGTACATTCCGTCGATCAGCTCGGGGTTCATCTCCGTGGCGGAAGAGTGGCACGCGGGGGGGTTCGCTGGAGCGACCGCGCGTCTGACGTCCGTACAGAAGTACTGGGCCTGATGAAGGCTCAGATGGTCAAGAACGGTCTGATCGTTCCGGTAGGATCGAAGGGAGGATTCGTATTGAAGCGTCGCTTCGACGCTGCGGACGAAGCCCGCGCCGAGGCCGAACGCCAGTACGAGTGTTACATCGACGCCCTGCTCGGTATCACCGACAACGTGGTCGACGGAATCACCCTTCATCCGGAACGTGTCGTCTGCCACGACGGGGAAGATGCCTATCTGGTGGTGGCCCCGGATCGCGGCACCGGTCACCTTTCCGATAGAGCGAACCGGATCGCGAGCGAGAAGGGATTCTGGCTCGGCGACGCCTTTGCGAGCGGGGGAAGCCGGGGCTTTTCCCACAAGAAGGAAGGGATCACGGCGAGGGGCGCCTGGCTTTGCGCGGTACGGCATTTCCGTGAGGCGGGAGTCGACGTAAACGAGGAGCCGTTCACGATCTCCGGAATCGGGGACATGTCGGGGGACGTGTTCGGAAACGGGCTCCTGCTCGCTCGAACAGGACGCCTGCTCGCTGCCTTCGATGATAAACAGATCTTTCTCGATCCCGATCCCGACCTCGAGTCTTCGTGGCGCGAGAGAGCGCGCCTGTTTGAACTCGAGTCCTCGACCTGGCGCGATTACCGTACCAGCGCGATCAGTACGGGCGGCGGGATCTTCGAGCGCAATGCCCGCTCCATCTCTCTTTCGCGCGAGGCGCGCGGGGTGCTCGATGTCAACGTCCGTCAGCTCTCGGGGGAAGATCTGGTACGTGCGATTCTGAAAATGCCGGTCGACCTGCTCTGGAACGGCGGAATCGGGACCTATGTCAAGGCTTCGACGGAATCGAATGACCAGGTCGGGGATCTGGCGAACGCGCGGGTTCGGGTAGATGCCTCCGAGATTCGTGCACGCGTCGTTGCAGAGGGGGGGAATCTCGGCTTTACGCAGCTGGCCCGGGTCGAGTACGCGATTGCGGGCGGGCGAATCAACACCGACGCGATCGACAACTCGGGTGGAGTCGATCTCTCTGATCACGAGGTCAATTACAAGATCCTCATGGCCGAGGCATCCCGGATGGGTCAGTGCTCGAGCGAAGAGAGAGACGAGCTTCTTTACACCTGCGTGAAGGAAACCGATGAAATCGTACTCGCGCACAGCATCGACCAGAGCCGGTGTATCTCGCTCGACCTCGCCCGCGGCATAGAGCAGCCGTCTCGCATCTTCGAAGCCGTCGAGTTTCTCGAGCGCCATGCAGTTCTCGATCCAGAGCTGGAGTTGCTCCCCTCTCCGGACGAGCTGGGCCGACGCCTATCTGCCTCGGGTTCTCGGGTCGGATTTTCCAGGCCCGAAATCTCGGTGCTGTTGGGCTACACGAAGATGCTCGTCAGGAGAGAACTCCTGCGCTCCTCTCTCCCCGATCATCCGGAGATTCGTGAGGCCGTACGCAGCTACTTCCCGCGCCGCTTGCGCGAGCGCTTCGACGCTGAGATCGACTCGCACCCACTGCGACGCGAAATCGCCGCCAGTATTCTCACCAATGCCGTCATCGACCGCGCCGGAGTGACGCTGGTGCCGGAGTTGGTTCAGTTGCTTCGGGCTTCGATTCCGGACGTGGTGGCCGGATACTGGTTTGCCGACCGCATGCTCGATGCTGAGCATGCGCTGGCGGGGATCTGGGCGTCCGAAGTTTCCGAGGACGCGCGTCTCCGCGCTTCCCGGCAGGTGGCGACCGCGAGCCGCAGCGTCGCGCGCTTTCTGGTAGGTCTCGAGCGGCCGGGATATCTCGAACCGCGCGAGGCGGCTCGCTGGCTCGACCTGGTTTCCGGGCAGCGATCCAGGCTTCGAGAGGCCCTGGCCGGTTCCGAAGCAGTCGAGGCGCGCTGCGCCGAAGGCTTCGAGCGCGATCTCGGCCTTGAGATCGCAACCCTACAGCCGCTATCGGGATTGCTCGGTGCGTTCTCGATCGCCGTACACTCAGAACTTTCCGTTGACAGCGTTGCGGTCGTCCACGAGAGGATCGGCCACTTCAGCTGCATGGATCTGCTGGTTGAGCGGCTTGCCAGTGTTCAGCGTTCTCCGGGATGGGAAGGCGTTGCGGCAGCGCATCTGCTTGTCGAGATGCTTGACTTCCATCGATCGCTGACGAGACGAACCCTCGAGCGAGGACTCGGAGAGGAAGCCCTTCCACACTTCCTTCAGGAGAACACGAGCCAGTTGCAGGTCATCGCGGAAACGGTCCGCGGGATTGCGGACGATGCTCGCGCGGGCCTCGCAGCGCTGACCGTACTCTCGCAGCAGATTCGGCGTCTGTGCTAACTTCGACTCCGGAGAGGTGCCGGAGCGGTTGAACGGGGCGGTCTCGAAAACCGTTGACCTCTTTTGGGGTCCGGGGGTTCGAATCCCCCCCTCTCCGCCAGCCCAGGTCTCATTTTCGGAGTTAGGGCGCAACGCGAAGGGGAAATCGCTTGGGTGGACGAGTTCGCTTGCTGGTACTCGACGCCTACCCCCGCGAAGATCGCGACGCGCTTGAAGAAGCCGGGGGCACGCGGGCGGGACGCCTCTACGAGCAAGCGCTTGTCCGAATCGAGCCCCGGGCAGAGGTCCAGGTGGTCTACGGTGCGGACCCCGACGCATCGCTCCCATCGCGATCTGAGCTCGAGCGCTATCACGGCGTCGCCTGGACCGGTTCGAGTCTGTCGGTGCATCGCGCCGGCGATTCCCGCGTTCAGCGCCAGGTCGAGTTTTGCCGCGAGCTCTTCGCTTCGGGAGTTCCGGGTTTTGGAAGCTGCTTTGCTGCCCACATCTGCGTCGTCGCCGCTGGAGGTGAGTGCGCCCCGAATCCGCGCGGCCGCGAGTTCGGATTCGCGCGCCGGGTCGCGCTCTCTGCATCCGGACGCGCACATCCGTTGTATCGCGGAAAGCCGGCGGTGTTCGATGCACCCGCCAGCCACGAGGACGAGATCGTGCGACTTCCATCCGACGGAGACCTGCTGGCGTCGAACGCCTTTTCGAGAGTGCAGGCGATTTCGGTCCAGCAAGCAGGTGGCTCGTTTTGGGCCGTTCAGTATCACCCTGAGTTCGATCTGCACGAGATCGCCGCGCTCTGCCGGCTTCGCGCGAACGATCTGGTCCGGCAGGGAAGCTTCCCGGATCCGGAGACCGCCATCGCCTACGCAGACGATCTCGAAGCGCTGCACCGGGACCCGTCGCGCCACGATCTCGCGCGCTCGCTTCGGCTCGGTTCCGACATCATGGACGAAGAACTCCGGACTCAGGAACTGCGCAACTGGATCGAATTTCAGGTGCGGCCGCGATCCAGCCGCTAGGGCGTCGGAGCGCTGAAGCGATCGAGAGCCTCAGTCGACGTATCCGAGCGCCCGCAGCTGAGTTCGTTCAGGCTGACGGAACTCCTGCTCGTCTCAGCGTCCCTTGAATGACGGCTCCCGCTTCTCGACGAAGGCGCGCGTGGCCTCGCGGTGGTCCTCGGTGAGGCCCGTATGCACGTGGTGGGTTGCTTCCAGGTCGATGCAGTCGCCGAACTCGCCCGAGACGGCGCGGTTGATGTTCTCCTTCATGTAGCGGTAGGCGACGGTCGGCCCGTTCGCGAGGCGGCGCGCCAGTTCCATCGTCTGCTCTTCCAGCGCGGACTCCGCCACCACGCGGTTGACCAGGCCCAGCCGCTCCGCCTGCTTCGCGTCGATCCGCTCCGACAGGTAATACAGTTCGCGTGCCTTGGCCGGTCCCACGAGTTGTGTCAGGAACCAGGTTCCGCCGTAGTCGCCGCTGAAGCCGACGCGTGCGAAGGCCGTGACGAACAGCGCATTTTCGGAGGCGATCCTGAGGTCGCAAGCGAGCGCGAGTGAGAGTCCCGCACCCGCGGCCGCGCCCGGAATCGAGCCCACGACGGGCTTGGGCATCTCGTAGATGCGCCCTGCGGTATTGCGCTGGCTCAAGCGCTGCGCGTGGATCCGGACGTCGATCGGGACCGACGCCGCGCTTCTGGAGCGGTTGCCTTCGTCCATTCCCTTGACGTCTCCACCCGCGCAGAACGCGCCGCCTGCGCCGGTGAGGACGATGCAGCCGACATCGGTCGCGGTCTCGGCCTCGTTCAGGGCGAGTGCGAGCCCGGCGATCATCTCGCCGGAGAGGGCATTCCGGCGCTCCGGCCGGTTCATCGTCAGGATCGCGACCCTGTCCTCGACGCGGGCGTGCAGGTGGTCGGTTCCCGTCTCGATCGTACGGCTTTGCGTCATGCGGCGTTCTCCTTCTCGCGGCAGTATACGCCTGCTGCCGGTACGGGATGCTAGGATGCCGCCATGGAGTTCGCGGGCGTGCATCACGTATCGCTCAACGTGGGGGACCTCGAGCAGACGGCTCGTTTCTACACGGAGATTCTCGGCCTGAAGGTTCTCCCCCGCCCCGACTTTGGGTTCCCGGGCATGTGGCTCGATGCGGGGGCGCAGCAGATCCACCTGATCCAAGTCGATCAGCACGCCGCCCCGGAGGGGCAGCACTTTGCACTGCGGGTGGAGGACGTCGACGTGGCGGCCCGGGAACTGACTGGCAAGGGGGTCAAGGTGCGCGGTCCGTTCGAGATTCCGGGCGCGGGCCGACAGTGCTTCCTGCGCGATCCGTCGGGAAACCTGATCGAACTGAATCAGCCCGCTTAGCTCCGCCAGAAGCTGGGCGTCAGAATCACGAGCGCGACGTAGATCTCGAGCCGTCCGAGAAGCATGAGCGCGGCCATCGAGAGCTTGGCCGCGTCGCTGAACCCGGCGTAGTTGTGAGAAGGCCCGACGCCCTCGAAGGCCGGACCGACGTTCCCGAGCGTCGCGGCGGCCGCCGACAGGCTCGTGAACAGGTCGGACCCGAATGCGCACAGCACCGCGGTGCCAGTGAACAAGACCGCCATCCACATGCCGAAGAAGCCCAGCACTCCTAGCAGGACCGCTTCGTCCACGTTTTCCTTTCCGAGTTTGACGGATGCGAAACCACGCGGGTGAGTCAGGCGGAAGAACTGCGATGCGGCGATCCGCAGCACCAGCAGAACCCGGATGACCTTGATCCCGCCTCCGGTCGAGCCCGACATGGCGCCGACGAACAACAGGCCAAAAAGCACCGCATGGGAGAGCGGGGGCCAGCGGTCGAAGTCGAGCGTGGTGAAGCCGGTCGTGCTCAAAATCGAGGCGACCTGGAAGAAGCCGTGCTCGAGAGCCTGTCTTGCCGTGTCAAATTCCCGGAAGGGGCCGCTGCGCAGGTCCAGCGTGATCAGGACCGACGCGCCCAGAACGATTCCGACGTAGGCCTTGAGTTCCGGAGAGTCCGTCCAGTGGATCCCACGCGTGAGTGCGCGGTGCAGGATCACGAAGCTCATGCCGCCGAGCAGCATGAAGACCGTAGTCGTAGACAGGATGAACGAGGATTCGTAGTGCCCGAGGGAGGCATCGTGCGTGGAGAAGCCGCCGGTCGAAATCGTGCTCATCGCATGGCAGATCGCGTCGAAGGGGCCCATGCCGCCGACCCAGAGCAGGACCGCATCGACTGTGGTCAGTCCGAGATATAGGACCCACAGGAGCCGGGCTGTCTCTCCGATTCTGGGCGTGAGCTTGTCCTTGGTCGGTCCCGGGGCCTCGGCTTTGAACAGTTGCATTCCACCCACCCCGAGCAGGGGAAAAACCGCGACGCCCAGCACGACGATTCCCATCCCGCCCAGCCACTGGGTGACGCTGCGCCAGAGCAGTACCGAGCGCGGGGCGTGGTCGAGGCCGGTGAGAACCGTGGCTCCCGTGGTCGTGAACCCCGAGGTCGATTCGAAGAGGGCATCGACCAGCGAGAGCCCGAGTTCGGGGTGGCCGTAGAGAGGCAATGCTGCGAGGACGCAGGCCGTGAGCCAGCAGAGCGTAACCGCGACGAACGCGGAACGATGGTCGAGTTCACGACCCCCCGTCCGGCTCGCGAACCAGAGCAGGGCTGACGCCGTACCCCCGACCGCGATTGCGAGCACGAAGGGCAGCCACGGCTCTCCAAGGAAGACGGCTAGGCCGAGACTCGGCAACTGTGAGAGGGAGACCGCGCCCCCCACGAGCCCCACCAGCCAGAGGATCGTGCCCGGGCTCATGCCCGCGAAAGTTAGCCTGCGCGGATCGAAGTGCCCGGAACCCGGGGCCGCTCGGCGTTGCGTGCGGGTTCGAGCGCAGAGCGCGAAGCCGACGGCGGTCCCCCGGCGGCCCGAACCACCACGACGCGGATTGCCGGGTCGTTCTCGAAGCGCTCGAGAATCGCAGGAATCGCCCGCTGCATCTCGAACGAGAGCGCGTTTCGTCGCTCGGGATTGTTGTAGATCGGCCACGCGACCGACCCGTCAATCTCGGCGGCGAGCTTGCGGGCGGGGAGTTCGAGTTTCACGGATCAGACGACGCGTCGCCTGCGAAGCTCCGAAATCACCTCGGGCGCGTAGCCGAGTTCGGCGAGCACGCTGTCGGTTTGCTGCCCACGGTCGGGTGCCGCGTTGCGCATGCGCTGCGGCGTTCGTTCGAGGTGCATCGGCTGGCCCACGATCTCGATCGTGCCACGATCCGGGTGGTCGACCTGTTTCGCGATCCCCAGGTGTCGAACCTGCGGATCGGCGAAGGTTTCGTCGATCCGTAGGATCGGTCCACACGGGATCCCCTCGCGGTTCAAGATCTCGATCCACTCCGCGCTCTTTCGTTTGCGTGTGTAGGAGGCAATTTCTTCGTGAAGCTCCTCCTGGTTCCGGTAACGGCTCTGAGCATCCGCATACTGATCCTGTTCCAGGAGGGGTTCGGCTCCGAGTGCGCGGCAGAACTTTCGGAACATCCGGTTCGAGGGGGCGGCGAGATTGATGTGGCCGTCGGCCGTCGGATAGACGCCCATCGGAATCCCGGTCGGATGGTGGTTCCCGGCCTGCGGGGGAACCTCGCCGTCCATCAGCCAGCGCGTCGCCTGGAAGTCGAGCATTGCGATCTGCGCTTCGAGCAGCGAAGTGTGGACCCACTGGCCTTCCCCAGAGCGGTCTCTCTCCCGCAGCGCGAGCAGGATTCCGATCGCCAGGAACAACCCGGCGGACAGGTCCGCGATCGGAACCCCGACGCGCACCGGGCCCTGCCCGGGCAGGCCCGTGATCGACATCAGTCCTCCCATGCCCTGGGCGATCTGGTCGACGCCCGCGCGGTCTCGGTAGGGGCCGTCCTGGCCGAAGCCCGAAATGCTTCCGTAGACGATGCGCGGATTGCGCTCACGCACGGATTCGTAGTCGACCCCGAGCCGGTGTTTGACCCCAGGCCGGAAGTTCTCGACCACGACATCGGCGTCTTTCGCGAGCCGGAAGAAGATCTCGAGGCCCTCGGGTTGTTTCAGATCGATTGTCAGGCAGCGCTTGTTCCGGTGTAGGTTCTGAAAGTCGGGGCCGTGGCGAGCGCCCACTCCCATGGCGTCTTCGTCTGATCCCGGCGGCTCGATCCGGGTCACCGAGGCGCCCCAGTCGCCCAGCTGCCGGACCGCCACCGGTCCGGCGCGCGCCACCGTCAAGTCGATCACGCTTAGGTCGCGGAGCGGGGGCATGCTCGAAGTGGGTCCTCGGTGAATTCTAGGCCGATCCGTCGGCGCGTGCGGCCTGGCCGTGTGCGCTTCTACTCAGAAGCCGTAGGCCTTGCGCAACTCGGGATCGTTCTCGGACAGCGCGTTCGCGAGGTCGACCATCACCCGGCACTGCTTCACGGTGGCGTCGTCCTGCATCTTGCCGTCGATCATCACGGCGCCGGTCCCATCCCCCATCTTTTCCAGGACGTTCTTCGCCCATTTGACCTCCTCGACGGGCGGGCTGAAGACGCGGCGCGCGATCTCGATCTGAGCCGGATGCAGTGACCAGGCGCCCACGCATCCCATCAGAAACGCGTTCCGAAACTGGTCCTCGCACGCGACTGCATCGCGGATGTCACCGAACGGTCCGTAGTAGGGCAGGATCCCGCTCGCGACACAGGCGTCGACCATACGCGCCATCGTGTAGTGCCACAGGTCCTGTTGTGCGGTCGAACGGACTGCATCTTCGTTATCTGGATTGGGATCCTCGCGAACGACGTAACCGGGGTGCCCGCCGCCGACCCGGGTCGTTTTCATCCGGCGGGAGGCGGCGAGGTCGGCTGGTCCGAGCGAGAGCCCCTGCATACGCGGGCTCGCCGCGCAGATCTCCTCCACGTTTGCGACCCCGAGGGCTGTTTCGAGAATTGCGTGAATAAGCAGCGGCTTCTCGAGGCCGGCGCGAGCTTCGAGTTGAGCCAGGATTCGATCCACGTAGTGGATGTCCCAGGCGCCTTCCACCTTGGGGACCATGACCACGTCGAGTTTGTCGCCGATCTGGGTGACGAGTTCGATCAGGTCGTCCAGCACCCAGGGGCTGTCGAGACTGTTGATGCGGGTCCAGAGTTGACAGTCGCCGAGGTCGGTCTCGCGGGCGATCTTCACGAGTCCCTCGCGGGCCGCGACCTTGTTGCTCGCCTGGATCGCGTCTTCGAGGTTTCCCAGCAGCACGTCGCACTTCGTCGCGAGTTCGGGAACCTTCGCCGCCATCTTGGGGTTGCTCGGGTCAAAGAAGTGGATCATGCGGGAGGGCCGAAACGGGATCTCTCTAACGGGCTGGGGCGCTCCGAGGGCCTGAGGCTGAAAGAAATCCTTTGCACTGCGCAACGGGTTCACTCCTTCCGAGGCGGGTAACTGCGACGCGGCCCGCAGGGTCCTGCGGGGGAGTCGACGCTTCGCAGTCTACACCTCTCGGAACCGCGCCTTCCACACGAAGGGGCGATCGATCTACCGGGAGCGGACCGGCGACTTGCGCTGCGGCTTGGGCGGCAGCCCGACCGTTCCGCCCCGGCCCGGGATCGTTTCTCTCCGGCAGCGGATTCCAGGCCCGCTGCGGCTAGAATGGGCCGATGCAGATGGAAGTCCCGGGCCCCGCGTCTCACGTGTACTTTTCGCAGCGGCTCCGGCTTCACTACGTGGACTGGGGAAACGAAGACGCACCCCCCCTGCTCCTGGTGCACGGAAACCGCGACCACTGCCGCAACTGGGACTGGGTCGCTCAGAGCCTGCGCGACCAGTATCACATCATCGCGCCGGATCTTCGCGGCCACGGCGACTCGCAGTGGGTCTACGGCAGTAACTACGCGATGATCGACTACGTCTACGACATCGCGCAGCTGCTAGACCAGAAGGAACTCTCCCCGATCACCCTGATCGGCCACTCCCTGGGCGGGTCGATCGTGCTGCAATACGCCGGAATCTACCCCGAGCGGATCTCCAGGGTGGTCTCGATCGAGGGATTCGGGCCTCCGCCGCAGATGATCGAGGAACGGGCCGTGCAGCCCGCATCCGAACGGATGCGCGGCTGGATCGCGGGCGTGCACGCGATGGCGAGCCGCGTGCCGCGCTGCTACCCGACCCTCGAAGACGCAGTGGCGCGCATGCAGGAGGCGAATCCGCACCTCAGTCCGGATCAGGCGAAACATCTCACCGTCCACGGTACGCACCAGAACGAGGATGGGACCTTCACCTGGAAATTCGACAACTACGTTCGCGTCTTTTCCCCCTACGCCTTCAACTCGGCAGACGCGCACGAAATGTGGTCGCGGATCAGCTGTCCGACCCTGCTGATCCGAGGTACCGAGAGCTGGGCCAGCGATCCGGTCGCGGACGGGCGGTCCGTGCACTTCCCGAACCTCGAGGTCCAGAACATCGGGGGCGCCGGTCACTGGGTGCATCACGATCAGCTCGACCGGTTCCTGGAGGTCGTGGACTGCTTCCTCGACGGGAAGTGAAGTTTTTGTGGTATCCGAATCCAGCCTGAGAAGCAGCGGGAGAGTTGGCTATGAAGATCGGTCTCTTTTCGCCGTTCAGTAATCCGATCGCGACGCCCGAGTACCTTTCGACGCTCGGGCCCGCGGCAGAGGAACGCGGCTTCCACGCGCTCTGGGCCGCAGAGCACGTAGTGTTATTCGATGAATATGGCTCGCGGTACCCCTACTCGGACGACGGCCGGATCCCGGTCGCCTCCGACACGGGCTTTCTCGATCCGTTGTGTGCGCTCAACTTTCTGGCGGCCGCCACCTCGAGGATCCGTCTCGCCACCGGGATTTGCCTGGTCCCGCAGCGAAACCCGGTCTACACGGCGAAGCAAGTGGCGACGCTCGACTGGCTCTCAGACGGTCGCGTGGATTTCGGCGTGGGTGTGGGCTGGCTCGCCGAGGAGTTCGAGGCGGTCGGCGCGTCGTTCGCGCGGCGCGGTGCGCGCTGCCGCGAGTATCTGGCCGTGATGCAGACACTCTGGAAGGATCCGGTCTCGGAGTACAAGGGCGAGTTCTACACGCTTGCCGGGTGCCGCCAGTATCCGAAGCCCGTGCAGGCGCCGCACCCGCCGATCTGGTTCGGGGGAGAGAGCGAAGCGGCGCTGCGGCGGGTCGCCGACCTGGGGCAGGGCTGGTACGGGTTCAACCTCGATCCCGAAGCCGCGGAAGAGCGAATCAAGCGCCTCGACGTGTTGCTCCGGGAACGGGGACGGAGCCTTGGCGAGATCGAGGTGGCGGTTTCACCCTACCTGAAGCCGATCGAGCCGACGGCGCTTGCGCGTTACCGCGATGCCGGGGTGGACCAGTTGGTGGTCCTGGGGTTTGCTCAGGATTCCGAGACGCTGCTGCACACGCTCGACGAGACGGCCGAGCGCTGGGTACTCCCCGCGCAGCGGCTCTAGGGTGCGCTCGGAAGTGCCGGACCTGGGTCGGCGCGGCCCGGGCCGCCCGGCGCGTCCAGCGGCAGCGTGAGGTAGCGCTCGGTCAGCTGGTCCTGGCGCGACCGGAGTTCGATCTCGCGGCCCCGGATCAGCATGCGTGTCGGCCAGCTGGTCAGTTCCAGCGGATCGCCGTTCCAGATCACGAGGTTGGCGAGTGCCCCGGGGCGCAACACGCCGGTATCCACCATGCGGAAGATCCGGGCGGGGACGCTGGTGATCGCGGCGACCGCCGCGTCGTAGGGGAAGCCATTTCGCACCGCGTTCCCGGCCGCCTGGCGGAGCCTCGGCGCGAAGTGCGCTGCGCCGCGCAGCGTGAATCCGACGCTGATTCCGGCCCGATGCAGGAGCAACCCATTGTCGGCGCGCGCGTCCAGCCGGTCGAAATCCGAGGGCAGGTTCTCGAACGGATTCACGAGCGCGGGCACGTCGGCGGCCGCGATCTCGTCCGCCACCTTCCAGCCCTCGGCGGCGCCGAGCAGGATGGCCCGCAGCCGGTACGTGCGCGCGATCTGCAGCACCGTCCGGATGTCGGCGGCGCGGTCGACCTCGAACACGACGGGAAGCTCGCGTTCGAGCGCCAGTGAGATCACGGCGAGGTCCGCGGCCGAAACAGAGATGGGTCGGAGCTTGCCCGACAGGTAGAGCCCGCGGTTCGAATTGACCAGGCGCGTGTCCTCGAGAACCTGGCGCAGCCGGAGGAAGGCGCGCGAACGCGATCCGGCCTTGCTTCCGTGGGACCCTAGCGACACGTGCAGCGCCAGAGGGGAACGCCGTACCGGATCGTCCTCGATCAGGTCGATCCAGGCCGATTGCCCCTGAAGGATTCCGCCCTGCGGAATGATTGCGGCCGAGGTGAGCCCGCCCGACCGCGCGACCGGGAGCACGAAGGACGCCGCGTCGAAGGTGTCGGATACGCGAAGTGCGGCGCGCACCGGGTCGGCGTCGGGACCCAGGGTGCCCTCGACGCTCTGCGACTCGAGTCGGACCCCGACCAGCCCGACACGCGATGCGCCGTCGATGAGGCCCGGTGTGACGATGCCCGATCGTGCGTCGATGATGCGCGCACCCTTTGGCGGCGCGAGCCCGGTACCAACCGCCGTAACCCGGTTCCCGTCGATGACCACCGTAGCCTCCCGCAGCGGGGGGCCTTCGCCCGTGTAGACCGTTGCGCTCACGATCGCAACTGTGAGAAGCAGCCCGGTCACGGTGCGCTCCGGATCCCGAGTTCGAAATCCGAGATGCGATAGGAGCCGGGCCGAGCACGGTCGTACACCAGCCCTCCATTGATGAAGACCAGATCGGCGTGCGCGTACACGCTGAATGGATTTCCCGACCAGACAACGACGTCGGCGTCCTTGCCCGCTTCGAGTGTTCCGGTCCGATCATCGATGCCCAGGATCCAGGCGGGGTGGGCCGTGACCCAGCGAATCGCGTCCTCGGGCTCGACTTCGAGCCCGGCCCGCCAGCCGGCCGCCATCGCCTTCGCGGCTTCCTGGTTCAGGTGTTGCACGTCGTAGGCGGAGTCGGAATGGAGCGCGACGCGCACGCCCGCGGCGTCGAGCAGCGCCGCATTCGCCGGCACGCTATCGAGCATCTCGAGCTTCGATCCCCACCAGTCGACCCAGACGACGGCCCCGACCTCGGCCTCGGCCAGTTGGTCCCGAATCTTGTACGCCTCGACGGCGTGGTGGAACGCGCGGGGCCGGGTATCGAACTCTCTGAAGAGCGACAGGCGCAGCAGCATTTCGTCTGCGCGGTAGCAGTGATTCTGGATCAGCACCCGACCGTCCAGGGTTCCTGCCAGCGCCCTCAACCCGAAATCGCGCGGTTCCTTCCCCGTGGCCGGATCCGAGTCCTCGTCCGCGGTCTCGTGATCCGGGTCTGCGGCCCAGGCTCGGGCCTTCTCGAGTTTCGAGCGGAGCAGGGCAATCTCTCCCATCCGCGTTGCCGGAGCGCGCTTGCGGGCCTGTCCGTACACGCGCTTCGGGTTCTCTCCACAGGCCAGCTTCATCGTGCTCGGTGCGCCGGCGAGGCGCATGCCAGCGGCCGAGGCCGCCGGGCGCAGTTTCAGCGTGAACCCCTGTCCCCCGACCAGATTCGCGGAGCCGGGCAGTACGTGAAGCGTGGTGACGCCGCCGGCGACCGCGCGCCGGAGCCCGGGATCCTGTGGCCAGAAGCTCTCCTCCGCTCGAACCTCGGGCGTGAACGGGTCGGTGGCCTCGTTTCCGTCGGCGTGGGCGCGAGTCCGGGGGGACGGATATACGCCGAGGTGCGAGTGTGGGTCGATCAGCCCCGGAGTGACGAAGCGTCCCTCCAGATCGATGATATGGGCCCCGGGCGGCGCCGCGAGATTCCAGCCCACCGCCTCGATCCGGCTGCCTCGGAGCAGAAGGTCCGCGCCTTCGAGTGTCGGGCCCGTGGCCGTCATCACCGTTCCTGCGCGAAGCAGCGTCACGGGCGCCGCGGGTACGGCGGGGTGCTCGGGTGCCGGGGGGTGCCCGGAGCTCGCACACGCCGCGAGCAGGAGCCCCCACACTCGACCCAATCTGAAAGCCTTGCGCACCACCTGCCGGGATCTTACCGCGCGCGGGCGAAGCCGGGAGCCCGGTGCCGCGGGTGGGCTCTGGTTCTGCCGCGGTCGGACGACTACGCGTCCGGGTCGAAGCGGTGGGTCGATTGGTGCCACAATGGGCCGGCAGGAGTGCAGTGTGCGACATGGACTGATTCTGATTGCTCCGTCGATCGCGGATCAGATCGCGGCCGCGCGCCACGCAGAAGCGCGCGGCTTCGATTCCGTGTGGGTGACGGAGTTTTTCAGCCACCACGCATTCGTTCGCCTGGCTGCGGTTGCCGGAGCCACCGAGCGCGTAAAGGTCGGGACGGCGATCGCCTACGCGTTCATGCGCACACCGCTGCTCGCCGCGTCCGCTGCCATGGATGTGGACGAGATCTCGCGCGGGCGCGTAGTTCTGGGTCTCGGCAGCGGGACCCGGAGCATGAACGAGAAGTGGTATTCGGTTTCGTTCGAGCACCCTCCCGCACCCCGAATCCGGGAGGCGATTTCGCTGATCCGGCAGGCGATTGCGGCCCAGAAGGGCGGGGGGCTGCGCTTTGAGGGCAAGTACTACCGGATCGAAATTCCCCAGTACGCACGCCCGGACGCCGTCCGCAGCGAAATTCCGATCTACCTGGCCGCCGTCAACCGCGGCATGATCCGCGCGGCGGCCGCGGTTGCGGACGGCCTGATCGGTCACCCGATTTTCACCCGCCGCTACATCCGGGAGGTGGTGCTGCCGGAACTTGAGGGCAGCCGATGCGAGCTGGCGCCCTACGTGATCTGCTCGGTCTCGGACGACCCCGATCAGGCGCGCCGCGAGGTGCGAGGCCAGATCGCCTTCTACTACACGACGCGCCTGTATCACTCCGTGCTGGAGGTCCACGGTTGGCGCGAGATCGGCGAGACGATCGCGACCGCGTTCCGCCAGGGGGACTTTCGCGGCATGGCGGAGGCGGTTCCGGACGAACTGGTGGACGAGATCGCGATCTGCGGGCGGCCCGACGAGGTGCGTGACCGGCTCGCGCAGTGGGAGGGGCTCACCGATCAGGTGTTGCTGTACCCGGCCACCGTGGGGGCTGGGCCGGGCCGGGTGCGCGAGAATCTAGCCGCGATCGCCGACTGCTTCGGGCGCTAGGGGCCCCAAACTTCCCGCCCCCATCCCGCGGCGCGAGCTGCAGGGTGATCGGCCGCGTGACTGGCGGGGTCGGACTTCGCGCGGCACCTTGAGCGCTCCCCGGGCGCGCTGCGCTGGCCCCCTCCACTCGTAAGGAAGTCTGTCTCGACCTTCGGGCTGGAGATCCATGGCAGAAAAGTCGGACGAGATCGTGGCCCTGGCCGCTCACGACCTGCGAGAACCGCTGCGCGTGATTCGCCTGCGTGCACGCCAGTTGTTGAAGAGCTCGAGCGAGAGCCTCGATCCCGAAGGTCGAGGGGCGCTCGAGGACATTCTGTGTACGAGCGAGCACATGAGCTGCGTGATTGACGACCTGCTCTCGCTTTCGCGCATCGGTCAGAAGCCGCAGGTGATGGAGGAGGTCGATACCCGGGAGGTGCTCGAGCAGGTGGTGACCAATCTGGCCGTTTCGATTCGCGAGAGCGGAGCCCTGATCACGCAGCGCCGGCTTCCGCTGGTGCGGGCGCAGCCCTTCCGGCTGGTCCAGTTGCTCCAAAATCTGGTGCAAAACGCGATCAGTTTTTGCGGAGATGCACGGCCCCGGATCGAGATCGGGGCCGAACGTCGAGGGACGGACTGGCTCTTCTCCGTCAGCGACAATGGCGTCGGCATCGAGCCGCGCTATCACACCGAGATTTTCGAACCGCTGCGGCGCGTACACGGGCCGCGCACGGTCGTAGGGACCGGGGTCGGTCTCGCGATCTCGCGCCGCATCGTAGAATCGCACGGGGGCCGGATCTGGGTCTCGTCCGAACCGGGACGTGGATCGACCTTCTACTTCACCTTGCCGGCGCCGGAAGCAGCCCGGCGCGCTCCGATGGCGCGCGCTGAGGCCTAGCGCGGCTGCCCCGGCGAAGCCCTACACCTCGAGCGGCGACAGGGGAATCCCGAAGGTCTCGGCGACCGCGGCCTGGGTGAGCGCGCCGCGCGCACAGTGCACGCCGCGGGCCAGGGCCGGATCCTCGGCCGCGGCCGTTTCCCACCCGCAATCCGCCAGCCGGAGCGCGTAGTTCAGGGTCGCGTTCGTCAACGCGTAGGTCGAGGTCTGCGGCACTGCGCCCGGCATGTTCGCGACGGCGTAGTGCACGACGCCCTCCTCGAGGTAGCGTGGGTCGTGATGGGTGGTCGGGTGGGTCGTCTCCGCGCAGCCCCCCTGGTCGACGCAGATGTCGACCAGCACCGAGCCGGGTTCCATCTGTCGGATCAGTTCTCGACTCAGTAGCTTCGGCGCGCGAGCGCCCGGAATCAGAACCGCCCCGATCACGAGATCTGCAGGCCGCACCGCCTCGCGGAGGTTTGCGCGGTTCGACATCAGCGTGTTCACGTGGCCCTGGACGACGTCGCGCACGTACGCCAGACGGCGCGCGTTGACGTCCAGAACCGTGACCTCGAGCCCCAAGCCGGCGGCCGCGACGCTCGCATTGAAGCCCGCGACGCCTGCGCCGAGGACGGTAACGCGCCCTCTGCGTACGCCCGAGATTCCGCGAAGCAGGATCCCCTTTCCGCCGGCATCGGCCTCGAGCGCGCGGGCGCCGGCCTGAATCGACAGGGATCCGGCGACCTCGGACATCGGGGCCAGCAGCGGCAGGGAGCCGTCTTCGAGTTGAACGGTCTCGTACCCGATCGCCACGATCTCGCGCGAGAGCAGTTCCCGGGTGAGGATCTCACTGTTGGCGAGGTGGAGGTAGGTGAACAGCACCTGGCCGCTGCGAAGCAGTTCGTACTCGGGTTCGAGGGGCTCTTTCACCTTGAGGATCAGATCGGCGGCTTCGTAGACGGCTCCCGCGCCGGAGAGGATCGTGGCCCCGGCAGCTGAGAATTCCTCGTCGGAGAGGCGGCTCCCGCGCCCGGCGCCCGCCTGCAGAAAGATTTCGTGGCCATGCTCCAGGAAGGTCTCCACCCCTGCTGGGGTGACTGCGACGCGGTTCTCGTCCTCTTTGATCTCCGTCGGGATCCCTACGCGCACGGCGCCTCCTCGGGTCTGCCTCGGCCTGGAGTTCGGCCGGAAGGTAGTCGATCCGGGAAGCCGGATCGTCCCCGACGGCCCCCGCTCTGCCCCGCGCGACTGAATTTTCCCCCTGGAAGAGCGTCCCACCGGGTACTGGCTGCTGAAATGCTGCCCGGCCGCCGCTTCTTTTTTGGCCGGCTGATCTGGAGCAACAGGGACTTGGCCGAGATCGTCGTCGAGAGGCATCGCACCCGGTCGCCTCGCCGGACGCAGCCGTCGGAGTCGGAGCAGCCGTCCGGCGCACTTCAGGCCCCGCTGGGGCCGCAGGGAGAGCGCGCGACCAGTTCCGGCGGCTCGGCCGAGGCCGATCCGCTCTACTCCTACTTTTCGGATATTTCCGACATCCCGACCCTCCGGCGGGAGCAGGAGGTAGAACTCGCCCGCGGGATGGAGGCGGCCACTCAGGAGTTCGGCGAAGCGCTCCTCGGCGTGCCCTGGACGGCGGCCGAGATTGTGCGGATCTGGCGCGGCCTGCGCGAGAAGCGACGGGTCACGGGGCGCATGACCGAGTCCTTCGGCTCGGCCCCGGGCACCGGGGAGGCGCTTTCCTCGAGGATCGACACGCTGGTCGCGAAGCTCGAGCGCCTGGTCCACAAGCGGTTGCGGGGGTCCGCCGAAGGGACCCTCGGACCCGCCGATCTCGAGCGTCTCGACCGCAGAGCTGAGAAGCTCCTGATCCAGGCGGACCTCTCGATGCGGGTGCTCGGACAGGTCCGGCAGGACCTGGTAACGCGCCGGGACGTGCTGGCACGGCTCCAGGCGAAGCGAGAAATGCTCACGCTGAAGGCGCGTGCGCCGCGCAGCGAAGCGGGGCACGCGCGCAGACGGAAGGATCTCCGCGAGCTCTCTCGGGAGCGGCGTGCGCTCGAGGCTGAACTGGGCCTTCCGGCGCCCGCTTATCTCGAACGCGTGGAGGGCATGGAGGCCGCCTGGTCCCGCCTGACGCAGCTCAAGAACCTGTTTGCCCGGCACAATCTGAAGCTCGTGATCGCGATCGCCAAGGACTTCCGGGGCATGGGGCTGGCCTTCCACGACCTGATTCAGGAAGGAAACCTGGGGTTGATCCGGGCTGTGGAGAAGTTCGACCACTCGCGCGGCTTCAAGTTCTCGACCTACGCCGTGTGGTGGATCCGGCAGGCATTGATCCGGGCGATTCAGAATCACGCACGCACGATCCGGGTCCCGAGCCACGTGCACGATCTGCTGCGCAAGCAGGCGCGGGCCCGCGACGATCTGGAGCGCGATCTTGGGCGCAACCCGACGCTGGTCGAGGTTGCCGAGACGCTCTCGATTCCGATCGAACGCGCCGAGGAACTCGAGCGGCTGGTGCGCGAGCCAGTCAGTCTCGAGATGGAGCTGCGCGGGACTGAATCCCGGAGACTCGAGGAGATTGTGGCCGACCCCGACGCCGCCGAAGAGAGCCAGGAGATGGATCGGTCGCGCCTGGTGCGGGCGACGGAGGGCTCGCTGGCCCGGCTCCAGGAGAGGAATCGTCGGATTCTTTGCTGGCGCTTCGGTCTGCAGGGACAGCGGGAGCACACGCTCGAGGAGATCGGAAGGAAGCTCGGCCTGTCCCGGGAGCGGGTCCGGCAACTGGAAGCGCGTGCGCTGGAGGAACTCCGGAGTGCTCGGTTGGGTGGGTCGCTAGAGCCGTTTGCCGTCGACGCCGACCTGCTTTAGGGCGCGCGCAGCGCGCGCGGCACGCCCCTGGCTCGTGCTTGCGGCGAGCCCGGCCCGAGCGAACGGCCCGGCTAGAAGCTCGGCCGCAGCACGGCCAGCAGCACGATCCCAACCAGAAACAGCGTCGGGATCTCGTTCCGGATCCGGCACTGGCGCGAACTCAGGTAGAAGTCGCCGGCCGCAAAGCGTCTGCGTACTCGCCCCACGTACAGGTTGTAGGTGACGAGGCCCGCGAGCAGCACCAACTTCGCCAGGATCCAGGCCTGCGATAGGTAGCCGGGATTTGCGGCCAGCATCGCCACGCCGAACGCGAGCGTGAGGAGCATGGCGGGCGTCGTGATGATCCGGTACAACCGCTCGGCCATGCGGCGAAGCACCGCAAGCACCTCGGGCCGATCCTGGTTCTCCACCTGATAGACCAGCAGTCGGAACATGTAGAAGAGCCCCGCGAACCATGCGATCGCAAAGATCAGGTGCAGTGCCTTGAGCCAGAGCAGCAGCATGTGCACTCGATAGCTCAACTCGCTCCGCCGTCCAGTACCTGACGGGGCCGCGACCGAAGAGCGGCGGCACCTGCGGGGCGTTCGAGGCCTCGCCCCCACGCCGGGCGCGCGGATCCGGATCCCACTTCCGAAACTGCCAGGCGCTAGGATGGTCCGCGCGGGGCGACGCAGGCGCGGGCCAGCCCAGGCCTCGAGGAGCAAAAGCAAGCGCAATGGATGCGACTTCTCGACTGACGGACCCTGTGTGTGGCATGCGCGTGACGCCGGAGTCCGCCCACGCCCACGAGTTTCGAGGGACGCTCTACCGCTTCTGCTCCGCGCGCTGCCTCTCGAAGTTCAGGGACGGCCCCGAGGCGTACCTGGGCTCCCGGGACGTTCACGCTGCCGGGTCTTCCGACGCGGTCTACACCTGCCCGATGCATCCCGAGGTCGTGCAGCGGGGGCCCGGGAGCTGCCCCAAGTGCGGCATGGCGCTGGAGCCTCAGGGCGTGAACCCCGAGGAGGAAAACACCGAGCTCGCCGACATGACCCGCAGATTCTGGGGGAGCGCGGTCTTGACCCTGCCCGTCTTCCTGGTCGCGATGTCCGAGATGGTACCCGGGGACCCGGTCCGTTCCGCGCTGCCGGCTGTCTGGCTTCCGTGGATTCAGTTCCTGCTCACGACGCCGGTCGTGCTCTGGGGCGCGGCGCCCTTCTTCGTACGCGGGGGCCGGTCGCTGGCCTCCGGAAACCTCAACATGTTCACGCTGATCGCGATCGGAACCGGCACCGCGTTTGCCTACAGCGCGCTCGCAACGCTCGCGCCGGGGCTCTTCCCCGCTTCGTTTCGAGATTCTGCAGGCCGGGTCGCGGTGTATTTCGAGGCTGCGGCGGTCATCGTCACGCTCGTCCTGCTCGGACAGGTGCTCGAGCTACGGGCCCGGCGCCGAACCGGCGCCGCGCTGCGGGACTTGCTCGGGCTGGCGCCAAATTCGGCCCGCCGGGTCGAGGCCGATGGAAGCGAGCGGGACGTGGGGCTCGAAGAAGTCGAGCCGGGCGACCGGCTGCGAATCCGTCCCGGCGAGAAGATCCCGGTCGATGGCGTCGTCGTAGAGGGCAGCAGTGCCGTGGACGAGTCGCTCGTGACCGGAGAGCCGATCCCGGTCGCAAAGCAGCGCGGAGATCGCGTGGTCGGGGCGACCGTGAACGGAACCGGGACCCTGGTGATGGAAGCCGAACGCGTCGGGGCCGAGACCCTGCTGCATCGAATCGTGCAACTGGTGGCCGACGCGCAGCGGAGCCGGGCCCCGATCCAGCGCACGGCCGACGCCGTAGCGGCCTGGTTCGTTCCGGCGGTTCTCGCGGTGGCGGTCGGGACCTTCCTGGTGTGGGCGTTTCTGGGGCCCGAGCCACGCCTGGCCCACGCGCTGATCAACGCGGTCGCCGTCCTGATCGTTGCCTGTCCCTGCGCGCTCGGACTCGCGACTCCCGTCTCGATCATGGTCGCGGCGGGCCGGGGCGCGGGCGCGGGCGTCCTGTTTCGGAATGCCGAGGCGATCGAGGTGTTGCGCAGCGTTGATACGCTTGTGATCGACAAGACGGGGACACTCACCGAGGGCAGGCCGTCTCTCGCATCGCTCGAGACGGCAGTTGGCTACGACGAGCTGAGCTTACTCGGGCTTGCCGCGAACCTCGAACGCGGCAGCGAGCATCCCCTCGCATCTGCCATCCTCGCGGGAGCGGAGGCGCGTGGCCTCGAGGCGGCGCCCGTCGAGCACTTCGAATCGCGGACCGGCCGGGGCGTCACGGGAGAGATCGCGGGGCGTCGGGCGGTACTCGGAAACGCACTGCTCTTCGAAGAGGAAGCGATCGAACTCGGAGCGCTTCGCGCACGTGCAAACACGCTCCGGGCCGAGGGTCAGACCGTGGTCTTCGTGGCCCTGGACCGTAAGCCCGTCGGGCTGCTCGGAATCGCGGACCCGCTCAAGGCCTCGACTCCCGAGGCGATCGAGCGGCTTCACGCAGAGGCGCTTCGTATCGTGATGCTCACGGGAGATAGCCGCGCCACGGCCGACGCTGTAGCCCGAAGTCTCGAACTCGACGAAGTGATCGCCGAAGTGCTCCCAGAAGAGAAGCTCGCCGTCGTACGCCGTCTGCAGCAGCAGGGTGCACGGGTCGCGATGGCCGGAGACGGCGTGAACGACGCCCCCGCGCTCGCGGGTGCCGACGTCGGTATCGCGATGGGGACGGGGACCGACGTTGCGATGGAGAGCGCGGGTGTGACGCTCGTGCGGGGGGACCTGCTCGGGATCGTGCGGGCGCGCAAGCTGAGCCGGGCCACAATTGCGAACATCCGCCAGAACCTCTTCTTTGCATTCGTGTACAACGCACTCGGCGTGCCGCTCGCGGCCGGCGTTCTGTATCCGGCATTCGGGATTCTCCTGAGCCCCATGATCGCGGCGGCTGCGATGAGTCTCAGCTCGGTATCGGTGATCTCGAACGCGCTGCGGTTGCGCGGCCTGCGCCTCTGAAGCCGGTCCGCATCGGCGTCGCTCCGTCCGCAGGTCGGTTTCGCCCGCCCCGGAGCGGCCACGGAGAATCGTCTACACTGCCTCTGCCCTTGGGCTTCCGGGGAGGAGCAAAGCTTGACGGATGATCGAACGCCCGTGCTTGTCGGGTCCGCGCAGCTGTTGCAGCGCGATGCGGAACCGAAGTCGGCGCTGGAGCCCCTCGAGATGCTCGAGCAGGTTGCGAGAGGGGCGGCGGCGGATGCGAGTTGCCGCGACGCGGTGCTCGCAGAACTCGACACGATTGCGCTCATCAACACGGTCGGGTGGAGCCCGCAGAATCCCGCGGGCCTGGTCGCGGAGCGCCTGGCTGCGAAGCCGCGTGCCATGTACACGAGCGAGATGGGCGGGCAGATCGGGGTGACGCTCGCGAACCTGGTCTGCGAACGCATCACGCGCGGCGAGTCGCGCATCGGCCTTGTGCTTGGCTGCAACAACATGCGCACCCTCATGCGGGCGCGTAAGGCAGGAGTCGAGCTGGAGTGGACGCAGGGCGGATCGGGAAAGCCCGAGTTGGTGGGCGAGCTTCGGCGCGGAAACTCTAAGTTGGAGTCCGAGTACGGATTGAGAAGCCCGACCGACATTTACCCGATCTTCGAGAACGCTCTGCGCGCACGCCGCGAGCTCGACCTCGACACGCACCGCCAGCGAATGGGGGAACTCTTCAGCCGCTTTACCGAGGTCGCAGCGCGTAACCCCTACGCCTGGTTTCCGACCTACCGCAGCGCCGAGGAACTCACGACGGTGACGCCCCAAAATCGGATGATTGCGTTTCCGTATCCCAAGTATCTGAACGCGGTTCTTCAGACCGACCAGGCCGCGGGGCTGTTGATCCTCTCAGCCGAGGCCGCGCGCGCCTACGGGATTCCGGCGGAGCGCCGGGTGTACTGGTTGGGAGGAGCCCAGTCGGAAGAGGAAGCCTGGTGGGTGAGCGAGCGCCCCGACTTCGCGGCCTGCCCCGCTCTGCGCGACTCGACGTGCGGTGCGCTCAGAAGTGCGGGCCTCGAGATCGACGATATCGACTTGATCGACTTTTACAGCTGCTTCCCGTCTGCGGTTTCGATGGCGTGCGAGATGCTGGACCTTCCGGAGGACGACCCGCGCGGCTTCACGGTGACCGGAGGCCTGCCCTACGCTGGAGGGCCCGCGAGCGCCTACACGCTCCACGCACTGGCTTCGATGGCGGCTCGCCTGCGCGAGAATCCCGGATCGAAGGGACTCGTGACCGGGAACGGCTGGTATCTCACGAAGCATGCTGCGAGCGTGTGGTCGACGGTCCCGAAGGGCGGCGACGCGGCGGCCGGCGCGATGCCCACGCCGGATTCTTCCGGGCGGCTGGAGCGGGCACCGCTTGCGGTCGTGGAAGAAGCTCGGGGCAAGGGCAGGCTGGAGGCCTACACCGTGGTGTACGACCGCGATGGCGCGCCCGCGCGCGGGATCGTGCTTGGCCGCCAGGAAGACGGACGGCGCTTCCTGGCGAATACGCCGCCCGATCGCGATCTACTCGAGGCGTTCGTGGCCTGCGAGCAGGTGGGCCGGGACGGGGAACTCTCGCACCACGAAGGCGCGAACCGCTTCGACCCGGCCTGAGACCCCGTTTGCTAGTAGACGACCGGTTCGAGTCGGACCGCGCGCGCGGGTCGGGTTCCGGGCTTCAGCTCGACGAATACGGGTTCTCCGGTGCGGAGCTTGCGGAACCCCCGGACCTCGTGCGGAACCTTGACCCGGATGCCTTCGACCACGAACGTTCGGGCTTTGCGGTCGATGTGCTCGACCGCACCCTCGAGCGCGCCCACCATCCGATCTCCGGCGCTGGCCGGACTTCCGAGTGCGACGAGGAACGTCAGAACCAAAACTGGAATAAGGAATCGCATTTGCAGTCCTCTCGTGAGCCTAGAACTTCTGCATCCAGTAGATGGGCCAAACGGGCGGGAGGCTCTGGGGCGGAGCTTGCAGGCGTACCAGGTTGGCGAGCGTCGTCTGAATGTAGATCTCGTCCCCATCTGGCGAGAGGTGGATGACCGGTGAGGTGGGTGCACCCGGCCCGATCGAGACCCAGCGGTCTTCGTCCGGTGTCGAGCCTGATTGCGGGAAGAAACCGAGCCCGGTGCTGAGATTGAATACGTACAGGCGCGATTCTCCGCTCGGGTCGCAGGTGCCCGTCGCGTTCGGGTCCGGCACGTAGCTCGCCGTGATCACGTATCCGGCAAAGATCGTCTGCTGAGTGATGAACTTCTCGGAGTCCTCGACTGTGAAGAAGTAGCCCTCGTCGGTCGTGTCGGTATCGGTTGCGGAGCCGGTAATGTCGGTGAGGTCGTCCTCTTCGAGGGTCTCGTCGAAAGCCTGGCTGCCGGTCGGATGTTCGTCCTTCACCACGAAGAAACGATTGTTGTCGTCATCGCTGGGGCTTCCGGCGTAGCCGAGCACGGTGCGCTCACCGCTGCCGAAGGTCAGCAGCAACTCGCCGCCCGAAAACGCGGCCGACGGCGGGTAGAAGATGCTCCGGTGGTGGAGGTATGTGCCGCCGATCAATGTCGGGTCCGTGCGGAAGAACACGCCCGACGACCAGCTGTCGATCTCTCCGTCGAAGTCGGTGTCCTGTCCGACACTTGAGAAATCCCACTTCCAGACCTGGCCTCCGAGGTCGCCCACGTAGAGGACGTCGGCGAAACCGTCGAAGTTCAGGTCGAGGACGGCCGGCGAACTCGGAATCGAGAATCTCATTTCGCTGGGACCCGTGAGTCCGGCCGCGTCGAACGCGACCCGGGCCAGTACGCTGCCGCTATCGAGCGCGACGATGAAGATCGCCTTGCTGCGGTCGTTCCAGCTCGGATTGGCAGGATCCGCGATGTAGCTGACGAGCGCGGGGTCCCCATCCTCCGAATAACCCCCCGCGAAGATCGCCACCCACTGCTCGCGGCAGTCTCCCTCACCGTCGTCCGCTCCGCATTGGTCGCCGCTTCCGGAAACCCCCGCGACCTTGACCCGAGTGATGACCGGCTCGGACCACGAGTTTCCGAGATCCGGATCCGTAAACTCCCACAGAAACTTCGGATATGGGCTGTGCTCGGCCGTAGTCTCGTTCGGATCGGTCACGTCGAGCGCCAGGTAGCCAGCGCCACCCTGACGGAACCCCTGAACCAGGACCGTCGCCCACTCGCCCGGCTCCTTGGTGGTGTCGGTTCCGCTGCCATCCCCGAGCCAGGCACTCGCGGCGGTTGGGCTTGCATCGACGTAGTAGTACTGGCGGGGATCGTTTCGCGTCAGGTGCTTGAGCTGTCCGAGCTGCAGTCCCGGTGCGTAGCCGAACAACTCTGCGCCCGTTCCGTCCGTATACAGTCGGTTCGGGTCGCTGCCGTCGTAAACTCCCGCATCGAAGGCGTGGAGCAGCCCGTCGTTGGCGCCCACGTAGACCACCCGGTCGCGCTGTCCGAAGCGCTCGAGAAAGGTCGGTTCCGCGGGAGCGCTCGGGGCCGTCACGCCGTAGCCGTCTTCGGCCGAGAGCAGCAGGCTCGGAGGTCCGACGATCACGGGCGTCGAGTGAAAGATGTCGCCAAGCACGTTCGGACGGAGTTCCGCTTGGTTGGCATCGCCGTCCTCGTCGAAGCCGTCGAAGCCGTGGACATAGCCGACGAGCGCGTCCGAGATCGCCTCGGCCACGTCGTTCGGATCGTTCGGGTCGAAACCCACGAGCGAGTAGCCGGAGTAGGCCCCGAAATCGGCCGAGGTCACACCCAGATCGATTCGGTCGATCGTGGCCGTGTCAAAGCTGACCCGCGCGCCGGCCTTGGTGGTGTACAGAGACCGCGCGCTGTTGGACTTGAGTTCGACTGCGGCGTCCCAGATCGGGTTTCGCGGATCGATGAAGGCGCCTGTCACCGGGTCGACGGCGACCTGGCCGTCGGCGTCGAGCAAATCTCCGTTCGCGGCCAACTCGTAGGCTTCGAGGTGGCCGGGCCAGAACGACGCGCCCTGGCTCGGAACGAAATAGGCGCTGTAGACCGAGTCCCCGAACGCGGTGCGGCTCGTGGGCACCGATGCCGACGAGAAGGAGCCCAGACGGTCGATGATGCTCTGGAGCGCAGCCGACAGGTTGGTGCTGAGCGATGTCAGGTCATCCGGCTCGGTCACGTAGTAGCTGCCGCCGCCGTTCGTGGCTGCCTCCTGCAGTAGCGGCAGGTCGAGCAGGAACCCGATCGTGTAGGTGACCAGGTTCTGGGTTCCGGTGAGCGTCGGATCGAGATCGGTGTCGTACAGGTAGCCGGCGACGTCGTCGAGCCAGTCGGTACCCTTCCAGCTCGTCTTGTAGACCAGTCCGTCGTCGCGCCCGGTCCCGGGTGCGTCGATGCAGGTCGCGGGAGCGAGCGCCGAGCACTCGTTCGCATCGCTGTCCCAGTTCCCGATGGTGGTCTCGAACGCGCCGCTGTAGTGGCCCATGGTGTCCTGGGTCGGCTCCCCGTCCGTGACGATCAGGGCGAAGTTCTTGCGGCACGAGAGGTCGATCGGGCTCGGCATGGGCGAGGTAGGAAGCGTTCCGAGCGGGTTCGAGCCCGCGAAGTAGCGTCCGAGGTCGACCAGCGCCTCGCCCATCGGGGTCCAGGTATCGCCCTCGGTTGCGCTGATTGCGGCGTTGACGAACAGCGATGACCCGACGCCGATCGGGACGATCACTTGACCTCCGTCGGGGTCTATCGAATACGAGAGATTGGTGGGTTTGAATTCCATCAGGCCGAAGCGAATGAGCTCGGTCGCCCCCGAGGTCAGGCTGGTCACGACCGTGGTGGTGGCGCTCTTGGCGACCTGGAGCCGGCTCTGCTGAGGTTCGTTCGCGCGCTCCGCGGTGGTCGAGACGCCATACAGCCAGTTCAGATAGTTGCGGCTGTACCAGGTCGTCTGAGGGGTGGACGTGTCGTGATAGAGCGTCCGCGTCACACTGCAGCGCGTCTCGTTCTGCTGGGAGCTCCCGCTGATATTCAGTCCCCTCACCTCGTTGTCCGGGCACTCGTCACTCGGGTTCCCGTGACCGGGACAGCTCGAGTTCGAAATCATCGGAGCGAGGCCGAAGCTACAGAAAGCCGGGTATCGGACCTCCGGATCGAAGTCGTCGTCCCAGAGGTGGTGGTTCATCGAGCCGGAGTTGTCGAACAGGATCATCACGTTCGGCGGCACCGCCGAACTCAGGATGTCGAGGTCCCCGGACTGCGCGGCCGCGCGTGCGGACGGAAGCAGGAGCGCCAGTACGAACAGTCCCGTCCACGGCCGGATCGGCCGCCCGGCGATCAGGATCTTACGAATGGCTTCGTGAAACACGGATTAACCTCTTCGGCAACCGTTCGACCCTTGGGGAGCGATCCGACTTGGGCACTGGTTTTGCGTCCCCGCGTTTCCGCGGGTTTGCGGTTTCGGGAGAGGCCGGCGATAGCCCGACGCCGCACTTCTCGGCCTCCGACCCGAAGAGAGGAGCGGCATCGGTGACCACCACCCCGACCTATCGGATCTGCGCCAAACGACTTTAGTGTCCGCTGGGTTCCGGCCCGGGCGCGACTGGCTCGTGTGCGGCGTTTCCGAGGGGAGACCCGCGGTTGGCGCGACGCCTGCCGTTTCCTCTTGGATGTCTACCGGTGTCCGAGCGAAGCGCCGACCGGCGCGTCGAGGGGCTCCCCGCCCCCCTCGGTACGGGCCGCGCTGCGGGCAAGCCGAGACTCGGGCTCCGCTGGCGAAGGCCGGCGGGTATGATGTCCGGATCCCCTGCTAAGGAGACCGCAGCATGGCCTACGAGGCGATTCTATTGGACGTACAGGACAGGGTTGCCACGATCACGCTCAACCGTCCTGAGCGGATGAACGCCTGGAATCAGCAGATGGCGGCCGAACTCAGCGACGCGTTGCACGAATGCAATGACCGCAACGAGGTTCGGGCGGTGGTGCTGACGGGCGCAGGCCGCGCGTTCTGCGCGGGGGCGGATTTGTCGCGTGGAGCCGGGACCTTCTCGGGCCGCGAGCGCCGGCCGGAAGCACCGCCCCGAGACGCGGCGCCCCGGATCCTTCCCTACCAGATCGACAAGCCCGTGATCGCGGCGATCAACGGGCATGCGATCGGGGTCGGCATCACTTATCCGATGACCTGCGATATCCGCTTTGTCGCACAGGACGCGAAGCTCCAGTTCGCCTTCGTGCGGCGCGGCGTGATCCCCGAACTCGCCTCTCACGCGATCGTGGCCCGGGTTGCGGGTCTTTCGAACGCGGCGGATCTGCTGCTTTCCGGGCGCCAGATTCGGGGTACCGAAGCGGCCGAACTCGGCCTGGCTACGAAGGCGCTGCCGGCCAAAGAGGTGCTGCCCGCCGCGCTCGAGCGCGCGCGGGACATCGCCGAGAACACGGCTCCGGCCTCGGTCGCGATCGCGAAGCGCCTGCTCTGGGAGGGACTCGATGCCAGCGTGCCCGAGATGCAGCGCCGCGAGGCGCCGCTCTTCGCCTGGGCCGGCAACCAACCCGACGCCAAGGAGGGTGTGGTCTCGTTCCTCGAGCGACGCAAGCCGGAATGGAAGCTCGCGATTCCGCGCGACCGTCCGGACCTGCTTCCCTCTGGCAAGTAGAGCCTGCTCGCGCTCCGGCCGTCGGCGCGAGCGACGTCCGGCCCGTCTACACAGGCCGCGGCCCGCGGGCTAAGATCGCCGCGTCATGGGAATGCCGGCTTCCTGGAAGGTCATTGCCCACAACCGGGCGAAGGACTCCGAGAACAAGATTCACGACGATCGCGTCGCCAGAAAGTATGGCTTTCGAGGCGGCCTGGTACCCGGCGTGACGGTGCACGGGTATCTGGCTCACCCCGCGGTCGAGGCGTGGGGTGTGCCCTGGCTAGAGCGCGGCCTCGCATCGGTCTTCCTCAAGCAGCCCGTCTACGAAGAGGAGGAGCTTTGCGTGGAGACCGAGGCGCAGTCGGCGAGTCGCTACCGTGCAGAAGTCCGCGGCGCGGATGGGACAGTCCGGGCCTACGGAACGGTCTCGTGCCCGGATCATGAATCACGCGAGATCCCGCAGGAACTGGCGGCGCCGCCCGTCTACCGCGAGGATCCGCTGGTTGATTCCGACGTCGAGCGCCCGGATGCCACACGGGAGGCGCTCGAGACGCTCCGCTGCCGCGGCATGCGCGCGCTGCCCGCACGTTTCGATCGCGATTCTGAAATTTCGCTCTACACGCGGGACCCGAACGAGATGCCCGCGATGTTGAGGCCCGACGAGGGTGGCTTCGCCAGTCCCGCCTACACGCTCGGCCTCGCCAACTGGATCCTGGCCGCAAACGTGCGGCTCGGTCCCTGGATTCACGTCGAGAGCGAGGTTCGCAACCACGCCGCTATCCCGGCGGGTTCGCGGCTCGTGGTCGAGGCGCGTGTCCTCGAACTGTTCGAGCGCGGGGGGCACGAACTCGTGGATCTCGATGTTTCCGGGTTCATCGAACCCGACACTCCCGCGTTCCAGGCTCGACATCGCGCCATCTACCGGCTGCGTGAGCCGGCCCCGTCCGGTCCCGGCGCATGAAGGCCCAGGGTCCCAACGCAACACAGATCGAGTACTGGAACGAGCAGGCCGGGCCCGCCTGGGTGCGCGGCAAGTCCCTGATCGATGCACAGATCGATCCGCTTGGTCGGGCCGCAGTCGATGCGGCCCAGGTCCGAGTCGGGGAGTCCGTCCTCGACGTGGGCTGTGGCACCGGCCAGACGAGCCTGCTGCTCGCGGAGTGCGTGGGATCCGACGGTCGCGTTCTCGGAGTCGACATCTCGGCGCCCATGCTCGAACGTGCGCGCCAGGATGCGGCGGAGCTCCCGCAGCTCCGCTTCGAAGCGGCCGATGCGCAGACGCGCGACTTCAAACGGGATCGCTTCGATCTCGTCTTTTCCCGCTTCGGCGTGATGTTCTTTTCGGATCCGGTTTCCGGGTTCGCGAATCTTCGGAGTGCGCTCGACGCCTCGGGACGGCTGGCCTTCGTCTGCTGGCAGGAACTGGCCCGGAACGCCTGGATGCGGCTTCCGCTACAGGCGATGGCCCCGCATCTCGAGCTTCCCCCGCCGGGCGACCCCGAGGCGCCCGGACCGTTCGCGTTCGCGGATCCCGAGCGGCTGCAGAAGATTCTCGATCGGGCCGGGTTTCGCGCGACCCAGATCGAGGCGCGCGAACAGTCGCTGCGCGTCGGCGTCGGCGGCGGGTTCGACGCGGCTGTCGACCAGGCGCTCAACTTTGGTCCCGCGGGTGCCGCGTTTCGATCGGCTGCGCCCGAGCAGCGCGCGGCCGCCGAGCGTGCCGTTCGCGAAGCTCTCACGCCACACGCGAGTCCCGATGGCGTGCGCCTGGCGTCGGCCGCCTGGATCGTGACCGCGCGTCCCTGAAGCACGACCGCCGCGCGTTCCGATCTCCTTGGCGCTGGTGGGGCTTCCTGATATGGTGCGCCGCGGTGGTTCTGTGATGGCGGGAAAGCTCGACGGAAAGGTCGCGCTGGTGACGGGTTCCGCGCGCGGAACCGGCGAGGCGACGGCTCGCCTCTTTGCCGAAGAAGGGGCCCGCGTTGCGATCGCCGATGTCCTCGAGGAACGGGGTCGCGCGGTCGCCAAGGAACTCGGCGACGCGGCGCTCTTCGTTTCGCTCGACGTTGGATCGGAGTCGGCCTGGGAGCAGGCGGTGTCGGGCGTGGTCGGGGAGTTGGGGCGGCTCGACGTGCTCGTGAACAACGCGGCGATCCTCCACATCGCCGCGATCGAGGAGACGACGCTCGAGAGCTACGAGCGCGTCGTGCGCGTGAACCAGACCGGGACCTTTCTCGGCATGCGTGCCGTAATCGAGCCAATGCGACAGGCGGGGCGCGGCTCGATCGTGAACATCTCTTCGGTCGACGGCCTGCGCGGACAGAACGGACTGATCGCGTACGCGTCGAGCAAGTGGGCGGTCCGGGGCATGACCCGGGTGGCTGCGATCGAGCTCGGCCGCTTCGGTATTCGCGTCAACGCGGTCTGTCCCGAAGCAGGCAGCGGAGAGATGATCGCGCCCTACATCCCCGAAGGCGTCGACGTAGAGAAGGTCGTTCCGCTCGGCCAGCCGCGGCTCTCGACACAGAAGGAACGCAGCCTCGCCGACCTGATCGGGGACGTGGCTCGGATGGTGCTCTTCCTGGCGTCGGACGAGAGCGCGTCGTGCACGGGTGCGGACTTTCCGGTCGACGGCGGAAACACCGCGGGTCGGCGTCGCGGTGGCATGCCGGGCGCATAGCGCGAGGAGGGGGGCATGGGAAACTTTTCGCGATCCGAACTCGAGGCCGCGCTCGACCTCTACCGGGGGGCTCGAGATGCCGCCTCCGGGAGTGGGGACTGGCGGATCTGGGCCGCGGTTTTTACCGAGGACGCTCACTACATCGAGCACGCCTACGGAGAGATCCACGGGCGTGCGGCGATCGAGGACTGGATCGTCAAGGTCATGGCCCCGTTCCCGCACATGCGCTTTCCGCAGACCTGGGTCGCGATCGACGAAGCGTCCGACGCGATCGTGTTCGAGTGCCGCAATACGCTCGATCACCCCACGGAACCGGGCAAGGAGTTCTCGTTTCCGAACTGGACGCGCCTGATCTACGCGGGGAACGGTCTCTTCTCGTACGAGGAAGACATCTACAACCCGAGCCGGGACGGCCCCCGCGTGATTCGCGAGTGGCTGGCTGCCGGCGGGCGCTTGGCGACGACGGATTTCCTCGAGATGAAGCACTCCTAGGCAGCCGGGTGCGTTTTACCTTCACCGAGGCCATGTGTGACCCGGGTCATCTTCCGCGGCTCGCGGTCGAGGCAGAAGCCCACGGCTTCGACTCCTTCGCGATCCCGGACAGTGTCTGCTATCCGCGCGACTCCGACTCGGCCTATCCCTACACGGACGACGGAGCGCGCGAGTTTCTGGAAGACCAGCCGATCCCGGACCCGTTCGTGCTCGCAGCGGCCCTCGGCGCGGTCACCGAGCGGATTCGCCTCACCACCTTCGTTGTGAAGCTCCCGATCCGGCATCCCGTACTGGTTGCCAAGCAGGCGACCTCGCTTGCGTGTCTGACCGGTGGAAGGTTCGTACTGGGCGCCGGGCTTTCCCCGTGGCCCGACGACTTCAGGGTTCTGGACGTTCCCTGGCAGGGGCGCGGGCGCCGCATGGACGAGATGATCGAGATCATCCGCGGCCTCTCGGCCGGCGGCTACTTCGAGTTTCACGGAACACACTTCGATCTGGAGCCGGTCAAGCTCTGCCCCGTTCCGAGCGAGCCGATTCCCATTCTAATCGGGGGACACTCCGACGCAGCGCTGCGCCGTGCCGCCCGGCTCGGGGATGGCTGGATGCATGGCGGCGGCGGCCAGGCGGCGAACCTGGAGGGTGCGCTCGCGCGGCTCGCGGAACTTCGCAAGGAGTACGGGCGCGCGGATCGGCCCTTCGAGATTCATGTCATCTCGCTGGAAGCCTATTCCAGTGACGGAATCAAGCGGCTCGAAGATCGTGGTGTTACCGACGTCATCCTGGGCGTACGCGACCCGTATGCGGGTGTCGACCTCCCGCTCGAAAAGAAGATCGACGCGCTGCGGGGTCTGGCCGATACCCTGATCGCGAAGCACCGCTAGCCGTGCAGTTGCTCCGCGACGCGAGTTCGGTGACCCACTGGGATCGCGAGGTCGACGTGGTGGTGATCGGTCTTGGCTGCGCGGGTGCCGCGGTCGCGCTCGAGGCGAGCGGGGTGGACGCGGAGGTCCTGGTCTTCGAGCGTGCGAGTGCCGGTGGAGGCACATCGGCGATGTCGGGAGGCGTGATTTACCTGGGCGGTGGCACCCCGATCCAGAGCGCGTGCGGTTTCGAGGACAGCGCCGAGGAGATGTTTGCCTACCTGATGGCGTCCTGCGGACCGCGCCCCGATGAGGAGAAGATCCGGGCCTACTCCGAAGGCAGCGTCGAGCACTTCGAATGGTTCGTTCGCAACGGCGTGCCTTTCAAGCCGGTCTTCTACCCGGACAACAGCGGAGAGCCGCCGACCGAAGACGGACTCGTCTTTTCGGGAAGCGAAAACGCGCATCCCTATCGCCCGAAGATACGTCCTGCGCCGCGCGGACACGTGCCCGAGGTTCCCGACGCCGCCGGGGGCTTCCTGATGCAGAAACTACTCGCCGCCGTCGCTGGGAGCGACGCGGAGCTGGTCTGCGATGCCCGCTGCGAGGCGCTGGTTGCGACCCCGGACCGCGAGGTCATGGGTGCCGTGGTCCGAGTCGACGGCCGCGAACACAGGATTCGAGCGCGCGGCGGGGTGGTTCTCGCGACGGGCGGATTCATCAACAACCGGGAGATGATCCGAGAGTATGCGCCGCAGCTCGAGTACTGCAGCGTGCGGGTCGGGGCCGAGGGCGACGACGGCAGCGGAATCCGACTCGGCGCCGCGGTCGGAGCTGCTGCGGTCCACATGGGGTTCGGATCGATTTCGCTCCCGATCATCCCGCCGAGGAAGCTGCAGAAGGGGATTCTGATCAACGCACAGGGACAGCGCTTCATCAACGAAGATTCCTATTACGGCGTGCTGGGCGAGCATGCGCTCTACCGGCAGAACGGGTGTGCCTATCTCGTGCTCGACGACGAGACCTTCGAGCGCCCCAAAGCGCCGCGCGAGATCGTGGCCACCGGAGAGAGTGCCCGGGAACTGGAAGAGGAACTCGGGCTTCCGGCCGGGAGCTTTGGTGCGACCCTCGAGTTCTACAACCGCCATGCGGAGAAGGGCGAGGATCCGCTCTTCCACAAGGCGCCCGAGTGGATCGTGCCGCTTCGGCCGCCGTTCGGGGCGCTGGACTGCACGGCCGAGAGTTCGATCTACGCGGCCTTCACCCTCGGCGGCCTGCGCACCAGTCCCTTCGGAGAGGTGTTGACGCCGGACGGAAGCGCGATTCCGGGCCTCTACGGGGCGGGTCGGACCACGGCCTGCCTCGCCGCGCCCGGCTACTCGAGCGGCCTCTCGATCGGTGACGGCACCTTCTTTGGCCGTCGTGCGGGGCTCCGAGCCGCGGCACGCGCTGCCTAGAAGCCGCCGTGGAGAAACTCGTATACCTGCTCTGGAAGCCGCCCGCGCAGGAGGACGAAGCGTTCAAGCAGGTACTGCTCGAGCGGGTCGCCCCCGCGCTCGGCGCACACGGGGCCCGGAAGCTCAAGCTGAGCGTCGTCGACGACGCGGTCGCAGCCGGGGGGCGACTCAGGATCGGACCGATGGACCCGGCCAAGAGCGCGCTCGTGAGCTTCTGGCTCGAGCAGGCGCAGGAGCGAACTCCGCTCGAGACGACGATCGGCGAGGTGTCGGAGCGGATCGCCGGCTATCTCGTGCTCGAATCCCGCCCGCTGGTGAATACCCACCGGCTCGCGGCTCCAGGAGAACGGACGCCCGGCTTCAGTGCGGTCTCGTGCATCGAGCCCCGGCTCGGCCTGACGCGTGAGAAGTTTCTCGAGCACTGGTTCGAGGTTCACCGGGACCTCGCGATCGAGACGCAGAGTACTTTCGGGTACGTGCGAAACGAGTGCGTTCGCGCGCTGACCGACGCTGCTCCGCCCTGGGCCGCGATCGTCGAGGAGTCGTTCCCAAGCGAGGCGCTCAGCGACCCGGCCGTCTTCTACGACGCGGTCGGTTCCGCCGAGCGTCTCGAGGCCAACGCCCGTCGCATGCTCGACAGCTGTCGAGCTTTCCTCGATCTCCAAAAGGTCGACTCGCATCCGATGAGCGAGTACCAGTTCGAACACTAGCGCTCGATTCGAGGCGGCCCCGGAGGCGACGAGCCATTGCGGCCAGGACCCCCGGCGCCCTGAACTCCAGGCGAGACCTGTGCGCGCTCGCGCAGGGCCTCTCCGGGAGTTTCGGGTCGCGCTCTCGGTCGAGGATTCGTGTTAGGGTCCGTCGCCGGTGGGCGCGGCCATTCGGGTCGCTTTCGGGGGACGGTCCGGCGACCTTTCGAAGCCTCGGACTGATCATCTGCTGTATGTCGTTCCTCAACTGTGCCGGAACGCGGCCAACCAATCTCGGCGTGTCCGAGGCCGGCCTCGCGCCGTGCCCGACTTCGCCGAACTGTGTCTCGAGCGACGCCGCTGATTCCGGCCATGCGATTGCGCCGTTTGAACTCGCGGTGCCCGAGGGCCAGGCCTGGCACTCCGCGGTTTCGGCGGTGTCGGCGCTTCCGCGCACCAAGATCGTGACGGAACGCGACGGATATCTTCACGCGGAGTGTCGGAGCGCGGTCTTCGGGTTCGTGGATGACCTGGAACTCGAACTGCGGGCAGCCGACCAGACCATCGCGGTGCGCTCCGCGTCGCGCCTCGGAGTTGGGGACTTCGGCGTCAACCGCCGCCGCGTAGAGTCGCTGCGGCAGGAACTCCGGTCGCAGGGCGCTCTGCGTCCCGCTGGCCGCTAAAGCGGGAATCACCGCCAGCGGCCGCCGGGCCGTCGACGGCCGGCTGAAGCGTTCGAGCGGGCGGCCTGAAGGCCTCCGCCGGCGCGCCGGGACTGGCCGGTGGCCGCGGGCAGGGTCGGTGCGATGCCGGGAGCCGCGGAGGGGCCCCGAGCCCCGAAAGGCGCTCCCGGCTCCGCCGGATTCTACCGGGCACCGAAGACGATGGGTTTTGGCGTCGGATGGGGAGGAATTTCTCTCAATCGATCGATTTTCTGGACCCGTTCTACCGCAGGCCTTCAGGCCTGGCGCGCAGCGCTCGAGCCGGGCCCCGGTTCGGAGGCGAGGAACCGGCGGATTCTGTTCGTGAACCGCCGCTGTCAAATTCCTGTCGCCGGGTTCCGTGGTAGCGGAAGCACTTGGAACGGGTTTTGCACAATCCTTCCTGGGCTAGGGGCAGACTGTTGGGCGCAGGATCGGAGACAGGCGGGGTCGTGGACAGAAGCATCGGGAGCACTGCCTCCTGGGCTCGAGGCAGGTGCGGCCGTCCCATCCGCAGGCCCTCTCCGCACGAAACTTCGAACGGACTGCTCCGGTCCGAGCTGCCGGGCCTCAGGCTGCGATGAATCATCTTCCGAGCCCCTGGATCTCGACGAATATGCAAAACCTAACCACCCGTCCCGCCAACCCACATTGGCTGAATGCGCGCCTCAGGGAGTCCCCGCGCGGCAGCGGTCAGGAGCGAGAGCTTCTGGTCGGGACCAGTCCTGCGATCGATCAGGTGCGCCGCCTGGTTGCGCAGTTTGCGATCGAACCCGATCCCGTCCTGATCACGGGTGCGACTGGAGCCGGGAAGGAGGCGGCTGCGCGCGCATTGCATCGGGCCGGCTACACCCCCGATGGACCGTTCGTCGTCGTGTCTACCGGCTCGATCTCGGGAACCGGCCTGACTCCGGAGCGGCACTGGCGTGAGTTCGTGGCCGAGGCGTGCGGCGGGACACTGCTCCTGGACGAGGTTTCGGACGGTTCGGACGAGGTCCAGGCGAAACTCGTCGAGATCATCGATGCCTGTGCGTCCGAGCGGCTCCGGGTTGTGGCGACGAGCCGACGGGACCTGCTGGTGCTGATCTCGGAAGGGTACTTCCGCGAGGAACTCTGGCACCGCCTCTCCGTGTTGCCGATCGAGGTGCCGTCGCTCAGCAAGCGTGTGGAGGACATCGGACCGCTCGCGGATCTCGAACTCCAGCGCATCTGGGAGGGTCGGGGAGGCGATGCCTACGTACTCGAAGAGAGTGCCTACGAGGCGCTTCGCGCGCAGCCATGGCCCGGAAACGTCCGCGAGGTCCAGTCCACGGTGCGACGCATGGCGATCCTTTCCAAAGCGCGACGCACCCTGGACCGCTACGACGTCGACCGTGCGCTGCAACTGTCTCGGATGGAGTCGAAACCGAGTGTCCGGTACGAGCGGAAAGAGCGCGAGCAGATCGTCGAGGCCTTGAACGCGCACGGCTGGAACGTTTCCGCAACGGCGCGGGCGCTCGGAATGAGCCGCGGCCGGCTCCGCGGGCGTATGGCGAGGCTGGGGATCGAATAGCCCCGGCTGTGCGCGGCCCGGCCGGGTCTCGAGCTCAATAGGCTTCGAGCGGGCGCGGAGCCGGGACACGGCGCCGGATGGGCTGAGGGCTCATCGCAGGCGCGGCGATCAGCGCCAGCAGCAAGTGCCACATCACCATCAGCTGCGACGTGTACGCGACGGCCATGAAGCCGACCAGGTTGGTGAACAGCGCCACGCCGAGGGCCCAGCAGAGCACCACGTATCGCAGGTTCGGAGCCACCACCCGACGCAGCCGGCCGACGCGCTGGAAGGCCAGCACCAGCAGTAGCAGCAGCAGGGCCATCGCAAAGAAGCCGGACTGCGCCCCGACGTAGAGGTAGTGGTTGGTCACGTCACCCATACCCCAGCCCCACTGATAGGTCAGGTCCGTGCCAAGCAGGAACCAGTCGCCGAAGTGGTTAATCGCCTGATTGATCAGGCTGTAGCGGTGGTAGCCGGTCGAACCGCCGACGACGTCGAGCCTTGCGATCAGGTGCCAGACGGGCCCCTTCATCACCAGGTGGAGTCCGATCGTGACGGCGAGGATGGTCCAGCGAACTTCACGCATGTAGCCGCGGAGCGGCCAGGCCAGGGAGCCCACCACCGCCGTCGTCAGCAGCATGATGGGCGTACTCGACGCCGTGAAGTAGACGATGGCCGTGACCGCGATGAGGGATACAGGAACCAGTGCGCGCTGCGCACCGTGGTCCCTCCACCATGCTGCGCCGAAGAGCGGCGCCAGGGACGCCCAGAAGCAGCCCGCCAGGATCGGATGGGAGAAGACGCCGCTGGAACGCACGCGGCCCTCCCGGATCGTCGTGAACTCTGCCACCCCTCCGAGCGCGTAGAAGGGATTGCGTCCCGTCCAGTACTCGATGCCAAACAGCACGGCGGTCGGAATGCTGATCCACATCAGGGCAGTGACGATACGTTCGATATCTCTCCAGCCGCCGAGCATGTTCCGGAACATGAAGTAGATGCCGTACAGGTCGAAGAGTGTTCCCGACTGGTAGATGACGGCGCCGAAGGCCCCTTTCCGCAGCACGTAGGCGATCGCGGAGAAGATGCCGAAGCCGGCCACCGCGGTGTCGAGCGGGATCCATCTCATGCGAGCGGTCTCGCCTCGTGCGAGAAGTCGTACCCAGCCGAACAGGACCAGGATCCGGACGACGCCGAAGTCGAGTTCGAAGACGGCGATCCGCTGGCGCATCGATACGAAGCAGAGTGTCAGCAAGACCGGGAGCGCGGCCCAGCGCCGTGGAACCAGCAGCGTCGCCAGACCCAGTATGAGCACCACCAGAAGGCCCAACGGGTCGAAGAGGGTCTGGTTGTAAAGGCTCGTGTCGAACTTGGGCAGCGGGTAGAAGTCAGTCATGCGCCCGGTCGGCCGATCTCGACGGCTACGTCGCCGGCTTCAGCGCCGATGCCGTGCACCCAATTCTGAAGCTGAAGATTTCGCGGGCCGTTAGGCGTTCGTCGCACCGTCTCTAGGTCCGGCTTCGTCGCTCTCGGCCGGCTCGTGCGGGTACTCCTTGTACGGGTCCGGATCCGTCGTGGCGACCTTGTTGTACACCAGCCCCAGAACCTGTGCCCGGGCTCGCTCCAGGTTGACGCGCATTCTCTGGAACGCCCGCCGGTCGGTTGCGCCTGGGCTGTGGACTACCAGGGTCCCGTCGACGCGGGAGGAGAGAAGTTGCGCATCCGAGACGGCGAGCAGCACGGGTGCGTCGATCACGACCAGGTCGAACTGCTGTACCAGGTTCGTCAGGATCCGGCCGAATGCATCCGAGTTCAATAGCTCGGGCGGATTGCTCGGCGACTCGCCCGCCGGGAGCACGGAGAAGTCGAACTCCTCGGGCGTTCGGATCGCCTCTGAGAGCGGGATTTTCGCACGCATCACCTCGACCAGGCCGGGCTCTCGATCCACGCCCGTCGCGACGTGAACGCGCGGCCGCCGTAGATCGGCGTCGACCAGCACGACCCGGCGCTGTGCCGAGGCAAAGCTGGTTGCGAGGTTCACGGCGAGCGTGGTCTTACCCTCGCCCATGACCGCGCTCGTGATCAAGAGCGAGCGCAGTTCGCGGCTGCCTGCCTGGAACTGGATGGCGGTGCGAAGGTTCTGGAAACTCTCCCCCGCTGGCGACACGTCCTGTCTGAGTGCTTGCTTCTCCGGCGGGATCGCGCCCGAGACGTTCGGAATCGAACCCAGGTAGGCAGCCCCGAGTTCCCGGGCTGCCTCGCTCGCGTCGTAGACGCTGCGGTCGATCAACTCGAAGAACAGTCCCATGCCAACCCCGAATACCACGGCAAGCGCCAGGCCGAGTCCGATCGCGCGAGGTCGATTTGGGCTCTCGGGGAGCGTTGGCGCGACCGCCCGATCCAGAATGGTCGCCGATCCGTGGTCGGTTCCGGCGCTGAGCAGTGTTTCGTTGAGCCGCGTCAGGACCACCTCGAGCAACTTGCGGTCGATCTCGAGTTGCCGGAGCGTTCGCTGGTGCTCGGCGATCACCGCTCCCTCCACTTCGTTCTCGGGATCGGCCAGGAACGAGTCCAGGCTGTCCTCGAGTACCCTCACACGGGCTTCCCGGTCCTCGCGTGCGAGGGTCAGGGCTCGATACTGGGCGAGCCAGTCCGGTTCCGTGCCGTCGTTCGAGATTCCGGCCTCCGCGAGTTGCCGCTCCAGCTTTTCCATGTGAGTTCGCAGCCGGAGTACCGCCGGGTTGCTCTCGGTCAGGCGCGACCGACGCCCTTCGAGTTCCTTCTGGGCATCCAGGTACTGTCTTCGAAGGGCTTTGAGGCTCCGAAACGCGGTCTCTGCGTCCGTCGAGGCTCCGGCCCACGCGAGAACCTTGGGCTGGAGGGTCGAGAGCTGCAGCTCGACTGCGAGCAGAGCGAGGCGCGCCTGCCCCAGTTCTTCGCCGACGCGGCGCTGGAGGGAGCTCTCGGTCGCGTTCGTACTGCCAACGGGCAGCTCGGCGTCCGCGGCCAGCCGTACCAGCACCTGCTCGCGCCTCTGGATCTCGTCTCGCAGCTCGCTGCTCTTCTGGCGGAGCCACGCAATCGCGGTCCGGGAAGCGGCGTTCCGCTGCTCGAGTAGATATCCGACCAGCGACTCAGCCACGACGTTGGCCAGCGCCGCGGCTGCCTGCGCGTCGGCGTGTCCGACGGAAATTCCCAGGATGGAACCGCTCCTCCCCACGTCTCCGAGTTCGACGCTGCTTCGGAGTCCTCCGATCTTGGCCTGTCGTTCCTGATCGGCCGACGTCTCCTCGGGCGTCAGGCCCCAGTTTGCGACCGAGTTCAAACGTTCCTGCACCCGCAGGCGTCCCCAGAGGTCTGTCGGCTCGACCTCGATCCCGAGATCCGGGCTGGCGTCCACGACCCGGCCCAGGACCGTGCTGGATTCGGCCAGTGCCATCATCTGGGCGAGCGGCGAGGTGCGGGCCGACGGCTTGTAGCCCGCTTGTGGCATGAAGTCCACGCCGAACATCAGCACGGCCGGAGGCCGCTCGAAGGATACGGTCGCGACCGCTCGGTAGTGTGCGGGCAGCAGAAAGGGAACCGTCAGTGCAACCAGAAGTGCGGCCAGGAAGCAGAGCAGCATGACGCGCCGCCGGCGCTTAAGCGCCTCGAAAATCCGCTGCAGGTCGAGACCGCTAGGCTCCTCGGTCTCTCTATACGCTTCCTGGTCCGCCATCTAGGCTGTCGTCCCTCCTGCGGGGTTGTCTGATCGTTCGGAGTTTCTGATACGGAGCGCGTCGGGGCCTGATCTGGCCCCTACGCCCCTCACGACCCCTAGGATGTGTATAAAATACCACATCAGGGCAGATTAGTTTCCTTCCTGTGATCCTTTCGGGCTTCCCGCGACCTTCGGTTGCCTCGGGAAGGCCCAACGGTGCCTTCCGGCGACCCGGGGGAACACAGGTAGCATCGATCGTGCCCGGACGCGGTGTGCCCGTTCGGTGTGCCGGGTGAGGTGTGGGCCCTCCAGGACTCGAACCTGGGACCAACCGGTTATGAGCCGGCCGCTCTAACCACTGAGCTAAGGGCCCGAAGCGACGAGATTCGGAGGTCCTAGGGGTTCTCGAGCGGGCCGAGCTTTGCCCGGACCTGCTGCACGAACTCCTTTAGGTTGGGAGACCCAAAGAAGGCCGACCCCATGACGAACACATTCGCGCCCGCGAGTGCGACCTCCTCGACCGTGTCGAGACCGATCCCGCCGTCCACCACCAGGTCCAGGCTGTCGCCGAGCTGCCGGGCCGAGCGCCGGAGCTGGCGGATCTTGGGGAGGGTGTTGCGGATGAACGACTGGCCGCCGAAGCCCGGATTCACGGTCATCACCAGTACCTGATCGACCTCCGGCAGCACGGAGTCCAGCGCGGCTGCCGGGGTTGCCGGGTTGAGCACGACACAGGGGCGGGCGCCGGCTTCGCGGATTTGCAGCAGGGTGCGGTGCAGGTGCGTGCAGGCCTCGACGTGAACGCCGATCGAGGCTGCGCCCGCGCCGACGAATTGCTCGATGTAGCGCTCGGGCTCCTCGATCATCAGGTGCACGTCGACCGGCAGGCTGGTGGCGCGCGCGATTGCGGCGGTGACGTCCGGGCCCAGACTGAGGTTGGGCACGAAGTGGCCGTCCATCACGTCGATGTGGAGCCAGTCGGCGCCGGCCGCCTCGGCCGCCTTCACCTCTTCAGCGAGTCGACCGAAGTCGGCCGACAGGATCGAGGGCGCGATCCGGAAGCGGCTCACAGTCTGGTCTCCGGGGCCCGGGTCCCGGGAGCGCCTCGCGGGGCGAGGCCTCGCGCGCGCCTTCCTGTGCTCTTCGCGAAGCCGGGAGGCTTCGCGGGCGGCCGGGTGTTCACGTCGAGACCCTCCTCTCCGAGGTCGCCCCAGGCACTATAGTCGAGCGCGTCTCCCGGCTCGATGCCCCGGGGCCCGGCTGGACTCCCGTTCGGTCTCAGCGGATGCCGACGCTGGCATACAGCCTCGCGATTCGATCTTCGATCGGCGGGTGGGTTCGGAACATGCGCGTCGCGAGCCGGCGGCCCCGCAGTGGGCTCACGATGAACATGTGGGCCGTTGCCGGGTTCGCCTGCATGGGGATGTGCTCGGAGCCGAGCTCGAGCTTGCGCAGCGCCGAGATCAGTCCGCCTGGATCACCCAGCAGGCGCGCGGCGCCCGCGTCGGCCTCGAACTCTCGCGAGCGCGAGATCGCCATCTGTACCAGAGAGGCGGCGAGGCCCGCGACCATGGTCACGACCAGCATCACCAGCAGGTTTCCCCCCGGGCCGTCGTCATCGCGCGAGAACCCGCCGAAGATCGCGCCCCAGCGCGCCATGCTCCCCAGGATCGCGACGGTGCCCGCGACGGTGGCAGCCACGCTGCCGATCAGGATGTCCCGATGCTTCACGTGAGAGAGTTCGTGGGCGAGCACGCCCTGCAGTTCCCGCCGATCGAGCTGCTGCCTCAGGCCTTCGGTGACCGCCACCACGGCGTGAGAGGGGTTTCGCCCGGTGGCGAATGCGTTGAGCGCGGGGCCCGGAATCACGCAGATGCGCGGCATCGGGATCGCTGCACGTTGCGCCAGGTCCGCGACGACGGCGTAGAGTTCGGGGTCGTCCGGCTCCTGGATCTCCCGCGCCTTGTAGAGGCGGAGGACCAGGCGGTCACTTCCCCAGTAGGCGAAGGCGTTCATGGCGAGCGCCAGCCCGAAGGCGAGAAGCGCTCCGCTCTGGCCGCCGAACGAGTAGCCGGCGAACACGAGCAGGCAGGTGAGCAGCGTGAGCAGGAGCCCGGTTTTCAGGTTGTTCATCTCGCTTCGATCTCCTCGTCCTCGGAAAGCCGGGCGCCGCGAAGGAATGCGGCCGCCGCAGTCGGTCGACGTCCCGCCACCTGAAGTCTAAGTACCTCGACCCAGCCGTCCAGCGCGCCCACCAGCAGGGCCGGGTCCGGTGTCCCCGGGTGTCCGAGCACGGCCCCCGGGCGTAGATCCGGTGCGGGCCCGCCAAACCGGCGGGCCTTCAGGATCCGGAAGTCGAGACCCGCACCGCGCAGCCGGGCCCGGGCCCCTGGGCGCGGCGTCGCGGCCCGGATGCGAAGCAGCACGGCCTCGACCGGGGCGCTCCAGTCGAGCTCCCCGAACGCGCGCGTGAGCTTCGGGGCGTAGCTGGCCTCGGCCGGGTCCTGGGGCACGAATACGGCCGTCCCCTCCGCGATCCGGTCCACGCTCTCCGCCAGCAGCGGACCGGCCAGCTCCGCCAGGCGCTCTTCCAGGCTGCCCGCGCTCTCGCCGGCTTCGATCTCGAGTTCGCGGCGCGCGCAGCGGTCGCCGGCGTCCATCGCCTTCTCGATACGCATGATCGTGACCCCGGTGCGTTGCTCGCCGCCGAGCAGCGCGTGGGCGACCGGAGCCGCACCCCGGTAGCGCGGGAGCAGGCTCGCGTGTGCGTTGATCAGGCCGTGCTGCGGAAGTTCGCGAACGGGTCTGGGGAGAAACTGGCCGAATGCGACGACGCATCCAAGATCCGGGGCCCGCGCTCGCATCCACCCCAGCGCCGCCGCGTCGCCCACCCGCTCCGGCTGTAGGACCGGCAGGCTGCGGCGCTCCGCTTCGGCGCGGACCGGGGTCGGCTCGAGCCTGTGCCCGCGGCCGCGGGGGCGGTCGGGCTGCGAGACCACGCCTACGACCTGGTGACGGCTCGCGCAGAGCGCTCGCAGGCTAGGCAGCGCGAACTCGGGCGTCCCGAAGAAGAGCACCCGCAGTGCCGGCGGATCCGGCATCGCGGCTGCCTTACTCCTCGGCGCTTACGGCGGAGGTCGCGCTCTCCCGCTCGCGGCGGAGCTGCCGCTTGCGCCGGCGCGTGTAGAGGTCGCGCTTGAGCCGGCTGATGCGGTCGATGAAGAGCACGCCGTCGAGGTGGTCGATCTCGTGTTGCAGACAGAAAGCTTCGAGACCCGTGGCCTCGATCGTGACTTCGTCCCAGTCGAGGTTGCGGGCCCGCACCACGACCCGGGCGTCCCGGTCCACGTCGGCCGTGAAGTCGGGGACCGACAGGCAGGCCTCTTCCTCCGAGACCGCGCGACCTTCCCGCTCGACGATCTCGGGGTTGACCAGGACCCGCAGGTTCCGCTCGCCGTCCTCGGTCGCCCAGTCCGTGTCGATGACCGTCAGCCGCAGCGCGACTCCCACCTGGGTTGCGGCCAGCCCGATGCCGGGCTCCGAGTACATGGTCAGGGCCATGTCTGCCGCGAGTTGACGCAGCTCGGTGTCCAGCGCTTCCTTCCGAACCGGCGCTGCTTTCTCGCGCAGGCGGGGATCGGGGAACTGCAAGACCTCGAGAATCATATTGGCTCAGTCATAGCATCGAGAGGGGGGAGAGGTCGACCCGGGTCACAACGCCGCGAAAGCGGCCCTGCGCGTGCTCGGAGAGTTCCCGGGCGACCTCGTGCGTGGGTGAGCGCGGACCGAGCAGCAGGATCTGCCAGCGGAAGCGATCCCGAAGCCGCGCGATCGGTGCCGGCGCGGGTCCGAGCACCTCGACCGGATCCGCATCCGGGCCGGCGCGGCGGGGGCTTCGTGCAAGCTGTGCGAGATCGCGGGCCGCCGACTCCACCTCGTGTTCCCGCTTGCCCGCCAGCAGCAGCTGCGCCAGCGCGCGGAACGGCGGGTAGCCGTGAGGCTTTCGGTGCCGGAGTTCCTCGCGAAAGAAGCTCGGGTAGTCATGCGTGCGGGCGAGCGCGATCGCGTACTGGTCGGGCAAGCAGGTCTGGATCACGACGCGCCCGGCCTCGTCGCCCCGGCCGGCCCGGCCCGCCACCTGCGTGAGGAGCTGGAAGGTTCGCTCGGCCGCTCGGAAGTCCGGGAACTGCAGTCCCAGGTCTGCAGCGATGACCCCGACGAGCGTCACGCCGGGCACGTCGTGGCCCTTGGCGACCATCTGCGTGCCAATCAGGACGTCGGTCTCGCGCGCGTGGAAATCACCCAGAATCCTGCGTTGGGCGCCCTTCGCCGCGGAGGTATCCCCGTCGAGGCGCGCGACCCGCGCGCGGGGGAACATCGCGGTTACTTCTTCCTCGACGCGTTCGGTCCCGAACCCGAACAGCGTGCCCTCGGGACTCCCGCAGGCTTCGCAGCGAGAACTCGGCTCGACCTGGAACCCGCAGTAATGGCATCGGAGCACGCCCTGTTCCGGGCGCTCGGGCCGATGCGGGCCCCCGGTCGTGTGATAGACGAGGCTGATCTCGCAGTGCTTGCAGCGCATCCCGTGGCCGCACGCGTAGCAGTAGGCGAGCGTGGCGAAGCCCCGGCGATTCAGGAACAGGATCGCCTGCTGGTCCGCGGCCAGGGCCTGGGAAAGCGAGGTCCGGAGGGCGCGCGACAGGATCGTCGGCCGGCCGCGCTGGCGAGGCTCCCGCTGCATGTCGACGATCTCGACTTCGGGCAGCGGCCGACGTGCGATCCGGTAGGGCAGGTTGAGGCGTTCGATCTCGCCGCGGGTGGACCGGTAGCTGGTCTCGATGTCGGGTGTCGCCGAACCCAGTACCAGCGGGCAGTTCGCCGCCCGGGACCGGAACTGCGCCACCTCCCGTGCGTGGTAGCGAAAGCGCGTCTCGGTGTTCTTGTAGGCGGCGTCGTGTTCCTCGTCGATCACGAGCAGTCCCAGGTTCTTGACCGGCGCGAACACGGCCGATCGCGCCCCGATCGCGATCGGAAACTCTCCGGCGTGGATCGCGCGCCATTGATCGAAGCGGTCCCCGGCAGAGAGCCCGCTGTGCAGCACCGCGACCCGGTCTGGGAAGCGCGCGCGGAAGCGGTCCACCAGTTGGTGCGTGAGAGAGATCTCGGGAACCAGCACGATCGCGGTCCGCCCCGCTTCGAGCGCGGCCGCGGTCGCACGCAGGTACACCTCGGTCTTGCCGCTGCCCGTGATTCCGTAGAGCAGGAACTCCCTTCCCTCCCGCGAAGCGATCGCCGCCCGGATCCGTCCCGTGGCCTCGCGCTGGTGCGGGGTGAGTTCGGGGATTCCGGGATCGGGGCCGAGCGCGGGCGGAACCTCGGTCCGCCGGACCTCCCGGAGCTCGCCGACCACCAGTCCGCGCTCGCACAGGGCAGCCAGAGCGCTCGAAGCAGAGAGTGGAGATGGCGCGTCGGCCAGGGCCTCGAGGATTGCCCGCTGGCGCGGTGCGCGGCCGAGCGTCGCCAGTGCCTCGTCCAGATCGAGGCCCTCCCGAATCCGAAAGACCCGTTCGGTCCGGGGCCGCACCCGGGGCGGATCGGTCGTCTCGGTGCGCGAGATCCAGCCCAGTTGCTCCAGGCGGTCGAGCAACGGCAGCGCCGCCGGGAAGCGGGCCCCGAGCGCCTCCTCGTGGACCGGCCCCCGGCCGATCGCCGACAGGATCCGGCCGAAGCTGCCGCGCGCTTCTCCTCTCTCGAGCGCCCGGCGTCCAGGGTCGAGCAGTTCCAGCCTGCGCCCGCTACGCGGCTCGGTTCCGGGCGGGATCGCGGCGCGTAGCGCGATCCCGGGCGGGCACAGAGACTCGCGCGCCGCGTGCAGCACCGCCTCGAGGAGTTCCGGGCCGAGGACCGGCTCCGGGTCGACCGCGCCGACGACCGAGCGCAGCTCGGCCGGCGCGGCGCTGTTCGGCGCCCGGCTCACGCGCAGCACGAAGGCGGCCAGTTTACGACCCCGGTAGGGGACGATGACGCGGCAGCCGGGCGCGACCTCGATTCCGTCCGGGAGTAGGTAATCGTAGGTGGCGTCGACGGGGAGCGGAATCGCGACCTCGACCACACGCGGCTCTTTCACACCGCAATCTTAGCTAAGGTCTGGGCATGGCGGACATCGTCGTCGTCGGCAGTCTGAACGTGGACCTGACTCTGCGCGCAAGTCGGCTTCCCGCGCCGGGCGAGACCGTGAGGGCCGACGCGATCGAGATCGGGCCCGGCGGGAAGGGCTGCAACCAGGCGATCGCAGCCGCTCGTCTCGGTGCCCGCGTGCGCATGGTCGGCTGGCTCGGTGACGACCGTTTCGCCGAGGTTCCGGAACGGGCGCTGGCCGAGGCCGGCGTGGATCTCGCACACCTGCAGCGGGCCCCTGACACGGCAACCGGGATGGCCGCGATCGTGGTGTCGGGCGAGACCGGACAGAATCAGATCGCGGTCTTCCCGGGCGCAAATCGCGAGGTCACACCGAAACAGGTTCGGGGCGCCGCAGACGCGTTTCGCGCGTCGTCGGTCTTGCTGGTGCAACTCGAGCTGCCGCTCGAGACCGTGGACGCGGCGCTCGACCTGGCACGCGAGAGCGGCTGCACCACGATTCTCGACCCCTCGCCCGCTCGCGCGCTTCCCGAGGAAATGCTTCGCAAGGTCGACGTTCTCACCCCGAACGAGAGCGAGGCCTCGCTGCTCTGCGGGCACCCCGTGACCGACGTTGAATCGGCCGCGGCCGCGGGATCGAGACTCTGCGAGAAGACGGGCTCCGATGTGCTCGTCACCCTGGGTGCGCGGGGAGTGGTCTGGGTTCGAGCCACGGGGTTCGAGCATCTTCCGGCGCCCGCGGTCGAGGCTGTGGATACGACCGGGGCCGGCGATGCGTTCAACGGGGCGCTCGCCGTGGCGCTGGCTGCCGGCGAACCGCTCGCGCGCGCGCTCGGGCAGGCGCTTCGCGCAGGCTCGGACTCGACGAGGCGGCCGGGTGCGGCCGCCTCGATGCCGACGCGGCGGGATCTGGAAGATCCGGACGGTCCCTGCGGAGCTAGCTCTGACGCCTGCGAAGGTCGTGCAGGACCAGCCTCGCGAGGGCCTTGAGGGTCTCGAACACGCCTTCCCCGCTGGCGGCCGAAGCCTCGAACTCGAGGACCTTGCCGTCGGGGTTGAGTTCGTTGCGGAGTTCCTCGATCGAAACGGCGTTCGGTAGATCTCGCTTGTTGTACTGCAGGACCCAGGGAATCTCTGCGAGACAGCAATGGTGTTCGAGCAGGTTCTGCTCCAGATTCGCGAGCGACTCGAGATTGGCCTCGATGCGCTCTTCCTGGCTGTCTGCCACGAATACCACGCCGTCGACCCCCTTCAGGATCAGTTTGCGACTCGCGTCGTAAAATACCTGTCCGGGGACGGTGTAGAGGTGAAAGCGGGTCTTGAAACCCCGCACCTCGCCGAGGGCGAGTGGCAGGAAGTCGAAGAACAACGTCCGCTCGGTTTCGGTCGCGAGCGAGATCATCTTGCCCTTCGCGGAATCCGCCGTGCGTTCGTAGATGTGCTGCAGGTTCGTTGTTTTGCCGCAGAGTCCCGGCCCGTAGTAGACGAGCTTGCAGTTGATCTCGCGCGCAGAATAGTTGATGAAGGCCATGGGTCCTCAGTCAGAGAATAGATTGTCGATGTCTTCTGCCGTGATCATGGAAAAGGCTGCGCTCGGGTCCTCGGTCTCGAACTCTGCTTCGCCCTTTTGGAACAGCTCCTCGAAAAGCGCCCCGAGGGTCTGGTTTGCCTTCTTTGCGCGCAGGCGCACGAGACCGAGCGAGCTGCGCTCGTCGAAGATCACGACCAGGATGATGCGTCCGCCCATCAGCGAGACGTGTACGTTGTCGTGCTCGCCCTGGTGGAACTGCGTCGGAAACTCCCGCTCTCCCAGTAGTTTTGCGAGTCCGCCCGAGGCTGCGATGTTCCCGGCCACGAGCGAGGCCAGCGAGATGGTATCGATGTCGCCGAGCTCCCCGGACTCGGCCACCAACTGTCCGTTCCGGTCAACGAGAAAGACCGCCTTTGCGTTCGCGTCGTGTACAAGCCGATCCGCCGCGGACTGAATGCGGCTGTGGTCGTCTTCGTAGAGCACGAATTGCGGACTCAGAGACATTCGAAACCGTCCTGTAAAGCGGGCCGCACCGCTGCGCTGGCCCTGCCCGCGGCCGCGGTACCTGTTCCTAAGCAATCGACATTGCTCAGGAAATGCTCCCCCATCGATCGCTAAAGTATACCTCACGCCCCTCGCAGAGAGGTGTACAAAATGGGAGATCGGCCGTCCGGACGGGATCTTGAGCCCCGCGGCCCCAGGCTCGCGTTCAGGCCCCGAAGGCGCGCCGGTTCTCGAGGGACCTGCGGACGGTGACCCGGTCGACGTACTCGAGATCCCCTCCGAGCGGCATTCCGAAGCCGATCCGGGTGACGAGCACCTCGCAGTCGCGGAGCTGGTCGGCCACGAACAGCGCCGTGGCTTCTCCCTCGGGGTTGGGATTCGTCGCCAGGATGACTTCGTCCACTTCGCCCGCGCGAACCCGCTGCAGAAGCGGCCCGATCCGAAGCGCGTCGGGCCCGATTCCATCGAGCGGAGAGAGGGTACCCCCGAGCACGTGGTAGAGCCCCTGGAAGTTGCCGGCCCTTTCGATCGACGCGAGATCTGCGGGCTCTTCGACTACGCAAACCTGGCGGCCCTGCCGGTTCTCATCGGTGCAGATCGGACACGGGCTCCGTTCAGAGGGGGTGAAGCAGCGCTCGCAGATCACGACGTCGCTCCTGAGCCGTACGATCGCCTCCGCGAGGTCCGAGGCTACGGGATCAGGGGCGGCCAGCAGGAAGTAGGCGAGCCGCGTCGCGGTCTTCTCTCCGATGCCGGGCAGGCGGCGCAGGGCGCTTACGACGCGCTCGATCGGGGTCAGCAGCTGTGTCATTGCGTACCGCCGAGCAGGCCCCCGAGTGCGCCGAGCGGGAGCCCCGTCGCCTGCTGAAGCTCCTCCTGCACGAGTGCCTGGGCGCGCCGGTGTGCCTCGTTGACCGCTGCCACGACCAGATCCTGAAGCATCTCGACATCCCGGGCATCGACCGCCTGCGGGTCGATCTCGATGCTGACGAGTTCGAGCTTGCCGTTGACGACGGCCCTCACCATCCCGCCGCCCACGGTCGCTTCGGCCGTGCGGTGTCGCAGCGTCTCCTGCACGGTCTTCATCTTTCCGCCGAGTTCCTGGATCTGGCGGAACAGCTGATTCATGTCGAAGGGCTCAGCCATCGATCTCGTCTTCCGGCTGCGCCGTAGCAGACAGGCGCTCGCTCGCCTCCGCGATGCGGATTTCCCGGAGTTCTCCGTCGAGCGACTCGATCACCTGCTGGACCGCGGGGTGGGCTTTCGCCTCTCTCCGGATCCGGGCCTCCCGCTCGCCGCGCGTGGTTCGGGCGGCGTCTGCCGGGCCGGTTTCCGCGATCCGGGGTCCGGCGGCCGTCGCGCTCGACCGTCTGCCCGAGGACTGCGGTCTGCCGCGGCCGGCGCGAGACCCCGTGCTGTCGCCGCGCGTAGAGCCGCCCGCGGTGCGCCCCGGGCGCGGGGGGGATCCGGGCGGCGGTTCGCGATCCGGGTCCTCGAGCGCCTCGAGCCGCCCGATCAGCCGGCTGAGCGATTCGGTCTGTGGCAGCGTTGCGAGCCGGGCCACGGCCATTTCGAGCGCGTGGGCGGGGCTCGGGGCCCATGCGAGGTCCTGGTGCCGCTGCAGCAGCACCCGGAACAGCTGCTGGAAGGTCTCGGCGGCGTGCTCGCGCGCACGCCCCTGGACGGCCGCGACCTGGTCCGGAGCTGCGTCGATCACGTCGGTCGCGTCTTCGACGATGCGGGCGACGAGCAGGTCGCGCAGGTCGCTCAGCAGTGCGACCGAGAGTCGCGACGGATCGACGCCGCTGTCGATCGCCGAGCGCACCGCGGCCAGGGCGCCGGCCGCGTCCTGGGCGAGCACGGGCGTCAGAATCTCCTCCCGCACCCTCCGGTCCACGAGATCGAGGACGGCGTTCGCGTCGGCCTCCGAAATCGTCTGCCCGAGCCCGCTCTGCAATCGATCGAGCAGCGTCAGGCTGTCGCGCAGGCTGCCGTCGGCCTCGCGCGCGATCGTGCGCAGTACGGCTTCGGGAATCTCGATCTCGTCGGCCCGCACGATCTCGCGCAGCCGCTCGAGCATCTCGGCGGAGCCGAGACGTCGCAGGTCGAAGCGCTGCACCCGGGAAAGCACGGTCGCCGGGATCTTCTGTGGGTCGGTGGTTGCGAATACGAAGAGCGTGCGGTCGGGCGGTTCCTCGAGGGTCTTGAGCAGCGCGTTGAACGCGGGCTGGGAGAGCATGTGAATCTCGTCGATGATGAAGATCCGGTGCTTTCCGGGGGTGGGCGCATAGCGGGAGGTCTCGATGATGTCGCGTACGTTGTCGACGCCGGTGTGGCTGGCCGCGTCGATCTCCTGCACGTCCATCGAGCCTCCCGACGAAATCTCGAGGCAGGGGCCGCAGCGACCGCAGGGCTTTTCGGTCGGGCCGTCGTCACAGTTCAGGGCCTTGGCGACGAGCCGCGCGATCGTCGTCTTTCCGATCCCGCGCGGACCGGCCAGGAGCAGTGCGTGCGGCAGACGGCCGGAGGCGATCGCGTTGCGCAGTGTGACCGTCACGTGCTGCTGACCCACGACCTCGTCGAAGGTCTGGGGGCGTGTGCGGCGGGCGAGGACTTCGTAGCTCATGGGGCGGTTGCCAACTCCACCGGACCCGCCCGCTCGTAGCCGGCAGCGGGACCGGCCGCTGCGATCTCCCTCGAGGATCGCTGGGCCAACCGACCACCTGGAGAGCGACGCTGCCGCTGCTTCCTTCCGGACCTGACGGGGTTCACGCACTCCCCACCGGCCGGGACCCAGCGATCACCGACGGAGATCGAATTCCGGACTCTACCTCCCGCTTCGGGAGGCGTAAAGCCGCGGCCTCCGGAACTGGGCGCGAAGCATCAGGGCTGGGGCGCCTTCCGCTCCAGTGCCAGGCGCCGCATCAGAATCGCCGCGATCGCGGCCCGGCGGGTCAGGCTATCGATCTCGATGAACTCGCGGTCGGTATGTGCGTCGCCGCCCTCGGCTCCCATCGAGTCGAGCGTCGGCAGGCCCACCGCCCCCATCAGCGAGCCGTCGGTTCCACCGCCCGCGTGGACCGGTTCCGGAGGGCGGACCCCCATGGCCTCGGCGACCTCTGCGTGCTTTTCGAGCAGTTCGCGTACGGCCTCGGTCTCGATCTTGGGTGGCCGGTGCAGGGTCCCCCAGAGTTCGGTGGTGGTCCCCTCCACGAAGGTGCGTCCCGAGATCTCCTCGATCTCGGCGCGGACTTCCCGTCCTAGCTCGGGGGTGTCGTAGCGCAGATCGACCCAGGCCTCGGCGTGAAAGGGCACGATGTTGCGCTTCGTCCCCCCCCGGAGGGTCCCCACGTTTAGATTGATCCCGCGCTTGTAATCGGTGAGGGCCTCGATCAGGCGCACCTTCTCGACGATTTCTCGGATCGCGCTCCTGCCCTTCTGGTGGGCGCTTCCGGAGTGTGCAGCGACGCCCTCGACCGTCAGGTAGAACTGCCCGAGGCCGCGGCGCGAACGAACCATGACGCCGCCCTCGTAGGCGGCCTCGAACACGAAGCCCGTGGTCGCGCGCTGCGCCGCCTCCTCGATCCGGGCGCGAGAACCCAGCGATCCGATCTCTTCGTCCGCGTTGAAGATCACGGTCCATTCCGCCGCGCCCAGGTCGCCGCTCTGTTCGAGCACCCGAAGCGCCGCGAGCATGACCACGATCCCGCCCTTCATGTCGACGATACCGGGCCCGGTGGCGCGCCCCGGGCTTTCGGCCGAGAGGCGGAATTGTTGAAAGGGTGAGTCCGGCTCGAAGACCGTGTCGTAGTGCCCGACCAGCAGGAAGTGAGCGGGATTTCCCTGCCCCTCCAGGGCGGGACGGTGCGCGGTAATCAACGGTCCGGTCTCGAAGCGCCCGCGCCCCGGGATGTCGAGTTCGGGGCCCCGCTCGCTGCGCACCGTGAAGCCGAGCTCCTCGAGCGGTTTGAGCAGCCGCTGCGAGAAGGCGCGCAGACCCTCGATGTTGAAGGTCCCGGTGTTCTGGTCGACCCACTCGTCCAGAGTCGCGAGCAGGCTGTCGCGCCGCGCGTCGACCGCGCTCCGAATCCGGATCTCCTCCTCGGACAGGGTGGCGTGCGCCGGGAAGCTCCCCATCAGGACGAGGAGCAGCAGCCGGGGCGAGGCTGCGACGGCCACTCGAAGCATGGCCGCGGAGGGTACGCGCCTCAGCGATTCCTTCAACGTCCACACACGGCCCCGGTCCGTGAACCTCGCCGCGACGCGGCACGCGTGCGAGAATCGTGGCCCGATGGCGCCGCGCAGGATCTCGGTTCCGATTACGCTCACGTCGACCCTCGTGGCCATCACGATCGCCCTTACGGTCGGCTGGCAGATCCTGCTGGCGCGCGAAGTCAGCACCCTCGTGGACGGCTTCACGGGCGTCCACTGGCTGCTCGTATTCGTGGGTTCACTCTTCTTCCTGCTGATCATCACCGCGAGCATCCTCCAGACGATCTGGCTGGTGCGCGAGATCCGGACGAATCAGCGCCAGCAGAGCTTCATCGATGCCGTCACCCACGAATTGCACACCCCGCTCTCGTCGCTCAGGCTCTACCTGGACACCCTCGGAAGCCGCTCCCTCGACGAGGGACGGCGCGCGGAGTTCATCGAAGTCATGGGCTCCGATCTCGATCGCCTGCAGCGCACCATCGATCAGATCCTGGCGGCAGCCCGCACCGAGCTTCGGACCCGGCGACGCAACCGTGTCGATCTCCGGGCGCTCCTCGGGGAGGTTGTGTCCGATGCGCGGGAGCGCCACGAACTCGCGCAAGACGCCGTGCGCCTTGCGGCTTCGCCAGCGGCCAGTGTCCGCGGAGACGCCGCGCAGCTTCGAGTCGTCTTTCGGAACCTGATCGAGAATGCAATCCGTTACACACGAGGGCCGGTACGGGTCGACGTCCGAATCCGGCCGGTCTCGGGGCGCCGTCTCGAGGTCGAGTTCTCCGACGAAGGCCTCGGGATTCCGTCCTCTGCTCTGCGCGGAGTCTTTCAGCGCTTCTCGCGACTTTCCAACGACGTAGTCCGGACCACACGCGGCCTCGGCCTCGGCCTCTACATCGTGCGGAACGTGGTGCGCGCGCACGGCGGATCGGTTCGGGCCGAGAGCGAGGGCGAGGGCACCGGCAGCCGCTTCATCGTTCGACTCCCCGGCGAATTGGATGAGCACACGAGTCCTGCTGGCTGAAGACGACGAGCACATCGCGCGCGGCCTCTGTTTCAACTTCGAGGCACACGGCTACGAGGTCGAGTGGCTCGCTCGGGGTGACCTTGCTCTCGCCCGTCTGCTCGATCAGCGCCAGCCGCTCCCGGACCTGATCATCCTCGATGTGATGCTTCCGGGGCTTTCGGGGCTCGAGGTTCTGCGAGAGCTGCGCGAGCGGGAAAGCCGCGTGCCGGTTCTGCTGCTCACCGCGCTCGACTCCGAGCGGGAGGTGGTCGCTGGACTCGACCTCGGTGCTGACGACTACCTCACCAAGCCCTTCTCGCTTCCGGTGCTGCTGGCCCGGATGCGCACGCTGTTGCGCCGCGGCGCCCAGAGTCAGGAACGAGGAGCGTCCGAGAGTTTTTGGATCGGCGAGGTCGCCGTCTACCCGGAGCGCTTCGAAGTCGAACGCGAAGGTGAGAGGCTGCCGCTCACCGCCAAGGAACTCGGACTGCTGTGCCTACTGAACGAGCGTCGCGGGAAGGCCGTGAGCCGCGGCGAGATCCTGCAGGAAGTGTGGGGTTTGCATCCCAAAACTCGTACGCGTGTCGTCGATACCTTCATCCTTCGGTTGCGAAAGCTGGTCGAGCGCGATTCGTCGGAGCCTCGCTACATCGTTTCGGTGCGTTCGTATGGATATCGTCTGCGAGACGATCTTTGAGTCCGCACCACTGAGGAGAACGGACCCCACGCTCGGAAGAAGTCGCGCTTCGAGGTGAGAAAATTGGCCGCGCGCGACCTCTCGATGGACTGAAAGAGTTTTCCCGGAAGCCGGGTATGGCGGCGCGCTCGTTCCGCAGCGCCGCCTCGGTTTCGATTTGTCGCCGGATTTCGCGCACCTAGAGCGGCGCGCCAACTCGCACGGATTTTCCGTCGGTGCGATGCAAGGTTGGTACACGAGTTGCACACAGATGGGGCAGGAGAGGAACTTCCTCTCCCGACCCTGCCCTGGGAGGAGGGAGATCGCTCCCTCCTCCACCTGCGGCGAGGTTGAGAAGGGGAACACAGGAGGAAATAGACCAAAGATCTGACGGCTGCAGGCCGCTCATCCGTCTCGTGCCCCACCCCCAGCTGCACGCGACTCGAGTTTCCCCCGGTGTGCCCTGCGGCCCTCGAGAGAGGATCTCGCCCCCCCAGAGCCGTGCTTCGGTTCGAGGTGAGTGCCCAGGGTTCCCGGAACGTAGCGAGGCGACGCAGCGCCGGGAATCGGTCACGACGAGGTCCGCCGCGGGCCCGTGGTATCTCTCGAGGGCCGCTCCAGTTTCTCGTCAGCCGAGCCCCAGGCGTGCTCGGGGCTCGACGGGAGTCCGTGCGTATTTTCGGTGTCCGTCGAGTTCGTGCACTTCGCGGCCGGTGGTTCCGGCCAGGCTCACTCCTGGAGGCGGCAGCTCGAGCCTGCCAGGAGGGGTCGAGCGCGCCGCATAGGACGTCGTGACGCGCCCGCATGCAGGGGAGCGCCCCGACGGAGTGGCGGTCAAAGTGTGTCGCTCCCTTCGCAAACTGGTCCGGATTGGGCGTGTCGAACTCCGTGCCGCCCTACACGCCCCACAGCTGACGGTTGAGACGGTCGCGCAGAATGACGATCAGGTTCCGGGGCCGCCGGTGCTGCATGCGCAGGCTGATCCCCCTGCGCGCGGCGGGCCCGGGCGGCTGGAGCCGCCGGGTGAAGGCTGCGGAGATTCGCGATAGCCTTCCGCGGGGCGCAAACAGAGGGGGAGAAATGGGCGAGAGCGAAGGGTCGAGGTCGTTTGCGGGGACCGCCCTCGCGGAGCGGAGCTAGCATGGGTGCCCCGGCCCCCGGTCCGAGCGGGAGGCTCACGCTGGACGAACTCTCCGACCGCGTTGCCCGTGGCGAGATCGACACCGTGCTCACGCTGTTTCCGGATCTCTACGGTCGGCTGGTCGGAAAACGGATCACCGGGCGCTTCTTTCTGGAACAGGTCGTGGGCCACGGCATGCACGCATGTGACTACCTGCTCGCGTGCGACGTCGAGATGGATCCGGTGCCGGGCTATGCATTTACCTCGTGGGAGAGCGGCTATGGTGACTTCCTCTGCCGGCCGGACTTCCGTACGCTCCGGCAGGCGGCGTGGCTCGAACGTTCGGCGATCGTGATCTGTGACGTGCTAGACGAAGGCAGCGAGGTGCCGGTCGCAGTCGCCCCGCGCACGGTTCTGGCGCGGCAGGTCGAGCGCGCGCGCGAGTCGGGCTTCGAGCCGCTGGGAGCCTCCGAACTCGAGTTCTTCGTGTTCCGCGAGAGCTACGAATCGGCGGGCGCCAAGGGTTTCACGAATCTCGAAACCTTCGGATCCTACGTCGAGGACTACCACATCCTGCAGGGAACTCGCGTGGAGCCGCTGGTGGGCGAGATCCGCCGGGTGCTGGACGCTTCCGCGATTCCGGTCGAGTTCAGCAAGGGCGAGTGGGGACCGGGCCAGCACGAGATCAACCTTGCGTATTGCGATCTGCTCGAGATGTCGGACCGGCACGTGCTCTACAAGGAAGCGGCCAAGACCGTTGCCATTCAGCAGGAACTGGCGATCACCTTCATGGCCAAGTGGACGTCCGAGCACGCCGGAAACAGCATGCACCTGCACGTGAGTCTCTGGGACGCGGACACGCGCAGCAGAAACCTGTTTGCGGGCGAGGGCGACCCGATCCCGGGTACGCGCGCGGAGCCCTCGGCGCTGTTCCGACACTGGCTCGGCGGGCTGATCCACCACGCGCGCGCGACGACGCTGTTCTTTGCTCCGACCGTGAACTCGTACAAGCGCTTCGTGGCTGGGACCTTCGCTCCAACGGGGATCGGCTGGTCGTACGACAACCGCACCACGGGCTTCCGCGTCATCGGGTACGGTCCCTCGCTCCGGGCGGAGTGCCGGATTCCGGGCGGAGACGCGAATCCCTACCTGGCCTTCGCGGCCCTGCTCGCGGCCGGCCTCGACGGGATTGAGCGGCGCCTGGAGCCACCAGAGATGTTCGAGGGCAACCTCTACGAGGCCGAGGGTGTCCCGCAGGTGCCGAGTAGCCTGAACGAGGCGATCGCGGCCGCCGAGGAGAGCAAGATGCTGCGCGCGGCGTTCGGTCCGGAGGTCCTCGAGCACTACCTGCACTTCGCGCGCACAGAGCAGCGCAAGTTCGACGAGACCGTGACCTCCTGGGAGCGCGCACGCTACCTGGAGCGCATTTGAGCAGCGCCACCCGAGCTTGAGCAATCCGCCGCAGGGCCTCGTCCTCACGGTCTTCCGCGGCGGCTGCGCCGTGGTCTTCGAGGACCGCGTCATCGAACTGCGGCTGGTCGGGCGTCACGCGCACCACGAGATCGCGCTCGCTGTCGGCGACGAGGTCAGCTTCGATCCCGAGCGGGGCATTGTGCTCGAGCTTCGCCCGCGCCGGACCCGGCTCGCACGCTTGCGTCCGCTGGCCGGCCGGCGCGCGCGCCTGAAGCGCGAAGAACAGGTAATCGCCGCGAACATGGACCTGCTCGGCATCGTCGCTTCCGTGATTCGGCCGCCGTTTCGCCCCGGTCTCGTCGACCGCTTTGCGCTCGCGGCCCGGGCCGGGGGACTCGAGGCCATCTTGATCGTGAACAAGATCGATCTTTTGGAAGGCAGCCCGCTTCCGGAGGAGGTGACGGGCTGTGCGGCGGCGCTGCCGGTCTTCCCGGTCTCGGCCCATACCGGGGATGGGCTCGCCGCCCTGCGCGAGCACCTGCGCGGTGCGCGCACAGTGCTCGGTGGACATAGCGGTGTCGGGAAGTCATCGCTTCTGAACGCGCTCGAGCCGGAGCTGCGGATCGAGACCGGCGCGTTGTCGATGGCGGGACGCGGGAGCCACACCACCGCGCGCGCGGTGTTGTTTCGGCTTCCCGGGGACGCGCTGGTGGTGGACACGCCGGGCATCCGGGAACTCGAGACGGGGGCTCTCGAGCCCGAACTCGTGATCGGGATCTATCCCGAGATCGAACGCGCCGCGCACGCGTGCCGTTTTCGTGACTGCCGCCACGATCGCGAACCGGGCTGCGGGGTCCTGGACGCGATCGAGCAGGGATCGATCCCGGCCTCGCGTTACGCGAGCTACCGCCGCCTCGTGGGCGAGGTCGAGCGCGAAGCGCGCACAACGGCCCGCCGGGGGACCTGAGTTCTCGGTGTCCGAGGCAGACCCCGATCGCGCCGATGCTGGTTCCGGGCCGCAGCCGAACACGAGGACGCAGTCGCCGGGTCGGCAGCGGCGAAGCTCCGGCCCGGCCTCCTCGACGACGCCCGGGAACTCGTGGCCGAGCGAGGATTCCCCCACCGGCGGGGCCGGACCGTACCAGGGATCGAGCTCGGACCCGCGGGTCGCGGTCTGCTGGATCCGCACGATCGCGTCCGCGGCAGAGGCGAACTTCGAGTCTCCCGCGGCCTCGACCCGGAAGTCCCTGGGGCCGTGGGAGATGGTCAGCTTCGTGGATCGGAGCCCACTTCAGCATGAGGCCGAGTCGCCCCGTGTGCGTTTTCATCCGGGGGTCTACAATATACGAGATGCTCGCGGGCGATCTGGGTAGGGAAGGGGCAGAGAGCGTGCCGATTTCTCGGTCGGTACGCGAGCGCTTCGTGGAACTCGCGCGCGCCCCCGAGGGCAAGGTCGAACTGGACGAGGGTGCGCTGCTGATCGCAGCCGAGGCCTACCCCGACCTGGACGTCGACTACTACCTCCGCATGCTCGATCGCCTGGCCGACTCGCTGCGACCCGAGCTTGCCGGGGCAGGGAGCGGACGCGAGCGAATCGAGTGCCTGCGCGAATTTCTGTTCGAGCGCTGCTGTTTCGCGGGAAATCAATCCGACTACAAGGATCCCCGGAACAGCTTCCTGAACGATGTATTGGAGCGACGTACCGGACTTCCGATTGCGCTCTCGATCGTGTACATCGAGGTCGCCCGGCGGGTCGGGCTCCCGGTGCGAGGCGTGAACTTTCCGGCGCACTTCATGGCCAAGTACGTCGGAGAGGAAGAACTCCTGATCGACCCCTTCTTCGGGCGCATCGTCAGCAAGTCCGAGTGCCTCGACCGCCTCCGGCGTGCGCTCGGCCGGGGCGCCAAGCTGGACCGGGATCCGCTCGAGTGTGCGCACAATCGCGAGGTCCTCGTGCGCATGCTCACCAATCTGAAGAACGCGTACATCCAGGCGCGAGACTTTGCGCGCGCTCTCGGTGCCTGCGACCGGATTCTGCTCCTGGGACCGGACGCGCCGCTCGAGATCCGGGACCGCGGCCTGGTCTACCAGCAGCTCGAGTGTTACGGCTCCTCGCGGGCCGATCTCGAACGCTTCCTGGAACTCGCGCCCGACCACGAGACCTGCGATCGGGTGCACGACGTGTTGGCCTCGGTCAGGCGCCACGCCGACCGCATCTGCTAGCGGGGCGGGGCGGCAGTCTTTCCGGATTCAGTTTCCCGCGACCCACGCCCGCACCAGTTGGTGCGCGATCGCCATCGGGGGTGGGAGCCAGAGCCCCTCCGGGCCCGGAGGGGAACGCAGTGCCTGCGCGACCGCGTCACGCGGGAACCAGCGGGCCGTCTCCAGTTCTTGCGAGTCGACAGTGATCTTCTCGCTCGCGGCCTCGGCGACGCAGCCCAGCATGAGCGACGATGGGAACGGCCAGGGTTGCGAGAAGCGATAGCGCACGCTCGCGACCTCGATCCCGGCTTCCTCGCTGACCTCGCGGCGTACGGCTTCCTCGAGGGTCTCGCCCGGCTCGACGAAGCCGGCGAGCGCCGAGAACATGCCGGGCGGCCAGCCGGACTGGCGCCCGAGCAGGCAGCGGTCGGCATGGGTGACCAGCATGATCGCGACCGGGTCGGTGCGCGGAAATTGCTCGGCCGCGCAGGCGCCCTGCTCGCAGCGTCGCTGATAGCCTCCGTCGCCGCTCGTGCTCGGTCCGCCGCACGACGCGCAGTAGCGGTGGCGTTGGTGCCAGTCGACCAGAGAGCGGGCCTGTGCGGCCGTCGCGGCTTCCTCCGCGGGCAACTGGGAAGCGATCGCGCGCAGATCCGCGAACAGCGCGGCGTCGCCCAGGCCGAGTTCTTCCCCGGGATCCTCGAGCTTCGAGACGTCGATGGCGAAGTGCGCGACTTCGTCCGCCACGCCCAGGAGTACCGGCGGGCTCTCCGGGTCCACGGAGTCGCGGATCCCGCTTCGCGCCCAGGCCAGGGCCGGAGCGTTGCCGGATTTGATCAGCACCTGGAGTTTCCAGAGCGGCAGAAATTTGGAAACCGGTGCGTCGAGGGCCTGCGCGAGCCACGTGGCATCGCGACGGAGCAGAGCCGAGCGGTCGAGCTTCCCGCCGGAGAACACGATCGTGTGCGCCGATTCCGCCAAGCTAGCGGCGGGCCCCGTGAGCCCGCGCCCGCTGTACCGAAGCCGCCGTGACTGCGGGGCCGGGAAGATCTCTGCCGTGCATCTGGCGTTGCTGCAAGAAACCCCAGTATATAGAGAGCCGGAAGCGAGAGGGCTGAATGGAAAATCCGCGCCGCGTTCCGATCCTGATCGTGTCCGGCTTCCTGGGCTCGGGCAAGACGACGCTCGTGTCGCATCTGCTCGGCGAGGCCCGGCGCGAGGGCGTTCGGATGGCCGTGATCTCGAACGAGTTCGGAGAACTCGGGATCGATGCTGCGCTTCTCGGCGGAGCCGGCGCCGACTACGTCGAAATCGAGGGGGGCTGCGTCTGTTGTGAACTCTCTGACGAGCTGATCGAGACCCTCGAGATGCTGCGTGCGCGCGTCGACCCGGACAGGATTGTGATCGAGACCTCGGGGGTTGCGCTCCCGCACGACACGCAGCTTCACCTGTGGCGCGAGCCGGTGTCGGGCTGGCGGGGCGAGGACCTGGTGCTGGTGGTCGTGAACGCCGAGCAGGTTCAGGCGGGGCGCGAGCTCTGCGGCACCTTCGAGGACCAGGTCTCGTCGGCCGACCTGCTGGTCCTGAACAAGATCGACCTGGTTTCCGAAGCGGCGCTGCCCGCGATCGAGGCACGCGTGCGCGAGTTCGAGCCCGACGCCCCGATTCTGCGCTGTGTGCGCGGCGAGTTCGATCCGGCCCTGCTGTTTCTGCCCGAGCCCGGCCGGATCCCGGAGCGGAGCCGTGCAGAGCGGGCCGCGCGTCCCCATGGGCACGAGGCGTTCGAGGCAGAGGAGATCCGCGTGCCCGATGGGCTTGAGCCCGAGGCGCTGCTGGCGCGGATCCGTGCGCTCGCGCCGCTCCGCGCGAAGGGCTTCGTGCGCACCACGCGGGGTCTCGAAGTTCTCCAGGGCGTTGCCGAACGGCTGGAACTCAGCAGCGCGGGGCCCGCCTTGCCGGAGGCGCATGTCGGGCGGGTCGTCCTGATCCGCCGGGTACCCTCCGGCTGATGCGCGCGCCGGCGCGAGCCGCCGGGGCTCGATCGCGGCGTGCCGTGGACGCCCGCACGCTACGCCTAGCGGATCGCGCCGGAGAGGTCGGGAAGGCTTGTGGGTCGGGGCGGGCTCCGGCCCTGGGTCCGCCGCCGCCCGGCGGGATCAGAGACGCTTGGCCACGGCGGCACAGAACTCGCGCGTGCTGGCGCTGCCACCCTGGTCCGGCGTGAGCGCCTTGCCCGCGGCGTAGACCCGGGTCACGGCCTGCTCCAGAGACTCGGCAGCGTCGTTGAACTCCAGATAACGGAGCAGCATCACGGCGGCCAGAATCGTGGCGGTCGGGTTGATGATGTCTCGCCCGGCGATGTCGGGTGCGGTCCCGTGGGCCGACTCGAAGTAGGCGTAGTCGTTGCCGTAGCAGCCCGAGGGCGCGAGCCCGAGTCCCCCGATCAGGGCCGCGGCCGCGTCCGACAGGATGTCGCCGTAAAGGTTCGGCAGCACCACCACGTCGAGTTCTCCGGGCCGCGCGATCATCCGGTGCGCAAAGTCGTCGACGATGAAGTTCTCGTACTCGATGTCGGGGTAGTCCTCGGCCACGCGTCCCGCAACCTGCCGGAACAGCCCGTCGCTATGCGAGAGCATGTTGTGCTTGGTGCCGCTCGTCACCTTGCCGCGTCCGCCCTCGGCCTTGCGCCGCCGCGCGAGTTCGAACGCGAAGCGCGTCACGCGCTCGGTTCCGGCCTCGCTGATGATCTTGAGCGCGAAGCGCCCCGGCCCGAGCTCCGAAATCGGGCGCCCTGCGGTGCGGCTCCAGAGATTGGAGCCCGCGAGTTCGTCGAGATCGCCCTCGACCCCCACGTACAGGTCCTCGAGGTTCTCGCGCACGATCACGAAGTCGAGGGCGTGCGGCTCGGCCAGCGGACTGCGGCAGCCCGGAAACCAGCGCGCGGGCCGCACGTTCGCGTAGGTGCCGCGTCCCCAGCGCAGATAGAAGAGTGCGCGCGCACTCGGTCCGCTGGTCGAGCCGAACAAGGTGGCGTCCGAGGCGTCGATCGCGGCGCGCGCTTCGTCCGGAAAGGTCGAGCCGTGGCTCTGCTCCGCGGCGGCGCCGACCGGGGGGCGCTGCCACTCGAGATCGAGTCCGAGCTGTTCCACGAGTTCCAGCGTGGGGCGCATGGCTTCGGGCGCTGCGTCCTCGCCCTCGATCACCACCACGCGTCTCGTCATCGGTGCTCTCCCGAAACGGACCTGCTGCGCTTGTGTGCGGCCACCTCAGCCCTCACCCGGCCAGTGCTTGGCCAGAAACTGTCCCACGATCTCGTTGAAGCGTTCCGGATCTTCGTAGTAGGTCGAATGACCGGTCTCCGGGAAGCGCTCGAGCGATGCGCCCGGGATCAGTTCCGCCACGTGGTTCATGATCTCGGGCGGAAAGAGCAGGTCGTGCTGGCCCGACAGGACCAGGGTCGGCACCCGGAATTCCGCGAGCGCCTCCGGCAGGATCCAGGCCGCTTCGTCGAACAGCCGCGCGCCTTGGGCGGGATCGAAGCCGGTGTTGAGGCTGCCGATTCCGCCGTAGAGAAATGCGCGGGCCGGCTCGCGCTCCGGGAAGTCAGGCGCCAGGGCGGCGGTCGCGGCGACTCCTCCACCCCCGAGCCGTTCTGCGAGCTGGGCCATGTTCTCGGCGATCACGGGCGTGAACAGGCCCCCTGGGGTTCCGGCCAGTACCAGCGCCGCGACCCGTTCCGGATGCTCCAGTGCCGCGCGCAGACCCGTCCAGCCCCCCATCGACTGGCAGACCAGCGCTGCCCGCTCGATCCCCGCTGCATCCAGAATCGCGAACAGGTCATCGGCGAAGAAGCGTGGTTGGAAGTCGGCGGGTGCGCACACCGAGCGCCCGAACGAGCGGTGGTCGAAGGCCACCACCGAATGGCTTCTCGCGAAGTGCGGCACCTGCTGCCACCAGCTGAGCGCATTGCCCCCGGCTCCGTGCGCGAGGCAGATCGCTGGACCGGAGCCGTGAATCTCGTAGTAGATCGATGCGCCTTCATGCGTCACGGTGGCCACGGCGGATCCTCCCTGTGTCCCGGGTTCAGTCTATCAGCCGCCCGCGACGGGGCGGATCCGCGCAAGGCGCGGCGGCTGTGTAGAATGGCGCCGCGATGCGCCGTCTCGTTCTTTTGACTGTGGTGGCCGTGCTGGCCTGTGCGACGCCTGTGCGCACGGGGGTGATGGCCGGCCGCTGGACTCCGAAGGACGGGAATACGCAGTCGGTGCCGATGGGCTGGGAGAGTCAGGGCCTGACGCACGGCGCGATTCACGCGACGCTCGGCCCTGGCGGCGAGCATTTCAACGGAAACTACGTGCGGCTCGAGGCCGACAGCCCGCACGTGGTGGTGTCGGATGTCTACACGCAGTGGTATGGCCCCTCCTGGGCCGCCCTGAACTGGGGTCCGGACGGCAACTACGGGCCGGCCGGAGCCAGCATCAGCGTATTCACGCAGCTGTTCTCGGGCAAGGTGGTCGCAACACTCTTTGGAAACCGCGGCAGTTCGATCCGCTGCCACTTCACGCTCAACAACCCGGACGCGGGCCTGGTCGGGGGCGGCGTCGGCGAGTGCCAGGTGTCGGACGCGTCCCAGATCGACGTCCGCTTCTAGGGCCGGGACTCGGGTCCGGGGCTTTCGGGTGACGCGTCTCGCGCGGCGCCTTCGCGTGGGCGCTATTCGCTAACGCCCGGCCCAGCGGGCGCGCGCCTGTGCAATCACCACGGCGGTCGCGCCCTCGATCCCGAGCGCCTCGGTGTTCAACACCAGGTGGTAGTTGGTGGGCTCGGCCCAGTCCACGTCGTAGTACTCGCGGTAGTACCGCTCGCGGTTGCGGTCGGCGTCGTCCACGGTCTGGGCGGCCTCGTCGGCGCTGAGGCCGAGCTCTCTGATCGCGAGCTTCACCCGGAACGGCTTCGGGGCGATGAGGCGCACGTGCAGGCAGCCCGGATCGTCCTGGAGCACCGCGGAGGCGGCGCGGCCAACGATGACCACGTTGCCGCGGGAAGCGAGTTCCTGAATCACGCAGCGCGAGGTCCGGGCGAGCCGTTCCTCTTCGAAACCCTCGACGGCCTGACCGGCCAGCGGGAACAGCTCGGGCGCCGCCATCACGGTCGAGCGCGCGAACCGCTCGGCGAAAGAGGGAGCGCGCTCTTCGCGCCAGCTGACCTCGTCGGCCGGGATCCCGGTGCGCTGCGCGAGCTGTCCGATGAACTCGCGGTCCGCCAGGTGCCAGCGAAGCGCCTCGGCCGCGCCCTCGGCGACGAAGGAACCGCCCGCACAGCACTCGCGCGAGACCGTGATCACCATGCTCATACGATACCTCGGAAATCCGGGCCGAGGAAGGGGAAACCTCTCCTACCCGGAAGACTCCTGGCGAGTGCGGCCGGCCAGGACCGGCTCCGATTCTGCCGACGCTTCGCTCGCCTCGACCTCGGCCATCGCGGCGGCCATGCTGGCGGCGATTCCGCGCAGGGCCGGCGAGAATATGTAGAACGCGATTGCGACCACGATTGCGAAGAGAGCCGCGCACGCGACCGCGACCGGCGCACCGTAGACCTCGGCCACAGCACTCATCGGAAGCGTCCCGAGCAGCGGCAGCCCGAACGACATCATCAGAAAGCTCGAGATCCGGCCGCGTACGTGATCCGGGATCAACTGTTGGATCATGGTGTTGTTGAGCGTCTGAAAGACGCTTGCAAAGATGTTCGACGCGAACACGAGCGGAAGTGCGAGCAGGAACCAGGGACTCAGCGCGAATAGCAGCACGAAGCCCCCGAACGCGAGCACGCTCGTCATCATCTGGCGCAGTCGCCCACCGGCCTCGCCCTGCCACGCGACGTAGATCGAGCCCGCGAAGCCGCCGAAGCCGGCCACGGCCTGGAGTAATCCCAGACCTTGGGGTCCCACGTCCCAGATCCGATCGGTGAACACCACGAGCAGTGTCTGGAACGGCATCGCCAGGAACATCGGCACCAGGCCGAAGAGCAAGAGCACCAGCACCACGCGGTGGTCTCGCATGTAGCGGAAGCCCTCAGCGATGTCCGTCATGACCGAGGTCTCTTCTGCCCGTTCGGGCGGGTAGGTGCGGTTCACGCCGAACATGCAGAGCAGCGCGATCACGTAAAGCACCACGCCGAACAGGTAGGTGCGCTCGACGTCGATCAGCCAGATCAGTACGCCCGCGATCGCGGGCGCGATCATGCGGGTGGCGTTCATACTGCCCATCGAGAGGCCCATCGCGTTCGCGAGGCCGCGCTTCCCGACGATATTCACGATGATCGCCGCGCGCGCCGGCATCGTGAACGGAAACACGCAGCCCATCACGAGGCTGGCGAGCACGAGTTGCCAGAACTGCAGGATTCCGAGCCAGAGCAGACCGAGTACGACGAACTCGCTCGCGACCACGGCGGACTGTCCGATCACGATCAGGTTGCGACGCTCGAGTCGGTCCGCGACGACCCCCCCGAAGGGCGCGACCAGGATCATGGGCACCGCGACCATGGCTCCGATGATGCCGAGCGCCAAGGGGCTATCGGTCAACTGGAACGCGATCCAGGGCCGGACGATCATGCTCTGGGCGCTCATCCCGAAGAAGAACGCCACGTTGCTCGCGTAGAGCCACCGGTACTGCGGGTAGCGAAAGGATTCGAAGGTACTCCGCCAGCTTCGCCGCGTCTCTCCGGGGCCTCGGCGGTCGTAGCCTCCGGAGCGCGAGTACATCGAGAATCTCCCTGGACCTGAAACCCGTTTCCCGCGGCGACCCTACCATGCGGCGCCGGCCGGGGTAGAATGGAGCGGTCCCGATGGGATCGACGGAGGAATCGCGCATGAAACTCCCCTTCTATTTCGACTACGCCTGACCCTGGGCCTACCTCGGCAGTTGCCGGGCAGAGCCCTATTTCAAGGACCTGGGAGTCGAGATCGACTTTCGGCCCGCGCTGCTTCCGATCATCAAGGAGCCACCCCCGAACCCGCTGCCCGACGGAATCAAGCCGCCGGGTCTCGGACCGCGCAAGCGTGCAAACGCCGCGAACGATCTCCACCACTGGGCCGAACTCTGCGGTGCCGAGTTCTCACCCGCCGCGCGCAAGCTGCACAAGGATCCGCGGCTCCTGACCCAGGCGGCACTCGTCGCCGGGGACGAGGGCCGCTTCCGAGAGTTCCACTATCCCGCGTTCCGGGCCCGCTGGGCCGAGGCGCGCGACATCTCGGATCCCGAACTCGTGCGTAGCCTGCTCGCGGGCGCCGGGCTCGATGCCGACCCTGCACTCGAGCGCGCGCAGTCGGACGAACTCCGCGAACGGCTCGACGCGGACTCGCGCGCGGCCGTCGAGCGCGGCGTGTTCGGTGCGCCCACCCTGTTCGTCGGCGATGAGATGTTCTGGGGCAACGACCGCTTCGAACTGGTCCGCTACTACCTGGAGAAGGCGCGCTCCTAGGCAGCGCGCGTGGAGAGCTGCTCGGCCAGAAAGTCTTGGGTTCGCTCGATGACCTCGGGCGGAAGCGCGGCGTGGCGCCCCGGATTCGAGGCGATCTCTTTGTCGCGCGTTGCGAGCAGGTCGTAGATTTCGCGCTGAGCCTCGGCCGGGAAAAACTCATCGTCGAGTTGTTGGACGAACATCACCGGGCATTGCACCCTGCCCGCGTCCCGGGCCAGGCGTTGGTCGATGCTCTGGAAGGAACCTTCGCGCTCGTTGATTGCGGTGCCCATGAGCCCGAACACAGCGGCCTTGATGCGCGGCTCCGCCGCGACGAGTGGAACGCCGAAGAGCGCGCCGAGCGAGAGTCCCCAGTAGCCGACAGGGCCGATGCGGATCGCCGCGCTCCGGCCCAGTGCGTCGAGCGTGGCTTGCCAGTCCGCGACCATGCCGTCGACTGCGCCCTCGAGCCAGGACCCCGAGGCCAGCAACGCTTGCATCCCGGCGCGGTCCAGGTCGGGAGGCCGGCGCTCGCCGTGTACGGGACCGTCGATGGCGACGGCCGCAATCCGGTGCTCGCGCGCGAAGCGTTGCGCCAATGCCACGACGTTTGGCTTGCGCTTGTGACCGAAGCCGCCGTGTCCAATCAGTACCAGCGGCGTCGTGGAAGTTGCGGATTCCGGAGCGAGAAGAAACCCCGGAATTGGGCCAGCGCTGCCGCGTACGACGAAGCTGCGCTCGACCCAGTGCGCTTCGCTCTGCGTTTCGCCGATCCAGTCGAGCTCAGGCGCCTGGACCTTCGCTCCTCTAGCCACGCTCGAGGGTCAGCATCCGATGCGTTTCGCGGGTGCGCTCGGGGATCGGAATCTCGAACGGGCAGGCGTGCGCGCAGGGTGCGCTGCAACCGGCGCAGACGTCGGCCTTGATTTCGAGCTTGGAGTACAGGCGGAGCGCCTCTTTCTCGTCTCCGTAGTCCTCGAAATACATGCGGTAACGGAGCACGTCGTCGATCGGGAGATGCTCGGGACACGAGTCGAGGCACGCGCCGCAGTGCTGAAAGCAGTGCTTGCCCGCGATCAGGCGATCGTACTTCTCGAGCAGCGCAGTGTCTCCGAGGGAGGGCGCTTCTCCCGATGCGTACAGGTACTCATCGAGTTGCTGCGGGGCGTAGAATGAAACGACCAGGCACGAGACGCTCGGATTCTGAAGCACCCACCTGAACGCCGCCTGGCTGTAGGAGTCCGCCTCGTCGCGGTACTCGAGCAGTCCGCGGTGCTTGGCTCCCTTCAGGGTCTTCATCGCGACCACGCCCACGTCGGCCGCATGTGCGCGGTCGATGATCGACGCCAGATTCGGCCAGGGGCCGTGGTGGTAGGCGAGCATCATCACGTCGAAGCGCCCGTCGTCGATCGCCGTATTCGCGATCTGCTCGAGATTCGGCGTGTGCGACGAGAAGCCCAGAAACCGCACCTTGCCCTGCTGCTTGAGCCGGTCGAAGGCCTCGTGCACGTTGGGATCGAGCAGCCGCTCGAGCGAGTCGCAAGAGTGGATGTGCACCAGGTCGACGTAGTCGGTCTGGAGCCGCTTCAGGCTGCCTTCGACCACGTTCATGTACTGCGAGACCGAGGAGCCTGCCGGAAGGTTCCCCTCCGGATTACAGAACTTCGTCGCCAGGAACATCTGATCGCGCCGGCCCTTCATCGCACGACCGAGTGCGGTCTCCGAGCCGGTGGCTGAGTAGTCGGGGGCGGTGTCGAAGTAGTTGACGCCGCGGTCGATCGCTTCGCTCGCGATCGCCTCGCCGCCCTTTCCGGGCTTGATCCGCCCCGAGCCGAAGGAGACGTCAGAGACCTCAACGCCCGTGCGGCCGAGCCGGCGGTAGGCCTGGACCCGGGCGCCCGCCCACTCGCGCTTCGGATTCTCGGCCATGCGTGGCGTCTGGTTCAGAAAGATCTCGTCAAGCGCAATCGTCTTCCAGCGCCAGTTTCGGGCGATCGGGGCAACCAGCGTGAGCGCGAGCCCGCCGAGCGTGGTGGCACTGCCGACCAGGAAGCGTCGCCGTCCCAGGCCGTGCGCGGGCGCCGCCGCGTCGCGTCCGAGACCGCGCGCCCAGATCACGGTCAAGACCAGGCTCACCACGACTGCGAGCGCGGGCGGCACCAGCGGGCCCCGCGGGATCAGGCTGCGGTCGTTGCCTTCTGCCAGGATCCCGAGGTAGCTCCCGATCCCCCACCACGAGAACAGAATCGTTGCAGCCCACGCAAGCGCGACCCAGCGGCCGCTCACAGTTCGCGATTCCTTCGAGAGCTTCGCTTCCGACATCGGACCCTCTCTGGCTGAACTCCCCCTCGAGTATAACTGAGCCGGCACTCCGGCTGCTGCGAACCTCCGAGACGCTGGCAGGACCGCCCTGCCTGGCTCGCAGTCACGCACCAGCTCCGCGTCGACCGCTTCGTCCCGAGACGGACATCGCGCGGGGGCTGGCCGGGAGGCGGATGGCGGGCCCATGGGCTCGCCTGTTTCTCCTATGCTTCGGAACATGGCGACTTCCTACATCCTCTACGGTTCTTACGCCTCCTACGCGACCGCGAAGTCGCGTAGCTATCTCCGAAAGAAGGGGATCCCGTTCGTCGAGCGGCTGCCGGCCTCGCCGCGTTTCCGCGAGTTCGTTCGACCCACGAGCGGGAGCCACCGGATTCCCCAGCTCGAAGCGCCCGACGGCACGGTGGTGCAGGACACCGTCGCAATCTTCGACTACCTCGAAGCGCGCTTTCCGGACCCGCCCGCGTATCCGGCCGGTCCGCGCCAACAGTTGGTGGTTCGATTGTTCGAGGTTCTGCTGGATGCCGAACTGGGCCGCGTCGCCTGGCACTACCGCTGGAACTTCATGAAGGAGAACTACGGCTTCGTTGGGCGCGAGTTCGGTCGCTCGTTTCGACCGCAGGGGACGGACGAAGAGCTGGATCACTACGGTGCGATCATCGCAGAGCGAATGGAAGGCAAGCGCGCCGAGTTCGGAATCGAAGCGGAGCTCTTTCCGGTGTTGGAGGAAATCTACCTGGATGTCCTCGCGCTGCTCGAGAAGCACTTTCGGGAGCAACCCTACCTGTTCGGAGGCCTGCCGAGCATCGCGGACCATGTCTTGATGGGTTCGCTCTTCGGACACCTCGCGCGCGATCCCGTGCCGTCGAGTCTGATGAAACAACGCGCGCCGCGCGTTTTCCGCTGGACCGAGCACATGAACGCGCCCGAGATCCAGTCGCCGGAGTTTCCGTCTACGGCGCTCGCGTTCCTTTCCGACGACGAGTTGCCGGAAGCCGTCGTCGAACTGCTCCGGTTGTGCATCCGCGACGCTGCCGCCGGCATCGTACGCTCAGCCGAGGTGTTCAACGACTGGGCGAGCCAGAATGCGGATCGGCCCGCGGGCGCACTGGTCTCCGACCGGGGCGCGGACGAGCCCGCCGTAGGACGCTTCCAGAACGAGCTACGCGGCGTCAGCGTGCCCGGAGGGGCGAGTGCGTACACCCTCTGGGTACTGCAGCGGGGCCTCGACTGGTTCGCGGGCCTCGACCAATCCGACCGGGCGGCCTGTGAAGAACTCATCTCCGCCTGCGGCGGCGAGGCGCTGCTCTCGCTCCACCTCGTCCGGCGGCTGACGAGGCTCGAGAACAAGATGGCGCTGGCGTAAGCTGCCTCAAGGTCTCCTTGGCAACCGTGAAGGAGAAATGATGGCGTGGCGCTTCGGTCCTCAGTCGCCCCGCGGCCCCGCCCCGACCCCCTTCGGCCTAACAGAACAGCTTTGACCGGAACTCGAGCCATGCCGCGGAGAGAGGCTGGAGGGGTACTGAGTCAGGCGAGGGTCCGAACGTACGGCGGCGTCGATCCCATACCGCGCCGGTCCGACCGGCATCACGGGAGCCGCCTATGCTTCCGGAAGTCGAGCCGTGGCCGGTTCGTACCAGATTTCGATTTCGTACCCATCGGGATCTGCGACGTAGACGAACGGCTCGCCCGGACAGTGCTCTCCGTGACGAAGCACCCTGCCCCCGGCCGACTTCGCCTCGGCGATCGCCAGATCGATGTCGTCGGGAGAGGTGAGCCGGAAGCCGAAGTGGTGAACGCCGCCGCGTAACCCGTGGTCCGGGCGGCGTTCGAACACCAAGACGTCGTGCTTCCCAGGCCCGAGGGCCTGGATCGAATTTTCGTCTCGAAAATATTCCTGTACGCCTAGCAGTGCCGTATAGAACGCAAGCGAAGCCTCGGGGCTCTTGACCGAGAGACTGATGTGATTGAGGCCGTGCGTCTTGATCATGTCCGACTCCCGCGTGTGGATGGATCCATCGACACCCTCATGGCTCGCCCTGCTGCACCCCGAATAGGGACGCTCCCAGGCGAGCGTCGAAAAATACCATCGGCCGACGGATCGGAGAAGTCCATCAGAACTTGCTCCGCGCGCACGGATCCGGTTTCGGCATCGCGAAGGACACCGCGTGGTATTCTCTTGCCTGTTTTCGGGAGGAGGAGGTCGCAATGATTCTCGGCGTGCACCATGCGGCCTTGGCCGTGCCCGACCTGCAGGCGGCCCTCGACTTCTACTGCGGGGCGCTGGGCTTCGAGGTGGCGATGGAAGCGGAGATCCCGTCGGGCGTCCCGCCTCTGGACGAGGCCTTCGGTGTGGCGGACGCCGGCTGCAAGGTGCGCATCATCCGCAAGGGCAACTCCGCGATCGAACTGTTCGAGTTCAACGCGCCGGAGGAAGGGGAGAGCGCACGGCCTGTGAACCGGACCGGCATCACCCACATCGCGCTCGCCACCGACGACTACCAGAAGGACTACGATCATCTCGTCGCCAACGGCGTCAGCTTCAACAGCCCGCCCATGGGCGAGTCGCCCGCGCGTTGGAGTTACGGCCGCGACCCCTTCGGCAACGTGATCGAATTGCTCGAGAACGCGCCCGCAGGCCCCACCTCGCTGCGCTT